>NVUQ01000109.1 GCA_002401955.1 Flavobacteriales bacterium | reverse complement strand
TATGTTCTTTTTGGGTATGTAAAAATACTGAGTGATTATTCTTTGTCTCTAAAGAAGATGCCAAATCTGAAGCTTTGCTTGATTTCGCTACTGTGGTTGAAACTGGAAGCAAAAAAAATATTCCGTCCCCCTAACTATCTATATAAAATCGAATTAGGGTATATTGCATTATACAATATACCCATCTTAATTTACACTAACTAAACAGGTTAATGAGAAAGTTGTTACCTCAGATTTAATTTCCCCTGAAAGCAAACAACGTTAACCAAGGAGGGTTCTTTATTATTATTGGCATTAAAAACACCTTTAAAATTCTTTTTTTGATGAGCTATATCCTCTTCTTCAACTTGCATCGCATTCTTAGGATAATCAAAATCAGCATAAGTAGTCTCTGCTTTAAGATTAAATTTAGCATCCTTACTAAAACTTAAATCTATTGGTGTATACTTTGAATCAATATCTAACTTACTAAATATTCCAAGAATTTCATCAACATCTATACTCCCCTGAAAGGTCTCCAAATCCAATTCATTCTTTAAAATACCTATATCAAAAGAGGTGTATTTTGAATCTCCTTTTATAGATGAAACAGTTTCTATTCTATAACTATTCTGAAAAGATTTTTCTAGAAATATTCGCCCTATACTTTTAGCCTTAAAGTTAGTATACGACCCAGATATCTCTATTTCCTCTACTGCTTCTAGTTCTACTTTTGCCTGAAAAACATTTATTTCGATATAACTTGCATTATTCTCTAATATTAAATCACCGTATTTAATCTTACCCGTTACTTTCTTCACCTCTTTTTCAATCTCAATATCAGATTGAAAAGCGCACATTTCTATCTCATGAACACTTAAAAAGGTTACATCAGAATATTTAGCATCTAATTCAATGTTTTGTGAACTTCCAAAATCGGCTTCTGCATGAAATAGTTTAATTTCTCCTTCTGAAAAGTTTCCTACTACAACATTTCCATATTTCTCATTTAAATCAATTGACCCTGTAATGTTTCCAACAGTTAAGTCTCCCTGAAAACTCGTTGCTTTTACATCTCCATCAATATCACTAATAACAATATCTCCATAACTATCTTTTAGTTCAAGGTTAATTTTTTTAGGTACAGTTATTACATAGTCTATCTTGTACTTTTTAACCCGAATCTTTTCCCCTTTCTTTGTCACTATTTTCCCTTTAATACTTGTTTCAACGCAGTTACAATCTTGATGCTTACTCCATTCATTTTCAATTTCAATTTTATTTCCTTTTCTAATTAACGACAAATCAAAATCTTCTAATGCCTTTTCAATATCATCATCATTCCCACCACTTATTGTAACAAAGGCCTCCATTTGTACGATAGGTTTATCCCAAGTTTCAATATTGATGTCTCCTTTGTAATTCTTAACAACCACAAGATCTACACTTGTTGCCGAAAGTTCTTTAGTAATGATTTTCGTTTGTCCATCTATTTCATACTGTGGCTCTGATACATTAATTAATGATGTATTATTATTTGACATAATAAATACAGGATCGGCTAATTCTATTAATGGTTTTGATTCTATTTTCGGCTTACTCCCGAATACAGTTACCTCTTCTTGAAGTATTACTAAGGGTTCTATTTTCTTTTCAACACTTTGTGTTTTAACAGGTATTACTGTCGTTTTGTTTTCTTTTTTTGTTTTTTTTAATACGGGTTGAATTATGTTATTTTCAACTTCTTTTTGATTTGTTATTTGGGTTTGCTCTACACCTGTTGATGAATTAAGGAGTATTACCCCTGACATGATTATTATTGCTGCTGTTGTCATAAAAATAAAGTTTTTAGTTTTCCACCATGATTGGTGAGTTGTTGGTACTCCGTTTATTTTTACAAGCGCTTGTACTTTTTCCAAACTCATAGCAATTGGTATGCTGCGAGCAGTTTTAAAGTAGTGATCTATAGATTTTGTTTCCATTTTGTACAATTTAATTATAAAAACATCGACATTAAAATAGAAGAACGAGTGCCGATAGTCTCATGTTCAAGTTGATCAGACTTAAACTGTTTTGCTAAATTTTCTCTACCTCTTTTTAATCGTTGCTTTACAGCAGATTCTCCAGAGTTTTGAATTTTTGCAACTTCTTTTATTGAAAAACCACTAATTTCAAAAAGTATAATTGCCTCTTTTTCTTTTGTAGACAATTGATTTAATGCTTCATAAAGTACGGTTACATCGTATCTCATTTCAGCATCCAACCCTTCATATGGTATTCTATGTGCATTGGCTTCATTATAATCCCCTTTAAACTTTAATCTTCTGTATTTACTGTTTACTATATTTTTAGCAATACTGAACATAAAACTTAAAAAAGCTGTTTTATCACGAAGCTGATTAAACTTTTCCAACGCTTTTAATACAGATTCAGAGATTAAATCTTCGGGATCCATTAATCCATAAGCTCTTGCATGACAAAACCTTGCAAAAGATTCGTGTATGGATTCATAGAGTGCTAAAAACTCTTTCTGTTGATCTTTCATAAAAACGCCTTATTCAAATTAATTGGTTTCATAAGGTAAGATACTTAACTTCAAGAAAAGTTACATCAAATTAAAATTATTATTGAAATAATTGATAAAGCACTTGAAAAATAGAGTTCTTCAGAAGCTAATAATAATTAATTTTCAGCAAGTTCCTGTCTTTCTTTTATATTAAAATTGACAATTTAATTCTGGATAGCTAACAATTAGTCCCGTAATTTGCAAAAGAATAAGCTAATAATGGAAGAGTTACCACTAATGATACAGTTTTGTAATCAAAATGCCCGATAATTTCGTTACACTTATTCTCTGGCTTTGATTATCTATCGATATTAGACAAAAATAAATTTAATTTGAAACTAAATTAAATGGGAAATTTACAATAGTACTGTAATCTTTACCTATTTCTAAAATGTCCTCATCTTCTTCATCGTAATACCAGTTGATTACAACTTTATTTTTTGCTGTATTTAAAGATAGTAAATGCTTTAACACATCTAAAATAGCCAATGAAGATGTTGTATTGAAATATTCCAACTTAAAATCAATTTCCATTGTTCCTGATACCGATTTCATAGAGTCTTTTAAATTTGAAATCAAAGGTTTATAAAATTTATTTGGATTTTCTAGTGTAGAACGACCTTCAATCAAGAGGTAATTAGTTGATTTCTTAAATAAAATTGTAGGAGTTTTTAACGTTCCTTTTATATTGATATCACTCATATTTTTGCGAATTTATCATTTTACATTAAACTATCCACAAGTATTAGTCAAACATGAAAATATAAACGATTAATCAAGTGATTTATACGCTAAACCCTTTTAAGCCCAAGTTTTTATTTGGGAATTATTTTCTGAAAAGACGATTAAAAAAGTAATGAAATTATTTTTTTTTAGGCCATATAATATTCAACAGCTTCAGCCAACATTTTAGATGATGATTCAGATTTTCTAAACCATAATTCTGGTTCTATAATTTCTAATTCAACTAAAGCTAAGTTATCATCATTGTCCCAAGTAACATCTACCCTACCGTAAACTGGCATAGTTTTACACTTAGCCATAACATTTTGCACAAACTTTATTTCTTCTGGAGAAGCCTTGTAAGGGTGTACTGTTCCTCCATGATCATCTTGTACTCTAAAATCTCCTGCTTTGGCTTTCTTTAATACAGCATGACTGTATTTCCCTCCAAAAACCATAAAGGACACCTCTCCTTTCTTCATAATATTATGAAGAAAAGGCTGTATTAGCATAGCTTCTTTAGCTATCAATGCTGCAAAAATAGTTTCATGTTGATTTGATTCTCCTGGTTTAATTTTATAGGTGTGTCTTGCCCCACCAGAGACTGCTGGTTTTAGAATTACATGCTCCCAACCAGAATCTACAATTGCTTGTTTTAAAGTACGGGTATCTCCTATTTCTATAAAGTTCGTTTTAACAATGTTTATTCCTGCATCTTCTAAATCATTTAAGTAATGTTTGTCCATATTCCAAACAATTTGTTCAGCTGGGTTAATCAGTTTTGTTTGCTGACTTACACTATCTAACCATTTTGAAAATTCTGGAAACCTATCAAAGTAATCCCAAATGGCTCTAAACAACACATATTTGGTAGAGCTCCAATCAAAATCAGGGTTATCCCAATTAATTCTGAATACTTTTAAACCTTTAGCTTCAAGCTCTTTACTAATCAGCTCGTCTTCTAACAACACATTATCAATGTATTCATCTCTTTCTGAAGGGTTTACATAGCGTGCTTCTGTTAATATTGTGATATCGTAAAGCATAATTTCATCTTTAAATTGAGTTGTCAAACTTATAAAAAGTATTTCAACATTATAGTTTATATTCGGATTACATGAACTTGAAATTTAGTATATATTTGTTATTGATTTGAAACGAAAAAATTCTACCTTATAAATTCGGATGGGAAAAATTAAAATACCTTTTAAAAACAAACTGTTTTACCTTATTAATTCTCGCTACACCATAAGTGCTATAATAATATTGGCGATTTCCTCCTACTTTTTAACAGATGTCTATAATGGAATCGACTGGTTATCTCATCAAATTAAATCGGATTCTCCAATAACAAATGGTACTGTAATAAATTATGAATACTGGAATGATGAATATTATCAAATCAACTACAGTTACCAAACACCAGAAGGGGATGAAACTTATTACTGGCATTCTTACTCCGAATACCCAATTGATAAGGGTAAAGAGATAGACGTAGTTTATTTAAAGGAAGAGCCTACCGTGAGTATGATCCAAGGATTAACGAATAGTGTAGTTGATCAAATAACACTATTTGCCGCTTGTTTTTCATTTTTAATAGGATTTGTTGTTTTTGGATTTGCGACATCCGATCAATTGTTTAAACTATGGGTTTTAAAAAATGGAATTGTTGCTGAAGGAACCCTCCTAAAACGACACGTTACCATGTATAGAAGAAAACAAGCAGGAAAGACCATCCCTGTTTTTAAATTCTTATTCGAGTTTAAAACACATGATGGCAAAACCTTCAGAAAAATAATTGGAAGTACAAGAGTAAAGGAATTGACAGATGAGAAAATAGAATTACTCATTTATCATAAAGATAAACCAAAAAAATGTGTTTTAGTTGATGATTTCCCTGAACCTATTCACAGTATTATTAGAGAACAGGCTACAGAACAAAACAAAAATGCCCAGAATTAACAACCGAAATAAGCGATTAAATAGATTTATTTTTATAATGTTGTAAGCCTAAATTATACCCATTGAAAACCAATAAATCACGCATTCTTAAACTTGCTCTATTTGCTACTGGCCTTTCTGGTATAGTGGCCGAATATATATTGTCAACTTTAGCCACCTATTTCTTGGGAGATTCTGTTTTTCAATGGACCATGATTTTATCCATAATGCTATTTGCAATGGGCGTTGGGAGCAGAATCAGTACGAAATTCAATACTAAAATATTAGAAAAATTTCTGATCGCTGAATTCTGTTTAACGCTCTTAACATCTACAGCTGCGTTATCTACCTATTTCTTTATGGGAGTTACCGAACATATTGGAATTATAATTTATGCTTATTGCATAAGTATAGGTTTATTAATTGGTATGGAAATTCCTTTAGTAACTCGGATTAATGAAGAAAATGAAGACCTAAGAACAAACATTGCTGGGGTAATGGAAAACGATTACTATGGGAGTCTGCTCGGTGGTTTATTTTTTGTTTTTGTTGGATTACCCTATTTAGGATTAACACATACCCCTTTTATTTTAGGAGGAATTAATTTCTTAGTCGCTATTTTGCTTTTTATCCGTCTTAGGAAACACATTTCTAAGACCTATCGAATTGCATTTTCGGCAGTTATTCCAACACTGTTAATTGTAATTTCATTTTTAAGCTACAACGCAGATGAAATTGTACTTTATGGAGAACAAAAAAGGTATAACGATAAAGTTGTATTTTCAAAGCAAACACGCTATCAAAAAATCACTATAACTCAATGGAAAGAACATTTTTGGTTGTATTTAAATTCCAGTAAACAGCTCTGCACCTTTGATGAATGGTTATATCATGAACCATTAGTACATCCCGTAATGCAATTAACTAAAGACCATCGTAATGTATTGATTCTTGGTGCTGGTGATGGCTGTGCAATTCGTGAGGTATTAAAATATGAAGGTGTTGAACAAATAACATTGGTAGATATTGATCCTGAAATGACTAAGATTGGTATGACCAATAGCATTTTTATTGAAATGAATGATAGCTCGTATTACGACCCTAGAGTAAAGGTTATCAATCAAGATGCCTTCCAGTTCTTAGAGAATACAGAAGACTTTTATGATGTGATGATTTTGGATTTTCCAGATCCAAAAAGTATTGATATAAATAGAGTTTATACCCGAGAATTCTACAATCTTTGTAACCGAAAGCTTCGTCCGATGGGCCATATCATTACTCAAGCTGTAAGCCCTTATTATACGACCAAAGCATTTCGCTCTATTGAAAAAACACTTGGAGCTTCTGGATTTAACACACTTCCAATTCATAACCATGTCTATTCGTTTGGAGAATGGGGCTGGGTAATTGGTTCTAAACACTTGGATAAAACAACCATGAAAAGTAATTTATTGGAGATGGATTTTCAAGATTTAGATGTTCAATGGATTACAAACGAATCAATGAATCTCATGACTTCATTCGGGAAAGATTTGAGAAATGCTGACAGTGTGGAAGTCAATACGATACACAACCCTGTATTATACCGTTATTATTTAGATGGTACTTGGGCAAAGTTTTTATAAAAATGTGGTTATTTGGTAAACATAAAGACCTTTCTCTCCTTTTTATTCCTGTTTGGATAATTTGGATCGTTTTGTTTTTCCTTCCCAATAACTTTCTACAAAATGATGTTCCTTTATGGGTTTGGGTTGTTTTTATTTTAGGTATTGATGTTACTCATGTTTGGAGTACCATTTTTAGAACCTACCTTGATAAGGAAGAGTTCAACAACCATAAAACCGTACTCATTCTTGCTCCTATTATTGCTTTTATTTTATTATTCGGAATTGCTCGAGAAGCTACAAGCTATTTTTGGCGGGTTTTGGCATATTTGGCGGTGTTCCATTTTATGAAACAGCAATATGGTTTTTTTGCACTTTACACCGCTAAAGCCAATATCACCCAGCACCATCGCATTTTTAAGGATAAATGGATCTTGTATTTCAGCATGCTCTATCCTGTTTTATTTTGGCATTTATCGGATCGTAATTTTGTGTGGTTTGTTGATGGGGACTTCTTTAATACTTCAGTACTTTTTCCGTGGAGAACAATTACTGAATCAATTTATTGGATAGCTATGGCTGGATGGTTGATTGAAGAAGTGTTACTAATTCAAAAAAAGATAAATACACTTTCTTATGGTCGAATATTATGGTTAATGACTACCCTATTCAATTGGTATTTAGGTATTGTTTTCTTCAATTCTGATATAGCTTTTACCTTAACTAATGTTGTAGCTCATGGAATCCCGTATATTGCCTTGATCATTTTTTATCAGATTAAAAAAAATAGCCTCCATAAAACCCTTTCCAAAAGAAAGGTAATTTATACTATCTCTAGCACCATCATAATTTCATGTTTACTAGCTTTTGGAGAAGAATATTTATGGGACATGCTTATAAACAGAGAAAAAACAGCATTTTTCTCCTCCATAATTACCTATCCTATTCGTGCAATTACTCAATCTAAATTTCAACCCTTACTTCTCGTACTACTCTCTTTACCTCAGGTAACTCATTATATTTTAGATGGGTTTATATGGAAAATGAACGATTCTAACCCTCATTTAAAAACCATTTTAATATCGAAAGAAAATGGATAGACGTATGTTTTTAAAAGTTAGTGGAGGATTGATATTGCTATCCGCTTGTAGAGGGAAATTTTCTTTAAACGATAAATTAGAAATATCCAAATTTCCAATAAAAATTGATTCCAACAGGTCATTAGGGCATCTGGTTAGATCGGCCATCCAGTTACCCGTTTCTGAAACTTTAAAGATAGAAACACTTATTGTTGGTGCGGGAATTTCGGGATTATCAGCTGCTTGCTCTTTAAGATCAACTGACTATTTAGTATGTGAATTAGATCCAACTCTTGGTGGCACTTCTGGCGCTACCAAAATTAGTGGATCACTATATTCTCAGGGAGCTCATTACGATTTAGCCTATCCAAATAACTATGGAAAAGATGGATTAAACCTCTTGGAGCAATTAGATATTATAACATTCAATGGCAAAAAAAACCTTTGGGAATTTCAAGATAAAAAGCACCTCATTTCTTCAGACAATGAAGAGAAATGTTACGACAATGGGAAATTTAGAAGCTCTGTATTAGAAAACAATGAATTAAAACGGAATTTTATTGACCTATTAAAAGAATACGACAATCAATTTCCTCTACCAAGTACTCTTATCAATAACAAACTGCATCATCTCGATCATATTACTTTTTTTGACTACTTAAATAAGTATTTACCAATAGATTCACATTTTATCGAAGCTGTTGATTACCAAATGTTAGATGATTTTGGAGGAACCGCTCAACAAATTTCAGCTTTAGCAGGAATTCACTATTACAAATGTAGACCGTACTACAACAATACCGAAATAGAATTATTCTCTCCACAGCAAGGGAATTATTATTTCATTCAAAAGATGATGAGTCAAATTCCTTCAGACAACATTAAGCGTAATCACTTAGTTTTTGGAATAAAAAGAATTGGAAAAAAATGGCATGCAGATATCTTGGATACAAGAAGTATGATTCGAAAAGAATACATTACCAACAGTGTTATTTATGCAGGACAAAAGCACGCCCTTAAATACATTCACCCTGAGTCACATGCTCAATTTAGCGATGTTACTTATGCCCCTTGGGTTGTTGTTAATATTGAACTCAATGATAAAGAATTGAAAAACAGTAAATGGCAAAATGATTTTCTTTCTCCAGATGGTACATTCTTAGGATTTGTTGACTCAAAAATTCAAAATAAAAAAAACAACAGAGTGTTAACGGCATATTATTGTTTTCCAAATATTCACCATTACATTATTCAAGATTTTGAATCTTCTGCTGAAACATTAGTTTATGAAACGATTTCTAACATGTCTTTATACTATGAAGAGGATATTAGTAAACATGTAAAACAAGCACATATAAAATTACTTGGACATGCTATGCCAATTCCACATCCTGGTTACCTAACTAAAGATCGGACTCTTTTTAAAGACAATCTAGCTTTTGCTGGTGTAGACACAGGTCGACTACCTTTGATGTTTGATGCCTTGGATTCAGGAATACAGGCTGCTAAATCGATATCTTCTTAAAATAATAGCAAATATTCCTGTAATAAAGTTAATCACCACCACAAGAAGAACAAGAACTACAGCTTGAGCATGAACTAGATGATGAATCAGAATCACCAAAAGAATCAAATTCAAACCAACTACTACTCGCTGAACTATTATCAGAAATAGTAGTATCATCGCTAGAAAAAAGGTCTGATCGGTTGTCAAAATCAGTAGAGTCATCAAAATGTGAAGAAGTACTCTCTACCTCTTCCAAATGTCCTAATTCACTTCCTTCATCAGATTCATAATACGCATCAGTATGGGTCACTTCATAGCCATGCCCTACAGATGACCACATCATACTATATAAAAGATAATCCTCAAAGCCATAATAGCCATAATGCACTCCATAATAGTTTGAACCTCTGTTTCTTTTAATATTATGTTTAGATGTTACCTTTTCTTTAGGAATTACTATTTTGGTCTTAATCTCAGTATTTAAATCATCTACAGCTATCGATTTTTGAATGCATAAAACAAAATCATTTACAAAATTAGTAAAGTAGTGTAATTTCTCTCGTTTGTATTCATCATAGTTTTCTTGAGACGAAAACACTCCTTTCAGGTTCTTTTCAACTGTCTTATTATCGGCTCCATAATCATTTAACAACCCCGTCAATTTTATCTCAATAGGATACTTCCCCACTTTATGGTTCTTAGCTATTTTAGTTTCTAATAAATATTTAAATGAATCGTCTTCATGCTCTAAAACAAGTACCAATTGATTAAAATAAGTTGACATCGAATGGTCTATTTTTAATTCGTAAGCATCAAATGCTTCTTTTAAATCATCCTTTAATCCTTTTTCATCTAAGTAGAAATCAATATCATCGTGCGACAATCGAATTACGTTTGTAATGCCTTTTTGCATAAAAGCTTTGTTCAGCTGTTGCAGAATAGAAATTGCCGTAAAGGTTTCTCTTTCTTCTTTTTCTGTTATGCCTCCCATAGTTAAATGATAGAGCATTCTTTTAAATGCCTTGGTAGGTTTAACTCTCTCAATATTTGTTAACTGAGATGGATCAATTGTTATGGTACTTTCAAAATACATAATTATTTTTTTAGTTTGAATTGCAGGAGCCACATTGAGAATCACTCCATTCTGTAGTAGATAGTTCACCCCAAATATCGTCTGGAGGTTTCCCAAATAGTTGAATATAATGTTGAATCGTTTTTAAAAAATTTCTATTATTAGCCGCCTTATCTACGTCCGGAGTATGATGGATAAACTTCCCTAACTTTTCGTTACAAAACTTCTCATACGTTTTAGTAAATAGGATAAACTCGTGCCACCCTAAATCAACAATTTTAGACGGAGTAAGCTTTACACCAAAAACTGACACTAAGTACATAAACTTAAGTACTTCTATGAGTAAATCATTAGGGGTAACATTTCCTTCTTTTGGAGCGATAATTTTTAATTTATCAAAAAGAACTGGGTTATTTTTTAAAAGAGAGTCAGAATAGATCTCTATAGTCTGTATATTAATAGTTTCAGTGTTCAAACTTTCTATTTTATTTATTTTAACAAGATCTTTATTCCTCAATACAAATCCCAATTCCCATCTAAATAATATCTATATAAAACCGGAGAATTAATCGTATTAATTTCAACACTTGATGTATCGAACAGTGGTTTTCCGAAAGACGTTATTAAATTAATAGATTCATTATTAAGCCATTTATTATTTAACTTTTCATACGAGCCTCTTTTCATTATACTTATCATTTGCTCTTTGTTATAATGCTTACTACCTATAATCCAGCCCCATTCTCCTAATGTCAACACTTGGTTATGCATTGGAAGCGTTTCAAATCCAGCTGATCTCATCGTTTTATTAATACAATAAAAACCTCGTGTAGCGTAATAAGGACTGCCTGCTTGAGTTATTATATTTCCATTAGGTCGTAACAAACGATAGGCCATCTGATAGAATTCTTGCGTATACAATTTATTGATTTCCAAATTTTTTGCATCTGGTAAATCAATGATCATCAAATCATAAAATAACTCACTTTTTTCTAAGAAACTAAATCCATCTTTATTTAATATCTTCACCTTAGAATCGTGCAATGCAGAATCATTATACTGTAATAACCCACTAAATTCTAAGCCCAAATTAGTCATTACAGGATCTAAATCTACTACTGTAATGTTATCTATATCATCATATTTCAATAGCTCCTTCACATTAAAACCATCCCCTCCTCCAATAATTAAAATATTCTTATGCTCAGGAGTTAAAGCCATTATTGGGTGAACCATAGGTTCATGGTAAAGAAATTCATCAAAGGTACTTAGCTGTTGATTTCCATTAATAAACAACCAAAAATGCTCTTTCCATTGAGTAATTACAATTTTCTGATATTTAGATTGTTCCTGATAAACGATTTTATCTTTATATCTTGATTGTTCACCAAATAGAATGATCTGTTCTGAATAGATAAACCCTAAGCTTAAAACAGTAAATAAGAAGATTATTGTTGAGATTATCCAATTTTTATACTCCAATTTATAACCTTGATATTTCCAAAATAAAATAACAGCGACAATAAAATTTAACGAGCCAAAAAGAAATGCTGTATTTGTTATTCCCAGGTAGGGTAAGCCAAAAAATGCAAATGACAATCCTCCAACTAAACTGCCTATATAATCCCATGATAAAATATTAGATATATTTTTATCTAATGATTCATGAGCCTCATTCAGCCTTGTTGCCAATGGAATTTCAAAACCAATACAAAACCCCACCAACAGTGCCAATCCATAAATGAGAATATGAATAAATTCACTTTTTGATGCCAACGAATAAACGATTAATGGAGAAAAACTAATCAATAGTGATAGCGTGAATTCAACCAAAAGAAAGGTAACTAGTAAGTGCTTAACAACTACACGGCTCACCTGACTTCCTATGCCCATAGAAAAAAGCATAATAGACAATACAACTGTCCATTGAATAATGGTGTCTCCAATAAAATATGATGCTAGCGTAGAAAGAATAAACTCCGAGGTAAGTCCAGAAACTCCGGTTGCAAAAATTGCAATTTTTAGCCAAAGTCCTTTTTTCATTTGAATCTACCTAATAAGAAATAAACTACCGTGACTTATGAAAAACTCATACAAATTAACATAGATCCTCCAACATAAGAAAATGCCTCAATCATAGCTGCACCAACATTTGGATGTTCTTGATTAATAATTTCGTCCGTTAATTTTCTTTTAGGAAGTAAAATTTTATCCGTTAATAATCTTGCTAAAGGAAGCATTAACAAACCTACTCCTGTTTCTAATAAAAGATTTTCTCCTACCATTACCCAGTTTTCTGCATCCATTTGAACACCAAATCTAACTAGATTACCAATGGCTATAATTGCTCCAGCAAATCCAATACCAACAGCTACATTATCTTTTTCAATGTGCTCATGAATATCATAAGGAGTTATTAAATTATATATAATACCAACTAATACTAATGCTATTTGCGCAACCGCCCATAACGCAAGTATTCCAATAAAATTATCTTGATTTTCTGCCAATACCCCATAAATGATTAATCCATTTGCAATACAAATGGCGGCTTCTATCACTCCAGTACCTGCATTTTGATCTTCAATTATTTCCTTTTTTATTGAAAATTTTCTTAAAATTAGCTTATCAGAAATAAACATAGAAGCATTCAATAATATAATGGATAACATCCCATAAATGAAAATATCAATAATGTTATCTATTATATGGGCTATTCCCTCTCCTGCGTAAACACCTGAAATGGCTATAACTAATCCTATATAATAACCTACATTAGCCAATGAGAAAGCTAAATTATCTTTCTCCACCAATTCATGATCCATGTCAATACCCACATGAATTAACTGATATACTTTCTTTCCTATTAAGAAAAGCGTAAAACTCACCAACAAATAAATTATTGCTGTAATAAGATTATCTAATGTTGCTAAAAAATTAAACTGCATAGTTATTCTTTTTATTATTAAGATAAATTATTTTCCAAACCCAAAACCTCTAGATCTACCACCAGACCTGCTTCGAGATGAAGACCACCCAGACTTAGTAGATCTCCGCTGAAAGAAATTTGGTCTTGATTTTTTAGTTTGTGCCGAATTGGTCCCATACATTGTACTACTTCCCGTTTTTGGTCCGTAATATCCTCTTCCACCATAATATCCGCCAGATCTGTATGTATTGTAATGACTTCGATAAACTGGTCTGCTAGTCATTCCAAACATATGAGACATAAACATATATTGCCCATAAAATGCCCAAAAACTATTTCCATTATTGGATCTCCATTCTCCGTATCTTGAATTACCTACGTAACCATATCCAGGAGGTGATGCTGTTTTAGAAATTTTCCCTTCTTCGTCTTTTTCTAAGACAGTCATCCCTAAATTATTTTCGTTATTCCAGAAAAAATCTTTCTCCACCTCTTTCCAACCTGAAATTTCTGAATAGGGAGTTCCATCCTTCTTATTTCTAATGACCTTGTACAGGTGTTTATAGGTTTTAAAGAAAGTTCCATCTACATCCATATCTTCAATGATAACGGAAAATGAAGGTTCGTTACTAAATTCTACAATATAATTATCTAGTGGTGTTTTTGTAAATTCTCTGCCTCCACACCCTACAAGAAACAAACTGATTAGAATTGTAAAGCTTACTAAAACTGTTAAATTTATTCTCATTACGTTGTTTTTTTTATCTTGGAAGAATATTTGAAAATTCAAATTCTTCAACATATTTACCTTTTGACGAACCATATTCCTCTTCTCCCCAACGATCAATCGACAAAAGTTCCTTTGTCTCAGGGTTTTCATACATCCAATTCACTAACTCTGATTCATCACTTTCTCCCTCTTCGATACAAACTCCTTGACTTGACTCTTTTCTAATAAATGTCTTATTTTCATAAACCAATCTATTAGGAGCATCATCACTTGCAGTAATCGAGCCTGCCAATCCAGAATCAATATCAAATATATCTAACTTATTCCAAACAGAACAAATTAGTTCATCATCATCTTCTACGTGTAAATATATAATTTCATTTCCTGAATCCAGCAAGTATTCTCGTGAAAAAAAATTATTACCCCAATCATAGGTATATACTTTCTTTACTTCCCAGGTTTTCATGAAATAATCTACCATAAAACCTTTTTTCAACTCATTAACTGTGAAATCAATTTTAGATTCAGTTTTATCCTTTTTTAAAAAATCAAATATTCCCATAATTTAAATTATTTGTGAATTTGCTGCCCACACTCGCCACATTTCTGATTATTATTTTCTTTTATTTTAGCCGATTTTTCTTTATCTGCATTTTCAATGGTTGATCCAAATCCGTTGGCTAAAATACCTGCAGGCAAGGCAAAAAGACCAACCCCCAAAATGGCCATTATTCCAGCCATTAATTTACCCAAACTTGTTATTGGATACACATCTCCATATCCCACTGTAGTTAACGTAGCAACTCCCCACCACATAGTTGCAGGAATACTGGAAAAAGCTACTGGCTGAACTTCATTCTCTACAAAATACATGAGACTTGAAGAAATTACCAGTAACGTTAAAACTGCAAATAGAGAAATTACGAGTTCTTCCTTTGCTTGGTTCATAACATTTCGAATATGCCTAAAAGCCTTGTTGTACCTCGATAATTTTAAAATCCTAAACAATCGGAGTATCCTAACCCCTCTGATTACTCTCGAATCTACAGTTACTAGCAATGGTATATATGCTGGAACTACAGCCAATAAATCTACTATACTATAGAATGAAAATAAATACTTTAATCTGCCTTTTAAAGGACTAGCGTATTCTTTTTTTTCTGTAATAGACCATATTCTAATGAGGTATTCAATAGAGAAAATAATTATTGAAAATTTCTCAATGTAATCAAAAAGAACGGCATAATCTTCCTTCAACCATTTAACAGACTCAAGAATAACAGCTAAAATATTCAAGAGAATTAATACAATAATAAAGATATCCACTCTCCTGCTCCAAATGTCATCAGACTGTCCTTTTTCAAGAATTTCGTACGATCGTCTCTTAAGAATTTGATAACTCATTCTCTAGACTTTTACTTACTATTAATCCTCTTTTTATACTTTTAAAATTGTGATTCTTAGAGTTTAACCTTTCCACTAAAAGATCATACGCCTTTTTATAATCCATTTTTAGATTACATGTAAAAAAATCTACAGCAGCATAACCATGTTCTGGCCACGTATGAATCGCTAAATGACTCTCTGCTACCACCACAACTCCGGTTACTCCTTGAGGTGAAAATTGATGGAAAACTGATTTAATTATTGTTGCCTTCGAAGCCGCTGCAGCATCATTCATAGCCACTTCTAACGATTCTAAATCATTTAGTATATCCAATGAACAATCATTAAATTCCATTAATATGTGCAATCCTAATTCGTTCATTTATGATTTCCGTTTAAAATATTTATACCAGATATAAATTCCTCCAAAGATTATTAATAATGGAATAAACATTTTTAAAGCCAGTTTAAACAACCACCACAACACCACAAGTAAACCAATTCCAAATATTATTACTACAACTGTTCTTGTATTCATTCCGAAATTATTTAGACCCATCAGAGTTCCCTCCTTTACTCGCTGCCATTTTTGCTTTTAAAGCGGCTAAACTATCAGAAGCAGTTACTTCAGCACCACCTATAGCTTTGTCAATTTCATCATCCAATGATTTTGATTCATTAGCAATACTACCATACGCTTCAGAAAGAGCTTCTTCTTGCTCCACCTTATCCTTCATTCTTTCTAACATAGAAATAGTATCAGAAGAATCAATAGAGGCCATCTGCTTGTTTAAATTCTTAGTTGCTGATGCTACCTTCACTCTAGCTTTTAGTGTTTTCAACTCATTTTCCCAAGAGCTAATCTTAGATCGCAACGTTTTAATATTTTCACCTAATTTACTAACATTTTGTTCAAACTTCACCTGTTCTTTAGATGCTCTTTCTACATGAGCATCACTCTCAGCCTTTTTATTTAACGCTTCGCCCGCTAGTCTATCGGCCTCATCGGCAGCAATCTGACCACTTTCGGCTCGTTGAAGTAACAACATCGCTTTCTTTTCATAATCAACAGACTTCTCTTTCTCTGTATTTATTTCATTTCGAGTTCTAATCTCTAAGGCCTTGACCTCTGCCAGCGCTTTCAAGCAATTTTCAAGATCCTTTTTCATATCTCTAATCCCTTGTTCTGTCATTTTAATTGGATCCTCTAACTTATCAACTACAGAGTTAGCTTCTGCTTTTCCTAATGTAAATAATCTTTTAAATAAACTCATTCTTATATCCTCCTAATTTTTTGAAAATTTAATTAATTCGTTTGAATATTCTGACAATAATAAACTCAAAGAATTTAACGATCCTTCTAATTCATTCCTGTCTAAATTCAAAATTTGTAATGTGTCTCTGAAAATTACTTTCTTACCACTTTCATCCAACACAAATGCACCATGTATGATGTCTCTATTTTTCTTCAACAAACTCTGAAACACTTCTATCGATTCAGAGTTTATTTCCATTAAATACTGTTCCAATATCAAAATTGGATCAGCACAACCAATTGCACAATTTTTTATTCCAGAGGCTTCATCATTAATAATAATTATTTGATCCTCCTCAATTGTCTTGGTAATTGTATATCCAAGGTCTAAAACAAAGTCTTTAACCTTACTAAAGCTATCATTCATTGAATTTTAATTTTAATTTTTAAAGTCTTCCAAATGTAATAAATTACAGTTGGTTTATTCATCTAATTTTCTTTTGAATTAATGTTAATTTTTATGATTAATAATAATATTACTTTTATG
>NVUQ01000108.1 GCA_002401955.1 Flavobacteriales bacterium | reverse complement strand
ATTTGGCTATCTCTAAAAATGAGGCACTATCCATAATCTTTTTTTAAGTACAAAGTTCACACTTTTTAAAGATTACTCCCCAACTTTTTGACTTGATCCCTATTATTGCCAATGATGTAAACTCAAGCACATCATCTATGGCTGTTAATCCATTAATTTCTGGTGTAATTGGTTTTAACTTATATGCTACAAAATTCTTTCATCTTTTTGCTGATGCAAGATATGTTTATGGAAATCATTTATCAGATTCTCCGCCAATTTCACTAAATGAGGTTAGAGTCTCTTTTGGCCTTGGTATTAATCTAAATGTATTATCTCGAAAGAAAAGCTAAAACAAAAAAGCAATCCGTTAGATAACGGATCGCTTTATATTTTAATACTGTATTTTATTCGTAATTAAATTTGATCTAATAACAAGGTAAACAAGTTAGGAATTTCGAAACTTGGTAAACTTACCTCTGTTATTGTTTCTTCATTATTTTCTGCTACATCTTCTGCATCAACACTTGTTGTATTAGTTTGTTCTACCCACTCTCCTACTTTATACTGACCATCAGCAATACTTTCAATTTTACTAATAATTTCTTTTTCTGAAACAATAGATTCATCAAACTCAAAATGTGCTTTCCCTGCTTCATAATCTACTTCCGAAACTACAATTCCAGTCATTCCTAAAACGTCTTTTTCAATCGTTGCGGCACATCCCATCGCACAAACCATTCCCTCAATAGCGTAATCGGCAACAATAACATTTTCTATTAACACTTCCGTAGAAGCCGTTTTATTTTGTTCTGTGCTACTCTCACAAGCAGAGATAATTGCAACAATAAATAATATCGTAAATGTTTTTTTAATTGTAATCATACCCCAAAAATAATAAATAATCTATTAGAATAGTAATTACATTTGCCCTTTATTAATTTATGGCATTTTTTGATCTAAATAAAAAGATTTGGCAATGGATAACACTTCTATTTCTTGCTATAATCTGGGGCAGTTCGTTCATTTTAATGAAGAAAGGTTTAGAAGTTTATTCACACAGCGTTGTTGCTGCTCTAAGAATAAGCATAGCCTTTTTAGTTTTGATTCCTTTTGCTATAACTTCCTTAAAAAAAGTAAGACTAAAAGATTGGAAATATATAATCTTTACAGGCATAGTAGGAAATGGGATTCCTGCATTCTTGTTTACCCTAGCACAAACAAAAGTAGCTAGTTCTTTAAGCGGAATGCTCAATTCATTAGTTCCAGTATTTGCATTAATTATTGGCGTTATTTTGTTTAAATCTAAACCATTAAAAAGCCAAATAATTGGAATTATCATTGGGCTATTAGGTGCTATAGGTTTAATTACTTCTAATGGGCTTAATTTCGAAAACTCAAATATTAACTACTCACTACTTATCGTTTTAGCCACCCTTTGCTACGCATTATCTGTAAATGTTATTAAAACGTATTTAAAAGAAATAAACTCGATTCATATCGCTGCATTATCTTTTTTCTCTCTTGGTCCTTTTACAATTGCTTATTTATTTACCACAGATTTTGTTAACGTAAGTATAAGCAACCCTTTTTCAAATATTGCTTTAATATACATTGTCATACTTTCTGTTTTTGGAACTGCACTAGCTATTATTCTATTTAATATGCTTATCAAAAAAACATCTACTCTGTTTGCGACAAGTGTTACCTATTTAATACCAATAGTTGCCATATTTTGGGGTTTTTTTGATGGTGAAAAAATTAACATTTTACAGCTAATTAGTGTAATTATTATACTAACAGGTATCTATTTTATTAATAAATTTAAATAATGTAACTTTTGGTTATATTTTCCTATTTAATTATATTTTTTTTTGGATTGCCTCTTCATTAGCATTTTAACCAACTGTATTCATACAATAAGCACTACACCAAAATTGACCTCCTAATAATTGTTGTTTAATTGCTGGTTGAAGCCGAAAAAGTTCTTTTACTGTAATACTCTTTATTGTTTGAACCATCGTTTATACTAACATTATGAGAACATCTTAAACAAAAAAAATGCACGCGATTCTCATTGCAACCTATCTCTAAAAACTTAATCTCAAACCTTCCTTCTATTTTTACACCTACTTCTACCAAACTTATCTCAACAGTTTCAAACAATATACTCCACCGATACTTTATCGGACAAGCCAAATGATACAGTAATAAACTCTTATTGTATCTCTTTTAACATAATCGCTCATAAAACAAAGATAAACACTAAGATCCTATACCCTGAAACAGAACTTCGAGGAATTATCTTGATTAACATTTTACAGCTAATGAGTGCAATTACTTCACTAACAGGTGTGAGTTTTTACATAATGTAACATTTTGTTATAATTAACAATGAATATTTTTTTAATGAAATTTTTAACATTTTACAGCTAATTAGTGTAATTACTATACTAACAGGTATATATTTTACCTATCATTTTAAATAATGCAACCTTTTGTTATATTTTTGCATCTAGTTAAAAAATGAAACATAAATATTATATAATGAAAAAGATTCTATTATTAGTTATTGCCATTGTCTTGATGGCTCCAGTTGTAAATGCATCTCACATAGTTGGTGGAGAAATAACTGTAAAATGGGTTGGTCCTACTCAAAATGATTTTCAAATCCAAGTAAGAGTATTTCGTTCTTGTCAATCTAGTTCTGCACCGATGCCGTCAACTGCTTCTGTTAGACTACATGATGCCGTTACATACGCAACACAGCAAACTTGGACCTTAAATAACCCCACATTAACTAATAACCTTCCTTTTTCTGACCCATGCTTTCCCGTTGTTGGAATATGTGTAGATCAAGGAATCTTTACTCAGAATGTTACTATACCAGATAATGCCAATGGAAATGGTTATTTTCTTGAATACCAGATATGCTGTAGAAATGGCGGTGTTACAAATTTAAACGATCCAAGTAATGAAGGTATGACTTTTTATTGTGAAATACCTAATCCTGCTGACGCTTTAACCCTTAACAATTCATCTCCAGATATGGGTGACTACCCTTTAAATGCATTCTTTTGTGTTGGTAACCCAAGAACATTTCAATTTAATGTTACTGATGTTGATGGTGATTCTTTAGTTTACTCTTTAGTTACCCCTCTAGATGATGGCTTTATGAATACTGCTCCAGCTTTTCCTTATAATGATGTAATTTGGGGTGGAGGGTATAATTTAGCTAATATGATAGGAGGAACTCCTCCACTGGTAATTGATCAAAACACTGGTATTATGACTGGTTCAACAACATTAATCGGACAATTTGTTTTTGGTGTATTAGTTGAAGAATATAGAAACGGGGTTAAGATTGGTGAAGTTAGAAGAGATGTTCAATTCCAATCTATTGGAGGATGTACTGGAGGGAATCCACTAACACAAGTCGACACTGTGATTTCCAATAATGTAACTATCCAAATACCTTATAATAAATTATATTGTAGAGATATGGTTTGGTCTGATCCTAATGGAGACACTCTATATATGGAATTAACATCTACGATATTTGATTCTGGTGCTTACTATACAAATCCTATTCCTGATGGAAATGGAGATTATACTTATTTCTGGGATTGGGATGGAACATCATTTAACAGTAATATAACTATACCCCCAAATGGTTATGACCCATTAGTTGGTGCAGCTAGTAATGTTGGAGATATAGGACAAAGGTGGTGTTATACTCCTTCTTGTTCTCAAATTGGTGTAACTTACCCTTTTAGAATGGCTGGATATTCTGTAGGTTGCGATGGAGTTTCTGGTGACACCATTGATTTTTTTATCGAAGTAATTGAGCCAATAGCTGACCTTAAAAGCCCGGGGAACAAATCAATTCCTTTTGCAAGCGAATATTGTAGAAATATTGTATTCCATGATGCCAATATTGTTGATGCAATGCAAATTGAAATTACTTCTGAAATCTTCTCCATGGGAGCAGAATTTCCTTCTGTTGATAATACTTTCGGATACCAAAACTGGGTTTACTTCGGCTCTGACAGCATTCTCACAACTAATGTTTCGAATGGAGCCCCAAGCTCAATTAACTCAGCAAAAAGGTTTTGCTGGACTCCTGATTGCGAGCACATTGGAAATACTTACAACATTCAAGCAACAATCTCTTCTATTGATTGTCCAACATCAGATGGACTTAAAGATACTATTAATTTCTCTTATACTGTATTACCTCCCTTTGATAGTTTAGATGTTATTCCTAACGTGTTTTCACCAAATGGAGATGGCATTAATGATGTGTTTACTTTAGGCTATACAAATGCTGATGGTAATAGAGTTGGTGGTACTTCAAATCCTTGTCATGATGATATCCAAATTAAGATTTACAGTAGATGGGGACTTTTAGTATACGAAAGTAATGAGTACCCAGAGTTCGAATGGGATGGATCTAACAAAGGAGGAGGAAAAGTTAATGCAGGAACCTATTTTGTATTAATAAGTGGAACTTACGGTAATGAAACAGTCACTCTAGACCAGCGAACAGTTAGTGTTGTTGATCCAAAATAAACTAAAATTATAAAAAGCTTAAAAGCAGCCTATTAAGGCTGCTTTTTTTTATGCAAAGTTTACAAAATCTGAAACTTATAACAGTCCTTTTATTAAGCATGTTTTTCTCATTTATAAGTATGTATTTTAAGAACTATTGTTATGATTATATTTTCATATATCTATTTCAAAAAAGTATCTTATCCATTAGCTTTACCGTATACTTTTTTTAAACCGTAAGCAACTCCTGCCGCCAATAGAAAAGAGAGTCCACCATCTAACGGAATATCACAATTAGAAGGAGGCCAACAAGGAGGGCCTCCCATTGGAGGAGGACCACCTACAGCAACGACATAGTTAAAGTAACTTAAGCCTAAAAAAAACAGTAAAGTCAGTAGTATATATACAACACTTTTCATATTTCTTTTACGGATAACTATGACCTAAAGTTCAAATCTCCCTAAATTATTTATACAAAAAGTGTTTTTAATTTATCAAAATAAATGTTATAATTATTAAAGAAGCATCCCAACAATAACAGCTGTAAACAAAGAGGCTAATGTTCCTCCTAACAATGCTAAAAAGCCAAATTTAGCTAAGGTAGTTTTTTTATTTGGGGCCAAAGAACCTATACCTCCTATTTGTATACCTATTGAAGCAAAATTAGCAAAACCACACAAGAAATATGTTGCCATAACAATAGATTTCTCTTCATGAAATAACCCTGAGCTCTTCATCTCGCCCAAAGATCCATAAGCCAAAAATTCATTTAAGATGGTTTTTTCACCTAGCAATTGACCTACCAAGAACATATCTTCTTTGCAAACTCCCATTAACCATACAATTGGTGCCCCTATATAACCAAACACCAACTCAAAAGATAAATTATCATAACTCGTATTGGTTGCTATAAATTCATTTAAACTGGTTAAATCACCTACTTTAAGTAACAAGTAATTACCCATAGCCATTAAAGCTGTAAAAACTAGTAACATTCCTCCTACATTAACTGCTAATCGAATTCCATCTGATGTTCCATTAGTAATTGCTTCTAAAGCATTAGCTCCAATTTTATCGTTAGAAATTACAAGCTCCTCATCAATCTCTTCGGTTTCTGGCACTAGCATTTTTGCCGCTATTATAGCTGCAGGAGCTGACATTACTGATGCTGCCAATAAATGTTTAGCAAATTTTACTCGTTCTACCGGATCATCCCCACCTAAAAAACCAATGTATGCGGCTAAAACTCCTCCAGCAATTGTAGCCATTCCTCCACTCATTAAACACATCATTTCTGAATTGGTCATCTTATTTAGATAAGGCTTAACCAATAAGGGTGCTTCGGTTTGGCCTAAAAAGATATTACCTGCGGCAGCTAAACTTTCTGCTCCTGATAGCTTCAATACCTTTTTCATAGCCCATGCAAAACCATATACTATTTTTTGAAGAATTCCCCAATAATAAAACAAACTCGTTAAAGCAGAAAAGAAAATAACAGTGGGTAAAACCATTATCACAAAATTGACTAGAGGTGATTCTATCACTCCTGAGTCAAAGCTACTGAAAAGAAACATTGTTCCTGCTTGTGTAAAACTTATTGTTTTTTCAAAAATTTTACCAACAAAATCAAATCCTACAGAAACAAAATCGACCTTTAATATTAATACAGCAAAAACAATTTGAATCAACAATCCTTTACCAATCAGCTTCCAATCAATTTGCTTTTTATTACGACTAAAGAGCCATGCAATAAAGATTAAAGTTGCCATTCCTATGGCTCCTCTATATATTGAAGTAAAAGTGATGGTTAAAAGTGTTGTCATAAAAAGTAAATTAGGACAACAATATATTAAATATTTTTAAGGTAAGAAAGGTTAATTCGCATTACGTCTATCTAATTCTGCTTTAATTTTAGATGCTTCTTCGTAATTCTCACTTTCAATAGCATCTTGTAGTCTTTTGTTTAACTCTTCTATAGTAAGATCATCATAACTTAATGACTTTGGTTCATCAAAGCTAATAGCATCTAATTCATCCTCTATAGCGTCTAATTCTTTTCCTAATTCATCTTCTCCGTCATCAGATTCATCTAAAATAATTCCTGCACTCGCTAAGATAAATTCATGAGTAAAAATTGGACATTTAAACCTTACGGCTAGAGCAATTGCATCAGAAGTTCTGGTATCAACTTCTATCACTTCTCCATCTTTTTCGGATAGTAATTTGGCATAAAAAATTCCTTCTATTAAATTATAGATAACAATTTCTTTTACCGTAATTTCATACGAATCGGCAAAGCTTTTAAACAAATCGTGTGTTAAAGGCCTGCTTGGAGTCATAGATTCTAACTCTATAGCAATTGCTTGGGCTTCAAAACCACCTATAATAATAGGCAATCTTCTTTTAGCACCATCCCTCTCTCCCAATACAAGTGCGTAAGCTCCTGTTTGTGTTTGACTGTATGAAAGTCCTATTATTTCTAATTCAATTTTATCCATAAAAAAAAGGAGGCAACTTATACCTCCATAAATTTAGTGATTTTTCTTAAGCTTTTAATTTTTTAATTGCTTCAATCATTTTAGGAATTATTTCAAAAGCATCCCCTACTATTCCATAATCAGCAGCCTTAAAAAATGGGGCTTCCGAATCGGTATTAATTACAACAATTACTTTACTTCCATTAACTCCAGCTAAATGCTGTATTGCTCCTGAGATTCCTGTAGCTATATATAAATTTGGTCTAATTGCTATACCCGTTTGCCCAACATGTTCGTGGTGAGGCCTCCAACCGATATCTGCAACAGGACGAGAACAAGCTGTTGCTGCTCCTAATTCTTTTGCTAACTCTTCTATCATTCCCCAGTTTTCTGGTCCTTTTAAACCTCTACCTGCAGAAACAACTACATCGGCTTCTGTTAAAGATAATTCTGTAGATTCTTTTTTGATTTCTTTTACTGTAATTCCTGTAGTTGGAATTTCTACAGAAAAAGCTACCACTTCAGCACTTCCTCCAGTTTCTACTTTATCCAATGAATTTGGCAAAACAGAAATAATTTTTATTGCTGTAGTAATTTCAATTTCAGCGAAAGCTTTACCAGAAAAAACGGCTTTTTTAACCACATTTCCATTTGGTAATGCAATAGCGCCTGTTACTAAGCCAGCATCTAACTTAGCTGATAAACGAGGTGCAACTGATTTTCCTGTATAATCGTGAGCAAATACAATCGTATCTGCACCTGTTTCATTTGCTGCTGCTGCAACAATATGAGCTATTTTTTGAGGATCAAAATTATCTAAGCTAGCATCTGAAACGTGCATTACTTTTGATATTCCATAATTTCCTAAATCTTCTAATCCTGAAGCAGAACCTACTACAACAGCAATTGCATCTGTTCCTGCTGCTTTGGCTAATTGCCCACCATAATTCGCTGCTTCAAAAGCATTTTTAGTTAATGCTCCGTTACTTGAATCTGTATATATTAAAACTGACATATCTTTTTTTATTTTGAGATTAAAGAAAAAAGAGAAGAGAACATAAACTTAAAAATTATTAGTCTTTTCTCTCTTATCTAATCTCTAGCTTCTATTAAATTTATATAGCTTTAGCTTCGTTGTGTAACAACTCTACTAACTCTTCAGCAGTATCAACAAATTTACAACCTGATTTTGCTGGAGGCAAAGTAAATCCTTTTATAGCTGTTGATGTACTAGCTTCTGAAGCTGGAACAACAGTTAAAGGTTTACTTCTTGCTGCCATAATTCCTCTCATGTTTGGAATACGTGCTTCTGACATCCCTTTAGCTGCACTTAATACAAATGGTGTATTTACTTCAATCACTTCAACACCACCTTCTATCTCTCTTTCGATAGTAGCTGTATTTCCATTCATATCTAATTTAGAAGCTAATGAAACGTAAGGTGCATCCATTAATTCAGCAATCATTCCTGCTACTTGAGAACCATTATAATCTATTGTTTCTTTTCCTGCTAAAATCATATCATAACCTTGCTCCTTAGCATAATTAGCAATTTGTTTAGCTACGTATAAAGCATCAATTGTTTCAGCATCAATACGAACAGCATCATCAGCACCTATTGCTAAAGCTTTTCTGATAATAGGATCACTATCAGCTCCACCAACATTCAAAACAGTTACTGTTCCGCCATTGGCTTCTTTCAATTCTAATCCTCTTACTAAAGCATACCACTCATCGTAAGGATTTACAATAAACTGTACTCCCCCTTCATCAAACTTTGTATCACCATCAGTAAACGCAATCTTTGCAGTAGTATCTGGGGCTTTACTTATACATACTAGTATTTTCATATTCAATTGTTATAAGTTACCTTAAATTCGACAACGAAATTAGCAAAAATAGATTGAATATAAAACAGGATTTCGCTCAATAAAACAAGAGTTTTTGAACAAATTATTTTTAATCTGATAAATCTATAGAAAAAATATATCTTCTAATTCCACTTAACCTGTTCGGGTAAGCACTTTACTTCTCCATATTGACAACAAATACAACACTCATCGTCATTCGTTTGAATTACTTCATTACAAGTATCACACTCATATATGCGAGATTTTTCTTCTGAGTCCATTTCAATTTTTTCTTGAGCTCCACACTCCGGACAAGTTAATTTGTTACTAAATAGTATTTCTAAAACGATATCATTCATAACTCAACTGTTTTAAATTAGTATTAAGATGGTATGAATTTAGAGAAAATAAGACCTCCTTTCTTTCGGTCTTACGATAGTTGTTAACAGCAGAGTTGTTAACTAACAAATTGCGGACCTAAACTTTGCATCAGTTTACGTTCATAATCTTCTTGCAGCCATTTTAGGTAATTGTCGGTGCTTTTACAGATAGAATATGAATACAACCGAATACGGTAAGCAATTTGATCGGAAAGTAAATTAGCCAAATTCCTAGCATCCATAATATCTTCACTATTCTCTACACACATCCTAGTATGCTGTTCCATAGAACGTTCTAATACTATTTTTGGTCTATCACCTCTTTTTATGGCTTCCTTATATTCTTCTTGCACATCAAACTCAACGATTTCTGATTTAGGAAATTGGGATCTAATATCTGCGGGCATTTTATATTTAAAATTTCTTTCAATCTCGGTATCAAGAACAATGTTTTCTAAATAAAAATCTGGTACACGGAATATTTCATGCCAATCTATTGGGGCATTCCAAGCACCAAATCGAGCTACGTTATTTCCTAAATCTAAAATAGTAAAGGTCTTTTTATTAGGAAGTACACGCGAGCCTCTTCCTATCATCTGAAAGTATAAAGTCAACGATTTTGTTGCTCTGTTTAATATAATTGTTTCAACTGAAGGCTCATCAAACCCTGTGGTTAAAATACCTACAGAAGTTAATATAGCATCTGGAGTCATTTTAAACCATTCTAAAATTTCACGTCTTTCGGCAGGAGAATTTTTATTGTCTAAATGTTTTATGGCATAACCAGCATCTGTAAAAGAATTTAAAACCCCTAAAGATGTATTGATACCACTATTAAAAATTAGTGTTTTTTGTCCTTTACAATTTTCTTCATAAGCATATACCAACTTCTCTAACATAGGATCATCACCATACAATAAATCAGACGAACGCACGGTATAATCTCCGTTAGCACCTATTTTTAACGAGCTTAAACCAACATCATAACAATAGGTTGTTGGTGAAGATAAAAAACCGTTTTTTACTAGATAAGAAATCGACTCTCCAACAATCAATTCATCATAATTCTGATACATTGGAAGCTTTACGTTAGAGCTTAATGGCGTTGCGGTTACCCCAAGCATTATACAATTCTCAAAATAATGAAATAGCTTTCTAAATGAATTAAAATGAGCCTCATCGACAATTACCATCCCAATGTTTTTGATGTCAATCATATCATCCTGCAAACGATTGTTTAAGGTTTCTACCATTGCCACAAAGCAGGTATAATCATCTTGTTCTGGAAGTTCTTTTATTTTACTATTTATGATTTTGTTTTTTACATCAAACCCATCTAACATTGTTGAAGTTTGTGCACACAATTCAATTCTATGGGTAAGGATTAAAACTTTCTTCTTAGATGTTTCAATGTATCTTCTAGCTATTTCAGAAAAGATAACTGTTTTGCCTCCCCCTGTGGGTAATTGATATAGTAAGTTGTAATTGTCAGGAGATTTTTCTAATACCTCAAAAATCTTGTCCATTCCTTTTTGTTGATACTCATAGAGTACTTTTTTTGATGCTGGAACTATTAAATCTTTTGTTTTTTCTGACATTTAACTTAAAAAAAATGGGCTGCAAATTTAGACATAATTAATGCTTATATCATTATATGAATAAGACTTTCTCAAATAAAAACACTAAATTGGTAGAACACAATGTAAACAGCATTGAAACAAGATTAACATTTACAATTAAACGAAACTCTCTAGAATTTTAACTCGGTAACTTCTTGTTTCTAATTCCGGCAATAACAGCTATTACTAAAACTACTGCTGCAGTAATGGGTACAAAATCTGGTATTGGAACTGGGTCTCCTGCTGCATAAGAATGTAATCCTGATAAGTAGTAATTTACTCCAAAATAAGTCATTAAAACAACTGACAAACCAATAACAGCCATCAAGTTAAATAGAAATCTTCCGTTTGCTTTAGGGATAAAACGTAGATGTAATACCATTGCATAATACAATACAATTACTAAAGCCCAGGTTTCTTTAGGATCCCATCCCCAGTATCTACCCCAACTTTCATTTGCCCATATACCACCTAAAAATGTACCAATTGCCGCCATAAAAAGACCTATTGTAAGATTCATTTCTATGATACATGTCAGTTCTTTTATTACTCCATTAATTTTTGATTTGTTTTTGTTGGTTTTAAAAATCATCAACAATAAATTAATAAAGGCTAACAATGCTCCAAGTGTTAATGGTGCGTAACTACCCACCATAATGGCAACGTGTATCATTAACCAATATGATTTAAGTACAGGTACTAAATTGGTTATTTGAGGATCTAAAAAGTTTAGGTTAGCAGAGAACAAAACTACACATGCCAATATTGCTGATGCAGCTAAAGTCATTCTGTTGCTTTTTGAAAAGATGAACCCCATGACTAAAGCAACCCACGAAACCAACAACATGGCTTCGTAACCATTACTCCATGGTGCATGCCCAGAAATATACCAACGAGCAGCCAAACCTGCTGTATGTACTATTAATAGTCCAAAAAGGATAACACTTAGTACATTAACAACTTTCTTTTTCCACTTTTTATCATTAAAGATGTCTGAAAACAAAAAGAACATCATCAATAAACCAATTAATGGGTAATACTTAAAGAGGGTATTGAAAATATTAATCTTATTGTAGCTTATTTCCATGTCAATTTTAATTTGTTCAGGAATTACTGCTGCTCCAAACTTTCGTTGGTAATCACCAATATGCTTTAAGGTACTATCTGCAACACTCCAATCATTGGTTTTAATAGATTTAGAAATGGATGAATAGTAGAATGGCAAAATGGCTTTTACAAAAATAGAATCGTGTGTAGTAAATTGCTTATAATCTAAACTACTAAACCAGGTATTGTTTTCATCTTTCGATTTTGGAAAAAGCTTTAATATAGAACCTTCATAAACCATGTAGCAAATGTTAATTCGCTCATCAACAGCCAATACATCTTTATCGTATTGGTTTTGTTCTGCTGGTCGTTTAGCATTTGCAGCCTTTACATCATCCATTAAAAGATACTCGAACTTTTTATCAAAAAAATTGATAAAAGCAGCATAATTCCCTTCGGCTTTTAATTTGGTTTTTAGCTTTTCATTATTTCTGTTAATGTAAATAAAAGGTGCTTGTTGCCAATATCCTGAGTTATACATAATGCTCAACAGCACTTGTTCTGGCTGTAAGTTTTTGTATTTATTTTTATGATGAACTTTTCTTAAAAACTCGGAAGCAAAAGTATGTAGAGGTTTCATCCTTCCACTTACATCCTGCATTAACAGGCGACTAAACTTATCAGCGTGATCAGCATCAATAATCGTATAGTTAATTTCTGCCGAATGGTCTTCTCCTTTATGATTGCTGTGATCGTGTTGAGCATTACTATTTAAAGGAAGTAATGCAGACAAACCTATCAATAATACTGTAGCGATTGTACGTTGCTCTTTTAGTTTTTTAATGGTTTTTCTTAAAGCGTTAAACCTTGTTTTTTTCATAAAAAACGTAAGAATCATCCCTAAAAACAAAAATCCATAACCAATGTAAGTAATGGTTGTTCCCCAGTAATCGTGATTTACAGAAAGCACCGTTCCTAATTCATCTTGATCATAAGATGATTGAAACAAACGATAGCCATCATAATCCAATACATTATTCATAAAAATACGTTGATCAAACTCTACTCCACCAAAACGATTGTCTACCAAAGTTACTTCACTAGCAAAAGAGGATGGACTCATAGACCCTGGATATTTCTCCATCTCAAAATCATTTAAACGAATATTAAAAGGTGTAATTATTTTTTTAGCTCCATATGTCAAAGAGAAATTCAATCCAGCTAACTGAAAAATAGTAGGGTTTGAAATATATCCTTGTCCGCCAAACAAAACAACTTCTCGTGTTAGGTCATTACAAGTAACATCAACAATTAAGGCATCTTCTCCACTTTTATTTTCTTTAGGAGCTGATATTTGTTTAATTTCTACATTTTGATGAAGTGCTTTATAAACCAGTTGTACATTGTCAATTGAATACAAGCGTCTATTTCTAAATTCTTGAACACTATCCTTCTTAATAACTGATTTACTTTGATCGTCCATACTCATGAAATCAATATCATATGGAGAAACAATAATTAATCCTGTATCTGTTTCGCTAATCTTAATGGCTTCTGCAATAGAATTATCATTAAAAGCGACAGGGAAATTGCCAAAAAATTTGGTTTGTCCGCTTTCTATAAAACGAGACAACCTTCCTCCTTTACCAACAGTAACTATTTCTAAAATTGTTTTCCCATTTTCTAAAGGAACAACAGTATCAATAGAATTAGGTATAAAATCTTTATAAGCTACTCCAACCTTAGCTCCTTTAAAATCAAACTTTGGATTAAATTTTGAATTATATCTTGGATTCAAATACAACTTTTTATCATAAGTAATTTGCTCTACCTTATCATCTACCTTAAATTGTAAATAAGCATCAGCAGAAACAATTGTATTACTCATCTCTCCTTCTCTAATATGCATAGAGCCTTCAAAACTTATGTAGCGGGTAATGCCTGCTCCAATAATTATAACGATAAAAGCAAGGTGAAACATTAAGGTAGAAGCCTTCTCTAATCTAAATAGCTTGTACTTAAACATGTTACCCACCATATTAATTGCCAGCAGTAATAAAATTAATTCAAACCATTTAGTATTAAAAACTAAAGCTTTAGATGCTGGTGTTCCATAATCGTTTTCTATAAACGTAGCACAGCCTATTGCTACAAAAAAAACAACAAGCAAAAGAGCTGTTAATTTTTGTGAAAAGAGAATATTTTTAATGGATTGTATCATACAATTAATGCGGACAAAAATAACTATTTTTACAGAGTAAAAAGGAATTAAAAAGTTTATTTGAGTTTGGCAAAAACCATAACATTAATAGGTGCTGGAAATGTAGCAACGCACCTTGGAAAAGCATTCTTAAATAATGGTTTTTCTATTAATCAGGTATATAGTAAATCTATAGATAATGCTTATTCTCTTGCTTCAGAGCTAAATGCAATGCCTTGTGATGATGTTAAGTTTATTACTGATGAAAGTGATATTTACATCATCTGCATTAAAGATGATGCTATTAATGATATTGTTGAACAAATTTCTTTTAAAAATAAAATTATTGCTCACACCTCTGGAAGTATTCCTTTATCTGTTTTAAATGGCTTTAACAATTATGGAATTTTCTACCCTTTACAAACGTTTTCAAAAAACAAAAATGTTACTATTAATGAAGTTCCATTTTGTATAGAAGCCAATAACGATGAGACTAAGAACACTCTTTTAGATTTAGCTAAAAGCCTTTCTAATAACGTAAACGAAATTAATTCTGAACAACGAAAAAAAATACATTTAGCAGCGGTTTTTGCTTGTAACTTCACTAATTATATGTATTCCATTTCTGAAGATATTCTCAATCAAAGCAACATTGATTTAGATATTTTGAAACCTCTTATTATAGAGACTGCTAAAAAGATACAAAATAACTCTCCTAAAACAATGCAAACTGGCCCTGCAAAACGAAATGATGATGTTGTTCTAAAAAATCACATCGAACTATTAGCAAATTCTAAAGATTATCAAGACATTTATAAAATAATAACCGATAATATCATTAAAAGAAAATAATGGGAAACTTTAAAGAACTCTTACCTAAAATAAATTCATTTGTATTTGATATTGATGGCGTACTTTCTGATGGCAGTATTTTGGTTACCGAAGATGGTGACCAACTTAGAACAATGAGTACTAAAGATGGAATAGCTATTGTAATGGCTTTAAAAAAAGGATATAACATTGCTATTATTTCTGGAGGAAAGTCAAAATCGGTAATACATCGTTTTAATTATTTAGGTATTAAAGATGTCTTTTTAGGTGTTGAAGATAAAATTATAGTGTTGCGTAACTATTTTAAATACAAAGGCATTACTTCTGAAAATGTGCTTTACATGGGAGATGATATTCCTGACTACTACCCTATGAAAGAATGTGGAGTAGCTACTTGTCCGAATGATGCGGCAATAGAAATTAAAGAAATGGTAGATTACATTTCAGATAAAGACGGAGGAAAAGGATGTGTAAGAGACATTATTGAACAAGTAATGCGTTGCAATGGCGATTGGTTTACCCCTAGTGTTTAGTGCATAGTGTATAGTGTTTGGTGTTTGGTGTTTGGTTTTAAGAAATAATTGTCAATTCGAGTGATTTTTCTCAGCGTAGCAGAAAAATTGTATCGAGAATCAATTATTTCGTTTAAAATGATGTTCTAGATAATAAATTCTTGCATTTCGAAGATTTTGCTTTCGCAAAATGTGATCAATGACCAAGAATTACCGAACCTTTACAGAACTGACATTTTTTATAAATGATACTTCACCAATTCCTCAATAGGTTGTTTTATTACTTTGCCAATTTTCATATTGTATTTTTGAGCTACATCACTTAAAATATCTTGATAGAAAAAAGCAATAGATCCAATTAAATGTAAGGTTTGTCCTTCATAATCAGAATAATCACAAATGTTCTTTTCAAAAAACAAATCGAATCTACTTACTACATTTTGTCGAATAATTGGATCATCAATATTTTCATAAACAAACAAACTAAAACTCGCTAAAAACCGATTTGGCATAGCTTTTTTGTAGATAGCTTCTAAAATATCATCTGTAGATAAATTATACTCTTCTATGAAAGCGTCTTGTATCCCATCCGCAAGTTCATTTGCTAAAAAAGCTTTAATAAAATTTTTTCCAATATCTGCTCCACTTCCATAATCTCCTAATATAAAGCCTAAAGCCCTTACATTTTCTGTTATTTTTTCACCATCATATAAACAAGAATTTGATCCTGTACCTAATATCCCAACAATACCTTTTTCTTTACCACATGTTGCCCGTGCAGCAGCCAACATATCGTGTTGCACCTCTACTTTTGAATTACAAAAAAATGTATTTAAAGGCTCTTGTATTGCTGTTCTATTCTTTTGAGATGAACAACCAGCTGCATAAAAATAAACTTCAGTTACACTCTCTTTAATTTCATTTAAGTCTGACTTAATCAACTCAGTTAGGATACTTTCCGAAGTAATAAAATAAGGATTAAAACCTATAGTTTCAAAGCTATTAATCTCACCACCCTCTACTACTAAACGCCAATCTGTTTTTGTTGAACCACTATCTGCTATTAAAATCATGAGACAAATATATTGATAGTAGTTCTATTAATATTAAATTTGCCAAAAATTAATATTATGAGCGAAGTAAAAAATAAAGTAATCTCTATTAACTACAACCTACACAAGGATACTGCTGATGGAGAAATGATTGAATCTACTGAAGGAAAAGATCCATTGGTCTTTTTATCTGGTTTAGGACAAATGATTCCTGAATTTGAAGCAAAAGTAGCTGAATTAAATGTTGGAGAAACTTTCTCTTTCGGAATTAAATCTGAAAACGCTTACGGAAAAAGATCTGATGAAGCTATCATTGAATTAGAGAAAGAAATGTTTTTAGATAAAGGAGAACTTGCAGAAGGGATTGAAGAAGGAAAAACAATTCCTTTACAAGACCAAAACGGACAAGTTCTTCCTGCTAAAGTAGTTAAGGTTAACGAAGCAACCTTAACAATGGATATGAATCATCCTTTAGCTGATCAAGACCTACATTTTACAGGAAATATTGTAGAAGTTAGAGATGCTACGGCAGAAGAATTAGACCATGGTCATGTTCACGGACCTGGAGGTCACGAACACTAGAAACAACATTTTTATAAAAATTAAATCCTCGCAGCAATGTGAGGATTTTTTTGTTTACAAAATTTTTAACGCTTATAATTCCCTAAAAAAATGATAACTTCGTTTATAGCTCAACAAATTTAAATAAATGAGAATCATTCTAACTGTTATAGTAATCTTAGTACCAATAATAACAATAGCTCAATCCAGAATAGATTCATTATTTGACATCGGAGATGTCCATTTCGAAAATAAAGAATTAGACAAAGCCATAGAAGTCTTTACATCTTTAAAATCAGAACTTGAGGTAGGAAGTTCTGATTTTAATTTCGCATCAGACCGTATTGTAAACATATATTATCATGGTAAAGACGATTTACGAAATCAAGGTGAATACCTCAAATCAATTAATTATTTAGAAAAGCTTATTAGTCTTATTGAAAGTGAAAAAGAACATATAAGACCAATGTGGATAAACGAAAAAAAATATTTTTTAACTAAAACTATCATTCAAAATTATTTTTCTTTAGGTCAGATAGATAAAGCTAAAAAATTCCAAGATATACTCTATAAGGCATATAATGAAAAATTGTTGCCTGACGGGATTGATTTATCTTATAGTTTTGAAATGTTTAAATGGAAAGATAAAAACATTTGGGGCTATGAGTGGTTTGAGAAATTACCAGAGGACAGGATGTCTAAAAGCTTCACCAAAATAAATTATTACGTATACAACACCCATCCTGATGGTGTAGACAATGAATTATTGTACAGAATACACTTTTTAATGTTCCATAAAACAAGTGGGAAAGAAGACGATTATGTTATGACTCTCTATAAAATGCTTGATGACCAAGAACAAAGTCAAACCCTTTGGTGCTACACATATAATGAGCCAATTGATTATGTAAAAGCAAAAAAAGACGTTATTGAAATCTTAAAAGGAAATTTAAGCCCTTGTTTTACTGATAAAAAGAAATAGTTAAAAATAAACCCCGTAAAATCGAGTTCTACTACTCTGGTTAAATTCTATTGTTGGCATAGGGAATTTTATAAATCCAAAGGCTCCTAAAACAGTGTTTGCAAATTTACTCTTTGTTTTAATTCGTGTTAAATCAATATCTAAACTCAAATAATACTGTCGTTCTCTTTTATCGAGAAAATAACTCGGATTTCTGAAAGCACCTATCATTCCATCTGCACCATAACCAACTGCTACATTTAACCATTTAGGAAACTTCGTTTCATCTCCTAAAAAAGAAGCAACATTAATACTTGCCCAATAAGTTTGTCCATTGTAATCTTTAATGGTGTTTTGAAGTAAGTTTTCTCCCAACAAATTCGGCTTAATATCTGCATAATGTGTTTTGTGATAAGAGTACTTTAAAAGAATTCTCTGTTCGTCCCAAGCTAATTGCTGAGCAATAAAAAAACCTGCTCCTGCAGTATTTACAGCAACATCTCCCCAACTAAATCCCCAATCAGATGAAAAACCATCATAAACTTCTACAGAAGTTAAAAAGAATAAACCCAAGGTTCCTCCATACCAAACAGATTTCTTTTTACTTACTCCACTCCATTTTAAGGCGTGATAACCAGCCATCCCAACATAATAGGAAGTTACTCCATGTCCAACTTTATCCATTTGTAACCACTCATCATTATCATTAAATGTATGAAAAGAAGAACTTGGAACATCTTTATACCATAAAGTATACATGCCTGTCATAGCACCTACATAACCAATAGTTTCAGCAGCAATTACTGTTTTTAGTCGCTTGGTGTTTATGGAATCTTGTTGGGCTTGGGTTGTCAAAGAAAAAAATAGTAACAGAATTAATCCCCCTAGCCCCCTTAAAAGGGGGAATCTTATATTCTTATTTTTGATAACGAATAAACCCCTCCTTAAAAGGGAGAATCTTATATTCTTAATTTTGAAAACAAAAGAACTCCCCCTTTTAAAGGGGGTCGGGGGGATTTTATTTATTTTCTTCAATCC
>NVUQ01000107.1 GCA_002401955.1 Flavobacteriales bacterium | reverse complement strand
TTGTCTTAAATTCATTCTCATACTGTCTCTTTTCCATAATTCAAATATATAAGTTATGGACTTAATTAATTCGTCACAACAATATTAGACATTCCATTTACACTTAACTTCTCCGTCCAGTAAAAGGGAGGGAGATTTTTTAAATTTCTTTTTTGTTGGCAGTTTTACTTTTTGGCGAGCACAGGAACGAGCACGACAATATGTAAAACACGGATAGGGCTTATATTCCTATTTTTCTAAATCTTTCCTTTAATTCTTCTATGTTTTTAATTAAATTTTCAAAGCTTTCTGACTCTCCATAAATCATATTTTCTTGCATTGCAACATAATCTGATTTCCATTGCTTAATAATTCCATTTGGCGGCACAAAATCAATCTTTTCTGGTTGATGATTAGCATAATCAATTCCTCTTACTGTATTGAATTTTTGTCTATGAGTTATAATTGTTTTGTACAATTCTAAATCATTTAAAGCATCTTTTTCGTGTTGCGTATTCATTAGCTTATCCAAGTCATACAAATGCCGACTTAATCGGTCAATTCGTATTTGAGTAATTGGTTTTTGAAATTCCTCGTGTAGCAAAAAAGCTTTTTCAAGAAAAGTCCTTTTAGGTAAAATGGTTGGGATTAAAAACAGTTTGTCAGCAAAATTTTGGTCAGCAAAATGTGAACCCACCAAAGATTGAATTCCTCTTTTCTCACTTGGTTCCATCAAAGAACGAGCACCAACTTCAATTAAAACTCTTGGATTAAGATAAGGAGATTCATCTGTTAACGATTTGTAAATTAATTCTACTACTAAAGGATCTGTATCAGAATCTTTAAAGTCTTGAATGGTAAGTGTTACATCAGGGATTTCTAATTCCTTAATTTTTTGGCGTATATTTTTTATGAAATCATTGCTAATAAATTCGCAAGATGCTTTTCTAAGTTTTTTAACTTGCTTGTTGCTTAAATATCCTTCAAACCCTAAGAACTTACGGTCAATAGCAAGGTCTATATCTTCCGAAAACCGTTCAATTAAATTCCATCCTTTACTTAAAGAAGTTCCTCCTTTAAAAACTAAATGCTCTGAAACAGGCAAAGAGAATACAATGTTTAATGCTGTTGTAACCCACTAATCTTTTTCAATTGCCGATGCAGGCAAACCTTCTCTTTCTCCAGTTTCAAGGTAAATAGCCTTTCTATCTTCTTGTGAAAGGTTATTCCATATTTCAATTAATTCGTTATTCATTTTGGAGTGTTTTACGCATTATTATTCTAATCCACTCAGGAGCAAGTAAAATATCGTGTCTTAAATATTCAGGATTTTCTTTTCGGAGCAATTCCAAAATTTTCCGTTCTTCTTCGGGGTTAATATTGCCTTTACCAATCGATTTTAAAGCCTGAATAACCAACTTGCTAATCAGTCCTTTAGCAGAGAGATTTTTAGGTGTGGTTTTCTTGAATAGAATGGTACGCTTACCTAAATTTATTTTACGAGCTGCTCCATCTGTAAGGTAAACAGTTTTAAGTGGAACTTGTGTAGATAATCCTAAAGCATTTAAAGCATAACTTCCTGTAGGTACAATTCGAGCTTTGTCACGTTTAGCAATAGCTGTTGCAATTTCTTCTACAGTAGGAGTAATGTTGCCGAATAATTTACTTTGTTTAGGACGAGTATAAATACCTGTTGCTACTCGGATAATTGACTCTTTTTCTACAAGGCGTTCTAACGCTTTATTTACAGCTTTTGCATTAGCAATAGACAAAAAACTTTCTACAAAAAAGAGTGTTCCTTTTTTTAAATTTTTGATTTTATCAAGTACTTGTATTTCGATAGAAATTATCATTATTGTCGCAAATATAGTAAAAATATGCGACAAAAAAATCGATTTGAAACATTACTACATATTGACAAATACTATTCTGCTATGATAAAGTTAGCTTCAAAGTATTCAAGGTTGCAGCTTTCCCAATATTCAGATTGTGTATGAGAGTTAGATTTAAATTTTTTGTTGAATTTAAACGTTATATCGTATGTGCCATTATTAATTTGAGTAAGAGTGTAATTTGTAAAATATCTACAGGATTTTTGTGTTTTATTTTTTTAAGTTTAGAGTATTTAGTTTTGATTAATTTCTCTGCTTCGTTTTTAGTTATGACAATAAATTTAATTAACGATTATTTTTTTGTGAACAGTTTGCTCTTCAAATTCAATGATAACTGAATATAAGCCACTTGCTATATTTTTAATAAAATAGTTGTTGGATTTTGTATTTTCTTTAAAAACTACTTTACCTAAAGCATCAACTATTCTAACTTCTTTAAGAGTTGAAATATCTGCTATATTAATGTTAAAAGAACCATCATTTGGGTTTGGATAAATAACAATATCTTTCAAAGAAGCAACTTCATCTATTCCAGTAATAATTGAAATTGCTTGACACCCTTGTGCTCCATTCCCACAACTATTTACAGGAGTAGCACACACATTTCCCGAAGTACTACCAACTGTAACATTAATAGTGCTTGTTGTGCTTGAGCCTGTCCATCCTGCTGGTAAACTCCAAATATAAGAAGTTGCCCCAGTTGATGATGCCGTATATGTTTCTGAAGCTCCTTGATTTGGAGCAAGATTACCACTAACAGATGCTGTCGTAGGTAGAAGAGATACCGTTGCAGATTGACAACCCTGCGTTCCATTTCCACAACTATTTACTGGGGTAGCACAAATACTACCAGAGCTATTTCCAACTGTAACATTAATTGTATTTGATGCGCTAGATCCTGTCCATCCAACTGGCAAACTCCATATATAAGATGTTGCTCCTGTTGAAGTTGCAGTATATGTTTGAGAAGTACTTTCGCACGGAGCAGCAACTCCTGTAACATTTGCAGTAGTAGGTAATGAATTTACATTGATATAATTAGTCATAGTTAGAATATCACTACCTCCTGAATTTGTTGCTGTTAAAGTAACATTGTAAGTGCCAGAATTAGGATAACAAATATTTGTTGGATTCTGTTGAGTTGAAGAAGATGGTGTGCCACCTGGAAATGACCAACTCCAACTAGTTGGAGTATTTGTTGAATTATCGGTGAAATTGACACAATTCGTTTCACAAATTGAAGTAAAATTTGAAGTAAATGAAGCAACAGGTGCTTGAACAAATGGAGTATTTAAGTCAATATCCCATATCCCCCTTCCAAAAGTACCAACCTTCAATTTAGAAGACGAATACTGAATATCTAAATCTGTTACAACAACATTAGGTAAGCCAGTACCATATTGTGACCAAACAACTAATCCAGTGTCTAACATATATACTCCTAAGTCAGTTCCAACATATAAATCACCACTTGATTTATCTAATTCAATACAATTAACGGGTAAATTAGGGAGTCCTGTTAAAGTAATGTTAAACCAAGAAATTCCTGCATCTGGTGTAAAATAAATTTTTTCGTTTGCATTAACATAACCAGAAAAGGTGACAAATAATCCATTTTCATCAGTAGGGTCAACTTTAATGCTACTAATAAATTGGTTCGAAACAGGCAATAATCCAGTAATGTTTGACCAAGAAGAACCGCCATTTGAAGACGTATATATATCATTTAACCGTGCCGCATAGATATAATTTGAATTTGTTGGTGCCACCGCTAAGTATCTCATCCTTGAATTAACAGGAAAACCAAAGCTTGAAATTGGAGACCATGTATTTCCTCTGTTTGTTGATTTATATACTTCATCATATCCTGCATAAAGTATCGTAGGTGTTGTAGGGTCAATTTGGTAAGGTGTTAACCATTCACCAACAGGTGTTCCACTAATATTATCTGCTATATTAAAAGTATCAGGTGGAGAAATAATGAATCTAATTATATCACCATATTGTAATGAAGTGTAGAAATAATTTGTATCAGAATAATCTAAATGTGTTATCATTCCATCCCCACCTGTAAGGGAATATTCATTAACTCCGTCTGATATAAAGGAACCATTATCTTGCCTCCCTCCTGAAATCACTGTTGGTTGAATTTGTGAGCTACTTATGCTGTAAAATTGACTAATTTGCATTCCATTAGTAATATCAGTCCAAGTATTTCCATTATCTGTAGATTTATAAATACCTCCATCATTACATTCAAAAAGTGTATTTGCTACCAAAGGATGATAAGCAAAGAAATGTTTATCCGCATGAACAATTTGTGTATTTCCTGTTGTATTATATGTTGAACTTGTAGTCCAAACATTGCTGGGACTCCACGTTCCTCCTCCATCAGTAGTCTTGAAAGTATTTACACCCCCAAGAATTATAGTGTTCCAGTCGTTTGGGTCAATAACATAAGCTAAATCATAAAAGCCTTGTCCACCAGAAGCCGTACCATCATCTATATTACCAAGTAAGTTTTGACCTGCTAAAGTACCATCATAATACATAGTCCAAGAGCTACCAGAATTAACCGAGTAGTATAAGCCAAATAAACTGTTATCTGTGGTTGGGTTTCCTGTTTTTCTGGAACATAATAAATCAACTGCATTTACACTATTAGGAGTTACCGCAATATTTATTCTATTAATACCAGTAAATGATGTTGTTTGAGTCCAAGTTACACCAATATCTGTGGTTACGTAAACTTGAGCATCCCCTCCTATATTATCAAAAGTTGAAGCATACATTATATCCGTATTACCTGGGTTAAATTCAATATCCATAAAGTAACCAAGTTGAGGGAGAGACCAAGTTGTACCTCCATCATCTGTTCTAAATATCCCCCAATTTGTAGCAGCAAATAGATAAGTTGGATAATTGGGGTCAATTACAAGTTTTCGAATTAAGAATCCTTCAAACTGTTGGGCTGATAAAACATTTGTCCAAGTGTTTCCTCCATCAGTAGATTTCAATATTCCAACACTTTTAGTGTCGCCAGCTAATGCATTTCCAAATGCAAAAAGAGAAAATGCTCCTTCACCATCACCAGTTGCTATGTACATTATATTGGGGTTTGAAGGGTCGATAGCAATTGAGCTAACACCTAGAACAGGTAAATTATCGCCAATTGGAGTCCAAGACGAACCACCATTTGTAGTTTTCCATAAACCACCTGCCGGTGTACCCACCCAAAAAATGTTTGAATTTGTTGGATGAAACGCCATACAATTTACTCTACCTAGACCATAGACAGTTTCATCATAAGGACCAATTGGCGACCAATTACTTGGTGGTTTTTTATTATTTACATTCGTAGTCTTATTTACTTTTAACTTTTCCCATTCATCCCAAATTATAGTATTCTTTGGAAATTTTCCACTTTCTCCAACTCTTTGTTGCCAATACCATTCCCATCTTTTAAATTGTTTCCATCCATAAGCTTTATGCTCGACACCGTTTACTTTATACTTTCCATTTTCAACATTTAAGGGTTCCCAATAATCATTAAATGCTTTTTGAATATCATAAAAAGTTGGATTTTCACTTTTAATATTATTAGTCCACTGTTGGGCAGAAATATGTTTTGAAATTGCTATAACAGCAATAAGAAGAATAACTTTAAATATGCTTTTCATGTCTAATGGTTTTATTGTTGATTGACGGATTTTATTTTTATAAATTTTTTTATTATTAAAGTTTTTTTATCGTTTTTAATATAATATTCTAAATAGTTGTTATTGTCTATCTCGTTTATTCTGTAATCATTTCCCCCTGATGCTCTTATATGAATGGTATCACCTTTATTGTATTTTATTTCTCCTATATCATAATATTTTTCATCATTTATTGGTTTAGATATGGTTTTGAATCTTTCACTACCAATTGAAATGGAATCAATTTTAATGTCATTAACTGTTGATAAAACTGTAAGATAAAATTCTGTTCCTTTACCCCCTCCTTTAATTCCGGAAATCCAATTGTTATAGCTTGCTTTAATTAGCTTAAGGTTATCATTTTCTTTGGTTTGTAAATCTTTATTTGATTTACAGGCTTGTGTTAATAAAATCACAATGAATAGTATATTGATGCTTCTTTTCATTTGTTTTTTTCTGTCTTTTTTGTTTGGGTTAATGAAGCACAACGCTACTCTATGTTTTCGTTTTGTTTTAAACTTTAGTTTAAAATGATAAAGCTAAAACAATATAAAATATAGATGATGTGTGTGCCCAGCATGGGTGTCCAAATATTTACTGAAAGGTAGGTATTTAATTTAGAGGGTGCAAGTCCCTTATGGGCGAGGGTCGCCTCGAACCATTAGTAAGCTGCAAGGTGGTTTACCGTGAGGTATGCACTGAAGATTATTTGCGCTAGAATGAGCAAATACCGACTACAAAACTCGGTACTGACGAACAGGAACCGTATAAGAGGCATAGTTGATTGGGTAAGCAAGCACATCTTTGTAACGCCCAAAGAATACCAAAAGGTCAATTATGTAGATACGGCAGGCATTGAGTGAAAGAGGACGTTCTTACCTGGAGGGCGGAGCGTAAAGAAATGATTTTGTAAATCATTTTAGCGAACGAGCCAGATTGCCGCGTTGGGGTTAGCCACGTGTTGGCAGAGTAGAGCAGTCAGCCGAGGTCATAGTACCTGTAGGAAACGAGCCCCTAAAAACGGGGAGGTCTCACGAGCAGGGAAGGACTGAATCCCGTATCGAGTACGGGGCAGGCTAAAATTCTTCTCGAAATTGAATTGGGAGTAATTTCTACGTTACGGATAGTTTTCTAGTAGGATTGCAGCCCTTTACGAAAGTAGAGAATAGCATCAACCGGTGTAAAGAGCGGTTGTTGAGATGATTATTGAACCGCTCCCGAAAGCTTTCGGGAAGAACCATACGCTTAGTGGTGTGAGAGGCGAATCCGCTCAGTTATGGGCGGAGCCGTCTACTCGATTGGCAAATCGTTATTCTTTTATGATTTTTCTTGTTATTAACTCTCCATTAGATGTCACTAACTGTAAGAAGTAAATGCCTGAAGGAGCATCTATATCAATATCCATAAGGTCAGCTGATTCAAATTCCTGAGTTAATATTGCTTGACCTAAGTTGTTGGTTAAAGTTACATTAACATCTTCTTTAGTTTCTTCTAAATCAATAGTAAAGTTTCCTGAAGTTGGATTTGGATAAATTGAAATAACATTGTCAACAACATCATCTATACCAACTGTTGAACAAGTGTTGTTACAATTTGTACTAAATGAAGCCCAAGCATCAATATTTATCCAGTTAGTATTAGACCAAGAAGCATTATCAACTTCTATACAGGTTAAATTTGGATTACTTCTAGACTCATAGACATTAAAGTTGTTATTGTTTCCATTTTTCAAATTCAAACAAGTAAGTTGATTGCCATGGCAATATAAATCTATTAATGAATTATTTTGAGTAAGATCCAAATTAATTAGTTGACCAAATTCACAATTTAAATATATTAAAGCAGTATTTTGAGTTAGATTTATGCTACTTATCTGGTTGTTACCAAAACTTAAATGTGTAAGCGCTGTATTTTGAGTAACATCTAAACTTGTTAATTGATTAAAATGACAACTTAACCAAGTTAATGCTGTATTTTGAGTAACATCTAAGGTGATTAATTGATTTTGGTTACACCACAAAGTAGTTAAATTAATATTTTGAGTAAGATCTAGATAGGTTAATTGATTTTGATAACACTCCAGTGTAGTTAATGCAGTAAAATCTTCTATTCCTGTTAAATCTGAAATAAATTTATTAATAACTTCTAAAGAGGTAACAGAATTTATATTTGCAGTAAGCACTTGCCCATCAGGTGTTCCCGTGTCATATCCTAAGTTAATCAAGGCCTGTTCAAAATTAGGGTCAGGTATTGCAGTTGTCTGTGCTGCTATTATATTGGAGAGTAGAACAATTAATAAAAATGTTAGTGATGTTTTCATAATATTTATCTTTTATGTTTGCCAACGCCACAATATGTAATGTGCCGTATGTTTATTTAATGCTTAAAAGTAATAATTTTTGCCAAACCCGCAGTTTACTACCAAACAAATAAAGAGCACCCATACAAACTCACCAAAGCAAGGATGCAACTTGCACAAAATAGCCAGAAAGCACAAGCAAAAATTATGGGATAAACCATAAAAGCTGATTAGAATAAAAAAAGCTAAAGGCAGGGCATATTATATATTGGATGTTACCCAACGTTTTCATTTACTCTAGTGTAAAACAAAGAAAAGCTAAAAGACTATACTCTTTTGGCTTTTCTATAATCGACCGCTACGCGGTAATAAATTGTTAAAAAGCCCGAACTGCACGCACGTAATCCGTGTTGAGCTTAGAGCCGCTGAGCTGGCTACCATTGGGGAAAAACTGTACCCATGCAAGGTTGACATCGTTCTCCGTAGAACTCCAATAGGCGTCATTAGCAAAACCGCCAACCACAGCTTGTTGTAAGCATAAAAGATTTAGTTCGTGTTTTGAAGGTAAATACCAGTCGCCATAAGTTACTCCACCAACTGTAACTGAATAATCAGCACAAACTTTTGCGGCAAAATTGCCTGTTTGGTTATCGTTCATTTGTGTGGCTACTATCATGGCTGTGTTCATTGCTCCTGCATACAACCCATCACCTGTGGTGCCTGTTATTCTATACGTTCCATTGTACCATTGCATTCCTGTACTTTGGTCGGCTGTGGCAGCTATTAAACCGTGTTGCCCGCTTGCATCTAACCAGAAAATTATGCCACCTTGGTAACTTTGCCCAATAGTAAGTGTTGCAACGCCTGTGGCACTAATTACATTATTGGTAATATCAATTCCTGTTCCTGCGGTGTAGGTGTTTGCGCTATCAGTAAATGTACCGCCACCATTGCTTAGCGTTACTGTAGTTCCTGTTCTACTAATGGTTTGTATTTCATTAGTTACCGAACCATCTACTTCTGTAAACGAAACTCCACCAATAATACTATCTGCTGTATTTGCATGTAAAGCATAAGGTACACTCATTAGTTGTGTTGTGCCTGTAATTGTGTATGTTGTTCCGCCCGTTGGGTCAGTTTCTGTTTTTATAAAGTAAGTGTCGTTTGCCCAATCTATGGTTGTAAAATCGCCACTTACTACGGTTCCTGTACCTATTTCCAAACTTACTAATCCGTTGGCGTTGGTTGTTGGTGTTTGCGTCTCTACGTAAACTGCTGTTCCTGTTGCTGTAGTTTGCAAAATGCTTATTTGCATACCTACAGCTTGGTTAGTTGTTAAACTGTTACTTGCATCTCTTACTACTGCTTGGTAACTCATTTTTTCGGGTGCTTGTGCAAATACGCTTGCTGTTAGCAACAACCCTGCTATTACTGTGTATATTTTTTTCATTTTTCTATTGTTTTAATTATTTGCCCCATTGTGGCTTAGTTTTTAATTACTTTAAATGTTTTTACTATTTGGTTGTTTTTTACTACGTTTAAAAAGTAAATGGCTTTTGGTAAACTTTCTACATTTATAGAAGTTGTAGTACTGCTTAATTTTTTATTATCAATTACTTTTCCTTGTAGGTCAATTAGTTGAAAGTTTAAGTTATCTAACTTTTCACTGTCTACTTTTAATTGCAAGTAATTAGTAGTAGGGTTAGGATAAACACTCATTTCTAAGTTAATAGTTGTTTCGTTTACACCTGTAGTTACAGAAATTTCAAAGGGTTGTTGCACGCCTTGTGCTACGCTTCCGTTTGTTCCTGTAGCTGTAGTGTAAACCACTTGCCCTAATGAGTAGCTTGCTGTTCCGCCTGTTCCTGTTGCCTCACCACCTGAAGCAGTTGGGCTTTCTTGCGCGTGTAGTCCTCCTAATCCTAAGAGAACAAACACAACGCTTGTTATTGTTTTTTTGTGTTTCATAAGCTGTTAAATTTTAATTATGAGGTAAAGATATTATTATGCGGTTTTTTTAGTTGGTTTTTGTATGTTGGGTAATGCCTAATCTATGTTTTAGCTTTATCATTTTAAACTTTAGTTTAAAATGATAAAGCCAAAACAATATAAAATATAGATGTTGTTGGCAAATCGTTATTCTTTAATAATCTTCTTAGTTATAACCTCTCCATCAATTTCTAAGTGCAAAAAGTAAATGCCTGAAGGAGCATCTATGTCAAGATTGATAATATTTGTTGAGGTGTAATTCTTAGATAAAATAACTTGACCTAAACTATTGGTTAAAGTTGCTTTTACATTTTGTTTAATCTCTCCTAAATCAATGGTAATGTTTTCGGTGGTTGGGTTGGGGTAGAGAGAGATGTTGGATAAGTTATATTCTTTTAGACCAACTGTTGCAAAAAGTTTTACTACCCAAAAATCCTCTGTGCCAGCATGATTACCTGATACGTCACCATCATTTGAATCAGAAAATCCTACTACAATATACCCTCCATCCGTTGTTTGTTGAATATGGTTTGCCCATTCTTCGGCACCTCCTCCAAGAGATTTCTGCCAATCAATTACTCCAGTTGTAGTTAGTTTAACTAGCCAATAATCATTTAAACCATGATTACCAGTTACATCCCCATCAAGAGAATTTGAATATGCAGCAATAATATACTTACCATCTATAGTTTGCTGGATACTTACTCCATAATCATCTCCTGTACCACCTAATGACTTCTGCCAGGATATAATTCCAGTGCTGGTAAGTTTAACTGCCCAGACATCAAAACCTCCTTTATTTCCTGTAATATCTCCATCATTTGAATCAGAGCTACCAGTAACAATGTAACCTCCGTCAGTAGTTTGTTTAATGGATGATCCTAGATCAGAATTAGTACCACCAAGAGATTTTTCCCATGTTATGTTGCCATTACTAGTTAATTTTATAACCCAATAATCAATACTACCATTGTTAACTGTTACATCGCCATTATTTGAAAAGGAACTTCCTAGGGCTACATAACCTCCATCAGAAGTCTGCTGAATACGGGTTAAGTAATCTGCTGAAGACCCTCCAAAGGATTTTTCCCATGTTATATTGCCAGTACTTGTCAGTTTTACAATCCAGCCATCAACACTACCATGATTCCCTGTTACATCACCATCATTTGAGCTAGAATTTCCAGTAACAATATATCCTCCATCTGTTGTTTGTTGAATATTATAGCCATGGTCAAAACTACTTCCACCAAGTGACTTCTGCCATGTGATAATACCTAAACTGGTTAGTTTAACTATCCAGTAATCGCGCAAACCATTGTTGCCAGATATATCACCATCATTTGAGTTAGTTTCTCCTGCGACAATGTATCCTCCATCCATGGTTTGTTGGATTGAAGTTATCCTTTCATCACCAGTACCTCCTAAAGACTTTTGCCATGAGATACCACCTATATTTGTTAGTTTAACTATCCAAGCATCTTGAACCCCATGATTACCTGATACATCACCATCATTTGAGTAGGACTCTCCCGCAATAATATATCCCCCATCTGTAGTTTGTTTAACACGGTTTGCCCTTTCATTATTAGTTCCGCCCAAGGACTTTTGCCATTGTATTGATTGTGCAATACTAAGGTTAGACAGGAAAATAATTAATAAAAAGGATAGTATTTTCATAGTTTATTTTTTAACATTAGATTTATGTTTGCCAACGCCAATGTATGTTGCGTTTGCTTAGTTTTTAATAGCTTAAAAGTAATAATTTTTGTGAGCTTACCCAAGCTAAACATTTTCAAAAAAGCAAACCCTTACTAAGCCCAAAGCAAGGATGCAACTTGCTAATAATTAACTTAAAAACTGCTAGCAAAAATTATGGCACTAACTGACCAAATTCTCAAGAAACTACAACTGCTCGCAACCCAAATGCAATATACAAATTGTTGGCAAATCGTTATTCTTTTAAAATTTTTATTGTTTTAGTTTCTCCTTCAGTAGTTTCTATTTGTAAGAAGTAAATACCTGTTGGAGCATCTATATCTAGATTTATAATGTCAGTTGATTCGAATTGTTGTGTTAAAATTACCTGTCTTAAACTATTAATTAAAGTTGCTTTTACATTTGTCTTAAGCTCTCCTAAGTCAATATTAATAGTTCCTGTTGTTGGGTTGGGGTAAATTGAAACCCTTGAAAAAGTGTTTTCTTCTATTCCTACTGAACAAGGATTACCACAATTTGTGTTAAATGAAGTTTGTACATCAATATTTATCCAGTTAGCTGTAGACCAAGTTGAATTATCAACTTCTATACAAGTCAAATTAGTGTTATTGTCTGCATAGAAACTATTAAAATTAAGATTGTTCCCATTTTTCACATTTAAGCATGTCATTTGGTTCGAAGAACAACTAAAATCAGTTAGAGCTGAATTTTGGGTAAGATCCAACATGGTTAACTGATTACTAAAACAATTTAAACTTGTCAGTGTAGTATTCTGAGATACATCTAAATTCACCAATTGATTGAAAGCACACGTAAAATCAATTAATGCAGTATTTTGAGTGATATCAATACTTGATAATTGGTTATTAGGACAATATAATTCGATTAAAGCTGTATTTTGGTTAACGTTCAAATTAGTCAACTGGTTAAAATGACAGTTAAGATAATTTAAACTAATATTTTGGCTGACATTCAAACTGTTTAATTGATTAAAGCCACAGTGTAACCTAATTAATGAAGTGTTTTGAGAGACATCTAAACCTGTTATTAGATTGGAATCGAATATTAAAATTGTTAATACAATATTCTGAGTAACATCTATACTAGTTAGCTGGTTAATAGAACAATGTAATTCTGTTAAAACAACATTTTGAGTAACATTTAGACTAGTTAATTGATTATTACTACAATTCAAATTAGTTAATAAGGTGTTTTGTGAAACATCTAAATTCGTTAGTTGATTATCCGAGCATGCCAATAGAGTTAAAGCTGTATTTTGAGTGATATCGAGATTAGTTAGCTGATTAAACATACAAGTTAAAGAATCTAAGGCAATAAAGTCTTCAATTCCCGTCAAATCAGTTATATTACTTAAACTAACATTCAATGAAGTAATCACATCAATATTTGCTGTAGGAACAATTCCATCAGGCACACCAGAATCATATCCTAGTGAAATTAGTGCTTGTTCAAAATTTGAATCTGGAATTACTGTGTTTTGAGCGAGTATTAGATTTGAGAAAAGAACTATTATTAAAATTGATAGTATTGTTTTCATAGTTTGTGTTTTTGAATAATTATTACAATACTACAAGATTAACCAATAGATATAAATACCCACCTTATGAATGGTTACTTTCACTTTATAAGTGGTTAATCGCGGATGTTTGCCAACGACTACTCTATGTTTTCGTTTTGTTGAAACCAAATATACAGTTATCAGCCAACATAATGAAATATAGAGCTTGTTGGCAAATCGTTATTTATTGTTTTACAAACTTTTTTGTAACTGTTCCTTCATTAGTGATTACTTGAATAAAGTAAATACCATCGGATAAATCTGTGACATTTAAAATGTTTGTGTTTTGTTCTGTTGTCATAATTATTTTGCCAGTTATGTCAATAATTGCTATTTCACTAAGTTTTAGTTCTGTATCAATTGTTAATTGGTTTGAAGTAGGATTGGGGTAGATGTTTATATCTGAATTCAATTCTGAATGATTGTCTAGTCCAGTTGAAATATGAGTTCCTATAACATTTATCGTAAACCCACCTGTTTTAAATACAACACCATTTTCTCCAATAGAATCGCAATACATATCCAAACAACCAGCTCCGTCATCTACTGTTAGGCAAAGATAAAATGGTCCTGAAGTGGTATAGGTATGAGTAGGGTTTTGAAGAGAAGAGGTTGGAGTCCCATCACCAAAATCCCATAAGTAGGTTAAGTTAGTTCCTGTAGAACTATTAACCACTGTTATATCTCCAGTTGCAACATCTGGATACATTACAAAACCAGAATGACATTGTAAAGGAGTTACTACTCCTGTTACTGTAATTGTGTCAATAAAATAATCAAAGCAAGTACCTCCAGCTGTAGAATCATTAATTGTTAGTACTATTGCATAAGCCTCGTTAGCACTAAAAGTATGATTAGGATTAAGTGTAGTAGAGGTATTACCATCACCAAAAGCCCAATGAGATTGATTAAAGCTACCGGTTGATGTGTTAGTGAACGAATAGTTTCCGTTTCCATTGTCAGTTAATGTATAGTTTGCAATTCCGCTTGGAATAATAGTAAGATTAATAGTAATTATACTGTCACAACCAATAGCATTCGGAATAGTATCAGTATAATTCCCTGTTACTGTCCAAGTGTAGTTTCCACTTGGTGAAGTATAGCTATTACAAGTTATTGTTGAAATTATACCTGATGTATTACATTGATTTAATTTTTGAATATAAGTATCCGTATTCCCAGCAGAAGTTAAATTAAAAGTCCCCACACCAGGGTCAAAATCAACTGTATTCTGAAATGTGCCAATAGAATATACATTGTCACTGACATCGATAATAATTGATTGACCAATATCATTCCCTATATCTCCTATAGATTTAGCCCATAAGAAATTGCCGTTAGCATCTAGTTTTTGAATATAAATATCAGAACTCCCGGCAGAAGTTAAATTAAAAGTTCCCACACCAGGGTCAAAATCTACTGTATTCTGAAACTGACCAGAAGAGTAAACATTCCCAAGAGCATCGGTGTTGATGGACGAACCATTGTCAAACCCTATGCCTCCTGCAGAACTAGCCCATAAGAAATTACCGTTAGGATCTAATTTTTGAATGTAAATATCTCCCCCCCCGGAAGAAGTTAAATTAAAAGTTCCTGCACCAGGGTCAAAATCTACTGTATTATAAAAATAACCAGTAGTGTATAGATTGCCAATGGCATCAGAGATAATTGAAATGGCATCTTGATTTCCTAGACCTCCTATATGTTTAACCCATAAAAAAGTGCCGTTAGCATCTAGTTTTTGAATGTAAATATCAGCACCCCCGGCAGAAGTTAAATTAAAAGTTCCCACACCAGGGTCAAAATCAACAGTATCTTGAAAGATACCAGTAGAGTAAATATTCCCAAGAGCATCGGTGGTAATGGAGTTTCCTGATCCCCCTGTAGATTTAGCCCATAAGAAATTGCCGTTAGGATCTAATTTTTGAACAAATGCGCCACCACCAGGAATAGATGTAAGATTGTATACTCCTAACCCTGGATCAAAATCAACAATGTCTGAAAAATAACCAGTAGTGTAAACATTACCACTGGCATCGATAGTAATTGATTTACCATGATCAGTTCCTATGCCTCCTATAGATTTAGCCCATAAGAAATTGCCGTTAGGATCTAATTTTTGAATAAACATATCAGCATTTCCAGCCGAAGCAGAAGTTAAGTTAAAAATCCCTGTTCCAGGGTCAAAGTCAACAGTAAGTTCGAATAAACCGGTCGTGTAAATATTTCCAATAGCATCGATAGTGATGAATGTACCATTGTCAAATCCTGTACCTCCTATATGTTTAGCCCATAAGAAATTGCCGTTAGGATCTAATTTTTGAATAAACATATCATAAGATCCGTTAGAAGTTAAATTAAAAATACCTGCACCAGGGTCAAAGTCAACAGTACCTTGAAAGATACCAGTAGAGTAGATGTTGCCACTAGCATCAATAGTCATTGAATACCCATAATCATTTCCTGTACCACCTATAGATTTAGACCAATCAAATTGAATTTGGGCATTCGTTGATGTTATTAATAGACTTATGAGGGTTGCAATGTATATTCTTTTCATACTACTTTAGGTTTATTTACATTAAGTTCTTGAATTCGAGTTTTAGTCTATTTTAATGTTTGCCAACGCCTAATCTATGTTTTTTGTGTTGTTTTAAACTTTAGTTTAAAATGATAAAGCTAAAACAATATAAAATATAGATGTTGTTGGCAAATCGTTTTACCGTTTTACCATTTTTACTAGAGTTGTACCTTTATTGGTTTTAACAGTTAAAAGATAAATACCAGAAGATAAATCTTCTGTATTTAGTTTTATAACTGATTTTTGATGGTACTCATGAGAGGTAATGTAATTTCCGAGCACATCTCGGACATGAACGGTTATATTATTATATTGTTTACCTAAATCTATGTTTAACATATGATTAGCCGGGTTGGGGTAAGCCATAAAAGGAATTTCAATATTGTTTTTCATTAACCCGGTTGAAATATTTGAATATGTTTTAATGATACAAGCTTCATGTCCGACAAAGTAACCGGTTGTTTCGTCTAAAAACTGATGATCATAATGTCTTATAAAATTCCCCCAGAATACAGAGTTCCAGGTTATTCCTTTGTCTGTAGTGGTGTAGTATCCTTCTCTATCATTTGCAAAACCTACTGAATCGTTAATGAAGGTAATTTTTGCAAAAGAAGAGGTCTGACCAGTAATTACGTTGTTTCCCCAGGTTGTTCCTCCATCATAAGTATACTCATATTCTCCGTAGTATTTAGCGACATAACCTGTGTCTGCATTAACAAAGTTCATTGTACTTGGACTAATTGAAAAAGTAAATTCTTTAACAAAGGACCATGATTCACCTTGATCTACTGTTTTATAAATTCGGCTCCCCCAGTTACTTTGTCGGCCGTAACCGTATACATATCCTACAGAATCGGAAACAAAATCAACAGAATTAAAGGCATAATATTGACCATTTGATGGGGTATATTTTTTAACCCAATTTACACCTCTATCAGTTGTTTTGTAAATGGCATTATTCCAACCAACAGCAAAACCAACACTGTCATCAACAAAAATGAGATCATTAACAGAGCTTACCGAATCGAAAATTGGTGTTGGGTTTTGGAATACTAAGGTTTGATTAACACCACCATCAGTTGTATGGAAAATCGAACCAAAATTATCTCCAATAAAACCTTCATTTTCATTAAAAAAGAATAAGGATGATATGTTGCCTGATTTAAATTCTGTATTTAATGCTGTCCAGCTACTTCCTCCATTGATGGTTTTTAAAAAGAGACCATTTTCACCACCAGTATAAACAACGGAATCGTTGGGAGTGTCAACAGCGAGAAACCTACACATACTATAGTCGTTTCCGGTAACAAACCAATTTACCCCTCTGTTATCAGATTTAAGAACAATATTATCACTACCAACTAGCATTATTGAGTTTTCATCCATTCTACACATCTTTTTTACAGCGTAAGATCCATTATAAGCACCTCTATTCCAAGTTAGACCACCATCAAAAGTGGAGTAAATTCTAAATCCGGAATTTGCATAAACCACAAAGCCCGTATCTGCACTTATAAAATTAATACCGACAAACTGGAGGGAAGGTGATAAGGGAATAGACGTATAATCAAAAGTGCTCCATGTTTTTCCCCCATTGGTTGATTTCATAATGGTAGCTCCTGTACCACAAGCAAATCCTGTAGAGTCATCTATAAAGTCTACATCGAGTAAGAATTGATTCGCATTGGTAGTGTCATAAACAACACTATCTCCATAATTCCGATAGTTTAATACAGCTCCAGAGTCGCCAACAACAGTAAATTCTCCCATACTTTTTAAAGAAATTCCTCTTAATGACTCGGTAAAACCGTCAGTAGAGAGAGGTGTCCAGATAGTTCCACCATTAACTGTTTTAAATATGTTTCCAAGTGAACCTATACAATAACCTAGAGTGTCAGATTCGAATAAAAATTCGCTCGGGAAAAAGCCAAAATTATAGGTGGAATCCCACGTGGAACCGCCATCTGTTGTTTTATATAAAGTTCCCATATTCGATAACAAGAAACCTGTATTTGCAGAAGGAAATGTAATATCGATATAGGTATCACTATTTAGAGCATAATCATTCCAAGTTGCTCCATTGTCTATGGAAGTTTTAAAGGAACCTTGATTACCCACTAAGAACAAATTAGTTGTGCCATTAATTTTAGCAGCCGAATTCCATTGTAAGTCTCTATCAAAACCGTACTGTTGTTGAAACAACTGTGCTTGCGATACATTTAATAAAAAGAGACTTGTAATTAGTATAAAATATTTTTTCATTTTTTAATGCTTGTGATGTTTGCCAACGACCCGGCTATGCGTAGTGCGGGATTTGAAAAGCGTAGTTTTCAAATTTGCACGTAGCCAAGAGTTTATATTTTGTGTTTAATTTATTCACTTTAAATACCAAATTAAAGTATTGGCGCACTTCATTAAATGTTCTGACCTTACGTTTAGCAGAAAACCCGCATTACGTATAGCCATTGTTAGGCTTTCGTTGTTTTCATTCAAAAGTTATTTCAACTCGATTACCTATTCCGCTGTAGTTAATCTCTCCTATACTAGTTTTAATTTCAATAGTATGACTGTCTATCTTTTTTAAGTAATTATTATTAGTCAATACGTTTTTAATTTGTTTTTCGAATATTAGACGAGCATAAACAGGTATCATATTTGTCGACCCAGTGATATCATCTTCAGGATCAGCTTTACCGTCAGGTCCAGTTATTATTAGTTTATCTTCAGTTAGTTTAAATTCAAAAAAAGTTCCGAAAAGAGGGTCTAAATACCTACCCAAAGAGTACACATGTTTGATGTTAAATGTGATAATTTCATCACTGCTAGTATCATATTTGAAATTTGTAATTATTTCAGAAGAGTATAAATCTCTGATAGATTTACGATAATCACCTAACGATTCTTTGTCAAATTCTGTGCTGTCAATTGCGGAAGTTGTATCTGTTTCATTCGTGTTGTTTTTATCTTTATCTATTGTTTCAAATAAATTTATTTCTACTGAAGCAGTTCCATTTTTATGTATATGTATTGTTTGAGTAGAACAACTTGCAAAGCAAATTGCAGCTAATAACCAAATTATTTGTTTTAATTTCTTATTCATTTACTTATGAAGCCTAACGCTAGTATATGTAATGTGCTTTAGTAGGTTAAACGCTTAAAAGTAATAATTTTTGTGAGGAATCAACCATTAAGCACCAATCTAAAAGCTACAAACCTACCAAATACTAAGCGAGAATGCAGCTCGCTAATCTGTTATTAAAGAGCAATAGCAAAAATTATGGCGCTAACTGCCCAATTTTCACAAAGCTAAAATGCTCGCAACAAGGCATATTATATATAGATTGTTAGCTCACGTTTTTATTTTGTTTTTTCTCCGTTTTCATCCCATTTTCCTATCAGCACATATCCTGTGTCAGCGTAATCACCAACTTCTTTCACCATTCCATTTTCGTGATAGTAAATAGACCGTCCAAAATCTTTGCTGTTAACTCTGTTCCAACTTCTTTCTATCGCTCCAGATTTATAGAAAGAATTATTTATTCCTTCGAACTCGGTATTTTTCCGTTTTCCTTCGAAGCCCGTTCGACCATCATCTCGGACTTCTCTAGTTACTCTATCGTATTCACCGTTGACTGTAAAACCTTCTATCACTAATCGTCCATTTTCACGCCAACGGAAGTGTTTTCCATTCTCTTTTCCATCTTTAAACTCGCGAAGCATTTCAATTTCACCATTTGGAAAGAATGTTAAGTGAATGTAGTTACTATCAGTCTCATTCCGTATGATTTTTACGTCATTTACTTGACCATCTTCGTCTGTCAGCGTGTTCACTGAAAATTGTTTGTCTAAACTAGGTTCGTTACAAGAGCTTAATGCAATTAAACAAAGACCAAGTAAAAATATTTGTTTCATGTGTTTTGTTTTTAATGTGTGCTAACGCCCAATCTATGTTTTCGTAGGGCGTTTTAAAAGTACTTATTTTCGTTTTACTAATTAGCCAAAGCTTTGGCTTTGGGGTTTAATTTTTTCTCCAG
>NVUQ01000106.1 GCA_002401955.1 Flavobacteriales bacterium | reverse complement strand
ATTATCAATTATCAATTATCAATTATCAATTATCAATTATCAATTATCAATTATCAATTATCAATTATCAATTATCAATTTACTTGTTCTATTTCTTAAAACATGATCTACTATAACCATAGCTGCCATGCTTTCTACAATTACCGTTGCTCTGGGTAAAACGCAAGGGTCGTGTCTTCCTTTGCCCGTAATTTCAACCTCCTCTAAGTCTTTATTTACAGTGTTTTGTTTTTGCATAATGGTAGCTACAGGTTTAAAGGCCACGTTAAAGAAAATATCTTCTCCGTTACTAATTCCGCCTTGTACACCACCAGACTTATTTGTTCTTGTTCTAACCTCTTTTGAGCTTTGGTCACTAAGCGGAATAGAAGTGTAAAACGCATCATTATGCTCCGATCCTTTTTGAGTAATACCGCTAAAACCAGATCCAATTTCAAAACCTTTAGTGGCATTAATACTGAGCATTGACTTTGCCAAATCAGCTTCTAAGCGATCAAAAACAGGTGCTCCTAAACCAACTGGAGTTCCAGTAATCACACAGCTTACTATTCCGCCAATGGTATCACCTTCTTTTCTAACTTTATCAATGTAATTAAACATCATTTCTACTAAATGCTCATCCGGACAACGAACTGCATTGTTGTAAGTAGTTGATAAATCCAATTCGGAATAATGCTTAATCACTTTTAATTCACCAACTTGAGAGACATAAGCATCTATTTTAATTCCGTAATGTTGGAGAACCTGTTTAGCGATTGCTCCCCCAACAACTCTACATGCTGTTTCTCGAGCAGAACTTCTTCCACCACCTCTATAATCTCTTACTCCATATTTGGTTTCGTAAGTGTAATCAGCGTGCGATGGCCTATATTTATCTTTTATGTGCGAGTAATCTTGTGATTTTTGATTGGTGTTTTTAATAACAAAACCAATAGGTGTTCCAGTTGTTAATCCCTCAAAAACTCCTGAAAGAATTTCCACTTTATCATCTTCTTTTCGTTGTGTAACAATTTTAGATTGACCAGGTTTACGTTTAGCTAACTCGCTTTGGATGTAATCAATGTTTAGTTTTAATCCCGAAGGACAGCCATCAACAACACCTCCAATTGCTTCTCCATGAGATTCACCAAAAGTGGTGAGTTTAAATATGTTACCGAAAGAATTTCCTGCCATCTTTAATCTTGTTAAAATCGTAGGCTAAAATAGGAATAATTTTTACTAATTTCGGAAGATAATAAAGTGAATAATGAGTAAGCTATTAATAAAGAATATAAAAGAATTGGTGCAGGTTGAATCTACACCAAAAGAAAATGTTACGGGGGCTGAGATGAAAGCCTTGCCAACAATAAAAGATGCTTGGTTAGCCGTAGAGGATGGTATAATAGTAGATTTTGGAGAAATGGATGAATGGGGAGGAATAACCGATTGGTCTGATTTAGAAGTGATTGATGCCAGTGGACAAATGGTGTTCCCTTCATTTTGCGATTCTCATACCCATATTGTTTATGCAGCCAGTAGGGAAGAAGAATTTGTAGATAGAATTAACGGATTAACTTATGAGGAGATCGCTAAAAAAGGTGGAGGGATATTAAACTCTGCAAAGAAACTTCAAAATACATCAGAAGAAGACTTGTTTAATGATGCATGGAAACGATTAGAAGAAATTAAGAAAACGGGGACTGGGGCAGTAGAGATAAAAAGTGGTTATGGTTTAAGTGTTGAAGGGGAACTGAAAATGCTTAGAGTTATCAAAAAATTAAAAGAAAAAAGTGAGCTTACTATTAAAGCAAATTTTTTAGGAGCACATGCAATTCCAACTAAATATAAACAAAACAGAAAGGGGTATATAGATTTGATTATCAATGAAATGATTCCTATTATTAAAAGTGAAAGTTTGGCTGATTACATTGATGTTTTTTGTGAAACAAATTATTACACACCAGAGGAAGCTGAACGAGTTTTACAAGCTGGAATTGCTATTGGATTAATTCCTAAAATTCATGTAAATCAATTTACATCTATAGGAGGAATTCAAGTAGGAATAAAAAATAATGCCTTATCGGTTGATCATTTAGAAGTGATGGAAGAGCAAGATATCCAAGATTTGATAAAGTCAGATGTGATGCCAACATTATTACCTTCATGTTCTTTCTTTTTAGGAATTCCTTATGCTCCTGCTCGTAGATTGATAGATAGTGGTTTGCCAGTGTGTTTGGCAACAGATTTTAATCCAGGATCTACACCATCAGGTAATATGCCTTTTGTTTTATCTTTGGCTTGTATCAATTATAAAATGACACCAGAAGAAGTTGTAAATGCAAGCACAATAAATGCTTCTTATGCAATGGGAATAAATAAGACTCATGGAAGTATAGCTATTGGTAAAAAAGCAAATTTATTTATTACAAAAGAAATTTCATCAATTGCTTTTATTCCTTATTCATTTGGAAGTAATTTTATAAAGACTATTATTTTAAATGGAAAGATTGCAAATTAATCTTCAAAAGTTACGATTTAAACAATTTTTATCTAAAAGAACTATGAGAGTTAAATTACAAATTACATTTTTTTTTATTTTTTTAACCACAATTGGAAACCTTTACTCACAGTTTGAGCCTAGGGGTGATAAGTTTAATGGAATAGATGCTGAAAGTTTTTATGATATAGGTAATTATTATGATGCTTTGCCCTTATATAGGCTATTGATGGATCAAAAACCTGATAGGTTAGCCTACAAAATGAGGGCTGGTATTTGTTACTTACATTTAAATCAAAATCCAGAAAAAGCTATAGAGTACATTAAAAATGTTTACGATATCGATCCTGATATAATTAACATTCATTATTACTTAGGAAGATCCTATGCTTTAAACTACGAGTTTAAATTAGCTCTTGAACAATATGATTATGCTCTAACGAATAAAAATACAGAGCCTAGTTTTATCAAGGATATACCACATTTAAAGGAACAGTGTAATAATGCTATAGGTTTAGTGAAAGATTCCTTATCAGTTGAAATTATAAATTTGGGAGGGCCTATTAATACTTCTGCCAATGAATATAGTCCAATAATTAATGAAGAAGAATCCGTTCTTATTTTTACCTATAGAGGAGAAAAAAGTGTGGGAGGGCGATTGAATAAGTATAATAAACCTAAAAAAAATGGAAGCTTTAATGAGGATATTTACATCTCTAATTTTAATAATAATTTGTGGGAAGAACCAACTTCTATAAGTGACAGTATCAATTCTGTGTTAAACGAAGGTGGCATTTCTATTTCAGCAGATGGTAATAAATTGTTTTTATATAAGGATACTAAAGCTGCCTCTGGAGATATTTATGAAAGTATAAAAGAGGAAAGTGAATGGTCGGAACCTAAAAGACTGGGAATAAACTCAAAATATTGGGAGGGTCATGCAACAGTTTCTACAGATGGTGAAAAAATTATTTTTTCTAGTAATAGACCAGGAGGAATAGGAGGTAAAGATTTATATAGTGCTACCTTGAAAAAAGATGGCTCTTGGGGTAATATTAAAAACTTAGGATCAACAATTAATACTATTTACGATGAAGATTCTCCATTTTTACATGCAGATGGAGAGATGTTTAATTTTAGTTCTAAAGGCCATAGCTCTATGGGTGGATATGATGTGTTTGAGTCTAAGGTTATAGGGGATTCTGCTTATTCTTCTCCCGTAAATATGGGGTATCCAATTAATACAACTTCAAATGATATATTTTATAGAGTATTGGCTAATGAGAATGTATATTATTCTTCCGCAAGAAAAGGCGGATATGGCCAAAATGATATTTATTTTATTAATGTTACTGGTATTAATATTACTGGTATTGCTTTTTTATATAAAGATCCTAACTCACCAATTGCTAACTTAAGAGTGAATATTACCAATAAAGAAAGAACGTTTAACCTAGCTGATACTACTGATAATGCAGGAAGATATAATTTCTCAAAACTAAAAATAGATGATGAATATATTTTATTTATTGACGAGATAGATGAGGCTGAAATTGATGATTCAATTTATGTTTTAGAAGGTGAAATAACAAAAATAGGTAGACCTCACATTAAAACTTTGGTTAATAATCAGAAAGCAGATGATAAAGGGAAATATAGATTAGAAATAGAAAGTAAATATCAAGAAGAAACGAATCCTTTAGAGGGATTGTCTGAAGATGAAATTTTAGAGAAATATGGTGATAAAAAAGCTCCAGGATTAATATATAAAGTGCAAGTGGCAGCACTTAGTAATGTTAACAATTTTGATGCAAAGAGTTTTAAATCTTTAGGTGAAGTAGAGCAAATAGTTTTAGATGACGGGTTAACAAGATTTATGGTTGGGGGTTCTACTACTTTAAAAGAAGCAACAGGCTTATTAGATACTGCAAAAAGTAAAGGGAAATCAGATGCATTTATTATTGTTTTTGTAGATGGAAAAAGAACTTATCTAGAAGAATTAGTTAAAAATGATGTTTTTGAATAAGGGCTTCTTTTTTATGTTTCAATATATTTTTTTAGCTTTATCCCATTATAGTTGATTTTATGAAAAAACAAATTCATTATTTTATTTTTTCAATTGCCTTTTTAGCATTTGTAATAAACGCTTCTGCGCAATATGAACCTAGAGGTAAAGAGTTTAATTATGAAGATGCTGAAAGTTTTTATAATGCAGGTAATTATTATGATGCATTGGCTTTGTATGAGATATTAACGACCGAAAACCCAAAAGTAATTGAGTACCAACTTAAAATTGGTATTTGTTATTTACATCTCACTGTTTCGCCTGAAAAAGCAATAGAATATATTGAAGGAGTTTATAATATAAAACCTAAGACTGAAGATGTTCAATATTATTTAGGTAAAGCTTATGCACTAAATTATAAGTTTGATTTAGCGATTAAAATGTTTGAAAAAGCATTGAATAATGTCAAAAATTCTTCCGAATCGAAAAAGGAGATACCTCTTTTGATGCAACAATGTGAAAATGCTAAACTTTTAATTAAAGACTCTATTAATGTTGAGATAACTAATTTAGGGAGCCCAGTTAATACAATAGATAATGAGTATAGCCCTACGGTTAATGCTGATGAAACAACAATAATATATACTTACAAAGGGACTAAAAGTGTTGGTAAAAGACAAGATGAGTTTAATAGATCTATAGTAAATGGTAATTTTTATGAAGATATATTCATTTCTACATATAATGGAAGTGTTTGGTCAGAGCCAAAATCAATAAGTGATAGTATTAATTCATCTTTACATGAAGCGAGTATATCTTTAAGCCCAGATGGTCAAAAATTATACGTATATCAAGATACAAAAGAGCATTCTGGAGATATTTTTGAAACAAAAAAAGAAAATGGAGAATGGGGAGAACTTTTAGGTTTGTATATTAATTCAGAAGATTGGGAAGGGCATGCAGCAATTTCTCCTCACGGAAAATTCATGATATTTTCTAGTGATAGACCAGGAGGGATAGGAGGAAAGGATTTATATAGTGCAAAACTAATAGGTGATACAGTTTGGGCAGAGGTTAAAAATTTAGGATCAACTATTAATACAGTACATGATGATGATGCTCCCTTTATTCATTCGGATGGAGTAACATTTAACTTTAGTTCAAAAGGACATTCATCAATGGGAGGATATGATATTTTTGAATCTAAAATCTTAACTGACTCTACCTATTTAGAACCTAGAAACATTGGATATCCAATTAATACAACATCAAATGATATTTTCTTTTATGTCTCAGGTAAAGGTAATGCATATTATTCTTCAGCTAGAAAAGGTGGTTTCGGGCAACAAGACATCTATAAAATTAATGTGAATGATATTGTTACAAGTAAGCCAGTTTTATTAGTAAAAGGTGTGATTAGAACAGATGGTGAGTTTGTTACTGCAAGAGTAATAGTAAGGACAGAGTCAGGAAATGATTTAGGTACATATACTTCAGATTTGACAGATGGGAAATATCAATTTTATATTGATCTAAATGACTATTACGTAGTTACATATGAAGTAGATAGCTTTGTCTCACAGGTTGTTTCTATAGATGCAACTACTTATACCGAGTATGCTGAGATTGAAAAAAATATTGATTTTATTTCAAGAGACGTAAATATAAACGGTGTAGCATTAATTACAGAAAACCCTTTGTCTCCTATAATGAATTTAAGAATAAACTTATCCAACAAAGATAAGACCTTTACACAGACCGATACAACTGATGCTAATGGTAGTTATGAATTTAATAATTTACCTACAGATGAATATTATTTGTTATTTCTTGATGAAGAAGATGAAAAACGTATTGAGGACACTTCATACGTGTTTAAAGGTCAGATAACTATGAAAGGATTGCCTTACGCAAAAGCATTAATTAATGGGGAACCCACGGATGATGATGGGAATTATCGTTTTGAAGTTAAAAACCATTATTATGGATTGTTAAGTGGAGATGTTTCTATGCTTGAAGAAATGAACGCTGAAGATATAATGTTAAAATTTGGAGACCAATCTGCACCAGGATTGGTGTTTAGGGTGCAGGTTGCTGCATATACTAATCCGAAAAATTATAGAAGTAACCATTTAGAAGGTTTAGGTGAAATAGAAACAGTTGTTTTGGAAGATGGAATAACTCGTTTTACAATTGGTGAATTTTCAACATTAAGAGCAGCTAAAGCATTACAGATTAAAACGGTAACACAAGGACAAGATGATGCCTTTGTAATTATGTTCATAAATGGAAAAAGAACTTACCTAGAAGAGTTAGTGAATACCGAAATCTTTAAATAACGACCGTTAGTTGAATCAAACATAATATTCTCATTTTGAAGTGCTTTAGTTTTTGGAATTCAATTTCAAAATGTTAAATTTATGGACTTAACTAACTAAACTACTTCTAAAATCATGAAAAAAGCCTTATTTTTTATTTCGATATTTTCCGTTATATCACTTTCTGCTATTGAAAAAGCAACTGTTTTTACAGGGGTAAAAGCATCAGAAAAAGTATCTAATAGTGAAATTGTAAGATTAAAGAGTTTTACAAATGTTCCTAATTATGTAAAATTTAGAAAAGGAAAAGGAATTCCTTTAGAAAAATTAGAAGGATGGTTAAATCAATTTTACAAAAGTGATGCTAAATATGGAATCCAACTTATTAAAAAAGAAGTTGGAAAATTAGGATTATCACATTATCGTTACCAACAAACAGTAAATGGAGTTCCTGTTGAATTATCAGCTTTTATAGCTCACGTTCAAAATGGTTTGGTAGTATCAGTTAATGGAGAGTTGTTTAGCAATGTAAATGCACCATCAACAGCATCATTATCAGAAGCAGTAGCGTTAGGCAAAGCGTTAAACCATATTGGTGCAACTACTTACAAATGGCAAATACAGGCAGAAGAGGATCATTTAAAATGGGAGCAAGAAGATGTTAATGCCACTTATTATCCCACAGGAGAATTGGTTTTAGTCAATGATAAAGGTCAAGTAGAGAAATCACTTCAATTAGCCTATAAATTTAATGTTTATGCTCAAGAACCTTTTAGTCGAAGAGAAATTTTTGTAGATGCAACATCAGGAGAAATTGTGTGGGAACAAAACATGATACATGAAGCAGATGTTACAGGTTCCGCAACAACTTTATACAGCGGAACACAAACAATAGTATGTGATAATTCTAGTGGGCCATTTCGATTGCGAGAAACAGGAAGAGGTAATGGTATTAGAACTTTTACAAATGGTAATAGCACTAACTATACAAATACTGATATAACAAACGGTTCTGCAATATGGACGGTAACTGATGCTGGAATTGATGCGCATTGGGGAGCCGAAATGACTTATGATTATTATTTAAATGTACACGGAAGAAACAGTATAGATGGAGCAGGATTTCGTTTAGATAGTTATGTTCATCATGATGATAATTATGCCAATGCTTTTTGGGATGGGAACAGAATGACATATGGTGATGGTGCTGGGAATTCAGCTCCACTTACATCAATAGATGTTGCAGGTCATGAGGTAACGCATGGATTAACAACAAACACTGCTGATTTGGTTTATCAAGATGAATCAGGAGCTTTAAATGAATCTTTCAGTGATATTTTTGGTATATCGATAGATATGCTAAACAGGCCTGGACATCCTAACGCTAATTGGGTATTAGGAGATGATTTAGGAATGGTAATTAGAAATATGGCAGATCCAAATTCAGAAGGAGATCCTCATACGTATTTTGGTAATAATTGGCAACCATTAGGTGGGGCTGATAACGGTGGAGTTCATTCCAATAGTGGAGTACAAAATTTTTGGTTTGTATTATTAACCGATGGTGGTGCAGGAACAAATGATAATGGAGATGCTTACACAGTAAACTCAATAGGAATTACAGTAGCTGGGCAAGTTGCTTTTAGAAATTTAACTATTTATTTAACTCAAAGCTCTGATTATGCAGATGCACGTTTTTATGGTATACAATCGGCAATAGATTTATTTGGAGCTTGTACTTCACAAGTGCAAGAAGTAACTAATGCTTGGTATGCAGTTGGTGTCGGACCAATGTATGCACCCTTTACAGTTAGTGATTTTGATGTGCCTATTGATTCTTCTTGTATTGCTCCATTTACCGTTGACTTTAATAATCTAAGTGTAAATGGAATATCATATTCATGGGATTTTGGCGATTTTAATTCAAGTACTCAAACTAACCCATCTCATACATATAATAATTACGGAATTTATACCGTAGAATTAATAGCTGATGGAGGAGCATCTTGTGGGGTTGATACAACCGTAAAAATAGCTTACATAGTTATAGATTCTCTATTGCCGTGTATATCAACCTTGCCAACAAGTGGCACAGCAAGCACACAAACATCATGTGAGGGAACACTTTACGATAGTGGAGGGCCTACAGCCAATTATGGTGCTGAAGAAGATGCTCAAATAACAATAGCACCAATAGGAGCTTCAATAATCGATTTAACTTTTGTTAGTTTCGATGTAGAGGCAGGGCAGAACGGTTCTTGTAATTTTGATTATGTAAGAGTTTATGATGGTCCAAATACATCATCACCACTAATTGATACCTATTGTAATAATAATGTACCTACAACTGTTTCATCAACGGGTGGAGCAATTACGATAGTATTTCATTCGGATCAAGGAACTGAGGATGCTGGTTTTCAAATAGATTGGCAATGCCAATTACCAAATCAAGCACCAAGTGTAGATTTTTCTGTAGATGTTGATACAACCTGTACTGGAATTGTAAATTTCACTGACCTTTCATCTAACGGACCTACTTCGTGGGTTTGGGATTTTGGAGATACCAATGGATCAACACAACAAAACCCAAGTCATACTTATTCGAGTAACGGATTATATACTGTAGAGTTAACAGCTGATAATGGAATAGGTTCAGGAAATTTAATTAAAACAGCGTTTGTTTTTGTAAATATGCCAGCCGCACCTTCTATTACTGGAGATGTTATTTGTGAAAATAATACTGCAAATTTATCAGCTAGTGGTTCTGGTATATTAAATTGGTATGCTGCTGCAACAGGTGGCTCTCCAGTCAACACAGGAACATCATACACTACACCTTCTTTAAATATAACTACAACTTATTATGTTGAAGATGTTATTGTTGCTCCTAATCAAGCTATGGGAAAACCCGATAATACTGGAGGAGGAAATAATTTTAATAATTCTCAGTATTTAATTTTTGATGTTTATCAATCTATGGAAATTGTTTCTGTGGTTGTTTATTCTGGAGGTGCAGGTAATCGAACTATAGAATTAAGAAATAGTAGTGGTACGGTCTTACAATCTGCAACGGTTAACATACCCAACGGTACACAAACAGTAGCTTTAAACTTTAATGTAACTCCAGGCACTGATTATCAATTAGGAGTGTCTAATTCGTCTATGATTGATATGTATAGAAACAATGGAGGAACAGCTTATCCATACACTTTAAATGGAATAGCATCTATTACTAAGAGTAGTGCAGGAACAAATCCTGTAGGTTATTATTATTTCTTTTATGATTGGAAGGTAAAGGAAATGGATTGTGTAAGTTCTAGAACTACCGTAACAGCAACAGTAAATGCATTACCAACAGTAGTTGCTAATACAACAGATACAGCAATATGTTCAGGTGATCCTGTAACACTTACAGGTTCAGGAGCGAACACCTATTTATGGAATAATGGGGTTGTTGATGGCACTCCTTTTAACCCTACAGTAACAAACACTTATACTGTTACAGGAACAGATGCAAACAATTGTTCTAATCAAGATCAGATTACAGTAGTGGTAAATACCTGTACTGGCATTAATGCCTTAAACGAGCAAACACAAGTAACATCGTTTTTAAATGGAGCTAATAGTTTACAATTGGAAATGACTAACTTAAATGGTAATTACAATTTAGTTGTATTAAATGCTTTAGGACAAGTTCTTGTTTCTGAAAAAATAAATGTAAGCTCAAAACAACAAAGAGAAATAATTAACTTGAACACTATAGCTAAAGGATTATACTATATAAACCTTTACAATGAGCATGATAATTATACTATGAAGTTGGTGAAGTAAGATTAACTTAAATTAAAAAAGAAAGCCTTTCATTAAATAAATGAAAGCCTTTCTTTTTTTTAGGGAGTTTTATTCAAATAAATAAACAGTCCTTTTTTGAGCATCCGGTCTACCAATAATATTATTGATGTAATCTTCTTGGCTTACTAATTCTCCCTTTTTAATGTAACCTTCTGCAATGGGCATACAGTATCCCCAAGAAGAAGATTGTTTACAATCATCAAAATCTAATATTTTAACAATTGTATGATTTCCAGTAATAATAACACAGTTTTTGTAGGTTTTAGCTTCAGTTAATACTGTTTCAATATTGTTTTTATCCAATTCTAATATTTTACTAGCTGAGGTTTTAGCGGCCTCTTGAAAATCAGCAATAGGAGATTTACTGTTTACCTCTTTTAAAGTTGTAATGTCTTGTAAAAACTCAGTAACAATAGCAGTTTCTGTATTGTTATCAGAATTTGTATTAACATCAGAAGAACAACTAAAGATTAATAATGTAAGCGTAATGGTAATGATTTTTTTCATCTGTTTATGTTTTGTGATTATGGCTTATAAAAGTAAATTAATTTTTTTTGTTCATAAAAAGCAATAACTATTTTTTGTAAAAGTTATAATAATGGAGAAATTTAGAAATCGATTCACCAACATCAAAACCTATTAAAATGAAGAAAAAAATTATAATATATGGATCATTAATTCTTGTTCTTGCAGCTATTTTATATACTTTTTTTAATGAAAAAGATACAACGCCACCACAAATAAATCCAGCATTTACAGGTTACGTTTCTTCCTTTACTTCGGGTGTAATTTCTAAAGATTCAGAAATAATAGTTCGTTTAAGAGAGGCTGTTGATGAATTAAAACAAACAGAAGATGTTGCAAATGATTTGTTTGATTTTGACCCTAATATTGATGGAGAAGCTTATTGGGAAGATGATAGAACAGTTGTTTTTAAGTCAACAGATAAATTGCCATCAGGCCAATTATATGATGTTCAATTTGATCTTTCAGAATTAATTGAAGTTCCTAGTGAATTAGAAGTTTTGGAGTTTCAATTTCAAACTATGTTTCAGGCTGTAGATGTTTATTTTGATGGTATGGAAGCTTATGATGACTTGGATTTAAAGTGGCAAAAAGTAAAAGGTTCTATCGTTACAGCAGATGTTGCAGAGGATGAGGAAATAGAACAGATATTCCAAGCAAACCAAGAAGGAAAACAGTTGCACATTACTTGGGATCATGCAGGAGATAGTAAAAATCACAAATTTGAAGTAGATAGTGTTTCACGAACAGAAAGTAAAGGTGAAGTTTTATTAGAGTGGGATGGAGGAGTTGTTGGTTCTGAAGAAGGTAAAGAAGAAATGGAAATAGAAATTCCCGCTTTAGGAGATTTTAAAGTGATGAATGTTAGAGTGTACCAACAACCTAATCAATATGTTTCTATTCGTTTTTCTGACCCTATAAAGAGAACGCAAGATTTAGAAGGACTTATCTTTTTATCATCTGGAGACGATTTAAGATTAGAAATTAATAGAAATGAAGTAAAAGCTTATCCAAGAAATAGAGTTACTGGTATTACAGAATTAGTAGTTACTGATGGGGTGCGAAATACACTTAATTATCAGATGAATAATGAATTTAGAAAACAACTTACCTTTTTCAATACCAAGCCAGCTGTTCAAATTATTGGTAAAGGAGTTATTTTGCCAAGTACCAACGGATTAATATTTCCATTTAAGGCTGTTAATTTAAGAGCTGTAAATGTTAAAATTATTAAGGTTTTTGAAGATAATATGGCTCAGTTTTTCCAAGTTAATCAATTTGATGGAAATAGGGAAATGAAAAGAGTAGGACGTATTGTTTATAAAAAAGAAGTTGAGTTAAAATCTGATAAACCTATAGATTATGGAAGTTGGAATACTTTTTCTTTAGACCTATCAGAAATTATAGAAGTAGATCCTGGGGCATTATATAGAGTGAGTATCAGTTTTAAAAGAAAACATTCACTTTATCCTTGCGGGGAAGAAGAGGAAGAAGATGATTTTGTTTATGAAGGAGGAGAGGATAAAGAAGATGCCAAATATGATCAACCCAATTCATATTATTATGATGATTACTATGATTATTACGAATACAATAATAATTATATTTATAAAGAAAGAGAGAATCCTTGTAAGCCAACTTACTATATGGCTCAAGATGCACAAGTGAGAAATGTATTTGCCTCTGATTTAGGAATTGTGGCTAAAGGAGGTAGTACCAATGAAATTACTGTTGCTGTAACAGATATAAAAAGCACTAAAAGTTTATCAGGAGTAGAAGTTAAGCTCTATAATTACCAACAACAAGTTATAGGAAAAGGAACCACTAATTCTGATGGTTTTGTAACGATAAAAGTAGGTAAGAAACCATTCCTGTTAGTTGCAGAACAGGGTAAGCAAAAAGGATACTTACGTTTAGATGATGGGGAAGCATTATCCATGAGTATGTTTGATGTAAACGGGCAAGCAGCTAAAAAAGGAGTAAAAGGTTTTATTTATGGAGAACGAGGAGTGTGGAGACCAGGAGATTCTTTGTTTGTAGCATTTATGCTAGAAGATAAAAACAATGCGATACCTGAAACACATCCCGTTGTAATGGAATTATTTACACCAGAAAACCAATTGTACAGTAGAAAAGTAAAAACCAATTCAGTTAATGGGTTATATGATTTTAGAACCAAAACAGATGCTGATGCTCCAACAGGAAATTGGTTAGCAAAAGTAAAAGTAGGTGGTTCAACATTTACAAAAACAATTAAAATAGAAGCCATTAAACCTAATCGATTAAAAATTGAATTAGATTTTGGGACCGAAATATTAAAATCTAACACCAAAGAAGGAGCTTTAACAGTTAAATGGTTGCATGGAGCAAAAGCAAAAGGCTTAAAAGCCGACATTGAAATGATTTTGAAAAAGGGATCGACTCAATTTAAAGGTTACGATAAGTTTGTTTTTGATGATCCGTCTAAAGAATTTGAGAGTGAAGAACAGAAAGTTTTTGAAGGAAAATTAGATGCAGAAGGACAAGCAACTATTTATCCTAAAATAAAAGTAGCAGAAAGTGCTCCAGGAATGTTAAAAGCACAATTTAAAACACGTGCATTCGAACAAGGAGGAGATTTTAGTATTGACCGTTATGTGATGAAGTATTCGCCTTATAGTGGTTATGTTGGATTAAAGATTCCTGAAGGAGAAGGGTGGAATGCAGCATTATTCTCTAATGAGAAAAACCTAATAACTATAGCTACAGTAGACGAAAATGGAAAACCTGTAAATAGAGAAAATGTGAAAATTGAAATTTATGATGTGAACTGGAGATGGTGGTGGGAAAGATCTAGCGATTATGATTTAGCACATTATGTAAGAAGTAGAAGTAAAAGTAAAATTTTAACCGATTATGTTGCTACAAAAGATGGTAAAGCCATTTATGAATTAAACGTAGGAGATCAATATTGGGGAAGAAGGTTTATTCGAGTAACGGATCAAGTTACTGGCCATAGTTCTGGGCAAGTAGTGTATTTCAGTTATAAAGGTTGGTGGAATAATAGTTCTAGTGGGCCAGGAGGAGCAGAGATGTTAAATTTTTCTACTGATAAAAAGAAATACAATGTAGGCGAAACAGTAACTGTTGAACTTCCAGAAGGAAATCAGGGGAGGGCTTTAGTAAGTTTAGAAACAGGTTCTAAGGTGATTAATACCAGATGGGTAGAATTGGCTGACGGTAACAAATTTACTTTTGAAGCTACCGCAGATATGGCGCCTAATGTATTTGTAAATATTACTTTAATACAACCACACAATCAAACAGAAAATAATTTGCCAATACGAATGTATGGAGTTCAACCAATAGATATAGAAGACCCTGAAACACACTTGAACCCGATTATTGATATGCCAAAAGTATTAGTGCCAGAGGAAGATGTAGAAATTAGAGTAAGTGAAGAAAAAGGAAAACCGATGACTTTTACTATTGCTATAGTTGATGATGGTTTATTGGATTTAACACGATTTAAAACACCAGCACCTTGGCGTCATTTTTACGCTAAAGAGGCTTTAAATATAAAAACTTGGGACATGTATAAATATGTTGTCGGTGCTTTTACAGGAGAAATGTCTGGTTTACTTGCTTTAGGTGGAGATGAATATTTAAATAATAAAGGAGGTAAAAAAGCAAACCGTTTTAAACCAGTTGTTAAATACTTTGGTCCTTTTGAATTAAAAAGTGGAGGAGAAAAAACAATTAAATTTAAAATGCCAAACTATGTGGGTTCTGTACGAACAATGGTTGTTGCAGGAGAAGGTGGAGCTTATGGCTCATCAGAAAAAACAACACCTGTTAAAAAGCCATTAATGGTTTTAGCAACATTACCAAGAGTTTTAGGACCTACCGAAAAAGTAAAACTGCCTGTAACCGTTTTTTCTATGTCTAAAAAAGTAAAAAATGTTAAGGTAGTTGTAGAAACCAATGGCTTATTAAAAGTAATAGGAAGCAAAACCAAAAACATTACGTTTACCGAAGAGGGAGATATGTTGGTAGAGTTTGATATTGATGTAGCGAAAAAGATAGGAATGGCTACTGCAAAAATTACTGTAACAGGAGCAGGAGAGAAAGCAACCTATGAAATGGAATTGGATGTTCGTATGCCAAATCCAGCAACAAGTAGAGTGCAAGATGGAACAGCATTAAAAAGTGAATCATGGAAAACTACATATAAACCCTTTGGGATAGGAGGTACTCGAAAAGGAATTGTAGAAATTTCTTCTATCCCTTCCTTAGGCCTAGAAAATCGCTTACAATATTTAATTCGATACCCTCACGGTTGTGTTGAGCAAACAACATCTTCTATTTTCCCTCAGTTGTATTTAAGTGGTTTAGTAGAATTGACTAATGAACAAGAGAAAAATATTGAAGATAATATCCGTTCTGGAATTAACCGTTTAAAAGGATTTCAAACTGCTAATGGCGGAATGAGCTATTGGCCAGGAGAACATTATGAAAGTGATTGGGGAACTAATTATGCCGGTCATTTTATGATTGAAGCAAAAAATAAAGGTTATAAATTGCCTATAGGTTTCTTTAATAATTGGGTGAAATATCAACGTAGTAAAGCAAACCAGTGGAATCCTTCACAAAATAGTACTTACCGTTATTATCGTAGAGATGGAGAATTGTTGCAGGCTTATCGTTTATATACATTGGCTTTGGCTAAAAAACCAGCATTAGGTGCAATGAATAGAATGAGAGAAATGAAAGGCTTGAATTCATTAACAAAATGGAGATTGGCTGCAACTTATTATTTAGCTGGTAAAACAAGTGTAGCTAATAAGATGGTTGCAGAATTAACCACTCAAGTAGAAAGCTATAACAAGTTTTCTTACACTTACGGGAGTATAGAAAGAGATCAGGCAATGATAATGGAAACAATGGTGCTGATGGGTAAACGTAAAGAAGCTTTAGCATTATTAAAAGAGTTATCAGTAATCATGACTTCTAATCGTTGGATGAGTACACAATCTACCGCTTATTGCTTGTTGGCTGCTGCTAAATTTATTGGTGCTGATGAAGTAAATAAAGAAATTAAATATACCATCACTATAAACGGGAAAAGTGAATCTGTAGCTACGGATTCAAAACCAATAGTAAAACATCAATTAAAAGTAAATGGAATTAATAATGGCAATATCATTGTAAAAAATACAGGGTCAACACCATTATTTACTAATGTTGTATTGAGTGGGATACCTATGATGGGTAATGAAATTAAAGAACAAAGTAATTTAACAACAATTGTTCGTTATTTGAATATGGATGGAAAGGTTATTGATCCATCCCGATTAGAACAAGGAACAGATTTTATGGCTGAGGTAAGTATCACTCATCCAGGTATTAGAGGTGATTACAAAGAAATGGCATTAAATCAAATATTCCCATCGGGTTGGGAAATTCGTAACATTAGAATGGACGAGATAGAAACAGTTAAAGTAAAAGATAAACCACGCTATCAAGATATAAGAGATGATAGAGTTTATTCTTATTTTAATGTGGGTAAAAATCGAAAAAGGACTTTTCGAGTATTGTTAAATGCCTCTTACCAAGGTCGTTTTTATTTGCCAAGCGTACAATGTGAAGCAATGTATGATGCAACTATTCAATCGTTAATTCCAGGGCAATGGGTTGAGGTTGTTGGTGAGGGGGAGTAGGTACTTATTGGTATAAAAACAAATATCCTTTAAAATCAATAGGGAAATATTTTTTGTTGAGAATTATAGGGTTGTGCAACGACCACTAGTGTTACCACCAGTTATTTTACTCTAAATAGTCTTTTTATCAATCCTTTTTCTTTTATAATCAGACTCTTTAGTTTGTTTTCGTCTTTCCAATCATGCTCTCCAAACCAGAAATAGGTTGCAACATCTTCCAAATATCCAGAAGTTGCAGATTTATGTCCAATCCGAATTTTATCTGACCCCCAAGGTCCAGAATCTTTTGAAGCTAAAACGTCAAAACTTCTCAACACTTTCCATGAGAAATCATTTAATCTATTTGGTGTTAAGTGAAGAAGAGTAATTGCTTTAGCTTTTCTTAGGTCATCATCCGAAAATGATTCTGTATCAGATTTTAAGTCAAATAATGCACAGGTCGGATATTTACCAACGATTTGTCCGAATACAAAAAAATCATCCTTTACTTTGAATGTGAAAATATCTCCAATAGTCCATTTTTGAGGTTTCGGTCGTTTCCAGTCCTTTAGTTTAGTGTATAAAACAGTCCAAGTTTCTTTATCATTTATCTTAATCTCTGGAATTGATAAGTCATTAATAATCTTTGCTGTTTCAAATATCGTATTTGCGCTTGATGTTCTAATCGAAGCGTTATCAGCCTCATAATCAACACTTGGTTTTGGTTTTAAATCTAAGGTCTTTAATTCTTTTCTCAATTTAGAAACAGAATCACTTTGATATTCATCACCGAACAAATCCGCCAAATCCTGAAAGATGTAGAATTGTTTAGAATTCTCATCAGGTAATCGAATTATTATTTTTCCTATTTGCTCTGTTGCTCTCATTTTTCAATCTTATGCATTCGGTTCTGTTTTGCTTTAATTGGTGATAACGCCCAATCTATGTTTTCGTAGGAAGATTTAAAAGTACATATTTTCGTTTAAGGATTTAGCCAAAGCTTTGGGTTAGTGTTTTAATTTTTGTCTTAATAAAACTGTAAAACAAATTTTTGGCGGAGTTTATTAATTGCTTTACTGCTTCAATTTACTGCCAACTGCCCTATAAAATATAGATGATGTTAGCATACGTTTATTTCTTGTACTGTCCTCTTATAATCCCCATTTCCCCATAAGTTCCAGCTGTTGAAGATTTAATTAATATGCCTTCTTTATAATACTCAGATTTCACGAATTCATTTTCTTTGTTGAAGTAATCCCATGCAGAATTCTTTTTACCTCTATAGTAAGGACCAAATGATTCAACCACACCATTATCAAACCAGGTTGTCCAATTTGCCGATTTCCAATTTTCAATTTTCCCAGTTTTGTCATTCATTTTTACTGAAAATAAACCTTCTGATTTCTTAAAACCATTTGGGTAATAATAAGTATGAAAATCTAAAGTATCTGAAACATGTAAGAACCTCTTTTTTAAATTTCCATTTTTGTAATAATAGTATGATTCTTGCTGGCTACCATCAGCCCAATAGTCTATTGAGAAGATTTGACCTGATTCAGAATAGCTATAAAATGGACCTGTTTTAAATCCATCGACATAATTTCCTTTCTTATAATATTCTTTATTTTGGTTGTCATATGATGTCCAAATACCATTTAGTTTATTATTTTTTAAATGGAATTTATATTCTAATATTTCATCTGTTAATTGCACCCATAGACCATCAGGAAAAGAGTTAGTGAATTCTGAATAATCGTGAAAATCACTAAAACTTAAAGAGTCCTTTAGTATATAGCATGTGTCACCTCCATGAATAAAAACATCTAATTCTTGAGCAAAAATGCCTAGGTGTGTTCCTAAAATTAATATGATAGTAAATATTTTATTCATAATGAATGCTAACGACAACTCTATGTTTTCGTTTTGTTGAAACCAAATGTACAGTAATCAGCCAACATAATGAAATATAGCCATTGTACCTGCTGCACAGTTTTGTTGATAAAAGTATTTAAAAAAATGGCATCAATTTAGGAGTAATACCGATTTGTAATCAAAATGCCCGATAATTTCGTTACTCTCATTCTCTGGCTCCGATTATCTATTGGTATTATACAAAAAAACCATTGTTAGGTGTTTTGAAATTAAATTGGTATAAAAACAAATATCCTTTAAAATAAATAGGAAAATACTTTTTATTGAGCATTATAGGGTTGTGTAAGGAACACAATTGTTGGTGGTAGTTGCCTTTTTTACTTTATTTGAAACTTTACATAAATAGAGGTTTTTAGTTTTATTTTTTGGAATTGGACTATGGTAGAATCATTAAGTTTGTCAACCATGTCATTAGAATTATAATACCTTTTAAATTCGTTAGATCTAACGTTTAAGTAAGAATCATTTTCAATAGAATTTGGGCTTATTTCATTTACCTTTATAGCTTTGCCTATCTGTTCACCAATAGCCTGTAATAAGTAGTCTGCCTTTTCTTTAGCTTCTTTAATAGCCATAATTCGAACTTCCTTTTTAAATTCTAATATCTTTGAATGGCTAACTCTAGAAATATGTGCGTCTACAATTTTAAGTTTGTTCAGCTTTTGAAAAACTTTTCCAATAGTCATTGCATTTTCTACTTTTAAAAGATATTCGCTTTTCGCAATAACGTCCTTCTTTGTCCATTTTATTCTAATGTAATTTGCGTTAGCATCAGATAGTGAAAAATTATCAAGAGAAATTTCAAGACTTTTTAATGCTTCTTTTAAGTCAAATTCTTGTTTCTCAATAGTTATCTTTTCCTTGTTTTCTATTCGTTCTCTTATAGTTATGGAAATGTAAATTTCATCAGGGGCTATTTCTTTTTCAGCCATTCCTATCACTTCAATATATGAGTCCTTAGTCTCGATTTCAGTGTTAATTTGTCCTGTTAAATTTAAGCTTGTAATTAACAGTGTTAGGATTGTAATTGTCTTTAATGTTTTCATATGTTCAGTTTTTTAATGTTAAGATGCATAAAGATTGAATATCCATAACATAGTTCGAGATTACTACCAACGACCAATCTATGTTTTTGTAGGGCGAATTAAAAGTACAATTCTTCGTTTAACTAATTAGCCAAAGCTTTGGCTTTGGGGGTTAACTTAATTCCTATTAAAACGCTATCCGCCATCAGTCAGTCATCGGGAGCAACTTGCAAAACTTATTA
>NVUQ01000105.1 GCA_002401955.1 Flavobacteriales bacterium | reverse complement strand
GGTTGAAATGGTTGTAGCCCCGTTGGAGAACCTCCTAATGTTGTAATAGAATAAGTAATGTTAAAGGGGCAATTGTCTTCATATACAACAGCTCCCCATGATACACTATCTGTACATAGATTTGATATTTCATCATAAACTTGATTTGGTGGACAACTTACTAAAACAGGTTTAGTTGTATCAACCACTGATAATTCAAAAGAGCATTCACCCATGTTTCCTGAAGAATCAATTGCCGTATAAAATAGGTTATGATCACCTACCGTAAATGTTCCAGATATGTTATTTTGTATAAAGAATCCACAAGGCTCTGTTACAACAGGTAAATTGGCTGTAAAAAACTGACTACATGTATTTGCTGCTGAACTTGCGTATATAATAGTATCAGAAGGACAAATTAAAACTGGATCTAGAGAATCAATCACTTCTATATTAAAACTGCAATATCCTGTATTTCCAGAATAATCGCTGGCTTCATAAGTTACGGTTGTAATTCCTGTATTTACGGTTTCTGTAAAATTACCCGTTCCATTTATCACATTAATACCGTTTATATAAGTATATGCGATTGAGGATTGATCGATTAAACAGTTTTCTATAGTGTCTGGAAAAGCTAAATTAAATGAGACATCGCATTCTAAAGAGGATGAATAATATATGGTGTCATTCTGACAAATCAATGTAGGAGGAATACTGTCTAACACAGTTACTTGTGAAATACAGGAATTAGAATTTAATGATCCATCGACTACAAAATTGGTAAAGATATTTACTCCTAAATCAGAACAGTCAAAATCTTCTTGTCCAATAATTGTATTTAAATTACTTATACTATCACAATTATCAGAAACAGCAGCAACAACATAAGAACTGTTTATATTTACGTTACCAAAATTATCTAAATATAGAATTGTGTCTAAACAAGTAATTTGAGGGTTTATCGTATCTACAACCTCTAGTGTGAACTTGCAGTTTATAGGATTATTACTAACACTACTAATACTACCAAAAATAGTAATCTCATGCAATCCAACACCTAAAACTGATCCAGCACTAGGAGATTGACTTATGGAATCTAATACTCCAGGAATAGCAGAAATACTTGAGTTGCTATCTACAAATTCCTGTTGAAAATCTTCTAAAACATATTGACAATCAGTAGACCTTGATTTAGGGCTAAGACAGATAAACAAAGGGTTAGCTGATCTGACAGCAATTTGTAATCCTACCCATCTTTCTGGTACAGAAGGCGTAGCATCCTTATCCCCAGTTGGACCAGCAGTAGGCTGTTCATATGTCGCCATCATCAATGAAGGGTTATCACCAACAATATTAGGTATATCAAATTGTTCAATAGTACCTGCTGCTGCAGTATAAGTAGCGGCTTTCTTATTTGTATAATAATTTAAAACTAAAGCAGAATTATAGCTTGTAGTAAGAGATGGAGCTGTAACATTGCCTGAACTCCCCATAGTTCCATTATAAGTATCTATAGGTGATGATGGATGTGCTCCTGTAATTCTACTTAATGATGCACACCAATTACCACTTGTAGAAAAAGTAAAGGAGTAAGAAGATGGCTCACTAGTTCCCGCAATTTTATAATAGGATTCCAAACCAACATCAGTACCATTATTTTGTTCTGTTAATTTTGTCCATCCCGTAAAAGTAAGATTTACATCTGATCCTTTTTCTAATGAAAATACAGCAATTAATAAATCTCCTGCAACTGTACCACCTGGTTTATTCACAATGCCACTAGTAGAACTCAGTCCAACATTAGTAGAAGCACCAGCATAAATAGGAGTTTGAGCATTTAGATTAAAAACACACTGAAAATAAAAAAATGATAATCCTAATAGGAATCTAAATCTATTTTTCATGATAAAAAGAAGGAAATTGTACAGTTTGGACATGGTAATTTTTTTTGATTCAACTTTCTTGTAAGCGCACCGCTTCGATAAAGGCTTCATTTTTGCTGATAAATATATTGTTTTCATAGATTAAAGTGTTATTGATTAATACTAAGACTCCCAAATACAATACAGATAGTTCTAGATGTTATTTACTCTAAAAGAATCCTTCAAAAAATTTAAGATGAGTCTTTTGTGTCATTTTTTCTATTCCTTAACCAACCTCGTTATAGAATTACTTGTTTTTAGCGTATAAATTCCTGCTGCAAGGCTTCCTGCATCTAGTACAACTTGATGCTCTTTAGAACCTTCAATTTGAACAAAAGAGTTAACTTCTCTCCCTTGATCATCTATTATTTGAAGCTCATCTAACATAACCTCATCACCTTTTATGGTAATTTGATTTAAAAATGGATTAGGATAAACCGATACACTATTCTTTGTGTTTTGGAAATTAACCGCTACCATATTTGAGTAATCAAACTTTCCATCAAAGTCTGTTTGTTTTAATCGATAGTATGAAGTACCATTTAGAGGATTATTATCTATAGTTTGATAGCTCAACTCAGTATTAGAATTTACAGCACCATTTACTATTACAACTTCCTCCCAATTTTGAGTGTTAAGACTTCTTTCAATTGTAAAATAATCGTTATTAGTTTCCGTTTCAGTAGTCCATTTCAAATTAACTTTATCTTCATTTAAATAAGCATCAAAACCAACTAACCCTATAGGGAGTACACTATAAGAACAAGAGTTGGAATTGGGAAATATACTAGCGTTGTCGTAAATATCAATATTACCAGTTGCAGAAAGAGAACCACTCCCTTGAACAATAGCAAAATTCGTAGCTTCAACATCTCCATTCACTTCAATTCCCCCATTAACACATAAAACTATTTCATTCTTAATAATTAAATTTCCATTAATAATTAATTTTGAGCCTGCAGGTATATCAATCGTAGAAAAATTCTCTATTGTTAAATTTCCAACAGTAAAGATCGATGAGTTACCAATATTCACGTATGACGAATTTTGGATTTTCACCTCTCCTTCAAATGTCATGTTGCTATTAATAACTAGGGATGCTGACATTTGTATGTCAGATTTATATTCAGACCCTCCTGATACATCTATTGTGGGAGCATTAATAGTGTAATCTCCTTCAATTACTAAGTCGGAATTAATTGTTGTTGAGTGATTTGTTGTAGCTGTAGAATTTATGTTTGGAACACCGTTATTCCATCTACCACCATCACTCCAATTACCAGCACTTGTAGTAGTTGTTACTTGTTCAGCATTTAAATTAATCGTAATTATTATCATTAATATGGGGAATAATTTGGTTACTAGAGTTTTCATAGTTTAAGTGTTAAAATTTATTTTCCTAGCAGGAAAATTCATTTATATTGGGATGAAACCTTGTATTTTGTAGATGAGTGCGATATTTAATACGACCAATTATTCTTAAGGTTACAAAAATATTTTAATAATGATGACAAAACGAGTTCGATAATCTTATAAAACATAGGAAATTATTGCGTTAGGTAAACAAATAGAAAAAATAATAAAAGACAAAAAATTAGGTAAAACAATGTCGATTAAGATGCAAATCTTGATGTTGAGAACCTTAGAAAATACATCAAAGGAAAATAGGGAATGAAAATTAGTACAATGCTAAAAATTGTTAATGCTTACAAAATAAAGGTTAGCGATTTGTTGAGTGAATAATTCAATTAAGCCCAATGCTGTTCTGTGTCATATTTTAATAATTCGGCTAAGTTCAGTACAAGTGTGATATAAAACTTATTATTAATGAAATTATCATTTCTATTCGAGTGTGTTTTCTTTTTTTATTTGAGAAAAATAATTGATAGAAAAGACCAATAAAACAAATAGAAATAAAGGCTTTAATAAGGTTTGCAACAAGTTTATTAAAAAGGTTTCTAATCAATAACAAAAAGAACACATTATACCTTTCTTATTACTTTAGTATGAAGTTAAAATGTTTAATAATTGTAAACACTTCAACTTTTAAATTTATAGTGCACAGAAGAAATGCATTTATCGAATGATAAGCTTTCCAGAATTTAGGCCTTGCTCACTTATAAGCTGATAAAAGTAGATTCCTTTTGGGTATTTGCTTACATCTAATCTATTAGTATTAGACGATAATTGTTTCTTAATAAGAGTTTTACCCGTTAAATCAAAAAGCTTAAAATTACTAGAGCTACTAATTTTTATATTTAATACAGAATGGGTAGGGTTGGGATAAATTTCAACTGTACCTATTTTGTTTATATCTTCTTTGGTAGAAACTAAAGTACACGATCCTGTCCCATAAATTATTATTCCATTCTTTGAATGACAAATTAAATTCCCATTATCATCAAATCCAGAACGCAATCCTCCAAGTAAGTCATAGGTATTTCCAATACCTTCTATTATATTACCACTATAAGATAGACTAGTATTTGTACTATAGTTCCATCTTTTTCTGTAGTTGCCATTAATTAATAGAGAATCTATACTATCGATTACTGCAAAATATGTAGGTCCAATTTTATTTATTGCTTGTTTAACCATATATCCTTTAATAGTGTCGCCAGCGACTAAATTAAAATCATATAAAATCTGTTCATTAATGCTGTCAGGTTCAATAATATATACTTTTTTAGCTAAAATATCATTTCTATACGCACCAACATAACCACTAGGTTTGGTCGGTACTCCAGGGGTTCGGCAGTTAAAAGTTCCTGAAGTTTTAAGTTTGTGATAGTTGTTTAAACCAATAATAGTGTCTCCGGTTATTTGATATTGATAATCTGTAATAAATTGAGAGATGCACCCTGGAATTCCCCAGTTAAATCTCCAAAAAGAGTTGTTTGTAGGAAAGGGGTAGTACGTTTGAGATTTCATTGAAAATGAATTCAAAAATAAAAATAGTAAAATTATAGGGCCAATTTTTTTCACTATAGCAAGATAAATAAAAGTAGATTGTTTTACAAATTTTATTTGAGAAACGGTCAGGGCAAACTCATATTTTTTAGTTGTCAAAACTAGACTTAAAACAAAGTGATAAATTGAGTTTTTTACAGATTTTGTCAGTTCGAGTTTTCCGATTTTTCATCGGAATGTATCGAGAACAACAAAATTAATTCTTATTAATTCTGTCCATGAATTACCTAGCCCTTTATAGAATTGACAGCTTTTTACCTTTATTAGATCAATTTGTTGTTTTAGAAAAAAGTATGAGTTTGCCTTGGATAAATAGTTACTTCAAATTATAAGTATAAATCATATTGCCATGAGCAACAACTAGGTTGGTGGTTTTGTCATTATTAATATCAGCAATGCTAAATGGGGTAGAACCAGCTAACGGAAAACCATCCTCAATTTCTCCTTTAGAGTTCATAAGGTAAATTAGGTTCTCAGTTACCAATCCAATCAGCGTAGTTTTATCATGCATTTTAAAATGCATTGCTTGATGAGTAATACTAGCCTCAAACTTAATTTTATACAATTCTTTTTTATTGGAATCAACTATTTTTAATGTGTTATCCCAAGTAAATACAAAATCTTTAGACTTGTTATTATCGAAATCAAAATAACTAAAAGTTGTATTTGCTTGTTGGTTTTCAAACTGTATAATCTCTTTTTTATCGTTTAAATAAAGTTTAATTACCTTTCCTAAGGTATCCACAGTAGTTAAATAAGTTTTAGATAATTCGCTGCCAACGTTTAAATAAACAGGTTTGTTATTAATAGGAAGTTTGTTTTTTAAATTTAAACGATCTTTCCCATTTCGTTGAATTACTTTTATTGTCCCATCTTTTAAAGGAACAACAATATAGTCTTTACCCGAAAGTGTAAAATGCCAAACATTTCCATTAGCAGGGCTATTTGATGAATTGTATTCCCAACCTTTAACAAGATCTCCTTTTGTATCGTAATTATAAACCATATTATTATCACAACCAATAATTATACGGTAATTTCTGTTGTGCGAATAATCTAAAGGAGTTATTCCGTTAGTAGCATTACTTGGTAATTTTATAGGATATTTTTCTACGTTATTGCCATTTCTATCAATTAAATATATTTTAGATGCTGTATTAAAAAGCAATTGTAATTTATTGTTTTTGTAAACATCAATTTGGTGCACTTTTCCAATAATAGGTTCTTGTAATTGTTTGGTCCAAATAACCTTACCGATATTGCTGATTAAGTAAATTTTGTTAGCATCATCTTGCACAAAAATTTCTTTTGCTTTTGTTTTATGATTGGTAATTAATTGAGGGGCTGAACTAGTAGTAGTATCTAACAATAACTCCCATAAAGAGGTGGTTTCTTTTTTATAAATGGGATTATATTTTAAATGGATGTTATTGTAATATAAACCATTTTTCTCTGTGCTTACTTGAAAAGAAATGGCTTCAAATTTTCTGAAAACATCAATTTTTTCATCTATCATAGGGATGTAATTTTCTTTACAAAACACTTTGTACAGATTTATTGAGCGGGCAATGTTGTTGTAGATAAAGATGTTACTTTTAGAAGATAGGTTGTCGTTAAAATCTATAAAATTATCGTTATTGGCTAGTGTTTTTTTGGTTATAACATTGGTAATGTATGTTTTTAAAGCACTTTCTGAATTCCCAAAAACCACATAATCACCTACTATCGAATAAAAATGTTGATTAAGATTTATGAAGGGTTTTCCTAAAAGATTTTGAAATACATTATCTAAATCAATAAAATTGATTTGATAATCATTAAAAGAAACAATCTCAAAAGGTTCTTCATTTACTTTTTCTGAAATATTTAATAAATCTGTTGCAGTTTTTTCCATTTCCTTAGAATGAAACACTACAAATTTATTATTCGTAAAATCTTCATTTTGAGATTCAGTAATAATAAAAGCTACTTCATTTCCTATATTTGCTAACAATTCTTCCTCTAAATCAATTCCATAATTAGAGGTTTGATTATCTAAATATTTCTGGTAATTATAAAATTGATTGGTATTTTTTAGAGATGTTTTTTTATTTTCAAAAAATCTTTTAGAATCACTTAAACCATAGTGATAAACGTACGCAGCATTAAAAGGGATAATTGCTAGCATATCGAGATCTTGTGGTTTTTGATTTTTAAAAAGTGTTAACGAATGATTCTCTTGCTCATCAGAAAAGCTAAAACCATTAAGACTTAATGCGTTTGGCTTAATAGAAACGTCAAGCTCTGTCCATCCAGTGTAGTGCTCAAAACTCCCACAATATTCTTTGCTACTTTTACTTAAAAATTGATTTATAATTTTAGAAAAGTGTTTGTTGTTGATGAATAAATTCCCGTCTTCCGATTGACCCGAATTGGCTGTTACTATAGAGAATTTAGGATCATTTATTAAACTATTTTCTGAGTTTAATTGTCTGATAACATCTTCAATTAAAACAGTGCTGTAACTAAAAGCCAAGGTGTTTTTGTAAATAATTAACGAAATTTTCGCCTTGCTATTAGTTGGTAAAGAATGAATGTTAACACCATCATACGTTCGTGAGCTTGGGTTTTTTCGGGTAACATTTTTTATTTTTTGAACTAATTTTACTTCAGTTATTTCATCGCTTAATGGGATGTAAAAGATAAAACCATAATTATTTGCTCCCGAAAGATGTAAAGAACCTATAATTGGTTGATTGATAAATAAAGGTTTAAATGGACCAGCCAATAAAGAATCTAAATAATGAATTTGATTGTTTACAGTATTTGCTGTAGAGGTATTGGTAATGAGTTCTTCCCAAATAATATTGGTAGTTGCTAATTTAGTGTAGAGTGCATTGAAGTTATTTTCTTTAATAATTAGTGCTGCATTTTGAGGGATAGCTTCAAAAGCAGTTTTATTAATGGGCTGTTTTACATTTTTATAAAAGTTGTAAGCAATGATACTTACTGCTCCCATCAATAAAATGAATAAGCCTAAAAGAATATTTTTTGTCATTGCTATTTTTTCTAATACAACTGATTTTCGATACATCTTTGATTTTGTCAGTTCGAGTATCCGTCAGCTGACGGATGTATCGAGAACCAAAATCAAACACCACTCGAATTGACAGTAGTTTTTCTAATAGTAAAAATAGATAGGTAACGATAAGAGAAAGGGTTGATAATTTTAAAAGAATTAACAACGATAAGTTAATATTCAATTTACGTATCAAACCACTATTTTTTTTCGGAAGTATAAGTTGTACTATTTTGTGATGAGAGTAAAAATAATAGTGTAACCCCTCCTAAAATAAAGAATAAAATACCTGAGAATAAAATTGCCTGTTGTAGGCTGTAAATATCTGCAACATATCCAAAAAATGGAGAGGTAGAAGCAAAAAGAATTCTAATAATAAAACTTCTAATTGACATTACTGTTGCCCGCATTTCTGAGGGAATGTGTCTGTTCATATAATCTCTTAAAACAGGGGTGGCAACTCCTCTAGTAATATAAAATAGTAGTAAAATTAAGAGTCCCCATAGATTTGAGGTATAACTAATTGTAAAGTAACAACCACAAATTAACACAAGAATTAAAATGAGAAGCGTTTTTGTTTTGATGTTTTCTTCAATTTTATGGGCATAAAAAGAAGGAATGGCAACAGCTAAATTTAATATAGCTCCTAACAATCCAAAATAGAATTTACTATCTATTCCGATAGACATAAAATAGGGTTGACTAAACCAAGCCATAGTTAAAGTTCCTGCTCCAATTATAGCAGAATAAAAAATGTAATAGCGTAAGGTTTTGTTTTCTCTTAAAGAGAAATGAATGATATTTTTTATGTTTTTCCAAGGTTTACTTTTTCCATCTTTTAATCGTTCAGTTGTTGGTTCAACTAATATTAGAGTAACTAGAAAGCCAATAAAGGCTATTCCTATTTGGAAATAAAAAGGAGTTCTTAAACTTATTTCAGCTAATAACCCGCCAATAATAAAAGCAAATGCTTCAGCAAGATTTCCCATAGAAATTGTTCTCCCTTCTAATTTTATAAACTCATTACTTCGGTTTAACTGAACTAATGAATCATACATTAATGCAGTATCTGATCCAGAAATAAAGCTTTGTCCAATTCCTAAACAAAGAGCAGCAGCCAAAAAACCTTCAAATCCAAATGAAAAAGAATAGATAATCATTCCCACAAAACCTAAGAACATTCCAATGATCATTGAATTTTTTCGTCCTAATACATCTGCAACATATCCTGATGGAATTTCAATTACAGCAATTGCAACAGAATAAATACTTTGAATAATAAATAAATCGGCAATGGTTAATCCATTTTCTTCATAAAACAACCAAATAATAGGCATAAATAACATCAGCCATTTTGATGCTTTTATTACATATAGTTTCCAGATGTTTGATTGTACAGTCATTTATTTACTCGTTTAACGTCATTGCGAGAAATGAGGGACGAATGACGAAGCAATCTCATATTTTTGATAGATAGAATGTTTTCATTTACCGTCATTGCGAGGCACGAAGCAATCTTATAATTGATTGTATAAGTCATTCCATTCTGGATTAATAGATTCTATGAGTTTAATTTTTTCAATTCTTGAGCCGCCTTTAATTCTTTTTTCTTCAGCTATTGCTTCTTTAATAAGGTTGAAACCTTTAAAGTAAACTACTTTATTTGTATTGTACCTTGCGGTAAAGCTCGTTGGGTGTAATTTTTCTTTATGCTCGAAAATTCTATTATTCAGAGAACTTGTTACTCCTGTATAAAGTACTTTATTGTATTTGTTACTTAGAATGTAAACTGCCCCACCTCTTTCCATTATTTTTTAATTTGAATGAGATTGCTTCGTGCCTCGCAATGACGTAGTTATTTGTTAAGACTTAAAAAATGCAAAACAGCCAATCGATAAGAGTTTAAACCCATTCCGGCAATAATACCAACACAGTTTTTTGCCATTAAAGACTGATGCCTATATTCCTCACGAGCATAAACGTTTGAAATATGAACTTCAATAACAGGAGTTTCAATTCCTGCAATAGCATCACCAATACCAATAGAAGTATGTGTATAAGCACCTGCATTCATTATGATAGCATCATAACTAAAGCCAACTTCATGTAATTTATTTATGAGTTCTCCCTCAACATTACTTTGGTAATACTCAAAATCAATAGCTGAAAATTCACTTTGCAACTCTTTAAAGTAATCCTCAAAAGAACTTTCACCATAAATGGTTTTTTCTCGTTTACCGAGTAAATTCAAATTAGGGCCGTTGATAATTAAAATTTTCATAAGATAATTCTGAGTGGCAAAGATATATATTTGTTGTTAATATTAAACGTCATTGCGAATGCAGTGAAACGAAATGTGGCAATCTTATAAAACAAACCAGATTGCTTCGTTCCTCGCAATGACGGTTTGTTTTTGATGAATTGGAGCCGAACCATAAAAGGATTTAAAAGTTATTTACAATTAGAGTTGTCTTTATCTGCTAATTCTATTGATGCTTATTTGCGCGATGTAGAAAAGTTTGTGCAATATTTAGAGTTGCAAGAAATTGATGTTCAGCCAGAAAAGGTAGAGCAAAATCAGATTGAAGAATTTTTGCAATGGGTGAGTGAAATTGGATTGAATGCACGTTCTCAAGCTCGTATTTTATCAGGGTTAAAAGCTTTTTATAAGTATTTGTTGGTGGAAGATGTCATTGAAATAGCACCAACAGAATTATTAGAATCACCAAAAATTGGAAGGAAATTACCCGAAGTATTAAGCATTGATGAAATTAATGATATTATAAATGCAGTTGATTTAAGTAAGGAAGAAGGTGAACGAAACAAAGCAATACTAGAAACTTTATACAGTTGTGGTTTACGTGTTTCAGAACTTATTAACCTAAAACTTTCTAACTTATTATTGAATGAAGGTTTTATTCGTGTTATTGGAAAAGGAGATAAAGAACGAATTACACCAATAGGAAGTGTTGCCATTAAACACATTAAAATATATATAGAGAGCAAACGTAATCACATGAGTAATATTGATAAGGAAAGTGAAGATGTTTTATTTTTAAATAGAAGAGGTAAACAATTAACTCGAGTTATGATTTTTACTATTATTAAAAACTTAACCGAAAAAGCTGGAATTAATAAAACAGTTAGTCCACATACTTTTAGGCATTCTTTTGCTACCCATTTGGTAGAAGGTGGGGCAGATTTAAGAGCAATACAAGAAATGTTAGGGCATGAATCAATTACCACTACAGAAATTTATACACATTTGGATAGAGAATATTTGAGACAAGCAATCCTTGATTTTCATCCTAGAGCTAAATGATTAAGTTTTCAAGCATGTCACACTGAGCGGAGTCGAAGTGTTTGGAAACGTTTATTTTTTATTAATTTAGAACAAAACTTTTTTATGAAAACTTCACACATTTATTTTTTTGCTGTTTTAATATTAATTTCAAACTTCTCTTTTGGCCAAGAGAAAGAAGTGCAGAAAGAAAAGAAAGAATCATCAAAACCTAAGCATGAAGTTAGAATCATAATGGAGAACTTTTTGGGAGGAAAAGAAGAACCATTACCTAATGGTCAGATTTGGTCATCTTCTAATTTTAGTAATACTGGTACTTATGAGTTTTATGATAATAAGTTTAATTATGGACTCGGGTACAATTTAAACTTTGATAAAATTGGGGTACGTACTAAAGTATTTTATAATAGTTATGATGAAACTTATTTTGACCCTTCTAAAAATGAGATTAATTCCAAGGCAAAATCACTAAGAAGTTCAATTGGACTGAATTATCAAAATCAAATTGACGTAAAATTAGTTCTGTTTATAGGGATTGATGCTAGTTATTTTAAAATTGATCTTGAACAGATTCAGTATGCTCGGAATCATAGCTCAAATCTTGATATTACTCAATATACAAATTATAGTGGGATAGGAATTGAGCCTTTAGTTGGATTTAAGTATTTCTTATCTAGTCATTTTTCTATTGGATCTGAAATAAGGTTTATTCGAGATTCATATAAAGGGAATACGTTGATCACATATAGCAATTCAAGTGGATTTCCTGCACCTGATGATGAAATAGATTTTGAAGGTAACCATACTAAATTAGGACCAAAAGGATCAATATCATTAAACGTTCATTTTTAATGAGCTCACTCCAAAATATAACATCTGATTGGAAATCCGAAATAAATAAAACGGCTTTCAAATACCATAAAATCACCTTGTGGCTGGCTGTAGTGTTTAATCTACTGTTTTTTGTCACAGATTACATTAATATCAATGAGTATTGGGAAAAGTTTTTAGCCTTTAGAGGTGCTGTTGCTTTTGCTTGTTTAATAGTGGTTCTGTTTCATAAGCAACTAAAAATTTCTATAGAATTAATGGGCGTTATTCCTGTGCTATTAATTTCTATACAAAATGCTTACATGTGGAGTTTGATGGATGCCGAACACCTCCAAAAACATACAATGGCATATGTAACTTTGTTTATAGGGTCGGGAATGTTTGTTTTTTATCACTTTTATTACTCTATATTTATAGTAGGAGCAAGTTTAATAGCCAATGCTATTTTCTTTTATTTTAATAGTGATTTATCTTCAGAACAGATTTTAGTTAATGGAGGATTATTAACACTTTCTGTAGCTATTTTTTCTATTCTATTAATTAGGATGCGTTTTAAACTAACCAAAAATGAGTTGATAGCTCGTTTTGCATTAGAAGAATCTAAACATGAGTTACAAGAAAAAAATAACGAAATAGTTGACAGTATTAACTATGCCAAACGAATACAAAATGCACTAATTCCACCAAAAGAAGTTTTTAAAAAAATACTACCAGATTCTTTTATCATTTTTAAACCTAAAGATATTGTTAGTGGCGATTTTTATTGGATAACCGAGTTAAATACAACTAAAGAAAATGAAGAAGAAAATGAGAGGCTGGTTGTGTTTAGCGTTGCAGACTGTACTGGACATGGTGTTCCTGGGGCATTTATGAGTTTGATAGGTTTAAAGATATTTAACCAGTCTATTAAACAGTATGATGTAAATTCTCCAGCACAAGCTTTGGATTATTTAAATACAGAAGTGTTTAATACAGTAAACAAACATTCGCATGAAGATAATGTAATTAGAGACGGAATGGATGTGGCATTATGTTCTATTAATTTTAAGACCTTAATGTTATCTTTCGCTGGAGCAAAAAATCCCGTTTATGTTGTTCGAAATAAAGAACTGTATGAAATAAAAGGAGATAAGCAGCCTATCGGTTCTTATGAGTCTCATGCTCCTTTTAAAAATCATCAATATCAATTGGAAAAAGGAGATATGGTGTATACTTTTTCTGATGGTTTTGCAGATCAATTTGGTGGTCCGAAAGGAAAAAAACTAAAGTATAAACCGTTTAAAAATATGCTGATTCAAAATTCAGATAAATCGATGGAGGAACAAGAAAAACAATTAAATGATTTATTCGAAAATTGGAAAGGAGATCTTGAACAACTAGATGATGTGTGTATCATAGGCGTAAGAATATAATGTACAATTTGCTTTGAGTGCTATCCAACGGGTATTATAGGTGTTGAAGTGTAATTTAACCGTTTATTGTTTTCTACCCCCTACTTGTTATGTAAAATGATTAATTTTACGGAAAATGTTAAGGTATAAAAAAATAGTAGCACTTTGTTTAATTGTTTTTACATTTTTTTCGTGTAGAAAAGATTTTGAACGTGCCAATTGGGATGTTGATGTATTGGCACCTCTAATCAAAACAACATTAACATTAGAGGATTTATTTCCTGATTCTATTATTCAAACCAATCCCGATACATCCATAAAGTTGGTATATCAAACCAATATTTTTGATATAGACATGGATTCTTTATTTCAGATTCCTGATACTACTATAGCAGAAGTTTATATTTTTCCATTGAGTTCTCTTGCAAATCCAGGAGCTTCATTTTATAGTAATAGTGAAGAGAACGAATTAAATATAAGTAATGGAGTAGAGTTAAATTATGTACAAATAGAATCAGGATTTATTGAGATTGAAATTTATAGCGAGATACAAGAAAAAATAATTGTTACCTACACCATACCAAGTGCTACAAAAAATGGAGATACTTTGGTGTTAAATGATATTATTCCAGCAGGAACATTACTACAAGATGGGTATTATAAAAAACTGATTGATATAAGTGGTTATGAATTAGATTTAACAGGAATATCAAAATCAGAAGTAAATACATTAGTTACAAGAGCTATTGGCGTTGTAGATACAAATGCAACAGGTCCAGTAACCATATTTTCGGGGTCAAAAATTACGTATAACAATAAGCTAATGGATATCATTCCATCTTTTGTAAGAGGATATTTTGGTGCTCAACAGTTACATTTTGGACCAGAAATAACCAATACAACTGCGTTTAATATGATAACATCTGGAACACTAGATTTAGAGGCGGTAGATGTGAATATTGAGTTTAAAAATGGAATAGGAGTAGATGCACAATTAATTTTAAATCAATTTTCTACAAGCAATATTAATACAGGGGCTAGTAATGTATTAAGTCATTCGAGCATAGGAACCCCTTTAAATTTGAACAGAGCACAACTAACTAATTCAATACCAGAGGTAACCTATTCCAGTTATAATATTACTATGAATCCAACTAACTCTAACATTGATCAACTCATTGAGATTTTTCCTAATCAAATTTTGTACGATATTAATCTGAATATAAATCCAATAGGAAATATCTCTGGAGGTAATGATTTTGTATATAAAAAGCATTCATTGGAGACTAATCTAAATGTAGAATTTCCTTTATCTTTAATAGCAAATAACCTTACCTTACAAGATACAGTTGATTTTTCACTCTCTCAAGAAGGGGCGGCAGGAGATATTATAGATGGTGTTTTATTTTTATATGCAAGCAATGGATATCCATTCGATGCCACTATAAAAATGGGTTTGTATGATGAAAATATGAATTTCATTCAAAATTTAACGATTGAAAATCAAATAAAGTCCGCACCTGTTAATGCAGCTTTAAGAGTAACGAGTAAAAAGGAGTCTGTATTGTCAATACCTCTAACAAGCTCCGATATTACTAGTTTATATGCAGCTAAACACATATTGTTAAACATCGCTTTTACAACAACGGCTCAACCTCAGTTTATTAAAATTTACGAAGGCTACGCAATTGATATTAAAGTTGTGGGCGATTTTTCATATAACGTAAACTCTAATTAAGAGATGATTGATTTAAGAAAAATTAAATTGATCGCTTTGGTGATGGTCCTCTCCCAATGTTCATCTTTTGCCCAAAACAATAACGTTTTTTTTGCTGACACATCACAAAGTTTAAATGTATTATTTGGAGCTGAATACGTTTATGGATCTTCCGTAATGAGTAATCAATTTTTTAATAAATTTATTTTCGGAGGTAAAATAGAAAGAGAAGATAAGGATAAAGCATACGAGAAACTATCAGGAAATAATAGATTGGGCGGAGATTTAAATTATTATTTTAATGTGCAAATTCCTTTAGATACAATTTTCGGAAAATCAACCATTTCTTTGGTAACAGGGCTCGAACATGTTGAGCATGTAGATGCACGATTTTCTTCAGACTTATTCAAATTTACTTTTGATGGCAATAAACAATTTGCAGGAGAAAGTATTGATATAGGCAGAACAAATTTTAATTATTACAAATATCAAAAATTAAATATTGGGTTTATTAATTATAAATATTTTGATAAAAAGTTAGCCAAAGAAGGAATTATACTCTCTATTATTAAAGCAGAAGAACATAAAACTGTTTCAATTTCAGAAGGTTCAATTTTTACCGAAGAATTGGGTAGAGAAATTGATGTTGACTTAAATTACCTTTATAATGCTTCTGATACTGCTAATAAAGGAATTATGGCTTTTAATGGTGTTGGTTTTTCAGTAGATTTATTTACAGAGTTTCTCTTAAAAAACGGAGATAAAATCTATGCAGGAATAGATGATTTAGGTTTTGTCTATTGGAATAGTAATTCGTTAGATATTGCAGCTGATAGCTCATTTCATTTTGAAGGAGTTGTGATAGATAACCTTTTCGATTTAAATGATAGTTTGGTAAGTAATCTTTCACAAGATTCTATTTTAAAGAACCTTTATACACGTAACGAAAAAAAGAGTTATACCATTGGTTTACCTGCATCAATTAACATGAATTACACAAAATTATTGAATGACAAATGGAAGGTTAATGTTGGAGTTTATCATAAAATACTATCTAACTATTTGCCGTTTTTATCAACCAATGTTTACTATTCTTTTAATAAGAAATTGATGGCAAAAGCTCATATTTCTTATGGAGGTTATGGCAAGCTAAATACAGGTTTGGCATTTGCTAAATCGGTATCAACTTATTTTAATATTTTTATAGGAACTAATAATTTAGAGGCCTTTATAACTCCAAATTCATCATATAGTAATAGTGGGTTTTTAGGGTTAAAAGCTTATTTTTAAGAATAATAATGAATAATATACCAAATATAAAACATACAGATTCTGGCAACTTTTTTTTAATTGCAGGACCATGTGTAGTAGAAAGTGAAGAAAATGTTTTTGAAATTGCATGTACAATAAAAGCAATAACCGATAGATTAAAGATACCATTCATCTTTAAAGCATCGTATCGCAAAGCAAACCGTTCAAGACTAGATTCTTTTACAGGAATTGGAGATGAAAAAGCCTTAGCAATTATAAAAAGTGTAAAAGATAGATTGCAATTGCCAACATTAACAGATGTACATACTGCAGAAGAATGTGCAATTGCTGCTCAATCTTGCGATGTATTACAAATACCCGCTTTTTTGTGCCGACAAACAGATTTATTAGTAGCAGCGGCAAAAACAGGTAAAGTCGTAAATATTAAAAAAGGACAATTTTTATCTGCCGAAGCAATGCAATTTGCTGTAAATAAAGTAAAAGAATCGGGTAATGATAATGTATGGCTAACAGAAAGAGGAACTACGTTTGGTTATCAAGATATGGTGGTAGACTATAGAGGAATTCCTGCAATGAAAGAATTTGCACCTACCGTTTTAGACATTACACATTCTTTACAACAACCTAATCAAACTTCAGGAGTAACAGGAGGTAAACCAGAACTAATAGAAACAATTGCAAAAGCAGGAATTGCAGTTGGTGTAGATGGTATTTTTATTGAAACGCACCCTGACCCTTCAGTTGCAAAAAGTGATGGAGCAAATATGCTTCGCTTAGATTTACTAGAAGATTTATTGGTTAAATTAATTAAAGTAAGGCAAGCGGTTAATGTATAAATTAAATTTCATATTGCGCCATTGCGAGGCAAGAAGCAATCTTTTTGCTCTAATAAAGAGCCTTTGCTTTATTGCTGTTTTCTTAATTTCTGTTTCATGTTTCACCCAAGTTGATACAATAGCACATTTATATACTTTTGGAGGGCATAATAATGATAACGCAGAAGAAATTGAGGCAACCAGTGATGGAGGGTATATTGTAGTAGGGTCGACTTCTAGTAATAGCTCAGGTAATACAGACGTTTATTTGTTAAAAGTAGATTCATTATGTAATTACCAGTGGAGTTATGCTCTTGGAGGATCCAACAATGATTGGGGTTATTCAGTAAAAGAAACCTTTGATAAAGGGTTTATTATTGCAGCAACCTCTAATAGCTATGGAAACGGAGGATACGATGCCGTTTTAATGAAGAGAGATAGTTTAGGAGGGTTTGTTTGGAAAAAAACTTATGGAGGGCAAGATTGGGATTTTGCTTATTCGGTAGTTCAAACGTACGATAGTGGTTATGTGTTCTGTGGAGAAACCTATAACAATACCAATGGTTATTCAGATGTATATATTGTAAAAACAAACCCTTTAGGAGATACCTTATGGACAAAAACGATAGGGGGAACATTAATTGATAAAGGAAATTGCATTATTGAAACATCCGATTCTAACATTGTTGTTGCAGGTGTGAGAAATACTGTTACAGATTCTACTCAGGCATATATTATTAAATTAAGCCCTAATGGAACTTTGCTTTGGGATAGCCTTTATGGTGGAGCAAAATATGATGCTAGTAATGTAGTTATAGAAACAGCAAATGGAGATTATGTTTTAAATGGTACTACTTCAGGTTTTAATTTGGCCACCGATTTAGACTTTTATTTAGCTAGAATTAATCAAAATGGATTATTAATTTGGGATAATTTTTTTGGTAATAGTGGAGATGAAGAAGCTTTTGACCTTTATGAAGATGCTAATGGTAATTTGATAAATGTTGGTTATACAGAAAGTGCTGGTGCAGGAATGAAAGATGCTCAATTATTTTATATCACTTCAGGAGGAGGCTGGGGAAGTATTAGCCCAACTTATGGAGGTGCTATTAGTGAGTCATTTAAAAGTTTTACGATAGGGCTTAATGGTGATTTTTGTATGGCTGGTTCTACTAATACTTATGGTAATGGATCGGTAGATGTTTTTCTAGTAAGGGTAGATACAATTTATGCATTTCAGACTATTGTTTTAACAAATTATAATGACCTTATTCCTATTACTATTAATGAGTATGTTAATGAGTCAAATATTTTATTATATCCAAACCCAGCTTCTCGATATCTAAATATTGATATCGAGTGTTTTAATACTGATTTAGATTATTATCTCGAAATTTATTCCATAGAAGGGCAAATAATTAAATCTATAGCCTTAAGCCTAAAACATAATATCGTTGATCTTGAATGTTTAAAAAATCAATTTTATTTATATAAAATCATTAAATCTGGAGCTGTTATGGAAACAGGAAAGTTTACTAAGCATTAAATTTTTTTGAAAAAAAACCTTCATATTCTTAACAGAGAAAGCAACAACAATCTGTTATTTGTTATTTGTTTAATTGGCGTTTATTTTTTTTATAACTATCACGAGATATTATTTTTAAGACCTCAAGGAATTCATTTTATTCGTCAAACAGATTCTTTAGCATTTGTTACTGGTTATTATAAATATGGCATGAATTTTTTTGAACCAAAAGGTTTAAATCTAATTAGTGAAGGAGGGAAGGGTGTGAGTGAGTTTCCAATTCTTTATTATATAACCGCTTGCTTATACTTCATTTTTGGAGAAAATGAATTTATTTTAAGAGGATTAAACATTTTGATTGTTTCTAGTGGATTTTATTTTTTATTTAAATTAATGAAAAACTTACTTCAAGATGTGTTTTATTCTTTTGTTTTAACATTTCTATTTCTATCCTCAACAATATTAATGTACTACACAAATAACTTCCTGCCAGATGCAAGTGCTTTAGGTTTTACCTTAATTGGGTGGTATTATTTTTATAATTATTTGACGATAAGGAAGAGTAAAAGTCTTGTTTTTTGCTTTTTATTTTTCACAATAGCATCACTGCTAAAAGTCACTTTCTTGATCAGTCCAATTGCAGCTTTTTTGACATTAATTTTTATCATTAAAGAAGAGTCTAGTTCAATTAGTTTAGTATTAAAAATATTTTCAACAAGCCTTTTAATAAACTTGATTTGGATTTCATATGTGGTCTATTATAATCATAGTTCTGGAAATAATTACTTTACTACAACTATTCGACCGATATGGAACTTGTCAGATGATTCTATAGCGAATGTTTGGGATAGTATTTCAAATTATTGGTATACAAAGTATTATTTTCAATCTACTTTTCATTTGCTGTTTTTTGTGTTGCTGATAGGCCTTCTTATGGTGAAAAGGATATTTATAAAATTATTATTACCTGCTTGTTTTTTATTCTTAGGCAGTCTCTGCTTTATAGTATTGTTTTATGAAATGTTTAAAGATCATGATTACTATTTTATAACTGTTTTACCCGCAATTATTATGGTTGTGTTAGCATGCTTTCAGGGTATTTATTCTAAATACCCTAAACTCATAAAACATTTTTTAATCAAATTTGTATTTCTTGCCATTTGTGTTTTGAGTATTAATTACTCTCAAGTAAAGCTTTCGGGAAGATATATAGATAGTAAAGATGAATTATCTGATATTTCAGAGAAATTTGTTAATGTAAATAGTTATATACAAAAAATCGGAATTGATGAATTTTCTAAAGTAGTAGTAGTTCAAGATATATCTAGGAATGGTAGTTTATATTTTCTCAATAGGCAAGGGTGGGTTCTAAAAGATTATTCAAAATTAAACACATCTGTTTTATTAAACTTTATTGATGATGGAGCGGAATATTTAATTTTTCTAAAAAAACATAAAGTTGTTCTTCAACCTAACTTAATAAAAGAAATAGGAGAAATTAATGGAATGATATTCTATAAATTAAGAAGCAACTAGTTAATTGTAGATGTACTAAAAACAATAATTATGATATACGTAACAACACCAACAATACAAGGAAAAGAAATTGCCGAATCAATTTGTATTGTTAGAGGAAGCACAGTAAGAGCTAGAAATATTGGAAGAGATATTTTTGCCGGTTTAAAAAACATTATAGGCGGAGAAATCTCAGAGTATACAAAGCTTTTAGCTGATTCTAGAGAACAGGCTATTAAACGAATGTTGGATGATGCAACTAAAGTAGGTGCAGATGCTATTGTAAATGTAAGGTTTACTACTTCAACGGTTATGCAGGGAGCAGCAGAAATGTTAGCTTATGGCACAGCAGTAAAATTAAAATAAATGTTAGCTGCTGGATTAGGAGCTTTTGTTCTTTTGCTATACATAGGAGGCTTTATATTTGTTCTAGTTGCTCTTGTTTATATAATAGTAAAAAGGATAGAAGCGAAGAAGAAAGAAGATTTCGAAAAAAGAGATAGCTAAAATATATTATAAATAAAAAAGCCTCCCGAAATAAATTCGGGAGGCTTTTTTTATAAGTATTGTAATGTTTACTTAATTAAAGTTACATTACCGTAATTGTCGTGG
>NVUQ01000104.1 GCA_002401955.1 Flavobacteriales bacterium | reverse complement strand
ATACAATGCTAAAAATTTTAGCATTTATTTTTAAAATGACAATAATATTAGTAACTTCACATTTATAGAATCCAACGATATATGTCAAAAATAGGTTCAAACATTAGGAAAATAAGATCTGTAAAAGCTTTAAATCAAACTGATTTTGCTCAACTTTTCAAGCTAAGCCGAGCAAGCATCGGAGCATATGAAGAAGGTAGAGCTGAACCAAAAATTGATGTAGTAATAGAGATTGCTAAATATTTTAATATACCGCTAAGCGATATATTTACCAAAGATTTAACCGTAAACCAACTAACTAATTTCTTATTAACTGAGCAATTAGATTTCAATAAGCTAATAACAAATTCAGAAAAACAGCTTAATTTAGATTTCATAAGCAGTAAAACACTTTCTAACAAGAAAGATTTTATAGAACAACTTGCAAGTAAAAAGGAATTTCACAAAATTAGCTTCCCAAACATACTTCAAGATGCTGATAAATTTTTCGAATTAAGAGACCTCTTCATCCCTGGTCTTCGACATCAAAAGGTGGAGGCACTAATCTGTAAATCAACTAAAAACCCTATTAAGGACTCACTGATTCTAACAATCTCAAGTGATGAAATTGTTTATGGAAAACTCATAAGCGAGACTGCCAAAATCAAACTACCTGATACTGGAGAAGAAAGAATATTAAGCGGAAGCCAACATTATTTTTTCCAAGTTCAACTCATTATTTCAGTCCCTAAAGATTCCTCATCAAATTTCGAAGACAAATTAGAAGCAATGGAAAATAGAATTAAAGCGTTAGAAGGAAATAATTAACCCTTTTTATTAAACAAAAACCCCAATCCACCACCACACAGGCCTCCAAAAATGTGCCCAAACTGAGAAATATTATCATTACCCAATCCATTAAACAACTCACCGCCTATATAAATTAGTACAATAAATATAAACGTTAAAGGGATCTCTTTTTGTTTTACATTAACAATAGACGAAAGTACAATAAACATAAATACTATTCCGCTTGCCCCAATTATTGAATCGTTAAAAAAAGCAGCATTCACCAAGCCTGTGGCAATGGCCGTAATTACAGTCATAACAGCCAATAATTTAGTGCCATACTTCTCCTCTAATATAGGCCCCAGTAACAATAAGAATAAAAAATTACTAACTAAATGCTGAACATTAGCATGACAAAATATATAACTTATTAAGCGATAAGCACCCGACACACTCAAATGTGGACTAAGACTGAAAATATTATTAGCAACACCTCCCGTAAACATGTTAAGTAATAACATAATCAAGGCGATCAGACAAAAGCTTAAGGTAAATTTTGCATTATAGGTTACTCTCCAACGACTTGGATTTAACGTGTTTTTATTGATTGGGGTTTCCATAGTTTTTGCTCCAATTAAAATTGTTTAATACATAATAGATATACACCAAAAGTACTTTCTATTTTTAAGCTATAGCAATTACACTCACCGCAAATAACAATACCGTTAAAATAGTGCCATCAGACAAATCAAAACTATTCAATTTAGCAACTATAAACAAACTTGTAACTAAAACATAATCGTTGGAGCTTAGTAAAATATTGGTATTTCATCCGAATTTTTCGTCCATTTTAAAAAAACAGAAATATCCCCTAAAATTCTATCTAAAATAACCTTCTAAAAAAAACAAAATAGATATTCTTGGGGCTTAAGTTCCTAGAGAAGATGAAGACATTATAAAACATTTTGCAACAAAAAATCCTCAACCGAAGTTGAGGACATTATAATTTAAAAAAAAGGCTCAATTAATTAATTGAGCCTTTAGGGTTTATATTAATTCTATACTTTGATTGATAAATTTAGTTAACTCTTCTCCTTTTAACATGTTTTGAGATAACAATGCCAAATCTGTTGTACGTTTAGTAATTTCAGTTTGTTTTGCTTTATCTTTTTCATTTAAAATCTTACTAATTAAAGGATGGTTTGTATTTACAACTAAGTTGTAAGTATCTGGCATAGCTCCACCGAACATAGCCATACCTCCACCACCAACTGCTTGCATCTCTTTCATTCTTCTCATAAACTCAGGCTGAACAATTGTCATTGGTTGGTCTGTTTCACTCATACTCTCAAACTGAACAGTAAACTTAGCTTTTTCAACAACCTCCTCTATTACTGGTTTTAATTTTTCTTGCTGCTTCTCATCTAATTTAGATGGAATTTTTTCATCCTTATTAATCAACTTATCAATAGTATCAGCATCTACTCTAACCCAAGTTGTATTCTCTAATGTTTGCTCAAATTTACCAACTAAATGAGATGTTAAATGAGTATCCATTAATAACACTTCATAACCTTTAGTGGTAGCTGCATTAATAAATGAATGCTGAGCTTCAACATCAGAAGTATAGATGTAAACTAACTTATCATCTTTATCTTTTTGAGCTGGAGTAATTTTCTCCGTTAACTCATCCATTGTATAATACTTACCCTCTGTAGTTTTATACAGTGTAAATTTCTTCGCTCTTTCAGCAAATTTTTCATCAGATAAGATTCCGTATTCAATAAATATCTTAATGTCATCCCATTTGGCTTCAAAATCTGCTCTATCCTTTTTAAATAATTCTTCTAATTTATCTGAAACCTTTTTAGAAATATGACTTGCAATTTTCTTAACTGCTCCATCTGCTTGTAAGTAAGACCTAGAAACGTTTAATGGAATATCTGGAGAATCAATAACACCATGTAAAAGTGTTAAGAAATCAGGAACAATTCCTTCTACTGAATCTGTAATAAATACTTGTTTAGAATACAATTGGATTTTATCCTTTTGGACTTCCATGTTTGCACTAATCTTAGGGAAATATAAAATTCCTGTAAGATTAAATGGATAATCTACATTTAAATGAATATGAAACAATGGGTCTTCAAAATTCATTGGATACAACTCCTTGTAAAAGCTGTTGTAATCCTCTCCCTTTAAAGATGATGGAGATTTTGTCCATGCAGGAGAAGGATTATTAACAATGTTATCTACCTTTATCTCTTCTTTCTCTACTTTTCCATCTTTGTCTTTTTTCCCTTTTTTGTTATCTATCCATTCAGATTTTTGTCCAAATTTGATAGCCACAGGCATAAACTTACAATACTTATCTAATAGGGTTTTAATTCTTACATCTTCTAAAAATTCGGTTGAATCCTCAGCTATATGAAGAACAATTTCTGTTCCTCTTTCTTCTTTCTTATGGCTTTTCAAAGAATATTCAGGACTTCCATCACATTCCCAAATTACAGCAGGTTCATCTTTATATGATTTTGTAATAATCTGAACTCTTTCTGCCACCATGTATGCCGAATAGAATCCTAATCCAAATTTACCTATGATTCCTGCGGCATCCTCTTGGTCTTTAAACTTATCTACAAACTCTTCTGCTCCAGAAAATGCAATCTGATTGATGTATTTTTCTACATCTTCTTTTGTCATTCCAACACCTTTATCTTTTACGGTTATGGTTTTTGCTTTTTTATCAACGATCACTTCAATTGCAGTATCCCCCATTTCTCCCTTAAACTCGCCTGCAGAAGATAATGTCTTTAATTTCTTTGTTGCATCAGTTGCATTAGCAATCAACTCTCTTAAAAAGATTTCATGATCAGAGTATAAAAACTTCTTTATAATTGGAAAGATATTTTCCGTGGTTACTTTAATTTTTCCTTTTGCCATTTTATTTTAGTTGTTAGTGACTAGTTTATAGTTACTAGTCAAAAATTATTATTCTTTTTAATTTGATTCAGCTTAGTCAAAGTGTATGCCATTGCTTTTTTAGTGACATTTTGACTGAAATATTTTCATTCTACAGTCAAACTACTGCCATTTTAATACTTATTAAACATTTTTTTAGTCAACTCCGTATTTCAACTTATTAGATTAATAAGGTTTATAATTGACAAGAATAAGCAATGATACATGTAATAGTAATCAATACCCAGCTTATTAATTTGGGTAATTCACCTCTCACTTTAAAGCTATGTATATAATAGCTTTGATTATATAAACTTTAAATCTCATTATTATGAAAATTATTCTAAGCCTTTTAATTCAACTAATCTTCATCTCTTCTTTATTTTCAAAAGTAGAAGCCGTTTATATTAACAATAAAGTACAAATTTCATGGAACAATCCTAAACATATAGAAGTCGATTATTTTGTACTTGAACGATCTAAAAACGGAATAAAATTTAAGGAGATACAAAAAATAGATGCTGTAAATAACAATGGTAATACGATAGAATATAATGAGGTAGATTATATTAAACTTAAAACAAAAGCATATTACAGAATTAAACAAATTGATGTTGATGGTTTTGTATATTACTCTGATATAGCTGTAGTGAATAACTGTAGCAATGCTAAACCCCTATTTAACCTTTTTTCAAAATCAAAGATAAATCGGGGGTTAAAAAATTATGTTGGAAAAAATATTTTAGTAATATTATTAGATGTTAAACAGGAAAAATTTGTTTCTAAGGTTGATCTGCTTTTTGAAAACAATCGTTTAATTACAACTTATATAAGTGATTTTTTACCTACTGGAGAATACATTGTAATAGGAACTTCAGATGATAAAATTTATGGCAAGAAAATTTATGTAAATGGAAGTCATACTAGACACGCTTATACTCAGAGCAAAAAATAGCTGTTGCTGTTGCAACATTTAAAGACTCAGCATTTCCAAATTTTGGAATAGAAATCTTATCTGTAATAAAAGGGATTAATTCTTCAGAAATACCTTTAGATTCATTTCCCATTAAGAGAATTGAACCTTTAGAATTTAATTCTTTTTGATATACATTCTCTCCATTTAATAATGCTCCATAAACGGTTAACTCTTTATTTTCTGATAAAAATTTAGATAAGTCTGTGTAAATGATATTCATTCTAAAAAACGAACCCATTGTTGCTTGTAACACTTTAGGGTTATAAACATCTACAGAATTATCTGAACAAATAATATTTTGAATACCAAACCAATCGGCTGTTCTAATTATCGTTCCAAAATTACCTGGGTCTTGAATTTTATCTAAAGCAATATTTAATTGAGAAGGTAAATCAATTAACTGAACTTCTTTTTGTTGAACTACAGCTAATACTTCGTTAGGAGTTTTTAAAGATGAAATACTATTCAGTTCTTTTACAGATATTTCTATACAATCGACACCTGAATTATTGTTAATCCATAAACTTGTTGCATAAATAGTTTCAACTTCATAATCAGAATGAAGCAATTCCTCCAACATTTTAACACCTTCTATAATAAAAGAATTGTGCTCAGTTCTAAACTTTTTTTGCTTTAATGAGTTTACAAATTTTTTCTGACTAATGCTTAACATTATTTACTCTCAAGCACTTTAAATTCAGTACGTCTGTTTTGTTGTCTTCCATCAGGATTATCATCTCCATTAGGAAGCTCATTTGGAGCAACAGGTTTGGCTTCTCCGTAACCAGAGGCTACTAAACGTGATTTAGTAATACCCTTTTTAATTAAATAGTCAATTACAGACTGTGCTCTTCTTTGTGATAATCTCTGATTGTAAGTATCAGTTCCTTTACTATCGGTATGGCTTGATATTTCTACTTTAATAGCAGCATGCTCTGTTAAAATAACAACCAATCTATCTAACTCTACAATAGATTCTGGTCTTAAGCTAGCTCGATCAAAATCGTACAATATGTTTTTCAGTTTAAAAGCCCTACCCGCTTCCATTGGTTTTAATTCAATATCAGCAACAATGTTATCTGTAAATAATGTATCAATCGTTTTACCTTCTTTTTCTAATTCTTTATTTAATAACTCTTGCAATGTTGGATTGTTATCCGCAATTAAAGATGAATCACTATATATTCTAAAGTCTTTATGAAGAACAACATATTCTTTAATGTCATTCAACCTTACAGAATCCCTTACGATTTCTCCCGATTCAAGTTCTACTTCTATTTCATAAATACCCGGAGATAACGCCATAACGTATTTTCCAGATTCAGAATTGGAAACGAAACTGCCTTCTAACTCACCTTCAACCTGCTTATATAAATGCATCACTGATCCAGTAGGTACATCATTAAAATAAACCTTCCCTAGTAATAAAGCCAATACTGGTTTTTCAATTTTACCTGTAACAATTTTAAAAATATCTTGTTCACCAACGCTCTCTTTACCACCACCAGAATAATAACCTGTTTTACCATCTGCAGCTAATACAAAATACCTATTATCATCTATTGTGTTAATAGGGTATCCTAAATTTTTTGGCTCATGAAAACCACCATAACCATCGGCTAAACAAGAAAAAATGTCATATCCTCCAACACTTGTGTGTCCTTCAGAACTAAAAAAGAACGTTCTGTTATCTGGGTGGATAAATGGTGCATCATCATTATAACTTGTATTTACATTGGGTCCTAAATTTTGTACATTATCCCAACTTCCGTCAGCTTGTAATTCTGCTTTATAAAGATCTCTTCCTCCAAAGCCTCCATCTCTATTACTCGCAAAGTATAAGGTTTTTCCGTTTGCCGATAAACTACAGCTTCCTTCCCAACTTCCTTTTTTGTTTACTCCACCTTCTAAAGCTTTTGGTTTTGACCAATTTTCACCAGTTAAATGACTAACATAAATATCTCCACCTCCGTCTGTTTTATATATAAATAATGTTTGTCCATCAACTGAAAGAGCAATTGCAGCATCATGCTTATCACTATTAATATTATCCCCTATGCTAGTTGGCTCTGTCCATTCTCCATTTTTCTTATAGGAGATAAACACATCTTCCATGTAAGCTTCAGACCCCATAGATTGTTCAATATCTTCAGCTCCTTTACTTTTTATTCCTCTATAAGTAAAAATCATTACAGATTCATCTGCAGATATCACAGGAACATACTCTGAATATTGAGAATTGATGGGATATTTGATATTTTCCACTATGTTTTGAGTAATGGTATCTGCCAAAATTTCTTTTGCATTTTTACAGTTTTGTATCATTTGAGAAGCTACACCTTTTTGTGCGGCATCATCAGTTGTAGCTCTTGTTAAAAACATATTAAAGAAATTTACAGCTTTATCAAATTGATAATTTACTGCGTAAGCTTTCCCTAAGTAAAAATTACATAAATTATATTCTGGATTCGTAATTTTTACTTGCTCAATTATTTCTATCGATTTTTCTTTTTGTGCAGGATCATATGTTAAGCAGATTCCCATCATTAACTTATAGTATAAATCGTTTGGCTTATAGTTGTACAATTGGGTAAATTGATCTAACGCATCCATGTAATTTTTTTCTTCAAAATTAATATCAGCTTTCTCTATCATAACTTTGGCTCCTTTTTTGGTAAGCCTTTCGTCATCTTGAGCATTCGTATTAATAGTAATAATTAATAACAATGAAATAGTTAATAATCTAAGTCCTGTTTTCATTTTCGTAATATTAATAATTGTTATTTTGCGTTAAAATAATTAATTGCAAACATAAGCAAATCATTAAGATAGTAAAATTGAAAGTGAATAATAAGTCCTTTATAAAATACCTACTAAAACAACCTCTGTTTTTTGTTATGGTTTTACTGTTTTTGCTATCTAGTTGTAATCCTACTAAATACCTTAAGCCTGATGAGATTTTCCTGCAAAAAAACAAAATAAAAGTAGATGCTCGTAAGATTGATAAAGACGATCTAAAAGCTATTGTTAAACAAAAAACGAATAAAAAAATATTAGGGTTATTTAAATTTCATTTATGGGTAAACAATCGATATAAAGAAGATAGCGAAAATAGAGTGAAATTAAATGTTGGAGAACTTCCTGTTATTTATGATTCGTTACTTACCGATAAAACAGTTAAACAATTAAAACTTTATACCGATAAACGTGGTTATTTTGATAGTAAAGTAAGTTTTACCACTAAAAAAAGAAAAAATAAGATAAAAGTAGAATATAAGATAAATGCAGGCGTACCCTATAAAATTAAAAGCATTGATTATGTTTTTAATGATGATGAAGTGAAAAAAATGGCTTTTTTCATTTTAAGAAAAACTCTTTTAGACCTTAAACCAGGTAATCCCTTTGATATTGATATTTTAGACAAACAGCGTGATGTCATCAAAAAAGAAATGAAAAACTTAGGCTACTACTATTTTAATAAAGACTATGTTAAATATAAAGTTGATAGCACAGTAGGGAATAAAGAAATAGCCATACACCTCTATATAGAAAATCAAAAAATTAAAGATGAAAGGAATGATACTTTGATAGAAAAAAAACACAATAAATATTCTATTAATGATATTAATGTTTACCTAAGTAAAAATTACAAAGACAAAAACTTACATAATTTTGATACTGTTTCGTTTAAAAACATAAAGGTTCATACAGATACTACAAATGGTTATAAACTAAAATACAGAACCCGAATGCTTAATCATGCTATAAGCCTTGATAAAGGTGGTTTATACTTATTGGCTGATCAACAAAACACCTACAAGCATTTAACAGAGCTAAGAGTTTTTAAAAACGTAAATATCTCTTTTGATGATATTGGTAATAATCAACTTAATAGTAATATATTTCTCACTCCTGCTTTAAAAAAATCATTTTCGATAGACGCTATAGGAACGCATAATGGAGGAAACTTAGGTGTTGAATCAAATCTTATTTATCAAAACAAAAATCTATTTAGAGGTGGTGAGCATTTAACTGTAAAATTAAATGGAGGACTAGAAATACAGCAAGTTATTAATGAAGACCAAGAAGAAGATTTTAGCTTTTTGGGAGTGTTTAACACTTTAGAATTTGGACCTGAAGTTAACTTGGAATTTCCGAGGTTTTTATTACCTGTTAGGTTAGATAAATTTTCAAGAAAATCTAATCCTAAAACAACATTTAATTTTTTATTAAATTTCCAAAAACGACCAGAATACTTAAGAAATTTAACACAACTTACTTTTGGATATTATTGGAGAGAAACACGGTTTAAAAAACATTTTATAAACCCTGTAAACATTAGCCTTATAGATTTAACTCCAACCGAAGAGTTTCAAGAAAAATTAAATGCTGAGAATAACCCTTTTATTCTTAACAGTTATCAAGATCATTTTATCAATTCAACAACATACAGCTTTATATTTAATAACCAGCGTGTAAATAAAGCAACGAATTTTAGTTATTTTAAATTGAATGCAGAATTTGCTGGTAATATTCAATCGGCATTTAATAGCCTTACCGACAAAGAATACGACAATCCTGATACCGAAAGTTATAATGTGCGAGGAATTAGGTATGCTCAATTTATAAAAACAGATTTTGATTTAAGATTATATGGTCAAACAAAATATTCTTCTTTAGTTAAAAGAATTAATATTGGGATAGGAAAACCTTATGGGAACTTAGATGCACTTCCTTTTGAGAAAAGTTATTATGGAGGTGGAGCAAATAGTATTAGAGCATGGCAAGCAAGATCTCTAGGTCCTGGATCTTTATCTGATAGTTTAACCGAAAACTCTTTAAATCAAATTGGTGAATTAAAGATTGAAGCAAATCTTGAATATCGTTTTGATATTACTAAAATGTTTAAAGGAGCAGCTTTTATTGATGCTGGAAATATTTGGATATTAAAAGAAGATGAAAATAGGCCAAATGCAGACATTAAAGCTGATAAGTTTTGGAATGATATTGCAATTGGTGTTGGTGTTGGACTTCGTTTAGATTTCAACTTCTTTTTAATTCGATTTGATTTAGCAGCTAAACTTAAAGACCCAGGAAGTACTACTCCTGAGAAACTCGATTTAATATGGAGGAGTCCTACCCTAAACTTAGGAATAGGTTACCCTTTCTAAATAATGATAATTTCTACTTTATAATTACAACACCTTATCATTTTATATTAACTTTGCCATCCAATTTTATTGATTATGAGCGGAACAATTAAGCCAGGCGTAGTTTCTGGAGATGATATTCAAAAAGTATTTGAATTAGCAAAAGCCAAGAAATTTGCATTACCAGCAGTTAATGTTGTAGGAAACAACTCTGTTAATGGAGTTTTGGAAACCGCAAAAGATTTAAATGCTCCTGTAATCATTCAGTTTTCTAATGGTGGTGGACAGTTTAATGCAGGCAAAGGATTAAGTAACGAAAATGAGCAAGCTGCCATATTAGGATCTATAGCTGGAGCAAAACATGTCCATTTATTAGCCGAAGCTTATGGTGTCCCAGTTATCTTACATACGGATCATTGTGCTAAGAAATTATTACCTTGGATTGATGGTTTACTAGATGCTGGTGAAGAACATTTCAAACAAACGGGAAAACCTCTTTACAGTTCTCACATGATAGATTTATCTGAAGAGCCTATAGAAGAAAACATAGCAATATGTAAAAGATATCTAGAAAGAATGAGTAAGATAGATATGACTTTAGAAATAGAGCTAGGTATTACTGGTGGTGAAGAGGATGGTGTTGATAATACGGATATTGATAACAACTTATTATATACTCAACCAGAAGAAGTAGCTTACGCTTATGAAGAATTATCTAAAATAAGTAATAGATTTACAATCGCTGCAGCATTTGGCAATGTACATGGTGTATACAAACCAGGCAATGTTAAATTAACCCCTATTATCTTAAAAAATTCGCAAGAATTTATTCAAAAAAAATATAATACAGGAAACAATCCTATTGATTTTGTTTTTCATGGAGGATCTGGATCAACGGTAGAAGAAATTAGAGAAGCGATTGGTTATGGTGTTATAAAAATGAACATTGATACCGATATGCAATATGCTTTTACAGAAGGCGTAAGAGATTATGTATCAAGTAAGATTGATTACATCAAGTCTCAAATTGGCAATCCTGATGGAGATGATATTCCTAACAAAAAATATTATGATCCGAGAAAATGGTTACGTGAGGGAGAATTGACTTTTAAAGCAAGATTAAAACAAGCTTTTGAGGACTTGAACAATGTGAACACACTATAATTGGAAATTTCCAATTATTAATTTTTAATTATAATGGGTTGGTTTAAAAGAAGAAAGCAAGGGGTTGTTACTCCTACAAAGGAAAAGAAAGAAACACCAGAAGGACTATGGTATAAATGTCCAGAATGTAAAACAGTTGTTTCTAACGAAGAGTATCTAGAGAATTTGAATGTTTGTGCAGAATGTTCTTATCATGGGAAAATAGATTCTAAAACTTATTTTAAAATCTTATTTGATAATAATAAATATAAGGAGTTAAATCCTAATATGACTTCTGGAGATCCTTTAGAATTCTCTGACACGAAAAAATATACAGACAGAATTGCTTCTACTCAAAAGAAAAGTGATTTAAAAGATGCTGTTAGAACAGCATCTGGAAAGATTGAAAAACAAGACGTTGTTATTGCTTGTATGGATTTTAGCTTTATTGGCGGATCTATGGGGTCTGTAGTTGGAGAAAAGATTGCAAGAGCAATTGATTATTCAATTAAACATAAAGTTCCATTTTTAATGATTTCTAAATCTGGTGGAGCAAGAATGATGGAGGCAGCATTTTCTTTAATGCAAATGGCTAAAACATCTGCAAAATTATCTTTATTAGCTAAAGAAAAAGTTCCTTACATTTCGTTATTAACAGATCCAACAACTGGTGGTGTTACTGCTTCTTATGCTATGTTAGGCGACATTAATATTGCAGAGCCTAAAGCATTAATTGCTTTTGCAGGGCCTAGAGTTGTTAAAGAGACCATTGGTAAAGATTTACCTGCAGGTTTTCAAACTTCAGAATTTGTACAAGAACATGGTTTTTTAGACTTTATCGTTGAAAGAAAAAACTTAAAAGAAAAAATAGCTCTATCAATCAAATTATTTAACAATTAGATAGTTCTATTAATTAAATGCTTACATTTGCAAACTTAAAAATTATACATAACAAACATTAAAATTAATTTTAGCATGTATTTATCTACAGAAAAAAAACAAGAAATCTTCAAAAAATTTGGTGGAGATGCAAAAAACACTGGATCTACAGAAGGACAGATTGCATTATTCACTCACAGAATTAACCACTTAACAGAACACTTAAAGAACAATCGTAAAGATTTTGGAACTCAAAAAGCGTTATTAGATTTAGTTGGGAAAAGAAAGAGTTTATTGACTTACTACAAAAACAAAGATATTGTTAAGTTTAGAGAGTTGATTAAAGAATTAGGAATTAGAAAGTAAGCGTTGAAAACAACATTATTTCAATCATAAAATTAAGGGGAGCTCGCAAATTATTGCTACTCCCCTTTTTTATTAAATAGTAAACAATTAAAAAAAGGTGCATGGTGCACCAATATAAATCGTTCCGAAAGTTCGGAACACAAACAAAAATTATGTCAAAAATTGGAATTAAAAAATCCTACACGTTAGGTGATGGAAGGACCATCGAATTAGAAACAGGAAAATTAGCGAAACAAGCTAACGGTTCTGTAGTATTAACCATGGGAAAAACCATGATTTTAGCAACTGTTGTTTCTGACAAAGATGCTGGAGAAGATATGGACTTTTTACCATTAACAGTAAACTATAAAGAAAAATTTGCTGCTGCTGGTAAAATCCCTGGAGGTTTCTTGAAAAGAGAAGCTAGACCAAATGATAACGAAATATTAGTATGTAGATTAATCGATAGAGCATTAAGACCGCTTTTTCCAGATGATTATCATGCAAACACACTAGTAGAATTACAACTAATATCTCACGACCCTGAAGTTAAAGCAGATGCTTTAGCATGTTTTGCGGCTTCTGCTGCAATTGCAGTATCTGATATACCATTTAATGGACCAACTTCTGAAGTAAGAGTTGCACAAATTGATGGAAACTGGATTATGAACCCTAGTCCAGAACAAATGGAACAATCTGATATCGACTTAATAGTTGCTGCAACTGCAGAAAACATTATGATGGTAGAAGGTGAAATGAACGAAATTTCTGAAGCAGTAATGTTAGAAGGAATTAAAGTAGCTCACACAGAAATTAAAAAACAATGTCAGTTACAATTAGATTTAGCTGCTGAAGTTGCAACAGCTCAAACTAAAAGAACTTACGATCATGAAAGAAGTAACGAAACGTTAATGACTAACATTAAAGCTGCTTGTTTCGATAAATGTAGAGCTATAGCTGCTGAATCTATTGCTGACAAAGTATTAAGAGGTCAAAAGTTTGGCGCTGTAAAAAATGATTTTGTTGCTACATTAAGTGAAGAAGATCAAGCTGATACATTCTTAATAGGACAGTATTTTAAATCTGTACAAAAAGAAGCAGTAAGAGATGTAATCTTAAACGATAGATTAAGATTAGATGGAAGAAAATTAGATGAGATTCGTCCTATCTGGAGTGAAGTTGATTATTTACCAAGTGCTCATGGTTCTTGTGTATTTACAAGAGGTGAAACTCAATCTTTAACTACTGTTACATTAGGTAATGATAGAGATGCTAAAATGGTTGATGAAGTTACAGCTGAAGGAAATGAGAAGTTTATGTTACACTACAACTTCCCTTCTTTTTCAACTGGAGAAGCAAGACCAAGTAGAGGAACTAGTCGTAGAGAAGTTGGACACGGTAACTTAGCATTAAGAGGTATTAAACCAATGCTTCCTACTGGAGAAGATAATCCATACACTATAAGAGTAGTATCTGAAATATTAGAATCAAATGGTTCTTCATCAATGGCAACAGTTTGTGCTGGATCATTAGCATTAATGGATGCAGGTATTAAATTGCAGAAACCAGTTTCTGGAATTGCAATGGGATTAATTACTGAAGGTGGAGCAGGAAAATTTGCTGTATTATCTGATATTTTAGGAGATGAAGATCACTTAGGAGATATGGATTTTAAAGTGACAGGAACTGTTGACGGTATTACTGCTTGTCAGATGGACATTAAAGTAGATGGTTTACCATATGAAGTATTAGAACAAGCATTAACTCAAGCATTAGCTGGTCGTTTACATATATTAGGAGAAATGGGGAAAACACTTTCTGCTCCAAATGCAGAATTAAAAGCTCATACTCCAAGAATAGTTCAAATTACTATTCCTAAAGAAATGATAGGTGCAATAATTGGACCTGGAGGAAAAATAATACAAGAAATGCAAGCATCAACTGGAGCAACAATTACTGTTGAAGAAGAAGATGGTGTTGGTAAAGTTTCGATCATGACAAATGATGGAGAAGCTAGTGATGCAGCTTTAGCTAAAATTAAAGCAATTACTGCTATTCCTGAGGTTGGTGAAGTTTACAATGGTAAAGTAAAATCGATTACTAACTTTGGAGCTTTTGTAGAAATTATTCCTGGTAAAGATGGTTTATTACATATTTCTGAAATTAAACACGAAAGAGTTGAAAAAGTAGAAGATGTGTTAAAAGAAGGTGAAATGATTGACGTAAAATTAATTGCTGTTGATCCTAAAACTGGGAAATTAAAATTATCAAGAAAAGTTTTATTAGAAAAACCAGCAAAGCAAGAAGTTTAAAGCTAGTAAATACACTTATTACAAAGAGTCTAGAGATGAATATCTCTAGACTCTTTTTTTTATTTGAATCCTATTCGTTTAATGCCAATTTAATTTTCCGACAGCGAGATTTAATATAGCCTTCTAAAACTTTATAACGATACTTTATACATACTAAATGAACCGTGTTAGTGCCCACTATTTTGTGTTGCTGAGCAATTATATTAACAACAAAATGAAGCTAAAGCTAAAGCTAAAGCAAAATGCATAAAGTGCTTAGTTTCAACTATATTTGCAGCAATAAACTTTTCAAATTCATTGGCATTAATTACTAACATTTCATTAAATTTTGAAGCTACTCAATGGTGGGTTATATTACTATCATTAATTCCTTGTCTTATAAATATTTCTATCTTCATTTATTGTTATTATTTTATAGCTAGAAGTAGCTTAACAATTATATTTTCAAACTTTCTTTTATGCCTAATCATATGGCAATTTGGAGATACTTTATTAAGAATAACAGACGACATTAAATCAGCTGAACTTTTTTATAGAACTTTTCTTTTAGGGATCCTTTTAATGCCTGCTGTTGGGCTTCACTTTACTTTATTCTTTTTTGATGTTGTTAAAAATAAATTCAAACCAATAGTCTCTACTTTTATTTATAGTCCTTCAATTCTATATGTATTTATTAACCTTTTAAGCATAAATGATTTAACTCTGGTTAAAACTTCATTTGGATTCACAAATTCAACAAATGATCCTATTGAAACTTCTTATAGAATTTGGTTATCCTTACTAGCAATAACTACTGTATCTATACAATTCTATTTTTATAAAACAATTAGTAAAAAAGATAAAAACAGAAAAAATAATGCTCTATTATTATTGATTGGCTACGCAATTCCAACAGTACAAGGTATAATAACTCAAGCTATTTTACCTATAGTTTTTGGTATTCCAGAAATACCATTAACAACAACATTTGCTACTTTCTTTTCAATAGCTACTATTATTGCCTTAAAAAAGTATAAACTATTCGATTACTCACCGATCTCTGTTTCTCAGCAAATATTAGATACCATGAACGATGGATTACTAATATCAGATAAAAAAGGAAAAATACAATATGCTAATAATGCACTTTGCAATATGCTGAATTATAAACGTTCTGAATTATATGCTAAACCCAGCTATTATTTTATTACAGCAGGTGAAAGAGAGAAAGTAGCTGAAGAAGTGAGATCCAGGTTTAAAGGCACTGTCGGTCAATATGAAACTAAAATGAGAACAAAAGACGGTAAAATATTAAATGTTTTAATTAGTGGTTCCCCATTTTATACTAATAACGATAGAATTAATGGTTCTCTTGCTATTATAACAGATATAACATCTATAAAAAATCAAAGAAAAATGGTTCTTTCAGCAATGTTAGATGGAGAAGAAAGAGAACGAAAGAGGCTAGCTCAAGAACTTCATGATGGAATAGCTCAATATTTAACCGCAATAAATTTGAATCTATCAACTTTTGATGATCATATTGCCCCAGAGCATCATGAAACCTTACAAATTTTAAAAAAAATCACTAGAGATACTATTATTGAAACGAGATCACTATCACACAATTTAATACCAAAAGGTATTGAACAAGAGCTGAACATCTCTTTACAACACCTTGTTGCAGGCTTTAAATCTGTAAGCTCAATTAAAATCGAAATTCAAATTAAAGGGAAAGTATTTACCCTATCTCAGTCAGAGAAATTTAATCTATATCGAATCTCTCAAGAATTTATCAATAACTCTATAAAACATTCCAAAGCAAAAAAAATAGATATCTTTCTTAATTTTAATTCAAATAATATTGAACTTAAATTATCTGATAACGGTATTGGTTTTGATATTAATAATGCTAAAATGAAAAACGGAATAGGTTTAATCAATATTAAACAACGTACAGAAGCAATTGATGGCATTATAAAATTCACTTCTGTTAAAGGAATCGGAACAGAATTAAAAATAGTAGTTCCATTTTCATAGATTTTCGTAACCTTTTCTTAGACGAATCGTTTATTGCCATAGATTAACAAGCCTAAGATAAATTTATGAGACAACTAAAAATTGTAAAGCAAGTTACCAATAGAGAAACTATTTCATTAGATAAATATCTTCAAGATATATCTAAAGAAATATTAATAACAGCAGAAGAGGAAGCTGTATTAGCACGATTAATAAGAGAAGGAGATAAAGAGGCACTAGAAAGGTTAACCAAAGCAAATTTACGATTTGTTGTTTCAGTATCTAAACAATATCAAAACCAAGGATTAAATTTATCAGACCTTATTAATGAAGGAAATATTGGCTTAATTAAAGCTGCCGAACGATTTGATGAAACACGTGGTTTTAAATTTATATCATACGCAGTTTGGTGGATTAGACAAAGTATTATGCAAGCTATTGCCGAACAGGCTAGAATAGTAAGACTTCCTCTCAATAAAATTGGAAACATTACTAAAATAAATAGAACGTTTGCAAGATTAGAACAAATACATGAAAGAGAACCTTCCATTTATGAGATTGCTGAAATGCTAGAAATAACATCAGATGAAGTAAAAGAATCTTTAAAAATTTCTGGAAGACACATTTCTGTTGATGCTCCTTTATCTGCTGATGAAGAAAGTAATACTATGCTAGATGTTTTAACTGAAAAAGAAGGATTATTGAACCCTGACAACCAATTAATGACAGAATCGTTAAGAAATGAAATAGAACGATCTCTTTCTACTTTATCTTACAGAGAAGCAGAAGTTTTACGATTGTATTATGGAATTAATTGTAAATCATCTAATTCATTAGAAGAAATAGGTGAAGAATTTGAGCTAACAAGAGAACGAGTAAGACAAATCAAAGAAAAAGCATTAAGAAAATTAAAACACACCTCTAGGTGTAAATTATTAAAAACTTATTTAGGATAGATGTATAGATAGTTTAGTTTAATACCCAAATAGGTTTAAGCGAATGTTAATAAACATTCGCTTTTTTTAATTTAACCCTCCTACTCTTTTTCTAAATTTGCCCTTTGAAAGGCTTAAAAAAATAACACTATTAAATAATAGCTTCTCTTAACTAAATAAGTATATTCGAAACTATAAATTATTTTATGTCACATTTAATTGCACCTTCAATATTAGCTTCAGATTTTGCTAACCTTCAAAGCGAAAGCGAAATGCTTGATAAAAGCAATGCAGATTGGTTTCATATTGATGTAATGGATGGCGTTTTTGTTCCAAACATATCATTTGGTATGCCTGTAATAAAAGCCATTAAGAAATTCTCTAATAAACCATTTGATGTTCATTTAATGATTGTTGAACCAGAAAAGTACATTAATGATTTTAAATCTGTAGGAGCAGATATATTAACTGTTCATTACGAAGCTTGTACTCATTTACACAGAACAGTTCAAGAAATACATAATGCAGGAATGAAAGCTGGAGTTGCTCTCAATCCTCATACTAATATAAATGTATTAGAAGATATTATACAAGATATTGATTTAGTTTGTTTAATGTCTGTAAACCCAGGGTTTGGAGGGCAGTCTTTTATTGAAAACACTTACAATAAAGTAAGTCTTTTAAAAGAAATGATAACTGAAAAAAACACCTCTACACTTATTGAAATTGATGGAGGTGTTACTTCTGCTAACGCAAGAAAATTAATAGATTGTGGTGCTGATGTTTTAGTTGCTGGAAGTTTTGTTTTCAAATCTGAAGATCCAACGGAAACAATAAGCAATCTTAAAACCGTTTAATGTTAAAATTCACTATTTGTTATTATATTTGAAAAAATTTTAGATTTTGTATATGAAAAAGTTACTTTTCTCTTTGTTTTTATTTTCTTCGGCATTAGTTTTAACTAATTGCGAAACCTCTGTAAATAAAGGAGAAACAGCAGGAAATCCAGTTGATTTAGAAATTGAGGCAACAATATTTCAAGAAACTGTAGAAATAAATGGTGTAAAACATTTTATTGAAAAAATAGGCACAGGAGAACCTTTACTTGTTTTGCATGGCGGACCTGGTTTGCACCACGATTATTTATCTCCACATTTTGAGAAACTAGCAAAAGAGTACCAGATTATATTTTATGACCAAAGAGGTTGCGGAAAAACAGATTTCCCCCAAGATACATCTAGTATGAATATAGCAAGTTACGTTGAAGATTTAGAAGCTATTAGAACCCATTTAGGATTAGATAAAGTTAATTTAGTTGGTCATTCATGGGGATCTTTACTTGCTGTAAACTATGCAAAAAAGTACCCTACTAATTTAAGTAGATTAATTTTAATTTCTCCCGCACCAGCAAACTCTGATTATTTTGATGAAACATTTACTAATATACAAAGAAAAAGAAGCGAGGAAGACACTAAAGAGCTCGTTAAAACTATGATGTCTGCTGAATTTGAAAATAGAGATGAAAAAGCATTTAAAAAAGCTATTCTACTTGGTGATAAAGTAAATTTAGTTAACCAAGAATCAATTACAGAACTATATCAACCTATGAACTTTACTTCAGAAGAAGCGAGTAATTTAATGCTGGTAAATAGTTTGTTAGAAAGAACTTATTTTGATTTGAATGTTGTTGAAGGATTAGAGGTAATTGTATGCCCAACATTAATTATTGTTGGAGATCTAGATAATGTCCCTTTTGCATCAACACAATCCCTTCATGAAAATATTAAAGGTTCTCAATTAGAGGTAATTAAAAAAAGTTGCCACTACCCTTTCTTTGAAAAACCTAAGCAATTTAATAGTGCTGTTAAAAATTTCTTAGACCCAGAATACGAGCAATAATGGAGCAACTAGATTTCTCTTTAACAAGCGATTATATTGAATTGATAAAATTACTAAAGCTTTTAAACCTTGTAGAATCAGGCGCTGATGCTAAAATAGTGGTTGAAGAAGGTCTTGTTAAATGTAACGAAGAAGTCGAATTCAGAAAGCGAAAAAAATTACGACCTGGTGATATTGTTGTTTTTCAAAACAATACCATAACAATTAGTTAATACCTATGCCTAATACTAAAACACTTATTCTTAATAACGAACAAATTTATCAAAAGATAAACAGAATTTCTTATCAAATATTTGAAGATAATCATACTGAAAAAGAAATTATTGTTGTTGGTATTGCTAAAAATGGCTATTTATTTGCAACAAAGTTAGCAGATCAATTAGGTGAAATATCAAAAGCAAAGATTACACTCGCTAAACTTACGATAGATAAAGAAAACCCTATAACAACCAAAGGTAAAATGGATATTTCTCCAGAATTACTTAGCGATAAAGTAGTTATTTTAGTGGATGATGTGCTTAATTCTGGTAAAGCACTTATTTACGGAGTAAAATATTTGTTAGATTTTCCGATAAAAAAAATGTCAACTACTGTTTTGGTAGATAGAAATCATAAAAAATATCCTATAGGAACACACTACGTAGGTTTATCTTTATCAACCACTCTACAAAATCATATTTCAGTAGAATTTTCAGGATCAAAGATTTCAGCTTTTTTAAGCTGAGTTTCATAAATAACATTAAACAAAAAATCCTGATAGTAAAAACTATCAGGATTTTTTATATTTAAATAAAAGTGAGCTTTTTTTTACTCTTCTTCTACCTCTATCATTTTAAAAGGAATATTAATTATCGCTTGGTAATCTTCACCAGCTTCTAACATATCCTCATCATCTTCTTCATAGTACCAGTTAATAACAACCTCGCTATCTCCAGCATTAATTGCTTCTAATTTCTTAAATACATCTAAGATACATTTAGAAGAGCTAGTATTAAAATACTCTAATTGAATGTCAACCTTTGTATTTGATTGAGGCGTATTATTATACACTTCAAGAGACTCAATTAAAGGTTTGTAAAATTCAATCGAATTTTCTGGAATTGATCTTCCTCTAATTAATAAATAGCCACTTCCTGAATTAAATTCTATCGTTGGTGTTTTCGGTGATCCTTCTAAATTTAAATGTGCCATAATATATTTATTGTGCTACTTTAATGTTTAAACTAAAAAATGAATATTCGTTGTCAATAGAATCAAAATCATACTCTAACTTTTTTCCCGATTTCCTCGCAATATCTATCATTCCGAGTCCACCACCGCCTTTTGCCGACATTTCTCCGTTATTCAATACTTCTTTGTAATATAATTTTAATTGGTCTTTATCCATCTCATTAATTCTATCCAACCTTCCCTTCATCATCTCTACATTTTCAGATGCAATAAAGTTTCCAGTCATAATAGAATATTCCCCTTCTACTTTTCTTATCATGAATAAAGCACTTTTTTCATTTATTTTAGTTTTAAAATCATCGTCATCTAAATGATGATAAAGATTTTGTAAACATTCAACTAAAATATTGTAAACTTTTTTCTTGATTTTTGGAGGTTCCTCTAAGGTCTCCATTTTTGATTCCATAATTTGAAGAATAGAAGTCAAAAGATCAGAAGTAACCTCACCCTTAAACGATAACATAATGTTACCTTTCTCCATCTTATTATAAAAGTCATGTATGTTATTCATATCTATAATTAACTTCCAATTACAATTTCAAAGATATTAATTTGAATTAATTAAACAAGTTTAATGCAATAAAAAATAAG
>NVUQ01000103.1 GCA_002401955.1 Flavobacteriales bacterium | reverse complement strand
CCGCTGCCGCAAGCGTCCCGCTTGTGGTTTTATTAATGAACTATAATGTAAAGCTTGTCAACTACTAAATGAAAACAAAAATCAGCTTGTATTCTAAGCTAAAAACAAGTAAAAGCTAAAGGTCATTTTAGATTTTGCGTAAGCGTAAAAATCTTAATGGCACAGCGTAAATAAAACGAGTATTTAAGTTTGAAGCAATACAATTTAAGAGAAACACAATACAAATCTGGACACCGTTTTATCAATTCAACAGAAAGTTTTTTAGTTAACGAAACCGAAGATTTAGGAAAAGAGATAGACAATTACCACCCACTTGGATAATCTGAGATTCATGAACACCCGAAAAATAATAAAGAGTGAATAAACAGAAGGATTATAAGAAGAAGTTAATCAATACCATCCGTTGGGATAGGAATAAAATAATTTTTATTTTGCAAATTTTGATATCAAAAAACTCTCAAATATATTTTATGGATACATTTGGATACAGTTTGGGTATATCTTCTGAAAGCCAATTATAGATTAGAAATTAGCCAATATCACCTATTAATATAAGGGGTAATTAATCTTTATTTCACAAATTTTGATGTTAAAAAAGCTCTCACAGGTATTTTATGGATACATTTGGATACGTTTTGGGTATATCCATAAAAAACAAAAGGAATATGAATCAGAAATTAGAATTTACAGGAGAAGTTTTTCAACAGATAATGAAACAGTTGAGTATTATTGACAGCTTTAAAGGAAACTGGGAAGTAATAGAGTTGAGTAATAGCAAGCATCTAAAAGAACTTCGCAAAATAGCCACCATAGAAAGTATTGGATCATCTACCCGAATAGAAGGAGCAACATTAACAGATAAAGAAGTAGAAAAGTTATTAAAATCTGTAAAAATCACAAAGCTAACAACAAGAGAACAGCAGGAAGTTGTTGGGTATTATGAAGCATTAGAAATCATTTTAGAAAACTTTGAAGAAATACCATTGACACAAAGTTACATCCACCAAATGCACGGCATTTTATTAAAACATAGTCATAAAGATAAAACGCATAAAGGAAAATTTAAAAATCTATCCAATCAAGTAGTAGCCAATTATCCAGATGGAACACAAAGAACTATTTTTAGGACAACAGAACCACATTTAACAGCAAGCGAAATGGAGGATTTGTTGATTTGGGTAAATGAACGCTTTGAAAAAGCAGATATGCATCCAGTAATGATAACAGCAGCCTTTGTTTATGAATTTTTATCAATTCACCCATATCAAGATGGAAACGGTAGGTTATCACGACTAATGACTACTTTATTATTGATGAGACAAGGTTATGAATTTACGCAGTATGTCTCCTTTGAACATGTTATTGAAGAAAGAAAAAGTGATTATTACAGAGTTTTGATGGATGGGCAGAAAAACCGATACAAAGAAACTGAAAAGGTAGATCAATGGGTGTTGTTCTTTTTAGATTGTTTAGTTACCCTAATAAAAAGATTAGAAGCAAAATATGAGCTCTACAGTAAGTTAAAGAAAGATTTAAACGAAAGACAACAAGAAGTTTTAGGCTTTGTTAAAAAGCAGCAAAAAGTACAAATGAATGAAATAGTAGAAGCATTTAAAAATCATTCTCGAAATACTTTAAAGAAAGATGTGGCTTACCTTGTAAATGAAGGGCTGATATTAAAAACAGGAGAAAGAAAAGGAACAAGATATCATTATGAAGAATAAATAATGCCAATTTAATTTCAAAACACCCAACAATGGTTTTTGTATAATGCCGATAGATAATCAAAGCCAGAGAATGAGAGTAATGAAATTATCGGGCATTTTGATTACAAATCGGTATTATCGAGAAATAGATGGATCTAATAATTATCATTTAGATTATATAGAAACTACATTTTCTGAAATTAAAGGAATACTGAGTCAGTTTGATGGGGAAAAGAACGGGTAAGTTTTGAGTATGTGATAGTTTGTCGATATTTATTTTTGTTTTATAGAGATATTCATGTGTTTTATCCGTTTTCATGTGTAACTTTCAAAAGGCTTCTTCGTAAATAATAAATGAACCATAAACTCTATTATTATGAAGAATATATTAGTCCCCACCGACTTTACCGATTGTGCTTTAAATGCGGTGAAATTTGCAGCAGATATAGCAAAGAAAACTAACGCAACACTCCATTTAGCTCATATTTACAAAAGAGTTATTTCAAATGATACGGCATTTAATATTGAGTTAGAGATTGATATTATAGCCAAGGAGAAAGAAAATTTAAAAACCTATATAGCAGATTTGTCTAAACAGGATTTTATGAAGGGAGTCGATATAAGAAGTAGCTTATCATCAGTATATAAATTACATGATATTTTAGTTATGGAAAAGTACCACAATACCGATATGATTGTGATGGGTTCTGAGGGGGTTAGTGGTATTGAAGAATTTTTTGTAGGAACAAATACACAAAAATTTGTTCAAATGGCTAATTGTCCAGTAATTGTAATTAAAGATGAGGTGAGATTAGATGATATTAAGTCAATTGTATTTGCTTCTGACTTTAAAAAAGAAGTAGTTCCTAAATTTAAGGTGATTGAAAGTTTTGCAAACTTGATAGGTGCTAAACTACATTTCTTAAAGGTAATGGTTCCTCAAGATTATAGTATGGAAGAAGAAGAAATGGAAGACATTGCTAATTTTGTAAATGCAACAGGAGTTGATGCAGAAGAGATGAATTTATACCAATCAGTAAGTGTTGAAAGAGGAATTCTTAAATTTTGTAAAGAAATAAAGGCAAATATGATAGCAATTGAAACTCATGGAAGAACAGGTTTATCACATCTTTTTAAAGATAATATTGCTGAAAACCTCGCTAACCATACTGTTGTTCCAATGTTTAGTGTTAAGATAGAAAAAGAAAGAGAAGCTCTAACTAATGTAGTTACTGACTTTTTAGCAGATAAGATTTAAATGTTAAATAACAATATTATGGAAGATCATGTATATAAAATAATAGAAATAACAGGAACATCCAATAAGTCAAGTGATCATGCAGTAGAAAATGCTATTGCTAGAGCAAGCGATTCAATCAGTAATTTAAGATGGTTTACAGTTACAGAAACCAGAGGTTCAATAGATTCTGGAAAGGTTGATAGGTGGCAAGTTACTATTAAAGTAGGGTTTACGATGAATTAAGAGATTTCTGCTTGTTCTTTCTTCTTTAATTCTGAAAGATATGATGGGTAATAAGTCTATATATGGTGTTTTATTATTGAAAATTAGTTTCCTTGTTTTAACCGTTTTCAGTATTAACTTTTCTTTTGCTCAAGATGTATACCGTACACAAAATGGTGAAATTTTAATAACGGCTGTTTTATCAGACAGTGTTTTTACATTATCATCTAAAGAAGTAGTTATTATATTAAATAATGGGACGGCTACATTTAAAATGACTATTGATAAATCTACTCTTAGGTGTAATGATCTTAAGGTTAATGAAAAATTATCTTTGATGAAATATGATGAAATTATTTTTTCAGGAAAATTTGGGTTAGATAATATAGAAACAAACGATCACTCTACTATAGATTTTGTTGTAGAAGGAGTCATCTCAACAAATAATAAAACATTAATGGGAAAGGGAAGGTTAGAACATATTTCTCCTGAAGATCATATTAGTTGCTTACTCACATTAAAGTTTATTATTGATAAAGATGATTTGGGTTTAAATTTAGAAGACTTAAATTTGAATAATGAAGTTCAAATTGATGTTGTTCAAGTTCTTTTAAATAATTAAAACAACAGTCAAAAGAGTTACAAAAACTTCTCTAAATAAGTTGGTATCATTAAGTTTGGATTTTTAATAGATTAAAATATACTTAATGAATATTACTGAAATTCTTAGCAAGGAGTTAAACCTCTCTAAATCAATCATAGAAAAAGTATTGGAATTATTTAAAGAAGGAGGAACAATCCCTTTTGTAGCTCGTTATAGAAAAGAAGCAACAGGTAATTTAGATGAGGTTCAGTTAATTAACATTAAAGATAGACAGGCTTATTGGGAAGGTTTTGTAAAGCGAAAAGAAACGATTTTACAATCCATAGCTTCACAGGGTAAATTAACTCCAGAATTAGAATCTAAAATAAAGGCTGTGTTAGTTTTAACAGAGTTAGAAGATTTGTATTTACCTTATAAGCAGAAACGTAAATCCAAAGGAGAAAAAGCAATTGAACAAGGGTTAAAACCCTTGGCAATTTTTATTCAAAAGAACAGAAATTTACATAATATTGAAGATAAAGCACTCTCGTTTGTGAAGGGAGAAATTGAAAATGATAAAGAAGCTTTAGACGGTGCTGTAAATATTTTGGCAGAATGGATAGCTGAAGATAAATGGGTGAGAGATCAATTGAGAAATCAATTTCAACGGTTTGCAGTTGCAAGTTCTAAAGTAAAGAGAGGAAAGAAAGAAGAGGGCGAGAAATACAAGGATTATTTTGAGTTTTCGGAGAAGGTTCAAAGAATGGCTTCTCATAGAGTATTAGCTTTGTTTAGGGCAGAAAAAGAAGGAGTTATCAGTTTTAGTGTTGATGTTGATGAAGAAAAGGCAATTCAAAATATTAATAATAAAATCAATAGAAATTACGCTTCAAACACTTTCGTAGATAAAGCTGTTACTGAATCTTACAAGAGGATATTACAACCCAATTTCGAATCAGAAATAAAGAAAGAACTAAAAGAAAAGGCTGATATTGATTCTATTGGTGTGTTTGCCGAGAATTTAAAACAATTATTGCTTCAATCTCCTTTAGGAGCTAAAAATATATTGGCAATAGACCCGGGGTTTAGGTCAGGTTGTAAAGTAGCGGTATTAAATAGAAATGGAGATTTTACAGAGAACACAACCATTTTTCCTCATCCTCCACAAAATAAAATGGAAGAAACTAAAAAGACTTTATTGCATTTAGTAGAGAAAAATAAGATTGAAGCCATTGCTATCGGGAATGGAACAGCTGGATTAGAAACAGAGAAATTGTGTAGGGGTTTATTTAAGGAAGCGGAGATTCAAGTATTTTCAGTAAACGAAGCTGGAGCAAGTATTTATTCAGCATCAGAAATTGCTAGAGATGAATTTCCTGAGTTAGATTTAACAGTTAGAGGAGCTATTTCGATCGGACGAAGATTAATTGATCCTTTGGCTGAATTGGTTAAAATTGATGCAAAATCTATAGGAGTAGGTCAGTACCAGCACGATGTTAATCAACCATTACTAAAACAAAAATTGAATGATGTTGTAGCTTCCTGTGTTAATCATGTTGGGGTTGAGTTAAACACGGCTTCATATCCAATATTATCCCACGTAAGTGGTTTAGGAATGACTTTGGCAAAGAACATTGTGGCTTATCGCGAAGAGAATGGAGATTATACCGAGCGTAAACAATTGCTTAAAGTTCCTAAAATGGGTAAAAAAACTTATGAGCAAGCTGCGGGGTTTTTAAGAATTGAAAATGGGATTAATCCATTGGATAACACCATTATACATCCAGAAACATATAAGCTAGTTTCTGAGATGCTTCAACTGAATAGTTCTAAAATTGATGACGTAATTGGAAAGCAATCAATTAGTGATTCAACGATTAATTCATTAAAAGAAAAATATGATGGATATACCATTGATTTTATTGTGAAAGAATTACAGAAACCAACAATAGACCCTCGTGAGTCATTAGTAGAAGCTGCTTATAACAGTATTGATAGTATTGAAGATTTGCAAGCAGGAATGCAATTAACCGGAACCATAAATAACATTACCAATTTTGGTGCTTTTGTAAATATTGGAATTAAAGAATCTGGCTTAGTTCATATTTCAGAAATATCAAACACTTTTGTAACGAACATTCAAGACGTGGTTAAGTTAAACCAACAAGTTGATGTAAAAGTGCTTTCGGTAGACTTGGCAAGAAAGAGAGTGCAATTGAGTATGAAGTCTTAGCCAATAACTTTATTACCTTTGCCGTTCTAAAACAACACTCAATATGGAATTTGGAACATTAGCATTAAATGATTCTATCTTAAAAGCTTTAACCGAGCAAAACTATACAACACCAACTCCAATTCAGGAAAAGACAATTCCTTTAGTGTTGGATAGGAAAGATGTAATTGCTTCTGCTCAAACAGGTACAGGTAAAACGGCTGCTTTCGCATTGCCAATATTACAACTCTTATATAGTAATCAAAATGCTGTAAAAAGAGGTAAATGTATTAGAGCTTTAATTATTAGTCCGACCAGAGAATTGGCAGAACAAATTAACGAGAGTTTTAAAACTTATGGTAAATACACTAATTTACGAAGTGGAGTTGTTTATGGAGGGATTTCTATTGAACCTCAAAAAGAACAACTGAATAAAGGGGTTGATATTTTAATAGCAACACCTGGTCGATTATTAGATTTAGTAAAACAAAATTATGCTCGATTAGGAGAAGTAGAATTATTAGTTTTAGACGAAGCTGATATGCTCTTGGATATGGGGTTTGTTGACGATATTGTGAAAATAAATAAGCTTTGTGCTGGATTTAAACAGTCTTTATTATTTTCTGCTACAATGCCTTTAAAGGTATTAGGATTAGCCAATTCAATATTGCGTAACCCTGAGAGAGTTGAGGTTGAACAAGTCTCCTCAGTAGCAAAAGGAGTAAACCAACATTTGTATTATGTGCCAATCGGTAAAAAAATGGAATTGTGTTTACATCTCTTACGAAACACAATAAAAGGGAATATTATCATTTTTAGAAGAACCAAGTTTGGGGTAGATAAATTAGAAAAATCTTTAACCAAAAATGGGTATAATGTTGATACCATCCATGGGGATAAATCACAAGCTGCAAGACAAGAAGCTCTGAATAGATTTAAAGCAGGAGAAGTAAATGTTTTGATTGCAACAGATGTGGCTGCACGAGGAATTGATATTGACAATTTGGATGCAGTAATTAACTTTGATTTACCAAACGTTCCTGAATCTTATGTGCATAGAATTGGTAGAACAGGCAGGGCAGGAGAAAAAGGGAACGCTTACTCTTTCTGTTCGGCTGATGAACGTAACTATGTAATTAGTATTGAAAAACTAACAGAAAAAACAATTAAGGTTGTTGATGATCACCCTTACCCTTTAGACCCAAAAGAAAAACCTCAAGTACATAAGAGGCAGGGTAGTAAACATAAAAAAGGAAGAAAATCTGCAGCTTCAAAAAAGAAAAAGAAACGTTGGTATTAAATTTATTAATCTCAAAAGGAGTTAGAAATAGTTACTTTAGGGCATTCGCTTTTAGCTTCAAAAGTTAACTATTAATGGCTTGAAGTTGGAAGTTTTTCTTCTGACTTCCGTCTTCCAACCTAAACTAATACAATCTGAAAACAACTTTTAGTCGTTAAAGAAACCTAGAGCACTTTTAGTCCATAGAGGTTTAGTATATTTACACTTAATGAAACAATCTATCTTTAAAATTTTAGCGAAAGTTAATAAAGTAGTGCTGCCTAGCTTTACTAAACAAAGGTTAGATTTGGCAAAAGCTACTAAATTACAAATGGCTATTTTCGGATGGAGAGTTTATGTAACTAAACGATCCCTAGGTTGATTTTTATTGATGATTGATAAGTAATAATTGAGTTGATAACTCTTAAAACAATAACAAAGAATAGGAGGGTAATATCTTGAAAGTATTTCAAGAACTATGAATCCCTTAATTAGATTTTAATTCCTATCACACAAATATCATCAACCTGTTCAAGATCACCCATCCAATTTTTAATAGTTATATCTAACTGTTCCTTTTGCTGTTGCATGGGTTCATTTTGAAGTGAAAAAAGTAATTCCCTAAATTGTTTAATTCTAAATTTTTTACCTTTAGGCCCCCCAAATTGGTCTTGGTAACCGTCAGAAAAAATGTAGATACTATCACCTTCTTGTAATTTAATACTGTGATTAGTAAAATCCTTTCTATGTTCAAATAATCCTATAGGTTGCTTATCAGCTTTAATTTCAAATAAGAAATTGTCATCAATACTATGTGATGGACCAATTTCTTCACCTTTTTTAATTAATGTGTTGCCTTTTCTTATAAGGTATAAAGGGTTATTTGCTCCTGAATAAATAAGTTCATTCTCTTTTTTGTCAAGTAAACACAAAGCTATATCCATACCATCTTTTACTTGATTGTCTTTGGCTTGGTTTAATGTTTCTACAACTAGATGGTTTAGTTTATCGAGAATGTCACCAGGTTGTTCTAAATTAAATTCATTAATAGCTCTATTTAAACCTGTATACCCAACAACACTCACCATAGCTCCAGGAACTCCGTGTCCAGTACAATCTACAGCAGCAATTAATACTTTATCACCTTTTTCTTTTAACCAATAAAAATCCCCACTAACAATATCTTTTGGTTGATATAAGACAAAATGATCTTTAAATTGTTCCTTTAATAATTCAATAGGAGGAAGTATAGCTTGTTGAATCTTTTGAGCATAGTTGATGCTGTCTAGAATATTGTTATTTTTTTCTTCAATAATTTCATTTTTTTCTAAAATTTGCTTGTTGGCAGCCTTTATTTTTAAATATGAATATACTCCTGTAAAAAAGATAATTGCACAAATTGTAAAAAACCACCATGTTAACCAGAATGGTGGATGAATTGTAAATTTAAAAGAGATAGGAGTGGTATTCCAAACACCTTCACCGTTTGATGCTTTAAGTAAAAATTCATAATCGCCATGCGGTAAGTTAGAATAGATAATATCTGTTTTATCTGTAGGATTACCCCAACTCTTATCAAAACCTTTTAATTGATATTGATATTTTATTTTAGATGAATTAGAATGACTTACACCAATATAATTAAAAGCTAAATAATTTTGGTCATAGGTTAATTCTAAATTAATAGGAATGTTATTGAGTGTAACCGAATCTGAGTAATCATGCCAATCAGTCTGTTGAGAGAATAACTCAATCTCTTTAATCTTTGTTTTAACTTCAAATGAATTTTTGATATCATATTTTGGTTGGTAAACCATAAGACCATTATCTGTTCCAAAGTATAGCTTCCCAGATACATCTTTTGCTATAGAGTTTAAATAACAAACTTGACCAATAAACCCTTCTTCAGGACCATAATATTGAAAATCTACGACTTTATTATTTTTAATATTAATTTTATCAATACCAGTAGATAATCCAGCCCATAAGGCCCCATTATTGTCAAAGGTTAAAGAATAAATGTTCTCTGAAGTTAAACCATCTTTCTCAGTATATCTAGTAAACTGTTTTCCATTATATTGGTATAATCCAGAGGGGGTTCCAATCCATAATATATTATCTTTAATTAGAACAGTTCTTACTCTCCCTTTTTTTATGCCATCGGCTTTTCTAAAATGCCTAACAGAGGATCCATTATAGCAAATTAATCCATCATCAGTACCAAGCCAATAATCACCCTTAGAGTCTTGAGTAATATCAAATACAATTTTAGATGTTATTAATCCCGTTTTGTAAGGAACTATTTTGTTGTTTTCATATTTTGCAATACCACCCTGTGTACCAAACCACATTTGGTTGTCTTTATCTTTAAAAACTTTAAAACATCTTAGAAACTCAGTGCTTCCAGCATTTTCTACTTTAGTAATTTTTCCATTCTCAATATAAGCAATACCAAAATTTGTTCCTATCCATATTCTTTTACCATTTTCTAGCATAGAGAATATTTTATTACTAGGTAGTCCGTTTTTTTCATGAAGAAATGAAACCTCTTTTCCATTATCAATTAGTAAACCCTGCTCTGTTCCAATATATAAATCATTGTTAGAAGTTATTAAGAGAGAGGGTATTACTTTGCTTTTTAGCAATGGGTTTGAATAGTTGTAAAATCTTTCACTTCTTAGCATAGATGCGCCATTTGATTTACTTATAAACCAGAGGTTGTTTTCATCATCATTAATTATTTTCCAAATATCATTATGAATTAATCCATTATCTGTAGTAAAATGAGAGAAAGAATCATTTTGATATTTAAATACACCACGACTAGTAGCAATCCAAAAACTACCAAACTGATCTGTTTCAGCTCCATAATATGCTGTATTTTCGTTAAAATAACCAGGTAATAATTCTGTGAATTTTTTATCCTTAAATAGGAATAATCCTTTGTGGCAAAAAACATATAAGTTGCTTTTGGCATCTTCATTCACTGAATAAACATATTTACTCGATAGTCCATTTTCTTCAGTGTAATTTGTTAGTTTTTTATTTTCAAGACTAAACAAACCATGACTAAGTGTGCTGAACCAAATTACTTGGTTTTTATCCTGATAAGTACTAATTACTAAAGCCTGATTAAGGTCTTCGAATTGATTGAAAGGAATTATAGAATCATTTTTAAATATTGAGACACCTTGGCCTGTTCCTATCCATGGTGTTTTATTTTGATCAAAATAAATATGATAAACTCTATTGTGCGAAAGTCCATCTTCGGTTGTATAGTTTTTAAAGGAGTGACCATCATATATGGAAAGTCCATTATTTGTTCCTATCCAAAGATTTCCTTTATCATCTTTTTCTATGCAATAGATGATGTTGTCAGGTAAAGAATCTTTAATGGTTAAATAACTATAAGAAGTACCATTGTATTTTGTAATACCTCCATTATTGGTTCCTAACCAGATTACACCATCACTATCTTGTTCTATTGATAATAATATTGATTGAGATAATCCATTCTCAACTGTAAAGTTTTTAAAGGGATAAACTTGACATTTAACAGGAGTAAACAAACTTGCTAAAACAAGTAATAAGATTAATTTAATGTAAATTCTCAAAGTATTACGAAAATAGAATGTTTAGTGATTAGAAACAAACAAAGGGGCCAAAATAGCCCCTTCGTTTATTCTTTTATAGTGTTATTATTTCTGAATAAGTTTTATAACTTGTTCTTTATCATCAATTTTTATTTTGGCAAAATAAATTCCTTTAGCATAGGATTCTGCTGAAAAGTTAAACGTGTGATTTCCAGTATTAAGTTTCTCATTAACTAACTCAACCATTTTTTTACCTAAGATGTTAAATATATTTATTTCTACATTACTGTTCTCTTTCATTTCTACTTCAATTGTAGTGTTTGTAGAAAATGGATTAGGATATGCACTAACAAGACCTTTATTAATTTCAATAGGTTGAATTGTTGTAATTATTCCAACCGGATGAATAGAATCAAAACCTACTTTAAAATCTAAACCAGAAATTGTTGTTCCTCCAGAAATGGTGAAATTATATGACCCATTCATATTTAATCCTGGTATATCTACGAATATAGTATAGTCACCATCATTTAAATTATTAAATGAAAAACCTCCTCCTGCGTTACTACCGCTACTATTATTAACAGCACCACTTGGTGTTTTCTCAATAATTATATCAATACCCGGTATAGGGTCTCCACTACCTTTAGAAAAAGAAAAGTCTTGTTGTAGGCTACCTGAAATAGATCCTGCTCCTGTTTGATCTTCATGATAAATTAAATTAATATCATTACCAATAGAATTGGTTGTGGTAATAATCGTTTGACAGTTAATCCAGTCTGTTGTGTCACCTACATAAGTTGTCATAGCATTTATATAGATGTTTAAATCTGGGCGACAAGCAACTCTATATTCCCCATAAGGAATAGAGTCAAATTGATAGTTTCCTGAAGCATCTACTTGCGTTGTTGCTAGTATATCATTTTTAGTAAAGTTAGAATGTTCTCTATATAAGATCATTTCACCACTTGTTATTCCTAACCCTGTAGTATCGTTAACAGTACCTGAAATTGAACCAATATCCGCAGGTAAAGTATACCACCCGTATCTAATAACGGTTTCAGCAGTATCAGAGTTTAGTTGCATGAGGTGAGTGGTGGCAAATGTATTGTTTCTTAAGAAATGAAAACGATGAAAATGATTCTCGTTCATATAAGCATAATTCCATCCAAAACCTAAATCAACAAAGAAACTATCAATAACAGTTTGTTTTTCTGTTCCTAATAAAACATCATTAAATGTTCCTAAAGGCGTTGATAAGGTTCCATAACCATCAATTTCCATTTTTTTATAACGATAGGACACATATTTAATATCGTAGTAATTACCCATCGCAAAATAATAATCTTTTAAGATCCCTTCTGTTCTTGAAGTATCATATACAAGATCACCATAATTAACAGTAGAATTAATTACCCATTCTGTTGGTGCCGATATAAATTGCGTATCTAGCTCTTGTTTTTCGCTAAAGAAACCTAAATTTTGAATCCCGTTGGTATCCACAATAAAATAACTATAAACTGAATCGGCAAACAAAAAAGGAGCCCTTAAAAAAGAGGCATGAGTTGCGTTCGGAAAGTGAGAAAAATGCGGAGTTGTTGATGCATCATATGTTTGAAGATCAAAAGTGTCTAAGATATTGGTAAATGAATTGGAGTAATTCCAAACTTGATTGGGACCTCTGGTTGGCACTACCAAATTAGCTGCTACCGTGTCGTAAACCTGTTTTATTACAGTATTGTGAACAGGTAAATAGGTTGCTTCAACAATAGGTTGAGAAAATGCTGTTAATCCAGATGTTATAAGTAGTAGAGTGTATATTTTTTTCATAAGTAATTATTTTAGAAACAAAATTACGACCATTTATGTTGAGTATCAAAATGTTGAGACATAAATTTTTTAACAAATGTTATTATTTTGTTGAAAATTAGTTTTAGATTTAAATGAAATATATGATAAAAACCTATGAGGAGCTAATAATAGGTCTTTAAACTAAGAAAAGAGGATTGCTCTTGATTTAGTTATTGAATTATTTTTTTATTTTTATATTTGGGAAGTGAAAAACACTCTTATTATATTATTTTTATTACCGTCTATTCTTTTTTCGCAAATTCCTGCCGATAAAGAATATTATCTTATTGATGGCTTAGTTCTTGAAGAACTGCTTCCTTCTGATAGGCGTTTACTCGATAGTTGTTTAATGGTTTATCATACATCTAAACAGGATACTGATAGGATATTCTCTTTAAACGGTTTATGCGATTTTATGGTACATGAATCTTGGTCTAAATATCAATTTGTGCAATATGAATTAATCGAAGAAGCATTAAAAAAATATAAAGAGCCAGAAATAGTAAGGATTTTAGAAATCTCACTTAGTGTCTCATTAAATAATTTAGGGTTGTTTTATGAACACCAACATGGAGATATTCCTAAAGCACTAGAATTTTATCATAAAGGGTTAAAGATTAATGAGGATTTAGAAAATAATTTAGGTATTGCATTGCTGTTGAATAGAACTGGTGCTATATATATGGACCAGGGAGATCAAAAAAGAGCATTAGAAAATTACCAAAGGAGCATAAGTTTATTAGAGGCTATTGGAAATGATCAACAATTGTCTAATCCATTAAATAGTATGGGGCTTTATTATGAGGGAGAAGAGGATTATGAATCTGCGTTAAAATATTTTTTTAAGAGTCTTAAAATTGATGAAAAAGTTAAAAATGCCCAAGGGGTAGGGATGTCATTGAGTAATATAGGGGAAATATATTTGAAGTATGAAAATGCACCTAAAGCATTGAATTATTTTAAAAGAAGTTTAAAAGTTTTTGAAGAATTAGGGGATAAAAAAGGTAAAGGAATAGCATTACGGAACATAGGGAATGTATATCTTTTTATTAATCAGATAGATAAAGCTTATGTTTTTGCTTCTAAAAGTTTAGAAATAGCTAACAGATTAGGGCACCCTAAAAGAATAGGTGAAGCAGCAGCATTATTAAGTAAGGTTTATGAAGCAAATAATGAATCATCAAAAGCATTAGAAATGTATAAAATCGCTATAAAGATGAGAGATAGTTTAAATAGTGAAAATTCGAAAACCAAGTTGATTAGGCAGCAGTCAAAATTCGAGTATGAAAGTCAAAAAGCAATAGATGATGCGGTACATGATAAGGAAATAGCTATTGAGCAAAAAGCAAAAGAAAAACAAAAGATATTAACTTATGCGACAGGGTTAGTTTTGAGTTTGGTTGCGATTTTTTTGGCTTTTGTGTTTAGTCGCTTGCGCGTTACACGAAAACAAAAAGTGATTATTGAAGAGGCACATGAGGAGCTCTCTGAAAAAAATAAAGAGATATTAGATTCTATTAATTATGCTAAAAGAATTCAGACCGCGATATTGCCACCAGAAATTTTTGTGAAAGAACATTTAGCAGATTCATTCATTTATTATAAACCTAAAGACATTGTTGCAGGAGATTTTTATTGGATGAAATCGGTAACAAGTAATGGGGTAAAAGTGATCAGTGATGAGGTAAAAAGTACATTATCTAAAACTGAAGAATCAAAACTTGTTTTATTCGCAGCAGCAGATTGCACTGGGCATGGGGTTCCAGGGGCTATGGTGAGTGTAGTGTGTAATAATGCTTTAAATCGTTCAATAAAAGAATATGGGCTGACAGACCCGGGTAAAATTTTAGACAAAACAAGAGAAATTGTTATAGATGAATTTAGTGCCGATTCGGATCTAGAGGATAAAACAGAAGGCTACGTAAAAGATGGGATGGATATAGCTCTATGTAGTTTAAAGTATAATGTTCAAAGTTTAGAAAGTGAAAAATCTAAAACCCAAAACTCAAAACCCAAAACAGCAGCTTTGCTGCAATATGCAGGAGCAAATAATCCTTTATGGATTATAAGAGATGGAGAAGTGTTGATTACCAAAGCCAATAAACAACCAATAGGCAGTTTTAGAAGTTCTGAGCCTTTTACCACTCATTCTATTGAACTACAAAAGAATGATGTTGTTTATATTTTTTCAGATGGTTATGTTGATCAGTTTGGGGGCGAGAAAGGGAAGAAATTTATGTCTAAAGCATTAAAAAAACTACTCTTATCTTTTCAGGATAAAGCAATGGATGTTCAACACACGATACTTAATGAAACTTTTGAAGCATGGAAAGGTAATCTAGATCAGGTAGATGATGTTTGTTTTATTGGCGTAAGAATATAATGCAAAAGTTTATTTGAGCACGTTCTGCTTAGGAAGAGCCATCTAAAGGTGTAATTGGAGATAGATATCTACTTAGAAAAATGCTTTGTAATCTTCTCACTACCTGGCTTGGTAACACTATAAAAGTAATCCACTAAATTTCCATTCTTATCAATCAAATATTTCTGAAAGTTCCACTTAACAGTACTTCCTTTAGAACCATTATTTTCTTTTAAAGTTAACCAAGCATATAAAGGATGCTGTTGCTCTCCTTTAACATCTATTTTTTCTGTAATTAAAAATTCTACACCGTAGTTTTTACTGCAGAAAGTCTTAATCTCTTCAGCATTTCCAGGTTCCTGTTTACCAAACTGATTACAAGGAACTCCAATAATTACCAGTTCGTTTTGGTATTGATTATGTAATTCTTGTAAACCTTTGTATTGTGGAGTAAAACCACATTTAGAAGCAACATTTACAAATAAGATAAACTTCCCTTCATAATCCTTAAGGTTAATTGTTTGTCCTTCAAGAGAATTAATTGAAATATCATAAAGATTTTTTGTCGTATTCATTTTTGTTTCGGTTTGAGCACAAGAGTTAAAAAGGATGGTAGAAAAAGCTAACCCAGCTATTGTTTTTAAGAAATTCATTGTTGAGGTGTTTGTTTTTTAGGAGGCATAGGTCCACGCAAGTGAATAACTAACCCGTTTAAAAAGTTTCTAAGAATTTGATCGCCACACTCCATGTATTTTGGGTGATCTTCTTTTCTGAATAAAGCACCCAATTCGCTTTTAGAGATTCTAAAATCAACTAATTCGCAAATTTTAACAATATCATCATCTCGTAATTTATGCGCTACTCTTAATTTTTTAAATATATCGTTGTTTGTTAATCCCATTTTGTAAAAGTAATGTATCACACACAAAATGGCTAATTTTGAAGTAACTAACACGCTGTTTTAATGAAACTCCAGATTGACGATACATTTTTAAAAGAGCTTCCGGCAGATTCTATAAAGGAAAACACCCGAAGACAAGTAAGCGAAGCATGTTACTCATTTGTTGAGCCAACTAAGACCGAAGCTCCAAAGATTGTTCATTTTTCGCCTGAAGTAGCAAATATTTTAGGAATTACTGAAGAGGAAGCAAAGTCTGATGAATTCTTGAGAGTCTTTACAGGAAATCAAATTATAGAGAATACGACTCCTTATGCTATGTGTTATGGTGGCCATCAGTTCGGGCATTGGGCTGGACAATTAGGAGATGGAAGAGCGATTAATTTAGCTGAGGTAAAGCATCAAGATAAACAATGGACTTTACAATTAAAAGGAGCTGGAGTAACTCCTTATTCCAGAACCGCTGATGGCTTAGCTGTCTTAAGGTCTTCTGTTAGAGAATACCTTTGTAGTGAGGCAATGTATCATTTGGGAGTGCCAACAACAAGAGCTTTGTCGCTTTCCTTATCTGGAAATCAAGTGATGAGAGATATGTTGTATGATGGAAACCCAGCCTATGAAAAAGGGGCAATCGTTTGTAGAGTTTCACCTTCATTTTTACGATTTGGGAGTTATGAAATCTTTTCGGCAAGACAAGATCATAAAACCTTAAAAACGTTAGTTGATTATACTTTAAAACATTTTTATCCAAATTGTGAATTAAACAAGTTGGGGTATATTCAGTTTTTTAAAGAAGTAAGTCTAAAAACCTTGGATATGATTATTAATTGGCAACGTGTAGGGTTTGTGCATGGCGTTATGAATACTGATAACATGTCTATTTTAGGATTAACAATAGATTATGGACCTTATGGATGGTTAGAGGGCTATGATAAACGTTGGACTCCCAATACTACAGATGCTCAACATAAACGATATCAATATGGTCAGCAATCGAATATAGCATTATGGAATTTACTAAAATTAGCTAATGCTTTATATCCACTTATTGAAGAAGCAGAACCTTTAGAAGAAATTTTAAACGATTATAAAAAGTTATACGCTGCCAAGTATTTAGGTATGATGAAAGCAAAAATCGGTTTAGAATTAAATGATGAAAATGATTTAAAGCTTATTGAAGATTTAGAAACAGTTATCCAAAAAACTGAAACGGATATGACCATATTCTTTAGAAATTTAAGTTCTGTTTCTAAAGAATTGGCAGTCCCTAAAAAAGATGATGTATCTTTTTTAAATGATGTAATGGATGCTTTTTACAAGCCCGAAGAATTAAAAGGAGAAGTGCTATTTTTCTGGAAAGATTGGGTGAAACGATATTTAGAACGATTGCAAAAAGAAACAAAATCGGATGCTGAGCGAAAACAAAAAATGGATACGATTAATCCTAAATATGTGTTAAGAAATTATATGGCTCAAGTTGCAATTGATGCAGCTGATAAAGGAGATTATTCAGTTATAGATGAATTATTTAATCTCTTAAAGAAACCATATGATGAGCAATTAGAAGCTGAAAAATGGTTTGTTAAACGACCAGATTGGGCAAGAACAAAAGTAGGTTGTTCAATGCTTTCTTGTAGTTCTTAATTTGGTGTCATTCAGAACAATATTTTTCTTTCTGCTTTAGCAGAATAGAAAATGACGTGAAGAATCTATTTGTTAGATTCATTAATGTTTTAGATTCATCATTTCCTAGTGGTCGGATGACTGTAAGCTGATAAATACTGTCATCCGACCACTGAAAAAAGAGAAGCTACGTCATTGCGAGGAACGAAGTAATCTCACTTTAAAAACAAGATTGCTTCGTTCCTCGCAATGACGTACTAAATTTAAAACCCCTGCAAATCAAACTCATTTGAATCAACAATTTCTACTTGTTTTTTCATTTTCTTCTGAATAATTTTAAAGTGATGCTGAGCATCTTCAATTACAAAAGTAAAAGCTGTTCCAGGGTTTTCTGCACGACCAGTTCTACCAATTCGATGCACAAAATCTTTTGGAGAGCGTGGCAGTTCATAATTAATCACAAAAGGTAGAAACTCAATATCAATACCTCTAGAAAGTAAATCTGTAGTTACTAAAACAGGTAGGTTTCCAGCTTTAAAATTGGTTAACGTTTCCTTTCTATAACCTTGACTTTTCTTACTGTGTATTGATCTTGCCTTTACATCATTTTTACCCAATTTATCAGCAATTAAATCAGCTTGATATCTAGATGAAGCAAATATCAATACCTGTTTCATTTCGTGAGTCTTAATTAAGTAACGTAATAAAGGACCTCTTTTATCTTCCTCAACAGAATAAGCTATCTGTTTAATTAATTCAAGATTGGTTGTTTTGGCTTCTATTTTAAAAACTTCAGGATCGTTTAATAATAATCTCTCTACATTTTGTACGTCAGGACTTAAAGTGGCAGAGAACAAAAGGTTTTGACGTTTTGCGGGCAACATTGCAAATATCTCGTCCATTTCATCTTTAAACCCTAAGTTTAGCATCTTATCAGCTTCATCTAAAACCAAAGTAGAAATACTATCAAGATGTAAGGCATTAGATTTTGCTAACTCAATCAATCTACCAGGAGTAGCAACCAATATATTTACATTTTGCAAAGCTTGCATTTGAGGATTGATAGACGATCCACCAAAAACAGCCAATGACTTTACGTGAAAAGGCAAGAAAAACCCAAAAGTTCTAAAAACCTCTTCTACCTGTGCAGCTAATTCTCTAGTTGGGACTAACACCAATACATTAATGTGTCTATTTTTGGTAGTTGTTTTGCCCTCTAAGTTCATTAAGATAGGTAGTACATAACTAGCAGTTTTTCCCGAACCAGTTTGGGCAATACCCAAAACATCTTTGTTGTTTAAAATTGCAGGAATTGTCTTTTCCTGAATAGGATAGGGCTTCAAGTATTTTTGTTTTTCTAAGCCTTTAATTAAATGTTTAGAAATTCCTAATGATGAAAATGGCATAATGTATTTTTTTTACTTAAAAACTAATCTTGTGTAGGTTTAATCCTGATGATGGAGCATTTCGTTTTAGAGGCTCTTTGTCATAATCAATTAAAATATTCTTTAAATCATCAATTGAATAAACTCCCGAACCAACATCAATTAAGGCTGCCATCATTAAACGAACTTGATAGCGTAAAAAACCTTTAGACTTTACTTTAAAAACGTGAGCAGTTTCAGGAACATGATTTCCTAAATATCGAGTATTTTTTTCTATTGAAGCACTTATTATTTCTCTTTCAAAAAGAGTGTGTTCTGATGGCTTGCAAGCAAAACGTTTAAAGTTGTGTATTCCTTCAAAAACCTTAACCGCTTCTTGCATCTTTTCAATGTCTAATTCTTGATTAAAATTGATAATATGAGAAGCATTAAAAGGGTGGGGTTTATCTCCGTAAGAAAAGTAGTAATGGTATTCTTTAATTTTTGGGTTTTGGATAATGTTAAAATTAGCATCAACTTCTTTCATAGATGTAGCTCGGATATCAAAAGGGAGATTTTTGTTTAAATTTTTAAACATTGTATCGATGTCAATTGTTTCATTTAAGAACAATTCAAAAGCAAAATCATCTGCAGAAACTTTAGCATCAGTTCTACCACATCCTAAAACTTTAAAGCCATCGTGTTTAAAGATGAATTTAAACGTTTTGTTAATCATTTCTTCAACCGTTTTTACTCCAGGTTGAATTTGCCATCCGCAATAACGGAAACCAAGAAATTCAATGTGTATCAAATAAAATTTAGTCCAACGAGCCATAATTGGTGCGAAGATAATAAAAGTGAGAAATTAAGAGGTGTTGATTAAATTTCGTTTAACGCCTATCTATGTTTTCGTTTTGTTGAAACCAAATGTAAGGTAATCAGCCAACATAATGAAATATAGAGCTCTTAAGCAAATTGTTATTTCATAATTTTTTTAGTCAAAACCTGATTATCACTTAATGTGATATTAATGAAATAAATCCCTTTATTCCATCTGTTTGTTTGAATAGAAAGTTGGTCACTATTAGATTTATAATGATCAATCAATTTTCCATCAACAGTAAATACACGAACATCTCTGATTAATGCTTTATTGGATTTAATTAATAGAAGGTTGGGAGTAGAAAAGTAAGTGTTTACAGGTGAGTTTTTAGTGATAAAATTTTCTATAGATGAAGGAGAAATAAATGGTTCACACGCACTTCCGCCTAACCCTGCAAGAGGAATTCCGCAATTTCCTAAGTAAGATTGGACTCCCATATTTTGATAACAACAAATTAAGCAGTGTCCATTTCCTCCAAATTGTCCAGCAGCAAAGGTTGGATCAAGCAAATATATCGGTCCATAGGTGCTCCCAATACCTTCTATCCAATGTAGTTCTTGAGCAAAATTTGTGTCGGTAGTAGATAGCTGTATTCTTTTTCTACTTCCTAAAGATGTAGTAATATTGTCAACAGTGTCAACTTGATATGATATTGGGGAATATCCAACATAATCTAAAGTGATTTGATTTCCAACTATTAAATTGAAATCATAAAGTAACGTTTCTGAAGTGCTATCAGGTAAAATAACCCATACTTTTTTTTGGACGGTATCTTCTCTTATCAGGGTTGTAGTAGATCCGTCTCGTGTCATTTTTTTATAATTTAAATTATTGAATAATGTATCACCATTGTTCTCATATGCCGCCAACGTACTTCCTGTTCCAAAATATTGTTCTAGACACCATCCTACATTTTTTGTGAATTGATTATAATTTTGTCCTTTACAGATACAATTAATTGCTATTATTAGGTAAAAGAATAAAAATATTCGTTTCATTTATTCGGTTTTAATATTTGCTAACGCTTAATCTATGTTTTGGTAGGGCGATTTAAAAGTACATATTTTCGTTTAGCTAAGTAGTCAAAGCTTTGGTTTTGGGGTTTAACTTAATTTCTTTTTAAAAGCTAAATCAAAGATTTAGCGGACTTGGATTAAAACTCTAAATTTTGGGTTGAGTACCAAAACCCGTATTAATTATAGCCATTGTTACCTGCTGGCTATTCTATTTTCGTCTAATACTCTTTCGTTTTGTTGTTACGAGTTAGATGATTTTCAGATTTCACCTATGTTGGTCAATTAAAATCACATTTCCATCTGGGTCAGTTGTCATAAAACTTGCTGGTCCAGAAGATTCTTTTTCTATTTCAGTCCCAATATCAATGCCTTTATCTTTTAATTCTTGCTGAATTTTTCTAATATCGACAAAAGTATCGGTCTCTTTTCCGTTTTCATTCCAACCTGGATTAAAGGTTAAAATGTTTCCCTCAAACATACCTTGGAATAGTCCAATTACTGAATTTTCATTTTTCATTATTAGATAGTTTTTTTCCAAATCTCCTCCGAGTTGTACAAACCCAAGATTTTCGTAAAATTTCTTTGATACTTTAATGTCTTTAACACTAAGACTTACAGAAAATGACCCTAACTTCATATTGTTTTCTTTTTTAATTGTTGTAATATTTTCTTTCGATTCAATTTTTTTTTCGAGTTCGCTGATTTTTTTTGAAGACTTTTGTAATTCAGTTTCGAGTTTTTGTATTCTTTCTTCTTTATTTGGATTCATATTGCATCCATATAAGAAAGCCGTAAACACAGTAAATAAAAGTATTTTTTTCATAATCTGAATAATTTGTTTTTAAGCTATCGCAATAATAGATATTTTAGTTTCATATTTTCGTCCGTCACGCTTGCAGGTAACGACAACTCTATGTTTTCGTTTTGTTGATACCAAATGTAAGATAATTAGCCAACATAATGAAATATAGAGATTGTGTGTGCCCAGCATGGGCGTCCAAATATTTACTGAAAGGTAGGTATTTAATTTAGAGGGTGCAAGTCCCTTATGGGCGAGGGTAGGGCAAACTCATGCTTTTTTTCTTAATCAATAAATTGGTTGAAAAAGTAAAAAGCTGTCAGTTCGAGTGTTTTGAGGTACGAAAAATGTATCGAGAACAAGCTTTTTTTGTTCTCGATACAAATTTTCTAAAAAAGAAAATTCACTCGAACTGACAAAAGCTACAAACCCATACTTAATTAGCACTTTTTTTAGATTTAACTTTTAAAAATAAAAAGTATGAGTTTGC
>NVUQ01000102.1 GCA_002401955.1 Flavobacteriales bacterium | reverse complement strand
AAACTGATTTAAAGTACAATAGGATTTCAATTATTGATGTAACAGGAAAAACAGTTCAACGAATAAATTCTGAAGCTAAAATTGATGTAAGCAATTTAACATCTGGTATTTACTTTATTAAAGTAATGGGCAAAGAAAATACTATAATTAAGAAGTTTGTAAAAAGGTAATCTAACTAAATCATTGCACAAAAAAAAGAAGCATTCTCAATTATTAATGAGATTGCTTCTTTATTTTATTACCTAATAAAAATCCCCGATAAGTTTATCGGGGATTTTTATTGTTAACTTATTAATTCTCGATACATTTTTTTGCTTCGTAACTTTTGTTTTCGCAAAACGTGCCCCAATATAAACTCAGCTCAAAACACTCGAATTGACGGATTTTTCTCTTTATTCAATCAACTTGTTGTTTTAGGTATTATCAAAAAAATAGGAGAATAAAAAAAGCCTTTGTTTCCAAAGGCTTTTTTATACTTAAATAGATTCTTCACTTCAGTTTGTTTCGTGAATAAATTCTCGACAAACTATTGTTCTGAATTACAATATACTAGCTATCTATATTTGCATACTTTGCATTTGCTTCAATAAACTCTCTACGGGGTGGTACATCATCGCCCATTAGCATAGAGAAGGTGTGATCTGCTGAAGCAGCACTTTCTATCGTAATTTGTCTTAATGTTCTGTACTCAGGGTTCATTGTAGTATCCCACAATTGTCCGGCATTCATCTCTCCTAAACCTTTGTAACGTTGTACGTGTACGCTAGATTCTTTTCCTGCACCTTTCATCCCTTTAATCGCTAAGTCACGCTCATCATCGCTCCAGCAATACTTTTGTTCTTTTCCTTTCTTTACCAAATAAAGTGGTGGTGTAGCAATATAAATATAGCCACTCTCTACCAACTCATACATATGCCTAAAGAAGAAGGTTAAAATTAAGGTTTCAATGTGCGAACCATCTACATCGGCATCACACATAATAATTACTTTATGATATCTTAACTTTTCTGTATTTAAGGCTCTTTCATCTTCCTCAGTTCCTATTCGTACACCTAATGCTGTATAAATATTTTTGATTTCTTCATTCTCAAATATTTTGTGATGCATTGCTTTTTCTACATTCAAAATCTTACCTCTTAAAGGCATAATTGCTTGAAAATGCCTATCTCTACCCTGTTTGGCTGTTCCGCCTGCAGAATCTCCCTCTACTAGGTATATTTCGCATTCTGTAGGGTCTTTAGAGGCACAATCGGATAGCTTTCCTGGCAATCCTGAACCAGTTAGCACATTTTTACGTTGCACCATCTCACGAGCCTTACGTGCTGCATGACGAGCAGTTGCTGCTAAAATTACTTTCTGAACAATTTTACGAGCATCATTTGGATTTTCTTCTAAATAATTTTCTAACATTTCACTTACTGCCTGACTAACTGGTGCAGTAACTTCTCTGTTTCCTAATTTTGTTTTAGTTTGCCCTTCAAATTGTGGTTCTCCAACTTTTACCGAAACAATTGCCGTTAATCCTTCTCTAAAATCATCTCCAGAAATTTCAAACTTTAATTTAGCAAGCATTCCTGATGCATCTGCATACTTTTTCAAGGTATTAGTTAACCCTCTTCTAAAACCAGATAAGTGAGTACCACCTTCATGGGTGTTAATGTTATTTACATATGCATGAATGTTCTCAGAATACGAAGTATTGTAAACCATTGCCACCTCAACAGGAATTCCATTTTTTTCTCCTTCCATGTGAATTACATCAGAAATTAATGCTTCACGTGTTTCATCAATGTATTCTACAAATTCTTTTAATCCTATGTCAGAATAAAATAACTCTGTTTTAAACTCTCCTGTTTCTTCATCTTTTTCACGCTTATCTGTCATGGTAATTTTAATACCCTTATTCAAATAAGACAATTCTCTCATTCTATTGGCTAACGTATCATAGCTATATTCTCTTAAATCAAATATCTCGGGATCAGGCTTAAAAGTTACTTCTGTACCAATTTCATCAGATTTACCAGTTTCTTTTACAGCATATAATATTTTTCCTCTTGAATATTCTTGCTCATAAATTTTACCATCTCTAAAAACTGTAGCATGTAAATGCTCTGATAATGCATTTACAACGGAAACTCCAACACCGTGCAATCCACCAGAAACTTTATAAGAATCTTTATCGAATTTACCACCTGCTCCAATCTTAGTCATTACAACCTCTAAAGCAGAAACACCTTCTTTGGCGTGAATTCCAACAGGAATACCCCTTCCATTATCTCTTACTCCAACAGAATTATCTTCATTAATCCAAACATCTATAGTGTCACAATGCCCAGCTAAGGCCTCATCAATTGAGTTATCTATTACCTCGTAAACTAAGTGGTGTAACCCTCTCAGACCAACATCTCCGATATACATAGATGGACGCATTCTTACATGCTCCATTCCTTCTAGTGCCTGAATACTATCCGCTTCGTAATCTTTCATTTGTTCTCCGCTCATAATCTTTATTAAATTTTGCTCTTTTTTGAAGCAAAACAAATATACTTATTCAAGCACTTTTTATTGTGATTTAAAGCGAATAAAACAGGGTATTTATTAACAATTGTATTAACAAATTACCCTTGTATTTTTACGCTTCACCTCGTTATGAATCCTATCGTTTTTTTTTCATTATCAATAAGGTTTTTTTGATTCGTTTATTGTTTAATTATTTTTTTAGTCACCATATTAACCCCATCTATTATAGTTATGAGATAAATCCCATTTGGCTGGTTTGATAAATCAATATTTGTTTTTTCTTGAGTAATGTTTTGACTCATAATTTTCTCACCAACCAAATTATAAATTGAAAGTGTTGCTGAATTAGTCTCCGATTTATAACTTAAACTAAAATTGTTTATAAAAGGATTAGGAGCAATAACCATGCTTTTCTCATTACTGGTTTCTGATGCTATTGAAGTAGAAAATACACCAGATGCACAATTAGAAATTAAACCATTACAAAAATAACTTCTTACAGAATCAATTCTTTCGTTCATTATTGACAAGGGGGCTTGATTTCCACCCCCTGCATAATCTATTGCAGACACAAGTGCTATATCTATTCTATTAACAGCTCCAGGCTGCATAGTAAAAGGTCCCATTGAACCAATTCCTTTTCTATCACCAGGTACATTTCCTTCATTGATTTCTGACCAATTTAATGGATTAGTAGCAACCCCTTGCGTTCCCCACGTCCATGGATCAGAAACACCTGTATAAGCATATTTTGCAGGAACAATTCCTCCTCCACTTGTATGTCCATTCCCACCATAAACCATAGGGCTTCCATCTTTCCACAAACCTCTAGAATAATTATAGTAATCGAGTGCTGTATTTGGAGCTCCCTGAACACCAGTAACTCCATAGTTTATAAAGTTATCGAGGCTAGAACGTTCATTATCGACAATTCCATCTCCAAAACCTAAATTACAATAATCATATACATAACCATTAGAATCTATTGCGTCTTGCATATTAATAGTATAGGGACTATCTGTTCCATCACTATCTAACCATGGTCCATTTAAAACTACAACACTTTGGGCAGCTAAGTTATTTCCATACCCTAATATTCCGTTCTCATCAGCATCAAAACCATCTCCATTAAAGGCATAAAATGATGCTCTTTCCACATCACTTCCAACATAATCATCCATTGGTCCACCAATATCAAAATCTACATCTAAAGCAACATGTACATCTGACAATGTATAGCTTGAACGATTAATGATTTCATAATTTACAAAAATGGTGTTTTCCAAAGCAGAATCTAATGTATTCCCAAAAGCATATACCATTACTCTAACCTCCGTCCCAACTTTTGGAGCTAGTAGAGTCTTTCGTTCATCATTGTACACAAAAAAGATTGCTTGATCTCCTTTAATTAATGGATAATCTCCACTAGTAGGATCATAAAAACCATCTTGATCTTTATCAAAAAAAGGTGCAATATGCCAGTTTTGTCCTTTAGAAATATCTCCATGGGCTGGCCAATCTAATATAGATGACGGTATAACATAGCCCGGGAAGTTTGTTGCCTGAGTAGTTGTTCCATTTACTGCATCATCAATTCCTGCTTGATGCCAATTTTTAAATGTTTGTATAGTTGAACAATCAATTTTCCAAACTCTATCCCAAACTTGTGCAGATGTTGCATATTCAGATGGATTCATAATAGGCCCAGCATGTAAATCAGAACTATTAACAAATTTAGGTAAATTACCTTTTAATTGACCATTAACATCTTGCCCTAAGAGCATAAGGTTTAAAGAGTAAATTGTATTTTTCCCACTATTTATTGGATATTCATAACCTGCCGAAGAACTGGAGGGGTCATTAAACAAATAATTATTTGCATTTACTTTTGCTTTAACATTGTTAATGTCTAAAAATTCAGACGACTGGGCTGTTATTTGACTAATTGATCCTACTACTATTGTAATAGCAATCATATATTTTAATTTTTTATTCATCATAATTATTTTTAAATGTTTATCAAATATTAGATTTGATATCCTTTAAAACAATGAGAAACTAATGAGTGGTGGAGTTGGATTTATAAGCGGTAATTTAAGCCGAACAAATCCTGAGAATGGGTCAGGGAAAACTTATTATTTTTCAAAATTAGGGCTAAAAAAAGTTATTAATTGCGTGGCTTTTGTAGATTTTGTCAGTTCGAGTGTTTCGATTTTTCATCGAAATAGCCTGTACCGAATTTATTTCGGCATATCGAGAACAACAAAAGCTTATTCTCGATACATTTTTTACTTCGTGGCTTTTGCTTTCGCAAAACGTGCTCAGCACAAACTCAACCTCAAAACACTCGAATTGACAACTTTTTCTCTTTATTCGATTAATTTGCTGTTTTAGTACTAAAAAGTATGAGTTTGCCCTGGAGAATGAGTGTAACAAAATTCTCAGGAATTTTGATTACAAATCAGCACCATTCTAATTACTTCTTTACAAATTTTACAGTTTTAAAGCCATTATTTGTAATGATTTTAACGAAATAAACCCCTGAAGAAAAGTCCTCAATATTTAATTGAACATTTTTAGTGTTTTTATATTCTTTTATGAAGATTTGCTGACCACGAATATTGATTATTTGAAGATTTACAAACTGCTCTTCACTCTCAAAATCTATAGTAATATTGTTTGATGCTGGATTCGGGTAAAGAGAAAAATCAGCATCAAAACCATTTTCATCAATTCCTATAGCATTGAATGAATATTTCGCTAAAAAAATTTCTCTTGATCCAGTACTTGCATTATAAATCCCAACTCCCATATCAAAATCTACAGTTCCTCCATAATGCCCCGACAAATAAAAACTACCGTTATTATCTGACACAATTCCATGCCCATGAATATCATATAATGAACTTGAAATTGTTTCCCCAAAATTATAATTGCCATTTTCATCAAAATTCATTACAAAAGCCCCTTCCCCAACTATATCGGGTAATAATGTCATTCCACCATTATGATTAACTTCTAATTCAGAATAATGATGTCCTGAAACCAGCAACCCTTCTTGACTATCATAAGCCATCGATAAAACTTGATTTATTGCTGGATTAAATATATGATTAATATCTGTAGAAGTATCTTGCACATCAGATATTTGACAGGTCCATTCACTCACACCCGAAGAGTTATATTTCGATACAAACATATCATTCTTCCCTATTGAGGATAAATTATTAGTTGTTCCTCCAGGATTAAAATCTACAGTGTTTTGAAAATTACCAGCAACATATAAATTACCAGAATCATCTAATACGTAAGATTTAAAATACTCGTTACCATTACCCCCAACAGAAATATTCCAGTCTACACTACCATTCACATCATATTTCAATATAAAATAATCATTCATACTGCGGATAATGGTATCAGGAGGAATTACAAGAGTATCAAACCCATTAACATATCCAGCAGAAAGATAAACCTCCCCATTCTTTTCTCCAGCCCACGTTGCCCACTTTCTCTCTCCATCAGAGACTGTTCTTACCCATATCAGATTAGCATTTCCGTCATACTTAGCTACATATACACCTCCTTCGGAATCAAAAACAGATTCAAAATGAGTTCCTGAACCTAAATCAAAATCTGATAAAGCATTATAAAATCCGTACAGTAAAAATTCACTATTTGAAGTAACATTTACTTGACTATACATAACACCTTCTTGATCACTTGAAATTTTACTCCACAAAAAATTACCATTACTATCATATTTAGCAAGAAACCCTGTGCCGTTTAGATTAATACCTATTAAATTATCTGTAGAAATTCCATTATCAAAATCTATTTCTCCTCGAAAACTTCCTGAAATATAGCTATTACCACTATCATCAACTGAAAAATTATAAACACCTGAACTAACAGTAGAACTCATAACTCTTACCCAAAGAAAATTTCCTTGACTATCATATTTTGTTAAAAAAGCTTCGTACCCATTACTCCCTGAAGGATAGATTAATGTTGTTCCAACTCCAGGATCAATATCAACTGTATCCATAACGCCTGCAATCATATAGATATTACCAGCAGCATCTATAGCAATATTATTATCAGCAACCCAAATATTCTCAGATTGAATCATCCAATCTAAATCTTGCCCCTTAACTCCAATAAATAATAATGTTGTAATAATTACTAATATTCCTTTTCTCATAATGTATCGTTTTTAAATGTTTATCAAAAGTCATATTTGATATCCTTTAAAACAATGAGAAACCAATGAGTGGTGGAGTTGGATTTATAAGCGGTAATTTAAGCCGAACAAGGAACTCTTAAATCGACAAAAGTGATGTGCCATTTGCCTTCTATTTTTGAAAAGTAATAAGTGTAATTCGAAGTATTCACAACAGTCATTCCAACTGTTTTAGCAGTGCTTTCTATAACGTGAATTTCTTTTTGATTAAAGCCTACATAATTCCAGATTTGTGATTCTAATAGTGGATTTACCTCTTGTGCAAAACATCCTTGTCTATCATAAACCTCTTTATCGCATATTACTTTTGGCAACGAATCATACTCTAATTGTTGGTTAGCCTTTATAAAAGCTCGATCAAAAAAAGTGGTCTTATTATGTTGGTTTTTATATTTTGAAAAATCATACACTTTAATTAAAGAAGGTAAAGCTCCTCCTGACTCAATAATGTAACATCCATATTCAGGATGAATAAAACCATTTAAAACAGGGTAATTCTTTGATTTTAAGGTTGCAGAAAAGATATCGTAATAGGCTGTAAATATTTTTTCGGTTTCTTTACCCAGATTATTGATTTCATCAGGAGCTTCAAGTTCATTAACAAGCTCCTCCATCTTATTAAACGAAGTTTCTTTTTTCTCTGATTCATTTTCCGAACAAGAAAAAAGAGTTAGTACAATAATTAATAAACAAAGAGCCCGCATCATTTTATCGCATTCTGAATTGGGGTACCAGTACATGCACTTGGTGGCTGAATTTGAAGCAATGCAGCAATTGTTGCGGCAATATCTGGTATTACCACAAAATCATCAGATTCCCCTTGAGCAACTCCAGCTCCATACCACAATAAAGGAACATGGGTATCATAATTATAAGGGGAGCCGTGCGTAGTTCCTGTGGTATATCCCGCTGGTATCCAGCCCGATTCTAACACAAACAATACATCTCCAGATCTTACTTGATGAAACCCTCTTTGGGCATTAGCAATTGTTCTTTCTGTAAATACAGTTGCTTTTAAATCTGAAGCTGTAACCACCTTTGCTACGCCTTCTTTAGTAAGCCCAAATCGAGCAATTGCATTTTCAATAGCCGCAATATTCCAATTCTTTTTATTAATGTAATCGTGATTTAAAAACACTTGGTAATTAGATATATTAGCAATTAAACTATCTGTATCGTATTCCTTTTTTAAATAAGCATGAAGCTCCGTTTTAAACTTAGCAAGATCAAAATAACCTCCAGGCATGTTGTTATCCATTAAATATTGCGGAACATTTACCGCTCCATGATCTGCTGTTAAAAAGATTAAGACATCTTCTTTTTCAAAGTTTTTCTCTAAATAATTTAACATTTCTTCCAAATCTTTGTCTAGTCGTAAATAAGTGTCTTCTATTTCAACAGACATAGGTCCATATTGATGGCCAATGTAATCTGGAGATGAAAAGCTTATGGCTAAAAAATCGGTAAATTCATCTTTCCCTAACTCTTCTTCTTTAATTGCAGCTAATGCTAATTCTTTTAATATAGTGTTTCCAAAAGGGGTAGCTTTTATTAAACTATAATTATTATTACTAACTCTTAACGCTTTTAAATCATGCGGAAAAACCGGGGAAGATTCTCCAGTAAAAACTCCTTCATAAGGATTATCATCTGCTATACTTTCTGTGTATTCTGAAATGGGCAAAAGTGTTTCCCATTTTTGATTTAAATATTTATCAGAATTATTTACTTGATTTATTTTTTGCACCCAACTTGGTAATTCTTCCATGTAAAAAGTGCTCGAGATCCATTTCCCCACCTCTCCGCCATCGTACCAATATGCTGCATCAGCAGTATGACCCGCTGGCAAAACAGCTCCTCTATCTTTTATAGACATCCCTATCACTTTCCCCTTGTTATTAGTGGCTAATTTTAATTCATCGGTTATCGTTGTACTTAACATTTTTGTAGGAGACATTTTTCCATTAACTGTAGAACTCCCAACAGTATTTACAGTAATATCTCCTGCACAGTAAACGTTACTATTAGCTACTTTATCATACCATGAGTTAGAAATAATCCCATGATTTTCTGGGGTTGTTCCTGTATAAATTGAAGCATGTCCAGGACCTGTATAAGTAGGCATGTAATTGTAATTTGTATTCTTACAATTAAAACCTTCGTTAATTAATTTTTTAAATCCTCCTTCGCCATATTTATCCCAATAACGCGTTAAATAATCGTAGCGCATTTGATCTACAACAATACCTATTACCAATTTAGGTTGTTGTTTTTGAGCAACACTAAAAAATGGAATAACTACTAAGCTTAAAATAATTAATTGTCTCATTGTGTTTGACTTTTTAAAATGAAAAATAGTAATGAAACTCCAAGTATCACACTAATTGAAATATTCAATACTGCCACAATATAGTTTCCTTGCTTCAACAATTCAAATGTTTCTAAACTAAATGTAGAGAATGTGCTAAACCCGCCACAAAATCCTGTTATCACAAATAATTTTAAGGCTGTATTTACTGATATTTTTTCGCTAAAATAAATAACAGCCACAGCCAAAATAATACAACTTAACATATTAGAAATAAATGTTCCTAATGGAAGATTAGTAGCAGTAAATTTTAAAGTCAGCTTAGAAATACCAAATCTACAAAGGCTTCCTAAACCTCCCCCAATAAATATAGCCAACAGGTTAATCATACATCTTTTAACTTTAGGTTAAGTTTTTGATTTGCCATTTTCATTATCCAAAATACGAGTATACCAACAACAGTTCCAAGTATTGCTCCTCCTAACAAATCGGCAGGGTAATGAACTCCAACATAAACTCTACTGTAAGAGACTAACGTTGCCCAAAACAGCATAGTTGGTACAATAAATTTAAACTTACTTCTTAATAAAAGACTGGAAAAAACAGCTAAAGCAAAGCTATTGGTTGCATGAGATGATACAAAACCAAATTTGCCTGCTCCTCCAGAGCCATTTACATAATGAATTATCTCTTCTAACATTGGGTTATGATTTGGTCTTAGCCTTTCAAAAACTTCTTTAAACAACAAAACAGAGCTTCTATCGCCAATCAATATTAGAAGGGCAATAAATATCCCAGTTATAAAAGCCCTCCATCCAAATTTTAAATAGGTTAAATAAAATAAACCCAGGTAAAACGGAATCCAAAATATTTTGCTCGTTACCCAATAAAAAACAACGTCCCAAAAAGGCGAATGTATTCCGTTTAAAAACAGAAATAGGTTAACATCAATATCAATTAAGGCTTGTAGAATAACGTCTAATTTTTTAGGTAAACAAATGTAACAAATAGTACAAACTAAATCATCAAATATTGAAAGCTCTTTTTATCTATTAACCTGAATTCGATATAAGTCAATCTCCACAGAAGCTTCGTAAATAATGAGGTTCAATCCTAGGAGCCGAAGACTAAGTAGTTAATTTAAGGCTTTTAGAGCTAAAGATTTTTGTTTACAAAGCTTTCTAAAGAATTTTTATAGTTTTCTGCATACTTCGTTATGGATTTTCAAACTAAAAATAGTCCTTCAAAACCATGCCTAATCTACAAAAAAACTATAAAAACTGTGAGCGTTGAGTTATATCGAATTCAGGTTATTACATTTGTATTCTGATTATGATTATCAAGAACAACTATTCTAAAAACGAAAAGCTAAAAAGCAAAAAAGCAATTGATCTTCTTTTTAGTAAAGGAAAATCTATTAATGCTTTTCCTATTAGAGTAATCTACACCTCAAAAAGTAAACTTGATGGTATTCCTGTAAATGCCGGCATGACTGTCTCTAAAAAAAATATAAAGCTAGCTGTAAACAGAAACCTAATTAAAAGACGTATAAGAGAAGCGTATCGCTTAAACAATAATGAGTTAAAATCTCACCTCAAAAACATCGACAACGAGCTAAACATAATGTTTATATATTCGACTAAAGAAATTTTACCTTACGCATTGATTGAGTCTAAAATAAAAGTACTTTTAACACGTTTAATTGAAGTTAGTGAAGTGGTTAGTGAGTAAAATATTTGTTGTTATTATCCGCATTTATCAGTTCAGCATTTCACCTATCTTAGGTCAAAATTGCAGATACAGTCCGACTTGCTCTCAATACAGTATTGAAGCCATTCACAAACACGGACCTTTTAAAGGTGGCTGGTTTTCTCTTAAACGAATTTTCTCATGTCATCCATGGGGCAAACACGGACATGATCCAGTCCCTTAAAATGGAAGATACAATAATGAAATTGTAAAATAATAAGTTTGAAAAATCACAAAGTTTCTTAAATTTTGAAACTGATAAATTTTCTTCACCTATTTTACATTGTGCAGCATGCTCTTCTATGCTAAAAGAAGATAAAAAAATAAGAATTATGAAAAAAAGAATCACCAAAATAGTAACAATAATCTCTATTGTAATCACCTCCATTTTTACAGTTGGTTTTACAGATAGTTATTTTGAGGTATCTAAAAACCTTGACATTTTTGCTACGCTGTTTAGAGAGTTAAACATCTACTACGTTGATGATGCGAACCCTGGAGATTTAATGAAAACAGGTATTGATGCCATGTTAGAATCATTAGATCCTTACACCAATTACATTCCTGAGTCTAAAATGGAAGACTACAAAATGATGACTACAGGTCAGTATGGCGGTATTGGTGCTTTAATTCAAACCAAAGGAGATCATGTTATTATTTCTGAGCCTTACGAAGGTTTCGGTGCTGATAAAGCAGGGTTAATGGCTGGTGATAAGATTCTAAAAATTGACGGGAATGATGCTAAAGGAAAAAACTCTACAGAAATTAGAGAGTTTTTATTAGGACAACCAGGAACTACATTAGAGCTAGTTATTGAAAGACCTGGAACAAAAGAACAATTAACTAAAACAGTAACTCGTGAAGAGGTTAAGATTAAGGATGTTCCTTACGCAGGAATGGTTGATGATAGTATTGGATACATTAGATTAACTGGGTTTACAGAATCTGCAAGTAGCGAAGTAAAGGCTGCTTTGAATAAATTAAAAGAAAAAGGTGCCAATAAAATCGTTTTAGATTTAAGAGGAAATGGTGGTGGACTTTTAAGAGAATCGGTAAACATTGTTAACTTTTTTGTGGATCAAGGAACTCCTGTTGTCAGCACTAAAGGGAAAATTAAAGATTGGGATAAAAAATATATCGCATTATCTACTCCTATTGATACAGAAATTCCATTGGTGATATTAATCAACGGAGGTTCGGCATCTGCGTCAGAAATTGTATCTGGATCTTTACAAGACAATGATAGAGCCGTAGTAATGGGTTCTTTATCTTTCGGAAAAGGATTAGTACAGCAAGTAAGACCTTTAAGCTACAACTCTAAATTAAAAGTAACTGTTGCTAAATATTACACTCCAAGTGGTAGATGTATTCAAAAATTAGATTATTCTAACAAAAACAAAGCTGGAAAAGCTGATGAAATTCCCGATTCATTAATTACAGAATTTAAAACTATTAACAGTAAACGAACCGTTTTTGATGGTAAAGGTGTTTCTCCAGATATAGAAGTGAAAAATAAAATTTTAAGTGATATTGCAACGAGCCTATTATTAAAAAGTTTGTTCTTTGATTACGCTACAGAATTCAGAATAAAACATGATAGTATTGCCAAAGTAGAAGATTACAGTTTGTCTGATGAAGATTATGATGATTTTGTAGATTTTCTTTCTGATAAGGATTATGAATACACTACAAAAAGTGAAGATGTTTTAGCAAGTTTACAAAAAGTGGCTAAAGAAGAAAGTTCTTTTGACAATGTTAAAGAGGAATACGAAGCATTAAAAACAAAACTAATTCACAGTAAAAAAGAAGACTTGAATAAGTTTAAAGATGAAATAACTAAAATTCTTGAAAGCGAAATTGTTTCGAGATACTACTATCAAACTGGGCAAATAAAAATAGCTTTAAAACACGATATCATTTTAGATGAAGCTATTAAAACATTGAAAGATGAAGAATTGTATAAGTCTATTTTAGCTGGAACTAGAGATTAGAGAAAAAAACTAAATAAGAGAACTATATTGATATGAATACAAGCTTGTATCGAACAGTAATTATAATTCTTTTTCTTACTATATATTCGGACTACTTTTCACAATCAGATAATTTTAATTTACAAGGTATTTGGGAAACAAATAGGTCTCATTTCTCCAGCATAAGCGCAATGAATGAAAAAAGTGCTCAAGAGTGGATTGGCAAGAAAGCAATAATTAAGGATAATTTGTATTTCGAATATGCCAAAATTGACGATTACAAAGAAATATTTAAAGACAATTATTATTGTAATTTCTTGAAAGGAAAAGAAAACAAATTAGTCAGGACCGATACTTATATCAGTCAATTTAAAATTACAGCTTCAGATCTTGGGTTAGTCAGGGATGAAGTCTTAATTATACACACTCCTTGTGAACAAACTCCATTCTCTGAAATAATTGTAAAATCAAATGATGAGATAATTATACATTGGGACGGTGTATTTTTTACAATGAAAAGAATACACTAAACCCTCACAAGAGTTAAAAAAAAGGGCTTTTCGCTTAATCGATTTCTATTGTCAAATCATTGACTTACACTTTTCACTTCCCAAACCCCAAAAACAATTGCTTCAAAAAAACTTTAGGGAATTTTTCAATCTTTTCAAATCCTAATTTGATATCCCTGCCAGAATGAGGAACATAATTGGTTCTAAAAATGTAATCCCAAATACTTAAAGAAATACCGAAGTTAGCTCCATTTTTATGGTTTTCTGGCAAATCGTAAGCATGGTGCCAAATGTGCATTTTAGGATTGTTTATGATATATTTTAAAGGTCCATAACTCCAACCAATATTTGCATGATTTAGATGTCCGATTGCAATTGCAGTGTAATAAACGATAAATGCTTGTTCGGGATGAAAGCCTCCAATTAACATTACCATAATGTATTTCATAGGCGTATAAAAAACGTTTTCCATCCAATGGTAACGTAAGTGTGCTGCAAACCCCATTTCTTCTACAGAATGATGTACTTTATGGAAACGCCACAAAACATCAAATCGATGTAGCATAACATGGGTAAACCATTGCACAAAATCGGTAGCTACAAAAAAGACAAGTAATTGGGCCCACTCTGGGTAATCTTGAATATTTATTAAAGCCAAATCAGATAAATCTCCTCCAAACAAATCTTTAAAAAACTGTGAAGTGAGATTACAAAAAGCAATAAAAATTACCAGATTAAAAATGAAGAAATTAAAGAACATATAAAATCCGTCTATCCAAAAATCTGTTCTAATTATTGGTTGATTTTTTCTCCAAGGAAAGAGAACTTCTAACAACCAAACTACTAGAGAAAGTAAAATCAGCAACCAAAAATAGTTCTGATACCAAGGTTTTGTTTGAAACGTAATTTCCGACAAAACGTAATTGCTATAACCACTAAATGAACCAACAAACAAATTCCAATAATTAACCTGAGACTGTATTGATTCTCCCTCTACAATTCCAGAATCAATTGGCAAATCATTATAGCTCCATTCTATCCAAGAACCATCGTAATTTTTTACATTTTTGTATCCCAACAGTTCTGTCAAAACAAAAGTAGTATGAGAAGATCTTACTCCCGACTGACAATAAACAATGATGTTCTTATCTTTTGTAACTCCAGCTCTATTAAAATCATAGGTTAAATCTTTAAGGGATTTCATCAATTTTCCTTCATTATAATGAATACTATTCGCCCAATCATTCAAAATACTGCCTGGTATTCTACCCGATCGATAAGCTCCCTTCTTTTGCTTTTCTCCAATAAACTCCTCTAAAGTTCTTGTATCCAATAAAACTGTATTCTCATCTTCCAATGCTTGTTTTACATCATCTAAAGAAGCATAAAGAGATAAGTTTTCCTCTTCAGGAAACTGATAATCAGAAACAATTACATTAGTTACTTCGCTTGTTATTTTTGATTCATCAACAGACAGCACATCAAATCCACCATCAATAACAAAAGAATTTGGGTGCCCATAGTTTTTTAATATCCACCAAAAACGAGCTGCCTCACAGCCACCTCTCCCATCATACAATAATATATTGTCTTTTGTTGAAACACCAAGATTAGAAAGTACTTCTTTAAATTGTTCTCTTGTTGGCATTACACCTCCATAGGCAAAAGAAGTATCTACATAATTTGATCTCCAAATATTTACAGCATTTTTGTAATGTCCTTTATTAAACTCTTCAGCTTTTCTGATGTCAATAATTACAACATTAGAATCTTCCGCCACCAAAACAGTTACATCTTTAACAGATATCAGGTGATTATCTTTTGCCGAGGCACTCATTCCAACAAAAGAAATTAGACAGCTAAAAACCAACCAATATTTCATCATTTTTCTAAAGTTCATACCATTCAATATTTTTTAAAGGAGCTCTTCTACCTTGTTTTTTCGGTGCGTAATTCTTTTCTAAATAATCTAAAATTAATGCTTCGTTATCTCCTAAATCCCATAATTTTTGAGTTTTTTGCATCCAAACAATCAACTCTTTCCATCCTTCTCTGGTTGCACTATTTTGAGTAACCAAAGCAATAGAATGACAAGCAGAACAGGTTCCTTTAACCAATTCATAATGTTCATCTACAATTAAACCGCTTTCTACATCAATTCCATTTTCAATTAAAGGCTCTTCAACAACAGCAGCTATTTCCTCTCTATCAAAATTAATTTTTGAAGCAACATAAAACACAAAAGGAAACATCAAAATTGCAATAAAAACGATCTTAACCATTCTCACAATTCCATCAACATGAGCCAATAACTCTTCTTTATTTTCTGACTTTTGATTCACCCTAAACTCGTTTAACCGCTATTCTATGACAAGCGTTATTCAAATATCCTTTGGGGTTCCAATTAGGAATAACCATTGGTTGCATTTTACCATTACTATCTGAAGCCTTTGCCCAAATTTCATAATATCCGTTTTGAGGAAGAGTAGTTTTAGCATTAAAATGTTGCCAAGCATTTTTATTTACAGCTTTTGATAAATTACACAACTTCCATGTTGCTCCATAATCTAGCGAAATATGAACCGACTCAATTGATAAATCTCCAGCCCAAGCATGACCTCTAACTTCAAAAGACTTTCCTCCTTTAAGCATCGCTCCAGTTTTAGGATGTGTAATTAAAGATTTAACAGGCATTTCTTCAATAATTTTCATGTCTTCTTCAGGAACTTTTGTGCCCGGTGCAACAGGGTATTTTGGAACTCGATAAGACATCCCGCCCATTTTTGGTCCATCGTGCACTTTGTTTCTAATAACAATTCTGCTCAACCACTTACCTGAAGTTGAACCTGGCCAACCACCAAAAACCAAACGAAGTGGATAGCCATTCATTTCTGGCAAATCCTCCCCATTAATAGCCCAAGCAATTAAAGCTTCATCTTCTAATGCTTTTTTGATAGGAACACCTCTTGATATCACCACTTTTTCTGGATCCCCACTCAAGTGAGTGTCCTTTCCATAATAACCAATATATACTGCATCAGATTTTATGCCCACATCTTCTAACACATCTTTTAATCTAACCCCAGTCCATTCCGGACAACCAACTGCTCCTAAATCCCACTGATTCCCTTTTGCTGGCGGACTAAATTCTTTCCTGCCATTTCCTCCACACTCCAAAGTCAATTGATAGGTATAATGTTTAAATTTTGATTTTAATTCTGCTAATGTATATGTCTTTTTCGAATTGGCTGACTCTCCCTCTATTGTCAAGGTCCAATTATCAACATCGATTTCATCAGGAACAAACCCATTATTCCTAACAAACAATCTATCGGCTGGAGTTATTTTATCATCCAATAAATGCGGAGGAGTTTCTGCATTCCATGGTTTTGGGTTAAGAATGGTTAAATCCTTATGCTTTCCTTGTATTACATTTTTATCACCAACTCGCTGAACTGGTTGTTTTATTTTTGAATTTCCTCCAAAAGCAATTTTACTTCCTAAAAAAGCAGCTGCACTAGCTATTAGTGAGGATGAAATAAATTTTTTCCTGTCCATTAGAATAATGGTTTTTTTCATTAATTAATTACGGAAGATAAAAGTATATAAAAAAGAATAGTGAAAGAAATGAAAGTCCATATAGAATTGCATTCTTAGAATTATCGAAATTACAACATACCTCTAATTTTACAACTAATTCGCGAAAAGCGAATAAGACAAAAACATCTCCCTTTAAAGGCAGAATATTAAGGGTTCTAAAAGCTAAAAACTCTCGAAATATTAAATCCTAGCTTATACTCCCCACGACCCCAGTCACTGGTGGTAGAAGGGATAATATCATTCTCGATTAATCCAGCTGAATTGGTTACATTAATATGAAAAACATGTCCTCCTGTTTCGATTTCTATACCTACACCCAAGGCATCATAAAACCCATTGCTTGCATCTCTAAATTCGGATAAAGTGTAGAAATAATCTAAGACAAAAGCCATTCTTTTAGTAATCTTAAACCTTCCCGCAAAACCAATTGAAAATAAATCATTCTCATCTACAGATCCATTTTCTGGATGTAAAATGGTTTGATCTACATAGTTTCTATGAACAAATGTTGGCAACACTTCTAAAGATATTCCTCTAGTTAATTTACTAGCAATAATTACTTGGTGTGTATAAGACATTCTATTTTCAAATTTATCTTCAGGAATATTTGCTACCCCTGAAAGAGCTGCAACAGCATAGTATGCTGCAGAAATAGGCATTCCATTTTCTTTTTGCTCCAAAAAACGATATTTAACATTTCCAGCCATATGTTCATTCATTTTACTCCTTCCATATCCAATACTTAACCTATCAGTTATTCCATAATCAAAAGCAAAACGAATATTAGAAGCATTTTCTAAACCATAAAGCGTATGAGCAGCAGTATTAACCCCTTTTTTATTAAAGATATCCATATCTCCAAAACGGTGAGCAATATTAAACTCCAAGGTCTTCTTCTTAACTGTTTGAATAGTTTGAGCGTTAATAACTCTAGTCCCTTTAAAGGTAGCTAACACCTTTTCGGGTTTCTTTTCTGCAGCAGATTCCTCTTCTAACATATCCATTAAATCATCTTGTGCCTGCAATGATGAAATACCGAAAAAACAAAGGAGTATAAGTAAAATTTTATTCATTTAGCTTGTTATTTTTTAAGTTCAAAATTTAAGTTTACAGTTACTTTTACTGTTTCTGCAATATTCTTTACCACTAGTTTTGGTATTTTAATTTTATGATCTTTTAAATCCACGTTAAACTCCGACACAATATTAACTTTACCATCTTTAACAATCAATTCACCTTCCATTTCACGTTCTTTCTCTACTCCATGCATATTCAACATCCCTTTTACTTTTACTGGATATTTTCCATCAATAGTATATTCTACATTTCCTATAATTTTCCCTTTAAATACAGAAGTTTTGTATTTATCGCTTTCCATGTAGTTTTCATTAAAGTGCTCTTCCATCAATGGTTTTTCAAAATGAAAATCAATATTGGCAACAATAAAGGCAACCTCTCCATTCTTAGTATTAATTAACGCTTTAACACCTTTATTTACAGCATCAATATTTTCTATTGGCGTTTCCGAGAAAAAAGAAATTTCTCCGTCAGTAGCCTTGTATAAGTTTTGAGTATATCCAACAACAGTTGAAAGAAATAGTATTAAAAAAGTAAGTTTCTTCATGGTGTTATGAGTTTAAAAAAGTAATTATTGAGGAGATCCTTGATCTAACCAAAATTGCAATGTATCTAGAGTTGTTTGAGGCATAAGTCCTGATGGAGGCATTGGTCCGCTTCCGGAACCATTAATTGCTCTTGCAAGAATTTTTCCTGCATCTGCTTGGGATTTAACCTCAGCATATGTCCCTAAAGAAACTCCTCCACTCGCACCATGACAACTAGTACAATTATTATCAATATATGATTTAACATGACTAGTATAAGTTATCACAGGTCCAACATATGGAGTTATAGTTTCATCGTCACCAGGAATAGGTAATTCTCCCTTGTTATAACTACATGATACTAATAAAAGGATCGAAATAAAAGCCAGTAGATTTTTCATTATTATTTTAATTCTTTGGGATGATGAGTTTTTGAGTCAACTCTTCTTCATCTGTAACTATTTTCACCAAGTACTCTCCTGCACTTAATGTTGATATATCTAATTTTTCTGTAATAGAATTAAATGTTAGCACTTCTTTTCCTGTTATTGAATAAACAATAACATTTGTAATTGATTTATGTTTAGACAAAAATAAATCACCCGTTGCTGGGTTTGGATAAAAACCAACATTTTTTTCCTCTATTACTTGTTGCGGAATAACAGTTGCTGCTTGAACAGTAAAACCTCCAAGCATTGATGCATGTATGCCACAACGGTAAGCATAAGCCCCAACAGTATTAAAAACCTGCGTATACGTCCATCCAGTACCCGATTGAGATTGATTATCGAAAGAAACAAGATTAGAGGGAAACGCAGTTTGAGTACCGTCTATCCAATGAGCAACAGCAGTAGGATTAGTAAATTCAATTGTATCCCCTGCAGTTATCGTTAAAGTAGAAGGTGAAAAACTAAAACCAGATATGGCTACAGTAAATTTTGATTGTGCTACAATTGTTGTTGAAATAAATATTGAAATAATTAGTAAAGTTCTTTTCATAGCTAAAACGTTTAAATCAATTTCAAACTTACTATTTTTTTATCATTTTTTTCGTAATGATTTTTCCTTCAATTTCTATCTGAACAAAATATATTCCTGATGGTAATTGTTCTACATCAACAATCCCATTAGAACCCCTTTCAGCTCTTATCTTTTGACCTTTCATATTGTATAATTCAATACCTTTTATTTTTTTATCCGAACTAATTTGAAAGTAATTCTCCACAGGATTAGGGTATAATTTAATCTCCAATAATGATGCATAATCATCAATTCCAACACTTACATCTTCTACAACATTAAGTGATGTGGAATAAATTTTATCTCCCGAAGTTCCCGTTCCATTTGCACAATTAAATGCACCATAAAAAGTAACATTTCCTGTTGCTGTAACTGGAGCTACCCAATCAAAATTCCAAGATCTAGTGTTGGTACCTGTAGTACCTGCAAGCTTATGGGTAATTGCATTATTACCATTTACCAGTTTTGTACTAGTTGAGTTAGTTACTACAATTGTTCCTGTTTTGGAATTATCTAAATCTCTTTCTGAAGAAATTTCAAAACCAAACTTATTTATCAAATTTTGAAAAATTGTACCCGTAATAGTATATGTCTGACCTGGAACATAACCAGAAGCAGGAATCGTTGAAGCAATAGAGGCTACTCCAAGTCCTGAATTTATTGTGCCTGAATGACAAGCTGTACAATTCGAATTATCACCCGGAGAGCCTGTTCTCCCTCCAGGAGAACCCCCGGTATTAGCATAAGCAGACATAGTTCCTGACTCAGTTAATGTTGTTGTTCCAATAATTACTACTGCAAAAACAGCAGTTAATACTAAAGTAGAAAGTATATTTTTTTTCATAAAATTTATTTTAAAGTTATTTTAAAGTTTTTAATATCGCTCAAATTTACTAAGAATAAATATTATAGCTACAGGACAAATCGAACCAAAATTAGGATTTCCTACTTACTGACGATTCATTGCGATATTCCACAGGAGTTAATTTAGTATGCTTTTTAAAAAATCTAGAAAAATAAGAAGGGTCTTCAAAACCCAATTCAAATGAAACCTCCTTAATTGACTTTGATGAGAATCTCAAAATCCTCTTAGATTCTAATACAATTCTGTCATTAACAAAGTCACTAACACTTTTATCATAAACGTCATTAACTAAACGATTTAAATAAGTTGTAGTTATACTTAATTGTTCTGCATAATAGTTTATAGGCAAATTCTTATTGCAACTTTCATCAACTAAACCTAAAAAGGACTCTACGATCTTCCTCTTACTACTTATCTCTACATTGGTACAATTTGCGCAAAGTCGAGAAGCTTTTATTAAAAATAGTTTCAAGAACATTAATAGCACTTCGTTTTTTCGTGTTTTCTGATTTTCGTATTCAATAACTATGGACTCAATTATACTTTTTAAGTCACCAAAAGCAGTGTCTCCTAACTCTAATAATGGATTTGTATTCCAATTAGAAAATAAATCTACTTCATTTAAAAATTTCTCACTCTCGTTATTAATAAAAAATAATTCTTCTTTAAACATACACACATAACCCTTTGTGCCGGCATCTACTTTTAAATCATGGATGTGATTTGGAGAAACAAAATGAATCGATTTATCTTTTACTTCATATGTTTTATCATCTATCAAATGGGTTCCCGAACCCTTTTCAAAAAACAAAAATTGATGAAATTTATGTTGGTGAGGAAGGGATTCATCATAATCTTGATGTTTAATGTCAATTTTTCTGATTAAGAAAAACCAATTGGATTGATCGGGATTATTTATGTCAAATTTTCTTTTCATAATTGTTAAAAAACCAACGATTTTGATTTGATTGTTTAATTATTTCAAACTTAAGCAATAATATATATTTTTGTACCTTAAATTTTAATTCTATAAAATGGCAGACGACAGATTTGAAGCTCCTGATTATTACCAATTAGATGAGCTTTTAACAGACGAACATAAATTAATACGTGATACGGTTAGAGCTTGGGTAAAAGCTGAAGTTTCTCCTATTATTGAAGAATATGCTCAAAAAGCAGAATTTCCAGCTCATATTATTCCTGGATTAGGAGAAGTTGGTGGTTTTGGACCTTATATCCCTACAGAATATGGCGGAGCAGGATTAGACCAAATTTCTTATGGATTAATTATGCAAGAATTAGAAAGATGTGATTCTGGATTACGATCTACATCTTCTGTACAAAGCTCTTTGGTTATGTATCCGATTTGGAAATACGGAAATGAAGAACAACGTAAAAAATGGTTGCCCAAATTAGCAACTGGTGAATATATGGGTTGTTTTGGATTAACAGAGCCTGATCATGGTTCTAATCCAAGTGGTATGATTACCAATTTTAAGGATATGGGAGACCATTATCTTTTAAATGGTGCTAAAATGTGGATTACCAATTCTCCGATTGCAGATGTTGCTGTTGTTTGGGCAAAAAATGAAGAGGGAAGAATTCATGGTTTACTTGTTGAAAAAGGAATGGAAGGGTTTACCGCCCCAGTTACTCATGACAAATGGTCTTTAAGAGCAAGTATCACTGGAGAGTTAGTTTTTGATAACGTAAAAGTTCCTAAAGAAAATTTATTACCTAATAAATCAGGTTTAGGAGCACCTTTAGGATGTTTAGATTCTGCTCGTTTTGGTATTGCTTGGGGAGCAATTGGTGCTGCCATGGATTGTTATGATTCTGCTTTAAGATATACCAAAGAAAGAATACAATTTGGAGTTCCTGTAGCATCTTTCCAGTTAACGCAAAAGAAATTAGCTGAAATGATTACAGAAATTACAAAAGCACAATTACTAACTTGGCGTTTAGGTGTTTTACGTGAAGAAGGAAGAGCAACTTCTGCTCAAATTTCTATGGCTAAAAGAAACAATGTAGATATGGCATTAAAAATTGCTCGTGAAGCAAGACAAATGCATGGTGGAATGGGAATTACTGGAGAATACCCAATTATGCGACACATGGCTAATTTAGAATCTGTTATTACTTATGAAGGAACACACGACATCCATTTATTAATTACTGGTATGGATGTAACAGGTATTCCTGCATTTACCAATGATGGAAGTCAGTTAAAAGATCTATAATTAGAATCAACATATTTAATATTAAAAGAGCCTTACTTTATAAGGCTCTTTTAATATTCTAAAAAAATCAAATAAATACAAACGTTGATTTTATTAATGTTAAAGACATTAAAATAGAAATCTATTTAATGGAATTGTTTCTATACACAAGGGCTTTAAAATATTATGAAAATTCTTTTTATTATTTC
>NVUQ01000101.1 GCA_002401955.1 Flavobacteriales bacterium | reverse complement strand
ATTTATAAAATGGATAATTTTCCATTTTCAATCATACATTATCAATTCATATGGAATTTAACGATAACTTTTTAAAAGCTTGTAGAAGAGAAGAAACCCCTTACACTCCACTTTGGTTAGCCCGACAAGCAGGACGATTCCAAAAAGAGTATATGAAAATTAAGGAGAAGTACAGTATCATTGATATTAGTACAACCCCAGAAATTTCTGCTGAAGTAACTCTACTTCCTATCAATCAATTTGAATTAGATTCAGCAATTATATTTTCTGACATCCTAATCCCTTTAGGGCCAATGGGAATTAGCTTTGAATACAAAAAAGGTTACGGACCATTAATTCATAATCCAGTAAGAACTGTTGCTGATGTGGAGAAACTAAAGGTAGTTGATCCAGCATTAGAAATGGCTTACACAGGTAAAGCTTTAAACATTCTAAAAAAAGAATTAAATGTTCCTTGTATAGGTTTTGTTGGCGCTCCTTTCACTTTGGCGAGTTACATGATAGAGGGTGGTCCTTCTAAGAACTACGAAACCATGAAAGCTTTTATGTACAACGAAACAAAAGCTTGGCATACCTTAATGGATAAATTAGGAACTGTAATGGCGAATTACTTAAACTTTCAGATAGAAAGTGGAGCAATGGCTGTGCAGATTTTTGATAGCTGGGTTGGTGCTTTAGACATTGATGATTACAACGAATATGTTTATCCTCATGTAGAAAAAATGATACAAATTGTTAAAGGAAAATACCCTAATGTTCCTTTAATTTCTATGGGCGTAAACTCTGCTCATTTAATACCAAGTTTAAGAAAAGCGAACCCAGATGTTATTGCCATTGATTGGAAAACAGACTTAGCAAAAACTTGGAAAGATTTAAATTATGAAGTTGCTGTACAAGGTAATTTAGACCCTACTGCTCTATTTGCTGATTGGGATATTATTGAAGCAAAAACTAAAAAAATATTAGATTCTGTAAAAGGAAGACCAGGGCATATTTTCAATTTAGGACATGGAATTTTACCAGGAACACCTGTTGAAAATGTAAAACAGCTTTGCAAATTTGTTCATGAGTATACAAGGAAGTAAGAGCCTTTTATTGTCATTCTGAACAATATTTTATTCCCGATTTATCGGGATAATAAAATGAAGTGATGAATCTTTTTGTTATGTACTAAAAAGTTAAAAGATACCTCACTTCGAGGCTTTTACTTTCGTAAAACGTACTCAGTGTAAACTCACTCGGTATGACACTTGTTTATTCTGTAAATTTGTTCATGAGTATAAGAGAAAGTAATTCTTGAAAATTTTAAAGAAATAAATAATGAAAATATTTTTTACAATATTGCTTTTAATTCTACTAGCATTTCCATTAATCGCTAAATCTCAAATTAAAACATCCATAGGTCTTGAAACCACATCAGCAAATAGCAACCTAAACTATCATAACTCTTATGGTTTTGGTATTTCAAGCATTATTGAATATACATTTACACTTAAGTTTGGTTTAGCAGCACAAATCGGTTACATCCATTTACTACCAAATAGTTATTATAAATCTGCAAACATGATACCTCTTCAAGCTATCATGAAATTTTACTTTAACTATAATGACCAAGGTGCATACATGACTCCTATGTTAGGAATTCACAAACATAAATATACAACAAAGGAATACACTATTATTGGTCAAACCACACCTAGTAAAACAACTTCAATAACAAATCGAAGTTTCGGATTTGGCATAGGATATCTAACTACTTCTAAATTTGACTTTTACTTTCGTATTAACTGGGTTGATTCAGGAAAATATCTAGGATTAAGACTTGCAAGAGAATTTTAATGTTTTTCATGAAAAACAATCCCTTCAATTTGATCTAACTTCTTAGCCGTATATTTTCCTGATGTAGAATAAACGATTTTACCGTTCTCATCCAACACAAAAAAGTAAGGCTTGTTTTTGTCTTTAAGATGAGCTTTGTAAGGATCTAAACTTCCTTTATAAAACAACACATAAGGAGCTAATTCTGGATCAATTTCAGCTTTAGTTTTTTTCATTACCTTTTTATAAGCTGCTTGGTTTGCTCCAGTAAACATAGGTATAAAAAAGATATCCATATTGTAGTCTATAGGAATAAATGTATTTTGATTGATAAACAGATCATAAACTGGTTGCATCCAAGTTTGTAAATCTGCTTCGGCTTTTCTTGATGAAGCCATACCAATTAAACAATATTTACCTTTAGCAGCTTTAGGCAATTCTATCATTTTATTTTTTAAAGATTCTCCTGTTATACTAGGAAATGTATCTCCGTTATTAGCAAATGAAAATTGAACAATTATTAAGGGGATAAGGATTATGGCTAATTTTTTCATATTAAAAGAACGTTTAATTCACTGAGAATATTATAAATAACCGTCATTGCGAGTAAAACGCAGTGAAACGAAGAAATCTCATCCTGATAACTATTTCAATAATATCATGAGATTACTTCATTCCGTTTCACTACATTCGTAATGACGTAAAATAAAAATATGGAAAGAGGTGGTGCTGTTTATATTATTACTAATAAACATAATAAGGTTTTATACACTGGTGTAACAAGTAACTTACAAGCAAGAATATTCGAACATCAAGAAAAAACAAAACCAAATAGCTTTTCAGCAAAATACAACCTTAATAAATTAGTTTATTATAAAGGGTTTCAACATATCGAAGAGGCAATAGCTGAAAAGAAAAGAGTTAAAGGTGGGTCAAGAAAAAAGAAAATTCAATTAATTGAAAATATTCATCCCAAATGGAAAGATTTAACAAAAACATTATAATTAACCACGTCATTGCGAGTAAAACGCAGTGGAACGAAGCAATCTCATATTCATTAACGAGATTGCTTCAGTCGTTCCTCCTTCGCAATGACCTTAGATAAAAAACAACACTTTTGTATTCTTCCATGGGTACATTTACACATTTCTCAAAACGGGAGAATTAGTCCTTGCTGCAACAATAACAGGCACTTAGGAAATGTCCAAGAACAATCCATCAAAGACATTTGGAGCAACAAAAAATTTGAAGCTTTAAGGGAACAATTTAAAAATAACATCGCTGATAAAAGATGTAACCATTGTTATAATATTGAGAAATCTGGTAAGCAAAGTTTAAGACAAATTTCTAATCAGAAATACAGTAAAGATCTTGTTAGAGTTGAAGATAACAATCCTGAGCCTATTTATTTAGACATTCGTTTTTCTAATATTTGCAATTTTAAATGCAAAACCTGTTGGCATGGTAATAGCTCAGCTTGGTACGAAGAAGGAAGTAAACGAAACGCTTCTAACGAAAGAATAATCAAAGCATTTACCACTAATTTTGAGGAACTATTCGAATACATTGATGATGTAGAAGAAATCTATTTTGCAGGTGGTGAACCACTAATAATGGAAGAGCATTATCAGGTTTTAGAAGAACTAGAAAAAAGAGAATTATTTGATATTGAGCTGAGATACAACACTAATTTCTCTAACCTCAACTTTAAAAATAAGAACATTTTAAAAATCTGGAAAAAGTTTAAAAAAGTTCATGTAAGTGCAAGTATAGATGCCAGTCATGAATTAGGTTCAGAAATACGTGAAGGATTTAACTGGGAGCAATTCATTAACAACAGAAAAGAGATGTTAAGAATTTGTCCTGAAATCTATTTTGAAATTGCTCCAACGATAAGTTCACTAAATATAAATACCGTTGCTGAACTCCATCAAGAACTCGTTAAATTGCAATTATTACATGTAGATAATATTTACCTCAACATTTTAGAAAGGCCACAAACTTATAATATTCAAGAACTTTCTAATGAAGAAAAATGTGAATCAGAAAATACGCTTAAAGAACATGTTAATTGGTTACAAAAAAGCAATGGGAACGACAAAACCATTAAAGATTTTAAGGATATTATTCAATACCTTAATTTGAGCTAAACCATTAATGGAGAATATCATCCGCTTATAAAATTTAACATCATTTTAATATACTATTTTTATTATGTTAATCGTTAACAACCGATATTTGCTAATGGAATTTTGCCATTTTTAACCTTTCATTTTAAAAGATTGTTCAATGAACAAAAAGATAATCCTATTTCTAATTTACTGTCTATCTTTTATTAGTATTTATTCTCAAGAGAAATTTACCATTAGTGGCAACCTCAAAGATAAAGCAGATGGTGAGGACCTTATTGGCGCAGCAATTTACGTTACTGAAATAAAAGGAGGTACAGTAGCCAATGTATATGGATTCTATTCGATCACCCTTCCTAAAGGTACTTATACAGTAACCATCTCGTATGTAGGTTATAGCCCTGTTACACAAAGGATCAACTTAAACAAAGACCTTAAGCTTAATTTAGAATTAGAAACCACCTCCCAAGCATTGGAAGAATTTTCCGTTACGGCAAAAAAAGAAGAAAAAAATGTAACTGAAACCTCCATGAGTACGAATAATTTACAAATGGAAACCATCAAAAAAATTCCAGCTCTTTTTGGTGAAGTAGATTTACTAAAAACCATTCAGTTACTTCCTGGTGTTCAATCGGGAGGAGAAGGAACAACAGGTTTTTTTGTAAGGGGTGGTGGTTCTGATCAAAACCTCATATTACTCGATGAAGCCACGGTTTACAGTCCTTCCCATTTATTTGGTTTCTTTTCGGTATTTAACCAAGATGCGATAAAAGATCTTGACTTATACAAGGGTGGTATCCCTGCAAGGTATGGTGGCCGACTGGCCTCTTTATTGGATATTCACATGAAAGAAGGCAACACCAAAAGATTTAGTACATCAGGTGGTATTGGTCTTATCTCAAGCAGACTTACGGTTGAAGGTCCAATAAAAAAAGACAAGAGTTCTTTCATTGTTTCTGCTCGAAGAACCTATGCCGATTTATTTTTGAAATTATCTTCAGATACCAACATTAACAATAACCAATTGTATTTTTATGATCTCAATACAAAGGTTAACTATCAAATAAATGAAAACAATAGGCTCTTCCTTTCTGGATATTTCGGCAGGGATGTTTTCAATTTCGGGAGCTTATTTGGGATGAACTGGGGAAACGCAACAGGAACCCTAAGATGGAACCACCTCTTTACCAATAAATTATTTTCCAATTTCACCTATGTTTACAGTAATTTCGATTATAACCTAGGGATGAATGAAGGTGTTGCAGCATTTGATTGGAATTCTAAAATAGTTGATCAAAATCTTAAAGCTGATTTCACCTACTACCTTAACCCTAAAAATACCGTTAGGTTTGGTTTAGGAACCATTTACCACACCTTTAAACCTGGATCATTTGTTTCAACCAATGGTATTTTTAACGATTTTATTCTGCCCAACAAATATGCTTATGAACATTCTGCTTACCTGAGTAACCAGCAAGAACTCACTTCAAGAATATCTGTTCATTATGGCTTAAGGGCCTCCTTATTTCAAAATGTAGGAACAGACACTTCCTATGTATTTGATACAAGCAATCCAGAACAATACTCTGTTAATGATACCATAACCCAGAGTGGTGGCATTCACAATAGCTATTTTAATTTGGAACCTAGATTAAACATTAGGTATTTGATTAATGAACATTCTTCTATTAAAGCTACATATAATCGAATGACACAATATTTACAAAAAGCCGACAACACCATTGCTTCATCCCCATTAAGTATATGGTTTCCCAGTTCAGCTAATGTAAAACCGCAATTGGTTGACCAAGTAGCCTTGGGATATTTTAGAAACCTTAAAAACAATACCTACGAAACATCAGTGGAGCTTTATTATAAAAAAATGCAAAACACCATCGACTTTAGGGATCATGCAGAGTTATTGCTCAACAGGTACCTTGAAGGAGAACTTCGAACAGGATCAGCTTATTCTTATGGGGCTGAATTTCTCCTAAAAAAAGATAAGGGAAAATTTACTGGCTGGATAGGATATACCTATTCCCAAACCAAAAGAACTATACCTGAAATCAACAATGGTAAAAGCTATTTTGCTCCTTATGACAGAACCCATGACATTTCTGTGGTTGGTTCTTATGACATCAGCAAAAAATTTAATCTTTCTGCCAATTGGGTATTTAATACTGGACAGGCTATAACCGTTCCTACAGGAAGGTACGAATATTATGGGAAAATTATTCCTGTTTATTCAGACAGAAACTCAGAGCGAATGCCTGCTTTTCATCGTTTTGATTTATCCCTAACCCTCTATACCAAAAAATGGAATGAAAAACCACCAAGAACAGATGGTAAAGAAAGAAACAAATTTGAGAGCAATTGGAATTTCTCCATCTACAATGTTTATATGCGAAAAAATGCTTCCTCCATCCGCTTTGCTGCAAACGAGGATGACCCCACTAAAACAGAAGCTAAAATGATCTATTTCTTCTCTATTATCCCTTCTTTTTCTTATAACTTTAAATTTTAATGGCATGAAAATCTCTATTTACACCTTACTACTTATAATCCTTTTATGCTTTTGCTCTTGTGAACAAACCATTGATTTTGATTTGAACAATCAAGAAAATGCTAGGCTTGTGGTGGAGGGTCAAATTACTGACCAAGCTAAAGCTCATACTGTTAAACTTACCCGAACATCAAGCTATTATGAAAATGAACCGGCACCAACAGAAACAGGAGCAAATGTATTTTTATTTGATGGAACAGTTACTCATACACTAACAGAAACCGACCCAGGTATCTACCAAACAGCTTCAAATTTCAAAGGAGAAATAGGTAAAACTTACACCCTATCCATAAACACAGTAAACAATAAAAACTATTCTGCAACATCAACACTAGCAGCTGTAAGCACTATCGACAGCCTAACAGTAAGCTTTGAAGAACCCGAAAAAGGTGGTGGCAAAGACGATGAATCTTATGTGCTAAACCTCAGGCATTATGGTCCTGAACCAGCAACATTAGGCAACAACTATATCTGGCTCATTAGTCTGAACGACAGTAATTTAACCGAAACAGTAACCGACATTCCTTTTATAAGTGATGAATATTCGAATGGGAACTATTTTAACGGTTATACCATTAACGAAGTTTTTGAAGAAGACATTCCGCTAACCGATTCGTTGTTCTATGAAGTAGAATTGCATTCCATCTCTAGAAAATACCACGACTTTTTATTGGCCATTTTAATTGAAACAGAATTTAATGGTAGTATCTTTTCAGGACCACCAGCGAACATCCCTTCGAATATTAGTAATGGAGCTTTAGGTTTTTTTAGAGCTAGTGCTGTCTACACAAAATCAATTGTAATAGAAAATCCATTGTAGCCTATTAAATTACTGAATAACTATCTTTTTAGAATGCTGTTGGTTTCCAATTTGTATGTTCATAAAGTAAACCCCTGTTTCTATAGAGGAAATATTCAACTCCGTTTGATTAGTTCCTGCTTTCATTTGCTGTTGAGGAATCTCAAGAATTGTTTTACCTAATAAATCAAACACTTTAACTGTAACATCAGCTGATTTTTCTAAATCCAAAGTAATTGAAAACTGTCCATTAGATGGATTAGGATAAACATTTACCGTATTACCAAACTCTTCATTCTCACTAATATCTGTAATGGTAACAATTGTATTTACAACAGTATTTGTTACGATAGCTGGATTAAAATCAAAATAAATCTCAGCTTTATTTTCGATAACCGTTCCTATAACATTGGATGAATTTTGATCAATAACAAATTGTATCATACCATGACTTCCTGGTTCATCAGTATTACTATCAGGCAACATAATATTATTAAAAGTAAAGGTTAAAACTCCTTGTCCATCTACACTATAAACAAAAGGATGACTAGCCACTACATCTCTTAAACTCGTTACATCTAAATTAGCTGTTAAGGTATCAACAACTACAACGTTTGTTGCTAAAAATGTTCCTGAGTTTTGAAATCGAATCTTGTAATTTAATTGAGTATCTGACAATAATATATCACCTGTTGGACCAACCCCTGTTGGTGTTACTTGCTTATCATTAGGATCATAAGAACCTACTATTTCATCAGAAACACATGAAGTATTATTACTTGGGTTAACATCTCCTACAATTGGTGTTATTTCAGCACACGCTTGTAAACTATCTCCTAATAAACCAACCTGACCAGGAACAAGGAAGGTTGCGCTTATGTTTCTGTTTTCAAATTGCTGTAAATTAGTGTAGTTCCAAAATAAAGTATCTCCCGAAATTAAATCTGGGGTAACTGAGGCATATTGATATGTTAGCGTATCATCAACCACTAAATAAACAGTTCCATTTGTTGGAGAACTACTTATGCTAGTGTAAGAAATATAATAACTAAATGAAAACCATGGTCGTGGAGTACCTGAAATTAATGAGATACTTATTTCTTGCGCTGATGTAATTGTATCACCAAAATCGTTATTATTTATGGTATTGTTTATTGTATCCAATATAACTGAATATGAACCAGATACAGGACAAATCTCATGGTAAAAAGGTTGAGCAACTTGAGTTACCGTATAATTACCAAATGGCAATATCAATGTATAATCTCCATTTACATCTGTTGAAGCGAAATAAGGTCCAGGAGTTGCTTGTATCATAACATTTGCCAAACCAATTTCTAAAGTATCTTGATTACAATTTGCATTGTCATCTTTATATACTTTGCCATTTATCATGCCCCAACCACAAGAACTAGCAGGAGCAAAATTAATCGTAGCACCATCTTGCACAACACATCCGTTTACATCTAGTAATAACAATGTATAATTACCAGCACATAAGCCTCCCATTGGATTCCCTGTACTCCCTTGAGACCATACATAAGTATAAGGAGTTGATCCACCACTCACTATTGCGTCTGCTGTACCTACACAAAGCCCACAAGTATCATCTGTGGTAGTAATAGAAACAGTCAACAATGGTGGTTCTGATATTACGATTGTATCAGTAGCTAAACAACCATTCGTATCAATAGCAATAACTTGATAAACACCTGCACACAATCCAGTTACAGTTTGTGTTAATTGTAAAAACGGATCATCCCATGTATACATGTAATTTCCTCCTGTTCCCCCAGAAGCTAATACTGATGCAGATCCATCACACATTCCAAAACAAGAAACATCAATAGAAGAAGTAATTGCGGCAGTTAATACAGGGTATTGGCTTATTACAACAGTATCTTGTGCTGAAACCCCTAAAGAATCAGTAACTGTAACCATATAAGTTCCTGCACACAAACCTGTAACTGATTGAGTAGTTTGACCTGAAGGTGTCCAAATATAGGTATAAGGATCCCCAAATGAATAGGGTGATCCTCCGTTGCCTGTTACTGTAGCTGTACCATTACAATCCCCATTACAAATAACATCAGTATATGCTGTGACTATTGCCGTTACTTGACTAAAAGAGTTTAAACTAAAAATAAATGTAATTATTAAGACTAAATACCGCATACCTATCTTTTAAAAGATTAATAATAAATTATTGAATCACCACCTTCTTTAAGTGATTTTCGTTTCCTATTTTTATAGACATAAAATAGATTCCTGAATTCATTGAATTCAAATTCATTTCTCTTTTATGAATTCCTTTTTCTAAAGATTTTCTAGAAATAGATTCCACTTCTTTTCCTAAAATATCTACTATACTTATACTTACTTCTTCTGAACGCTTCAACTCAAAAGAAATAGAAAAATTACCTTCCGATGGATTAGGGTAAACATTTACCTTATTATCAAACTCTTCATTTTCATTAATATCAGTAATTGTAACAATTGTATTTATAACAGTATTAGTAACAATGGCTGGATTAAAATCAAAATATATTTCCGCTGTATTTTCGATTACCGTTCCTATAACATTAGATGGGTCTTGATCAATAGTAAATTGTATCAATCCATGACTTCCTGGTTCGTCAGTATTACTATCGGGTAACATAATATTATTAAATGTAAAGGTTAAAACTCCTTGTCCATCTACACTATAAACAAAAGGATGACTAGCCACTACATCTCTTAAACTGGTTACATCTAAATTAGCTGTTAAGGTATCAACAACTACAACGTTTGTTGCTAAAAATGTTCCTGAGTTTTGAAAACGTATAGTATAAGTTAGCTCCGTTTCAGACAATAAAATTCCTCCTGTAGGTCCAACTCCTTCTGGGCTAACTTGTTTATCGTTAGGATCATAAGATCCAATCACAACTCTATCATAACAGTCCGTATTATTACTAGGAACAACATCTCCAACCAAAGGAGTAATAGAAGCACAAGCTTGCATGGTATCTCCTAACAAACCTACTTCGGCAGGCACTAAAAAATAAGTGGTAATGTATCTATTTTCAAAATATTGTAAGTTGGTGTAATTCCAAAATAAAGTATCTCCCGAAATTAAATCTGGGGGAACTGAGGCATATTGATATGTTAATGTATCATCAACAACTAAAGAAACTGTTCCTGAAGTAGGATTGTTATCAAAGCTTGTATAGTTGAGATAATAAGGCACTATAAAACCAGGAACTATATTTCCTGAGGAAACAGATACCCTTACATCTTGTACAGAGATAAGTGTGTCTCCAAAATTATTGTTAATCGAATTAATGTTTAATGAATCTAGTGTTACAGAATATGATCCACCTACGGGGCACACCTCTACAATATAAGTAGTTGGAACTTGAGTGATGGTGTAACTACCATAAGGTAAACTCATGGAATAATTCCCATTTACATCTGTAGATGCATAATAAGGACCTGGAAGTGCTTGAAGGAGAACATTAGCTATTCCATTTTCCAAAGTGTCTTGATTACAATTAAGATTAAGATCTTCATATACTGTACCACTAACGGTTCCCCATGCACATGAAGCATTTCCTGTATTCGTAACAATACCAGTAGATACAGCCAAACAACCATTAAAATCCGTTACAGTTAAGGAGTAATTTCCAGCACATAAGTTAGTAACCCATGTAACTATATTACCAGTAGACCAATTGTAAATATAAGGTGCTGTTCCTCCAGTTACTTGGGCATTTGCAGTACCAACACAAAATCCACAAGTATCATCAGAAGTTACAACTGTAGTTATTAAAGGTTGGGGTTCAGTTACCATTAAGGTATCTTGAACTGTTTGTCCTAATGAATCTGTTACTGTAACCACATAAACTCCAGCACAAACTATTCCTATTTGGCTTGTTTGAACGGGTAGTGTGTTCCATATATAAGTGTATGGAGGCGCTCCTCCCGAAGCATTTGCTGTTATTTGCCCATCACAATTCCCAGAACAAGTAGGCGGATTAAGCACAGAAGTTGTTACTGTTAATTGACTAAATGAATTTAAAGATACTGCCAGTACAGCAAGCAATAGAATAGACCTCATATCTAATAATAATTGAAGAATAGCAATGATTTATTAGTAGACGAAAAAAAACAGTTACTGGTTGCTTTTTAAAATTTTAGCTTTTCCAATTGCTGTTCACCATCTTCCCAATCTTTCATTGCTTGGTCTAACTCAGATTTAACGCTTTCATAATCAGCCACCAATTCTTCTGAATAAGAACTTGAGTCTAGTAAAGTTTGATTCATTTCTTTTACCTTGGCTTCCAGATCTTCTATCAATTTCTCTAATTTATTAACTCTGTTTTGAGTTTTTCTGATGTCTTTATCTTTTTGTTTACGCTCTTCGTAGCTTAGTTTATGTGTAGAATCTTCTTTTTGTTTTTTATCAACTACTTTTTCTTTATGCTCAAATTCTCGAATAGTTTTGGCTTTTTTAGTTTCTAAAAACTCATAAACACCACCTAAGAATTGCTTTACATTTCCGCCACTAAACTCGTACATTTCTTCTGTAAGTCCATCCAAAAAATCTCTATCGTGAGAAATTACTATTAGCGTACCATCATAATCCATTAATGCCTTTTTTAACACATCTTTAGATCGAATATCTAAGTGATTGGTAGGTTCATCTAACACCAATAAATTTACTGGTTCTAATAACAATTTACACAATGCTACTCTAGCACGTTCTCCTCCAGAAAGCACTTTTACTTTTTTAGAAATTTCTTCTTCACCAAACATAAAAGAACCCAATAAACTTCTTACTCTTTTACGAATTTCGCCATGGGCAGCCTCATCTATTGTTTCAAAAACTGTTTTTTCTTTATCCAATTCTTCTGCTTGGTTTTGAGCAAAATAAGCCATCTCTATATTATGACCGATTTTTAACTCTCCATCATGATCAATTTCGCCAACCAAAGAACGAATCATTGTTGTTTTTCCTTCACCATTTTTCCCAACAAAAGCGACTTTTTTACCTCGCTCAATAAAAAAATCAACTCCGCTGAATACTTGATTATCACCAAAAGATTTTCCTACTTCAGATGCTTCAACAGCTACTTTACCAGATCGTGGTGCTGGGGGAAAAGAAAATTGCATTGAAGCATTATCCTCTTCCTCAATTTCAATTCTATCTAATCTATCTAATTGTTTTATTCTACTCTGAACCTGAACAGCTTTAGATGCTTTTGACCGAAATCGCTCAATAAATTTCTCTGTATCCTGGATTTGTTTTTGTTGATTATTGTAAGCCGCAAACTGTTGATCTCTACGCTCTTGTCGTTGATCCAAATACTTGGTATAATATGTTTTATAATCGAATATTTTCCCTAAAGAAATCTCTATTGTTCTATTGGTAACGCTATCCAAAAAAGCTTTATCGTGAGAAACCAACACTACCCCACCATGGTAAACCTTTAAAAAATCTTCTAACCACTGTATCGATTCTATATCTAGGTGATTGGTTGGCTCATCCAACAACAATACATCTGCGTTAGAAAGTAAAATTTTAGCCAGCTCAATCCTCATTCTCCAACCTCCACTAAACTCATCGGTTAACCTTGTAAAATCTGCCGAAGAAAATCCTAATCCTTTTAATATTGTTTCACAATCAGCATCAATATTAAACCCGCCAAGCATTCCTATTCGTTCGTTATAATCGCTTAATTCATTAAGCATTTCCATATAACTATCCGATTCATAATCGGTTCTTACAGCCAGTTGTTCATTAATTTTATCTATCTTATCGTTAATCCCATTTACCTCTTTAAAAACAGATTTGGCTTCTTCCATCACGGTTTTACCATGAACAAAATCCATATCTTGAGGCAAATAACCTATACGATAACCTGCTGGAGTAGATATATTTCCTCCATCAGAGTCTTCCTCGCCAGCTATAATCTTTAACAATGTAGATTTACCAGCTCCATTTTTTCCAACTAAACCTATTCTATCACTGTTATTTATAATAAAAGAAATTTTATTAAATAAATAACGTTCTCCAAAATTTACCGTAAGTTCATTAATTCCAACCATGTGGCGAAATTAATTAAAGTTAAGTGATATTGGTAAGGAAATCGTATTGATGAATTAAATACTTTTACATGATAATTAATCAATTGTATGTCGCAAAATTCTAGTGTATTTGTAAGTGTTTTGAAAAATAAATGTCCTAAGTGCCATCAAGGAAATTTGTTTAGCAACAAGACCATTTACCAATACAAAGGTTTTTTCGATATGCCTAATAACTGCCCAAAGTGCAAACAAGATTTTTTGATAGAAGCGGGTTTTTATTTAGGTGCTATGTTTGTGAGTTACGCATTAAATGTAGCAATAGCTGTAGCAGTTTTTGTAGCTTTTATCCTTTTTGATGCTTATGAATTCCTACCTTTTTTAATTGTTGCAGGAATTTGTTTAACACTTTCCACTCCTTTTATTCTTAAAGTTTCTCGTTCTATATGGATTGCTTTTTCAGTACCTTATGATCCAAATGCTATAAAAAATTATGAAGCACAAAATAAAAACAACTAAAACCGCCATTTATCATTCGGAAGGTGATCTTAAAACTGCCAAAACAATTTGGTTTGTTTTACACGGTTATGGTATGTTAGCGAAATACTTTATCAAAAAGTTTGAACCAATCGTAAATGATAATACTTGTGTTATTGCTCCCGAAGGTTTATCAAAATTTTACACCAAAGGGTTTTATGGTAAAGTTGGTGCTACATGGATGACTAAAGAAGACCGAGAAAATGAAATTGAAGATTACATCAACTACCTCAACCAATTGCATGATACAATCATAAAAGAAAACGATACTGCTGATTTAAAAATAAATGTGGTTGGCTTTTCTCAAGGAGGAGCAACCGCGAGTAGATGGATTGCTAATGGCAAAGTAACACCAACTAATTTTATTCTTTGGTCGAGCAGTTTTCCTGATGATATGAAATTTGAATCCTTTGGGAAGCACTTTAAAACCTATCTACTTTATGGGGATAAAGATGAATTTTCTACTAATAAACACATCAAAAAACAAGAAGTACTTTTAGCAAAAGCTAACATAAATTTTAAACTTATTGAGTTTAATGGAACTCATGATGTTCCATTAAAAATACTTATCGAACAAACAAAAATTAATAACTGGTAGACATGAAGATAAAATTAACAGCTTTATTATCGATTGCAATATTTCTAATTTCATGTAACGATTCCAAAGCACCTTCAGAGAAAATTAAAAATGTTTCTGCACAAATTGAAGAGAATAACCCTCTTCTTATTATTGGAAGTAAAAATTACTTAACAGGATATGAAGCAGCTTATGATGATGGTGACATTAATGTAGTTGTAGAAATTCCAACAGGTTCGGTTGACAAGTGGGAAGTAGATAAAGAAAGTGGCAACATGAAATGGGAAATAAGAAATGGAAGCCCAAGAAAAGTTAATTATTTAGGTTATCCTGGAAACTATGGAATGATTCCACAGACTTTATTGCCTTATGATTTAGGTGGTGATGGCGACCCCCTTGATGTTATCGTATTAGGTCCCTCAGTTGAAAGAGGAAAGGTTATCAAAGCAAAGCTTGTAGGGGTATTAAAATTGTTAGATGGTAAAGAACAGGATGACAAGCTAATTGCTGTTATGGAAGGAACTCCTTTTTACGACATTGATACTATTGAAGAATTAAAAGATCAATTTAATGGTACTACAACTATTATTGAAACTTTTTTCGCTAATTACAAAGGTCAAGGAAAAATGGAATCGTTAGGGCTTGGTGATGAAAGAGAAGCCAGAAAAATATTAGATTATGCCATTGAGGAGTATAAAAACCACTCTCAACTTTAAACCTATTGCTTTTATTAAAGTCTATAGTACACCTCAATTTTTAAGGGTATAATTTATGAAATTCTTATTTGTTGTTTCTTGCTTGTTAAACGCTCATATTTTGATGAGCCAAGAAGAAACTTCTCCAATTCAAGTTAATATTTCCCCTAAAATTTCAGCTAAAGACGCTATTACAATTGACAATCTTAAATTTTATCTTACCAACTTTTCTTTAGTTAAATCTGGAGAAACCGTTTGGAAAGAAACTAACAGTTATCATCTAATTGACATATCAAAACCATCATCTTTATCTTTTAACTTGGCAACAAAAATTGATTTTGATGAAATTCATTTTTCACTAGGAACAGATAGTTTAACGAATATTTCTGGCGCTATGGGAGGAGATTTAGATCCAACTAAAGGAATGTATTGGGCTTGGAACAGTGGCTACATTAATTTTAAATTAGAAGGGAAAAGCAAGTCAACATCTCTTGAATTTCATTTGGGAGGTTATGCTCCACCATATCAAACGGTTCAAAAAATTAAACTTAAAACAACTAAAAATGATTTGACAATTTTCTTAAATGTTTCTGAATTTTTAAATCAAATTGATTTAACCAAACAACATAAAATAATGAGCCCTGGAAAAGAAGCTCAACGTTTATCAAAAATTTTATCAACGCTGTTTTATGTTAATGAGTAAAAATAACATCATAGCATTTTTAAGCATTTTTGCTTTTTTTGGATTAGCCATGTATTTTCCTTTTACTACTCCTGTTAAAATTAACTATCCTAAAAGCTGGCCAAAACCTGTTTATGATTTTAACAAAAATCCATTAACCCAAGAAGGAATTGATTTAGGCCGAAAACTTTTTTATGATCCAATTTTATCTAAGGACAGTTCTATTTCTTGTAGTAATTGCCACTTATCTTATACTGCCTTTACCCACGTTGACCATGCTCTTAGCCATGGTGTAAATGATAGTATTGGAACACGAAATTCACCTTCTTTAATGAATTTAGCTTGGCACACTTCTTTTATGTGGGATGGGGCTGTTAACCATTTAGATGTTCAGGCTCTTGCCCCAATATCTCATCCTGCCGAAATGGCTGAAGACATTAATAATGTGATTAAGAAATTACAAAACTCTACCAGTTATTCTGGTATGTTTTACAACGCATTTAAAGATAGTTCAATTACTGGAGAACATTTATTAAAAGCCATCTCTCAATTTGAACTAACACTAATTTCTTCTAATTCTAAATATGACAGTGTAATGCAAAAGACATCTTCTTTTACTCCTCAAGAAGAAAATGGATATAAACTCTACAAAAAAAATTGTGCAAGCTGTCATATAGAGCCTTTTTTTACCAATAATCAATTCGAAAACAATGGTTTGTTTATTGATAGTTTATTAAACGATTATGGCAGATATGGGATTACCAAAAACCCCAATGACTCATTAAAATTTAAAGTTCCTACACTAAGAAATATTGAATTCTCTTACCCTTATATGCATGATGGAAGATTTAATAATTTATCTGAAGTTTTTAAACACTACACCAAAGGCATAAACAAATCCAAAACACTATCAACACATTTAAAAACACCCATAGTATTATCGTCTAATGAAAAAGTAGACTTAACAGCATTTTTACTAACCTTAACAGATAAAAACTATTTATTTAATAAAAATTATGGCTTTCCGAGAGCATTGTTTTTCTCTGAAAATGAATAAAAATAATAACTGTTTTAAACCAACGGAACATCCTTTGGTCTAAATTCAAAACAACATTTACTTAAACTAAAAAAATGAAAAAACTTATCTTATTACTTACAATTTTGATTTTCGAATTAGGATTAAAAGCTCAAAGTCCTACAGTAACATCTTGGCTACAAAACACAACTATAACAGGTCGTTATTATAACTCTGGAAACTCAACCCCACAAAACAGTAGCGATTTAGTAAATGTTCAATCTGTTTATTACAATACTAATTATGCTTTTGTATCAGCTACAGGAATTCCTGCATACATTACTGGTCCTTTTTTAGATGGAAATCCATCTGTTGCAACAGCTCAAAACAATATTTTTAAAGTTCCTTTAAACCCTACTCAAAACTCAGGAACTGCTACTGCTACAGGAATGGGAAATATAGGAGTTTTCATTAATGGAACGGCTTTATTTTCTTATGCTGATGGTGTTTCATGGAACCCAGCCACAAATGCTTTATGTGGTGGTCCTGGAAACCCTCCTTGCCCTGGTGGACCTGGTGCAACTCAAGATTGGAATAGAGATGCAATACCTGCTGAAATGGGTGGTTTTGATTGTTCAAAAGGACATCCTGCAATGGGAAATTATCATCATCATCAAAATCCGAGTGCTTTTAAATTAGATTTAACTGTTTTATCAAACATTTGTAATCTTTATGATGCTGATGGATTATATGCTATTGATAGTACAGTTCACTCTCCCTTAATTGGTTTTGCTTATGATGGTTATCCTATTTACGGTGCTTATTCTTATGCAAATACTAATGGTACTGGAGGAATTGTTAGAATGAAATCTTCTTATTCTCTATCGGGAGCTACAACTAGAACCAATGGACCAAATGTTAACGCCACCTATTTTGATGGATACTTTAGAGAAGATTATCAATATACTCCCCCAACTAGTTCTGATTATTTAGATGATCATAACGGTAGATTTTGTATAACACCAGAATATCCTTCTGGAACATATTGTTATTTTGCTACAGTTGATGAAAACTGGAACTCTGCTTATCCTTATGCTGTTGGTCCAACTTTTTATGGAAATGTTGATGTAACAACCGTAAACTCTATACCTGGAGGAGCAACCCAATACATCACTTCTATTGATGAAAATCAATTAGATAATGTTTCAATTAACATTTACCCTAATCCTGCAAATGATTTTATTGTAATGCAAATAAATGCCTTAGTAAAGGAAAGTATTGATGTAGAGCTATTTGATATTACAGGAAAAATCATTCAAAAATCAATTATTTATCCTGGCAGTACTATTACTCACTTAGATACAAGGTCGTTATACAATGGGCAATACATTGTTCGTTTTACTTCTAATAACAAAACTGTTGTAAAGAAAGTGATGATTACAAAGGACTAATCTCCTTATCTATAAAATTAAAACGGGAGCAATTGCTCCCGTTTTTAATTTGTTTTAAATTGCTTTAACAATATCTTCTTCTTCAATATCATTCATACATTTAAAATGCTTTTTAGGGCATTTATCATAGCCAATTTTTGAACAAGGCCTACATTTTAAATTATTATTTTCTATCACAACAAATTTTTCAGGCTTATTCGGATAATAAGGATACATTCCAAAACTAGGCACAGTATTTCCCCAAACAGAAACAATTTTAACCCCTAATGCAACTCCAATATGCATTAAACCGGTATCGTGTGTTATTAGTGATTTACACTGCTCAACCAAAGAGGCCGATTGATTAATAGAATACTTTCCGCAAGCATTATAAATCATATCTCCTACTGCATCTTTAATTTTATGGGCAGTTATATCATCCTCTTTACCTCCTAGTAGAATTATTGGCTGGTTCAATCGCTTACAAATAGAAATGATTTTATCAGTTGGCAATCGTTTGGTAGCATGTTGTGCCCCAATAGCAAAAGCGATATAACCCTTTTGATGAGCTAAAGGAAGTTCTGATAAATTCACCTTATCATTTTCTCCAATAAAATAATCTAATCCTTTGTTATCGTTAACTATTCCAAATGATTTTACAGCATCTAAATACCTATCTACAATATGAATTTTAGGAAGCTTATTTATCTTAAAAGTAGTAAACAACCATTTTTGATAATTCAACTTATCAAATGAAAACGAAAACACTTTTAAATTTTTAATTACTCTTTTTGATCGTAAATTCTTGTGTAAATCAACAATATAGTGGAACTTCTCCTTTTTTAATTCATCTATTATTTCATTGGTACTTTTTGCAATGGTATGAATTTTAGAAATGTAAGGATTATTAGCCACAACACTTTTGTACTGTTGTTTCGTTAAAAAGTGAATTTCAACATCACCTTCTACCTGCTCTTTTAAGCACCTTATTACAGGCGTTGTTAAAACAATATCTCCAATAGAACTAAATCGAACAACTAATATTTTTACTTTCTGAGCTTCCACAAAGCAAATATACCTTAAAATTTGAGAGATAATTATTAAAAAATCTATTGGCTTAAATGCTTTATGATTAATATGTTCTATTTGCTTATTTTTGTTTTCCTAAATTATTAGACAGATGCAAGAATTAATTGAAGATTTTACAAAACACATTACAGAATCGATAAACATTAGTGAAAATAGTCCTCTTTCTCCATATTATGGAAAAATAGACAATGTTTTGATTTGTGGATTAGGTGGCTCTGGTATTGGTGGATCTATTATTTCCCAAATTGTAGCACAAGATGCTGAATGTCCTATTACCATAAATAAGGATTATAAAATACCAGCTTTTGTTAATGAAAATACATTAGTGCTTTGTTGTTCTTATTCTGGTAATACCGAGGAAAGTTTAGAAATGTTAGAACAAGCCCAAGCAAAAAATGCAGTTATTGCTTGTGTAACTTCTGGTGGTAAATTAAAAGATATTGCACAAACGAACAATTACAATCATATCGTTATTCCTGGAGGTCATCCTCCTAGAGCTGCTTTTGGATTAGCTTTTCCTCCGCTCTTTTTCATCTTAAAACATTACAATATTATCAGTGAAAATTATATCACTCAGTTTAACAATGCTGTAAGTACTATTGATAATGAAGAAGAAAGCATCATTAAAGAAGCAACAATTATTAAAGATAAATTAATAAATAAAACACCTGTAATTTATGCTGATGCAAATTATGAAGGTGTTGCTATAAGGTTTCGTCAGCAAATAAATGAAAATTCTAAAATGTTATGTTGGCACCATATTATTCCAGAAATGAACCACAATGAACTGGTTGGTTGGACAACCAAAAATGAAGATTTAGCTGTTGTTATTTTTAGAAATGAGGATGATTACTTCAGAACTCAAAAAAGAATGGAAGTAAACAAAACTATTTTTGAGAAATACACATCAACCATTATTGAGATTTATTCTAAAGGGAATTCCCAGTTAGAAAACGCATTGTATTTAATTCATTTAGGTGACTGGATTTCACTTCTCATTGCTAATGAAAAAGGAATTGATGTAACTGAAGTTAATGTAATTACGCATTTAAAAGGTGAGTTAGCTAAAATATAAACTATCGTCATTGCGAGGTTCGAAGCAATCTCGTTTTTGAATCATAAGATTGCTTCACTCGTTATCTCGTTCGCAATGACGGAAAATAAAAAACAAATTCATTTTCAAGACTTAGGGTTAATTGATTATAAAGAAGCTTGGGATTTTCAAGAAACACTTTTTAAATTTAATGTTGATGCTAAAATTGAGAATCGAAAAGCTGATAAAACAGTTACCGAAACCAAAAATCATCTTATTTTTTGCGAACACCCCCACGTTTATACTTTAGGAAAAAGTGGTGATGAAAATCATTTATTACTTTCCGAAACAGTTCTCAAACAAAAAGGTGCTACTTATTATAAAATTAACAGAGGTGGTGACATTACCTACCACGGGCCAGGGCAAATTGTTGGCTACCCTATTTTAGATTTAGATAAATTCTTTACAGACATCCATAAATACCTTCGTTTTTTAGAAGAAATGATTATTCTAACCTTAGCAGAATACGGAATAAAGGCCGGAAGGTATGAAGGATTTACTGGTGTTTGGTTAGATGCTGACAACCCACTTAAAGCACGCAAGATATCTGCCATGGGTGTGCGGTGTAGCAGATGGGTTACTATGCACGGTTTTGCATTTAATATAAACACCAATTTAGACTATTTCAACAACATTGTTCCTTGTGGAATTACCGGCAAACAAGTTACCTCACTACAAAAGGAACTTAATCGAGAAATTGACGTAAACGAGGTAAAACAAAAATTAAAAAAGAATTTTGTACAACTTTTTGAAGCTAAATTAATCTCTTAGAATGAAATTATTAAAACGATTTTTATTAGGTCTAATTATCATTTTAGCCCTTGCCTCTCTTATAATTATTGCCACAGGACATTCCCATTTATTTAAGGCAGTAGCTTCTACTTATTTGCTTGGCAGAACAGGACCAAGTATTGATGAGCATGCCATTTTTGAAAGTAGAGAAGTTACTACTGGAAAACATCAACCATGGGAAACAGGGAAACATTACAATAAAATTTATGATAAAAAACTACTCACCGAAATAGAAAAATTTAATCCTGCAGCTTTATTAGTAGTAAAACACGATAAAATTGTTTACGAAAAATATTGGGGAGATTACAACGAAAATTCTTTAACCAATTCTTTTTCGGTTGCTAAAACATTTATTGGCTTATTAATTGGCATTGCCATTGATGAAGGAAAAATAAATAGTGTAGATGATCCTGTTGGAAATTATTTACCAAAATACAAAGATAACCCTGAGCTAACCATTAAACACCTACTCACTATGAGTTCAGGAATTAATTTTGATGAAAGCTACAAAAGCCCTTTCGGACACATGGCAAAAGCCTATTATGGTTCTGACATTAAAGAACTTAACAAAGATTATTCACTAACAGAAACACCAGGAAAAAAATGGACCTATTTAGGGGGGAACACTATTATCCTTTCTTTTATATTAGAAGAAGTAACTGGAATAAGCATTGCTGAATACATGAGCCAAAAAGTATGGCAACCCATTGGTGCTAAAAATGCTGCTTTATGGAGTTTAGACAAAAAAGATGGTAGAGAAAAAGCGTATTGTTGTTTCTACTCTAACGCTAGAGATTTTGCTCGTATTGGTAAGCTTTATTTAAATGATGGCTTATGGAATAAAAGACGAATTGTAAGCCAAAAATATGTAGATGCTTCTACCTGCTCTGCATATAATTTAAAAGATAAAAATGGAATGCCTGTCGGTTTTTACGGTTACCAAATGTGGATGACTTACTATAAAGACATGGATATTTTTTACGCAAGAGGTATACAAGGACAATTTATAATTGTAATACCTGAAAGGGAAATCGTAATTGTTCGTTTAGGACACCAACGTGGTGAAAACTTACCCAACTATCATCCTAGCGATTTTTATACTTATCTAGATTTTGCTTTGAAACAGTAAACCTGTTTCACAAACAAACTTTTGTACTTTTACTCATAAATTATAGAAAAATCAACGCCATCTACTGTATTCCTGCTGTTTGTATTTTGAAGTTGTTACGGTAATGATTACAATATTACCTATTTGTTACAAGGTCTTTAAAAACTCTATTCTCCTTCTGCGAGAAACATCTAATAAAATATTTCCTTCCAACAAAATTTGATTACGATCTTTGTAAAACGTAACAATGTGCTTGGTGTTGATAATGTGGCTTTTGCTTATTTTAAAAAATGAATGTTGTTCTAAAATATGTTCAAAAACAGTTAATGGTTTTGCAGCTGTAATAATTTTACCATTTGCCAACTGAATATCAGTATAACCTTCATCAGCATTACAACAAACAATATCATTTACTTGTACAAACTCAATTTTAGTAGCACTTTTAATGGTAATAACCGTTGATTTTTTGGTTGATTCAGCATCTTTTAAAATAGACTCTAAATGATTGTTATAGGCAGACTCTCTTTGAAGCTCTTTTTGAGTTTTTAGCAGTGTACTTTCTAGCTGTTTTAGCTTTTCTTTAAGGAGAAATTCTTTGGTATGTTCTTTTACTTTAACCTGCATAAGTCTTGAACATGCAAATTAATAAAAATCAACGAACTAATGCATATTTATTAAGGAAATAGTCTTTTCTAGTAGCCATTTTTTAAAATAAAGGCTATAAAATAAAAGAATTTCTTGAAACGATCATCCCCGAAGCAGAGCTTTCGAGGTATTTCGATCGTTTCATTTTAACCTAAAGGTCAAAACCCAAAATTCAC
>NVUQ01000100.1 GCA_002401955.1 Flavobacteriales bacterium | reverse complement strand
CTCAATTTAGAGGGGTTAGAAACATCGATTTCTTCTTATTTAGACTCACTAATATTTTTGCCTAAATCCTAAATCCCCCAACTTTTTGACTTGATCCATAATTACGCAAGAAACTACACGTTTTTTTATGATATAAAATTGATTTTAAGAACAATACCTGCATTGCTGCAGAGCGAAAACGTTTAATGAATTAACATGTAAAAAGAATCAAGCCAAAAATTTTCTTTACTTTTTTGTCTTGATCCTTTGATTCCTAATAATTTTGTGAAATTAAGAACAAAAAAAATCCCGAACAATGTTCGGGATTTTTTAGTGACCTGGCTGGGGCTCGAACCCAGGACCCTCTCCTTAAAAGGGAGATGCTCTACCAACTGAGCTACCAGGTCTTCCGTTTAAGGAGTGCAAATATAGTAGTGTTTTTTAAACAACAAAAACTTTTATTCTGTTTTTTTAATTTTTTTTTTTTGAGTGTTGAATTGTAGTGTTTTATACGTTTAAAACCTTAATTTCTTTGATGTTGTTTAGTTATATTTGCAATCTATTATTAGAGGTTATGAAGAACAAAGTTGTTATTATTACAGGGGCATCATCAGGTATAGGAGAAGCATGTTCATTAGCTTTTGCAGCTAAGGGTGCAAATATTGTTGTTGCAGCTCGTAATATAGAGAAGCTAAATCTTGTAGCAGAACAGATAAAAAAAATAGGTGTAGAAGTGTTAGCTGTAAAATGTGATGTTGCTATTAAAGAAGATTGTGAAAATTTAGTGAATCAAACAATAACTAAATTCGGAAGAATAGATACTCTTATTAATAATGCAGGAATATCTATGCGAGCTATTTTTAATGATATGGAGGTTGATGTGTTAGAAAAGGTAATGAATGTCAATTTTTATGGAACAGTATATTGCACGAAGTATGCGTTACCTCACATTTTAAAAAGTAAAGGCTCTGTTATTGGTGTATCATCTATTGCAGGTTATGTTGGATTACCTGCTCGTACTGGTTATTCAGCTTCAAAATTTGCGATGCAAGGATTTTTAGAGGCTTTACGTACTGAAAATTTAAAAACTGGACTGCATGTGATGATTGCCTGTCCTGGATTTACAGCTTCTAATATTAGAAATACAGCTTTATCTTCTGATGGATCTGTACAAGGAGAAACTCCGAGAGATGAGCAAAAAATGATGACTTCAGAAGAAGTTGCTAATTATATTGTAAAAGGTGTAGAACAAAAAAAAAGAACCTTAATATTAACTTCTCAAGGTAAATTAGTTGTGTTTTTAAGTAAGTTTTTACCAAAATTTGTAGAGAAACAAGTTTTTAACCACATGGCTAAAGAAACTGACAGTCCGATTAAGTAAATTGAAAAATTCAAATAATATATTTCTTATTGGTTTTATGGGGTGTGGTAAAAGCACTTTAGGAAAAAAACTAGCTAATAAATTATATAAATCCTTTTTTGATTTGGATGATGAAATTGAAAGATCAGAAGGGTTTTCTATTAATGAATTATTTGAAAAGTATGGTGAAGATTATTTCAGAAAGAAAGAAAAAGAAATACTTGCTGATATTATATTAAATAATGAAAGTTTTGTAATGTCGGTAGGAGGAGGGACTCCTTGTTTTTACGACAACATGGGAGTGATAAAGCAATCAGGATCTTCTATCTATTTAAAATACAATGCTGGAATTTTAACCAGCAGATTAATTAATGCAAAATCAAAAAGACCTTTAGTTAAGAATTTATCTGAGATAGAACTGAAGGTGTTTATACAGAATAAATTAAATGAACGTGAAGAATTTTATCTTCAAGCTGATTTTATTTTGGAAAAAAATAATTTGAGAGTGGAAGATTTGATTGAATTAAATTAGTTCAACATTTTTTAATCATTATCGAATAAAAACTATTTTTTTACAACTTTCTCTGTTTTTATAATCTTTCCTGCTTGGTTTGTAATTTGAATAAAATAAATACCAGAGTTTAGGTGTTTAAATTGAGGAGCTTGATAAATACTTTTTCCTTCCGAAATATTTATTTGTTCATCAAAAACAGCACCAAGTATATTGGTGTATGATATTGTGTAGGAATCATTCTGACTTTTACTCAAGTTAAAAAACAAATTATTAGTAGCAGGGTTTGGATAGATATTTATGCTAATATCTTTTTTGGAATTGATTGCTATTATTTTTGAATATTCAAAATCTCCGTTAAAATCTACTTGTTTTAGTCTGTAATACTCTAGTTCGTTTGGATTGTTGTGTTGATAATTATAATTTAATAATGAGCTAGAATTTCCATTGCCATTAATGGTGGCGAGTTCTTCAAAATTAGTTCCATCAATAGATCGTTGTAACAAAAAATAATCGTTATTCAATTCTGAAGCTGTGCTCCATTCTAGTAGGTTGTAGTTTTCGTGATTTTCACCATCAAAACTAACTAATGTTACAGGTAAAACAGATAAACACGGCCCTGGACAATTATAAGTGAATAGCCTTGCTTCATTTGTTGCGGTCCAAGTAGTAGGGGAGTTTACACCTAAACCAGCAATTGTTCCATTATAGTTGTGAATACCCAATATTCCAGCACCACCGTTCCAAGATGCACAGGTTTCTTTATTGCCAATATGTATTTCAATATTATTTGTTGTTTCAAATACCTTAAGCTGACCGGTAAACAGTAAAGAAGAGCAAGAATAATAAGGGATTTGATCGAAAGTCACCACAAACCTTCGGTTTGGAGCGGTTCCTAAGGTTTGGTATCGTATAGTACCTCCTATAGAAGGGTCAATATCCTGCCAAGGAAACATGATAGAGTTTCTAGGTGCGTTGGTCGTATTAGGTATTGCAGTATTAATGGAGTAACCCGAATATCCGTTTGGAGCAGCATTTGCTGTAGGTAAATTTGTGGCACAACTTACGGGGTCAAAAATCATATAACCATTAGATGATATTAAAGCTTGGGTAAATTCATACCCATTAAAACAAAAATCAAATCCAAAAGGAATATAACTGGTACAGAATCTATCATCAGTAGGTAAGGCAATATTGGTTCCTGCATTTAAATCAGGAGCATAAGGGATAGTGCTAAATGAGTAATTTAAATTACAAGTTGGTGTAGAAGAACTAGACATATTAATGTTAAAAGGAGTACAGTTTGGAGTAGGATCCGTATCTATCATAATGTAATAGGTTGTTCCTCCTGTTAAACTCATTCCACATAATGTAGGGTTCCCAGTAGTACTAGTTGTACTACCTATACAATTTACTCCTCCAGCATTTGGACAGGCATCTGTTAGGAAAATACCAGTATAAGTTAAGGTGCCTGTTAATGTGATGTCAATAACCTCATTTGCAGTGGGTGTATATTCATACATAAAATCTTCACCATTTTGGTAAGTGCTTAAGCATCCTGTGGTAGAACTATAAGTGTTTGCTCTACAACAGGTCGTTTGCCCTGAATTTGAATAAGGCATACCCGATATTACTGTAGCGTTACCACAGTTACTTGGAGCTCCAGCAGGCCCCGGATCATATGCACATATATCAAAAGGACCAAATGTACCACCTCCATATTCCCAAATTCTAACCCATACTTGGGTGCCAGGTGTAAGTATAGGGTTTTGTTGGCAATCTCCAGGAACTACACAAGAAGCCCCAGCATGACAAATCATTGACATTGCTCCATTTTGACTATCGTCATCATCGCATTCTATCAATGTATTAAGATTGTTACAGTCAGGCCCAGTATACCAAGCCATACCCATATCAGTTGGCCCACCACTAGTTGACATGTCTACAATAACCCTTCCTGATGCTGGAACTGTAAATTCGAACCAAATGTCTGGTCCTAAAGAGCTACATCCAGGAGCAGGCATTCCTGTACTAATAGTAGATGCAGTTCCAAGTATAGCTGATTGGTATGCACAGGATCCATTGTTAACGATTAAGTTAAGGGCACCACAAGGTTCATCATTGCTAGGTGCTGGTGGTGGTGTTCCTATACAAAAATCAAAGTTTACCGATTGACATGATGTTGCGGTAGATGTGTAAATTCTAACATAGTAGGTGTTCCCAATTGTAAAACCACTAATTTGACTACTCTCAGGGTCGCTACAAGCGATACTTGTTAGGCCTCCTGGGCATACACCAGAGAATATTTCAAGCACCATATCGGTAGTTGTTCCAACTATGTTTACTATATCAAAATTATGAATTGTGTTTGTTGCTGTAAATGTAAACCATACATCATCATCTGCAGTTCCAACACAACCAGCAATGCCTGAATCTGTGGCATCTGTGGTAGTAGATGATGTTGTTACTCCGCATAATAAATCTGCATTAACTGTTGTTGCAATTGCGCTGGTACATTCATCATTTGCAGGTGGAGAAGATGCTCCAACTACAGATATATCAATATCAAATGCTGTAGTTTGGGGTGTTGGCCAGGTAGAAACAGTAAAGAAATATTGTGTTCCAGCTATTAGATTAATACAGCCTATGGATGGATTTCCTGCGGTGCTGGTTGCTGAAGCAACGCAAGTGCCTATATCAGGGCAGCCATCGGTTACAAAAAGTCCAACATAGGATCCAGTATTTGTTAAAGTTATATTAACGGTTTCATTAACGGTTGGGGTATAATCAAAAATATATTCATCACCATCCATATAAAAACTAAAACAAGCATCGCCACTTCCATAGTCATCACCAAAACCTGTGGTGTTCATTCCTGTTTGGTTAAAAGGTAGTGAAGCAATAGTCTGGTCAGTACAAGAGCCTGGAGCTGCACATACGCCAGCAGTAACTTGCCATTGTAAATCATAAGTTCCATTATTTGCTGAGTAACCAGATTGAATCCAATAAACACGTTGTAAACTTCCGGTACAATTTTTCCAAGTTTCAATTTGTGTGTCAGGGTCATCTGTACATACAATTTCAATAGTGCCCGGACAGGCACCGCCATACCTCAAGCTATGCCTAGAATCATAATTATTTGTTGTTTGTTCGATTGTTATGGTTGAACCTACAGGTAAATCGTAATAAAAAATCTGATCTTCCGCTGCACCCATCGTACAAAAGGTAAAATCATTTGTTGCCCCTGTAGTTGATCCTGAATAAGGAGAAGCTATGATTGCTAGATTTCCAGCTGCCCCACAATCCTCATAAGGAGGAGGCCCTCCAGCAAACAAAAAGTTTGAAATAAAAATTGCTATTAAAATGATAAGTTTATGGAGCATATTCATACTTAATGTTTTAAAATTTCATCACGACAATCCTTGGTTAAAATGGCTTCACTTTTTCGCAGTAAAATCAAATTTTCATATTCATTTTGAAGATGGTCTCTAACTATATCATAACTCTTGTAAGCATTGTTTATCGTTTTAAAGCCTATAATTCGATGAGATTCACAAACAGCATATACCTGTATTTTAGTATCATTTTTTAAATATTCAATAACCTTATTATAAATACCTGATTCATAATTCCCAATTCCAATCACATACTGAGAACCTTTAATAGGTGATACTTCTTTAGTTGTATTGGATGTTAATTGACTAAATCCGGAAATACTTAGAAGTAAGCTAATTGTTATAATAAATATTTTCATAATCTTAATTCCTTAAGTGTTTGTACTTTCTATTACTGAATCCTGAATTGAAGCTGGTTGTTTGAGAATAACTTTTTATACTAAAAGTATACATGGGGCTAAAGGGTTTAGGTCTTATAAAACCTCAATTATAATTAAGATTTAGAAATCCAAATATACTTATATTTATTGTTTAATTAAATATAACTACCCTTGAGTTATAAACATCTGCAGTTTAGCACTTTAGGTTGTTTGATATTTAACAAATACTTTAAAATATAACAAATTATGTTAGGTCTGTAACAAGTAAACTATTTTTAGGATGCCAATAAAGGTGGGTTTAGTTAGTTTTCTTCTTTTTACCACCAAATCGTCTTATTTTGTAGGTAAAGCTTAACATTACATAACGACTAAGAGTTGTAACTCTTTCATCTTCAATGTAGTTGAGTTCACTTGTTCTGTTAATTCCTATGTTTTGATTAAAAATGTCATAAACAGATAATTTTAATAATCCATTTTTCCCTTTTAAGAATCGTTTAGAAAGGTGTGCTTTCCATATAGGAATAGAAGGGTTACTCACAAATTGATTTCCAGCATACTGTGTGTATTCTATTTTGGAACTAAAAGTCCATGTTTTTAAAAAATCGATAAACAGTTCAGCATAATAGCCTGTTGTAAGGTATTCTTGATTTAAACTACTACTAATAGAGTATGCAGTTGTGTTATGGCTAATTTTAGTTCCAACTTTAACATCAATTTTATCTTTACCTCTGTTTTCTACGCTAAAATCAACACCATTATTAAATCTATCTACATCATTTGCATCACTATTAACAAACAATATGCTTTTGTTGTATGATGAGTTTAGTCTGATGTTTATTTTACATTTTAGAGGCCTGATAGGTGTTCCAAAGTAAACATAGCCTGATAGTGCGTAATCGTTATCAACATTAATAGGTTTAACCTTTTGTATAAATCGACTATCTAGTGTTTGCGATTCTGTAATTTTATTTTTGGTGTATGTTCCGTTAAGCATCGCAAAAATATTTACAAAAGAGAATCGATTAAACGACATAACTCTTAGCCTTACATTGTGTCTGTATTCCGAAGTTAAATTAGGGTTTCCCTGATAAATAACCAATGGATCACTATTGTTAATTGTTGGCTGTAATTGAGAGAGTGATGGTTCTTGTACATTGGTGTTATAATTAAGGTTCATTCGAGTTGCTTTAGAAAAGCTATAGTTCCATTTTAAACGAGGTAAAATGTTCCAATTAACTTTTTTAAGGTTAAAAGTATCGGTTATAATTTCTCCGTCTAAAGTAGATTTTTGGACAGCAGCACCAACAGTTAACTTTGATTTTTCGGTATTGAATTTTGTATTGATTTTATAGTTGTCGTAAGTAAAATTATTATTGTAAGCTAAACTTAAATTGTAGTTATAAATTTCTGTATTAGGAGCGGCAACATCAAAGAAGTCTTTAACATAATCGCTGTTGTAATTGCTTCTTTGGTAATTTAATTCTAAATAGGTTCTTTTTGCTATAGGTTCTGTATAACTTACTTTTCCAGAGTAATTAATTTCTTTGTTGCTCTCATCTTGTGTCTGTGTGATGTTAGAAATTAGTACTCCTCCAGAGTTTGCGAAGTTGTTTTGAGATTCCACATAATATGTTTTTTCATTTTCAGAACTACCAAATGATGCATTTGTTACAAGTGATCTTCCTTTTTTCTGAAAACGTTTACCATAAGTGATTTTACCATCTCCAGCAAGATTGTTTCCTGTAGATTGATTGTTGTTGTTACTAGAGTTCAAAAAACTACCATCAATTGTATTGCTTTCGCTAGTGGTGTATGAGAAAGCATTACCTTCACTATAATTAAGGTTAGCATTTATTTTTAAATTTTGTGTACTGTCTATTTTATGATGATATTTTAAACGAATGCTATGGGTTCTATTAAACTGATTCTCATTGTCTTTTTCTTCAGAATTAAAATCAGTAGAATCTGTAATGTATTGCCTCTCAATTTCTCGGTAAACTTTTTTATTTAATTCACTATAAAAATAGCTGCTCGAAAAATTAATCTTTTTAGTAATGTCTTTATTCCAGTTAATTCCTCCTGCAGTAGTGGTGGTAAAGCCATCGTTTGGGTTGTTGTTTAAGTTGATTCCGGAAGAACCACTGCCACCTCGATAACTAGGTGTTCCTCCAGAAAAATTAAGGTAATCGTTGTAAGAAAAACCTTGCTCGTTGGTGTTGTTAAACATTCCTAAAACAGAAAGTTGCATGTCATCTTTAAATTTATTGATGTTTAGCTTATTGTTGAACATACCATCTTCATCACTTAAATTACCAGTATTTTTTGCTGTAACTCCTCCTCCGGCAGTTATGTTTCCAAAAACCCCTTTTTTACGATCCTTTTTTATTTTTAGATTAATGGTTTTGGTGCGGTCTCCATCGTCTATACCGCTCATTTTTGAAGCATCAGAATGATCATCATAAACCTGAACAGACTTAACCATATCGGCAGGTAAGTTTTCTGTAGCTGTTTTGGTATCATCACCAAAAAACTCCTTACCATCAATTAATACTCTTTGCACTTCTTCTCCTTGAGATTTAATAGTACCATCACTTTCAACTTCTACACCAGGTAATTTTTTTAGTAAAGCAGCAACATTATCTTCGGGTTGAGTTTTAAAAGCCGCAGCATTAAATTCAACTGTATCACCATTAATAATAACAGGAACTATTTCTTCAATAACATCAAAAGTTTTTAATAAGGCTTGTTTTGTTTTTATATTAAGGTTTCCCAGATTAACATTTTTTTTATCTGTTGTTAAAGAAAGTTCTTTGTAATAGCTATCATAACCAATAAAAGAAATTTGTAAAATGTACTTCCCTGCTTTAGCTCCTTTAATGGAAAAAGAACCCTCGGTATTGGTAGTGCTAAATTTATAAAAAGAAGAATCAGCAGGGTTTAATAGCATTACGGTAGAACCAGGCATTGTTTCGCCCGATTTATTATCAATAACTTTTCCTGTAACATTTATGGTTTGCGTAAATGCAGAAGTAATTATTCCTAAAAATAATAAGGGGAGTAGTAAATATTTAACGTTAATGTGCTGCATGTTAATTAGTGTCTTCTTCCACCACCATGTCCGCCCCAAGAACCACTTTCTCTCATTTCTTCCATTTTTCTTCTTACGATCTTATTGTATTGTTCTCGAGTAACATTTTTTCCTTCAGTAGGTTCTGATAATGCTGAAGAATCAATTGCTTTAAATTCAATTTCTGTAGCGGTTAATGTCTTTTTATTTTTTTTAGAGGTAAGTTCTAAAATAATTCCTGGTAGCAGCCCATATTTTTCTGGACCAATAGAAACAGGTATTTCTGTACTAAACCATGCTTCTAGTGTTTCTGTAGAATCTTGATAAGTAGCCTTTAAACAAGGGTAACTCAGTATTATTTTCATTTCTCCAGTTATTTTCCAAGTAATTTTTTCGGGCTCTCCTTTTATCAAAAAAGTTTTTTCCATAAAATCTTGTTGTTCTACAAAAGTGTTTGTTTCGGAATTTCTATAAGTCTGATTTTTAGCGTTAGAATACCTTCTCATCATACGTTTCATTCTGTTGCTTTCTTCCTCTTCTTCCATTTTAACATTAATGTACATAGAAGATTTTTCATTAAATAAGAGTTGTTTTTTAAAAGTCATAGATTCAGGAACCATATTAGCCCATTGGGCCCAGCCTTGCTCTTCGGCCTGTTTCATATCTGGTTTGGTATTGATTATTTCGGTGTAAATTATTTTACCAGAAGTGTTTTGTGCTTTGGTTCCAAAAAACGAAACAACAATAAATAAAATGGATAAGATATATTTCATGTTTACAGTATTTTAGCTTTAAAATTAAGACCATATTTAGTAGTTACTTCCTCTTTTACACAAAAGGGTAGAAGTAATGATAAATGGTTTTAAAGCCATTTGACTTTTAAGAATCTTAAAGGTTTAATTTATTGGAAAATAAAAAAGGGAATCAATTCGATTCCCTTTTTTGTAATTTAGTCTGGCCAGCTAGGAGTGTCTTCATCACTCCATAAAACGCCCCATTGTATTTCAGAAAGTTTTCCATCTTCGAACCATAAATTAAGGCTCGCTCTTAAATAACTAACTAATTTTTGATCAATTCCTTCATCAGATAAATCATCTAATTCGTTTTCTCCAAATTCTTCATTATTAAAAAAACGTAGAACATCATCCATCTCTTTACCGATAAGCTGATTTCCATTAAAAGTAGCTTCAGGAGAGCTAATAGAAATAGTGGTTAGTTTCCAATTGTCTTCTTCATCAAAGGATAAAGAAAATTCTTGATCATCATAGTGCCAAGCTTCAGTTAGGTATCCATCTTCTTCGCCAGAAGCGTTGAAAGTATCAGTTTCGCCAGCTTCACCTAATAGGTGCTTGATCTTTTCTTTAGAGTTTCCAAAGGTAATATCGCCTAAACCATTACCAATTTTTATGTCTTTTACGTTTACTTTCATTTTCTTTTTTTTGAATAAACTACTCAATAATTATGAACGGACAATGTCCGTTATTTTATCCCTAATTTTTTCTTAATGTTATCAGGTATACCGTCTTTATGAATTAAGATGTTCATTGTCTTATATTTCACGTAAGGAAATGAAGCATAGAAATAACCATCACAATCGTTATGTTCAAATCCCCAAGAATTTTTAACAATAAGGTATTTTGTTCCTTTTTGATCTTTTGCAATACCTGTAACGTGCATTCCATGATCATCTGTTGTAGTTTGGTTATCATAACCAATTTGTCTCATTTCTTGAGTAATTTCTAACTCTTTAACAGGCTCATCAAAACAATCTGCTACTTTTTCTGCTCCAGAATCACTAAAATGTTTGTTGTCTTTTCCTTTAACTTTAATAGTTTCTTCATCTTCAGGAACAATGGCTAAACCGTTCTTAAAAGAAAATCCTTTTTCAGAAACATCAGCTCCCCAAGCAAAAGTGTACCCATTTTTTATAGATTCTTCCATAACGGTCATAAACTCATCTAAAGGTAGGTTGTAAGATGATTTCATTACCCAGTTATCAGGAACTTCAATAACAAAAGTAGAGTAGAATGGGTGATGCGTGTAAGAGGTTAACGAAACATAGTTGCTCATATCTAAACCTAAATGTTTAGCATAAGATTTTGGGTTGTATTCTTTTCCTTCGTGCTTAAATTTAAAATCTTCAACATTTTCTGGAATATCACCTAAGTAAGCATCAACAACGCCCATATAAGCTTTTTTCCAGTTAGGGGTTAATTTTCCTTTTTGAGGCTTTTTAGTTAATACTTTTAACATTGCAGTAAGCATTCCGTCCATTTCACTATGGTTGTGTTTTTCTTCACCATATTCTAATCCTTTGTATGTGCCCATAGGTACAATTCCATATCTCTCTATTACCCAAGGAATATCATGAAAAGCTCCACCAGCACCAAAATTAAATTTTCCGTACATTCTTAAATAATTTTCAGCTTTACCCAAATAAGCATTTCTAACGATGTACATAGGAGCTAATTCTACTTTTCCTTTTCCTGTTCTTAATATTTCTGATTCGAAAAATGAAAGAGAAGAAAAACTCCAACAAGTACCTGTTCTTCCTTGGCTCTTTACTCCTGTAGCTTCGTTATCAGCTAGTACATCAAAGTAATAATGACCGTCTTTTTTGTTTTTAATGGTATCGTTAACTGCTTTTTCTGTTGGTACAGTTACGTTTGATTTATCTTTGTCTTGAGCTTGGCAAATTCCTATTGCAAAGAAAGCTACCAATGTTAATGCTAAATTTTTCATGTATAATAATGTATAGTTAGTTTTTTTTGAAGCGATAAAAGTAGGAAAAACAAGTTAGTTTATATTGTTTTTTTCCAACACCTTTTTCTCTTATGTTGAATGTTCTCGTAGTTCTTCCAGTTTTGTATTACTTTCTGATTGGTTTCAAAAATGCCTGTAGTCTCCATTTCTGTAACACCATATTTTTCCATAACCTCGTGTAATTCATAAAATAATACTGCTGTTACTCCTTTTGCTTGGTATTTTGGTAAAATACCGGTTAACATCAAATCAATAACTTTAGGGCGTTTTAATGCTTTTTTGAGGTGATACCATCCAAAAGGGAATAGGCTTCCGTTTGCTTTTTGTAATCCTTTAGAAAGTGATGGTAATCCAACAATAAAGGCTATTAGATTTTTATCTTCATCAAATACCAATTTTACAAACTCAGGGTTTAATAACATTAAATAGCGTTTGATGTAGTATTTAATCATCTCCTCATCTAAATGAACTACGCTAAATAAATCTTTAAATGATTCATTTAAAATTTCGAATAATTGAGGTCCATAAGCCTGTAGTTCTGAAGATTTGGTAAAACTTTTTACCGATAAATTACTTCTCTTTTTTACGATTTGAGCACCTCTTTTTGCTTTTTCAGGCATTCCTTCTAAGAACAGTCTAAACTCTACCCAATCAATTTCTTTTTCGTATCCTAATTGTACTAAATGATCTTTGTAATAACTATGGTGGTATTCTGATGCTGCTGATGGTAAGTGATCAAAGCCTTCAACCAACATTCCTTGATGGTCAAGGTTGGTAAATCCAAGAGGTCCTTGAACCTCTGTCATCCCTTGTTCTTTAAGCCAGTTTTCTGCAGTATTTAATAATGCTTTAGAAACTTCTATATCATCAATAAATTCTGATCTACTAAAACGCCCAATTTTTGTGTTCGTTTTTTCGTTGTACATATCATTGATAATCCCTCCAATTCTTCCAACACATTTGTCGTCTTTATAAGCATTCCAAAATTTTGCTTTACAAAACCTAAATGCAGGGTTAAACTCAGCCTGCAAAGCTTTTTCTTCATCTTTTTTTAGTGGTGGTACCCAATACTCATTTCCTTTATAAATATCGAACTGAACATTTACAAAGTCTTTAAAATCTTTAGCGTTCTTTACTTCCTTAATCTCAATTGCCATACTTATAGTTAATAAGTTTATTCGTTTAAAGTTTAGTTGTAAACGAAAAAAAATACTTTCTCTCTAATCTCTAATCTCTAATCTCTAATCTCTAATCTCTAATCTCTAATCTCTAATCTCTAATCTCTAATCTCTAATCTCTAATTTTTCAAGTTCATCATCAATTACCAAATGATCAATTAGCTTTTCAAACTGTTTCAATTCTTTAGGACCATTAACACGGTCTAGTATTTTTTTCTTCTGGTTATTATAAACAATAAATAAGTGAACAGAAGGAATGTCAGTAATAGGGGAGTCGTATTTGTCATTCATTTCAAATATCTTTAAAATAGATATGTGATCCTGAATTTCTTTTAATTGTTTTTGAGATAGTGTTTTAGTGTATTTACCTTTTTTCTCAACAAAATTAAGACCTTCGTAAACTACGTTTCCAGTATTAAAAATGGTTATTTTATAGTTAGGACATTTACCAAAACATGGAGTACGTTCCATTGTTAAGAATAAAGATTCTTTAATAGGAATGGTTTCTTTTACCGTTTCTGTTTGAGTTTCTTTAATAGTAGAAGTATTTTCTGAAGTGGTTTCGCTTTGTTTACACGAAAAGAATAGTGTTAGTACTGCTATTAAAAAAAAATATCTCATTGTTATTTCTTTTTACGTTTTTCTTGCAATGTTTGGGCTTCTTTCATTCGTTTTTCAAGCTTAGCCGCGAAACCAGATTTTTTCTTCTTTTTGGTTTTGTTGGCTTGTATTTTTGCCATTAGCTTATCTTCATCAACAATCCATTTTTTTATAGCGTATTGTTGACCAATTGTAATCAAGTTGGCAATTAAATAATATAAACTTAATCCGGCAGCATAACTGTTAAAGAAGAATAACATCATGATAGGCATTAAGTAAGTCATCATTTTCATTTGAGCTGCCATTGCTCCTCCAGCATCACCACCCATTCCGGAAGTCATTTGACTGTTTGATTTGGTATAAAAAATCATAGAAACAGCCATCATTAATGTAAACAAACTGATGTGATCTCCATAGAATGGAATGTCAAAACCACCTGGAAAATCATAAATAGAATCATAGGTAGATAAATCTTCTGCCCATAAAAAGCTTTTTTGTCTTAAATCAAACGTAGCAGGGAAAAAACGGAATAAAGCAAATAGAATAGGCATTTGTATTAACATAGGAATACAACCAGCCAAAGGATTTACACCAGTTTGTCGATACAAAGCCATGGTGGCTTGTTGCTGCTTCATTTTATCATTACCATTCTTCTTTTTTAAGGCTTCAATTTCTGGTTTTAACACCTTCATTTTTGCACTACTTAAATATGTTTTCCATGTAATAGGGAAGAGCACAGATTTAATGATTAAGGTTAACAAGAGTATTATGATTCCAATAGAGATGTTAAACCCATTTAAGAAATCAAATACTGGGCGAATTAAAATGGTATTTACCCATCCAAAAATTCCCCAACCATAATCTAATGTTTCTTCTAAGCCAATTCCAACAGCTTCTAAATTTTGGCTTCTGTTAGGTCCAAAATAATATTGCATCGCAAACGATTCGTTATTACCACCATCATAAGGAATAGTCAAATATGTAGACATACCCTGTACATAGTTTGTGGTTTGCCCTTCAGGAAGTTCAATAGTTTCAATGTCAAATTGACCTTTACCCTCTGAAGCAGCTCCTTTTTCAAATGGTTTTTCTGTAGCAATTATAGTTGAATTAAAATATTGTTGTTTAAACATAATCCAATCAACAGGAGATATTAGTTCATCACCTTCATATTTTGTTTCAAAAATGTAATCAATATCACCATTATTGTATTTATAATAAATGGTACTTTTTTGTTGTTGATTAGGAATCGTTTTTTCCTGGTTTGGAGCGAATATACTCCAGTGAGCATAGTATGGGAAGTCTTTAGATATAACATCATCAAATCCAACAGAGTTCAGTTCAAAATCAACCAAATAAGAATTTCCCTTTAAGGTGTATTTGTATTCTAAATATTTGTCTTTAGAGCCATAATAAAGCTTCATAGAGATACTATTGCTACTTTCTCCTTCAACTTTAACATCTCTGTCTTCTGTTTCAAAATATAAGTTTTCAGTATTTACAACTCTTGTTCCTCCTAAGCCATTGTTGGTAGATAATTCGATATTGAAACGAGAAGAATCTTCATGAAACAAAAATAAAGGAAGTGAATCATAAGTCTGAAATTCTTTTAACTGAACAGTAGTAACTCTACCACCTTTATTAGATAGGGTTACTTTAATTTTTTCATTTTCTAAAATAAGCTCTTTTTTCTCTCCAACAGCTGCTTTGGCAAAACTACCGTATTCTGCTAATAATTTTGAATTGTTGGCAGAATCTAAATTGTTTATAATAGCACTGTCAATTATAGTTTCAGTTAAGGTGTCGGGGTTAACAATCGCAGCACTAAGCTCATCTTTTTGCTGGGTATCAATTTGCTCTTGTTTTGCTTCCTGTTCTTTTTGTGCTCTAATATCTTCTTCAGAAGGGTTGTTAATATAACTGAATACGAACATTATAGCTCCAATTAACACTAACCCAATGATGGAGTTTTTATCAAATCCTTTTGCGCTCATTTTTTACGATTATCTATTTTTAGGTGTAGATTTAGTTACTTGCGGTTTGCATATTTTGTTCTTTTACTAAAGAGCTTGCTTTAATAAAATTAACAAATAATGGGTGAGGATTAATTACTGTACTTTTATATTCTGGATGAAATTGAACACCAACAAACCAAGGGTGATCTTCTATTTCAACTATCTCAACTAAATTATTATCAGGGTTAATTCCTGTAGCTTTCATTCCTGCGGTTTCAAACTCTTCTTTGTATTTATTGTTAAATTCATATCGGTGCCTATGTCTTTCCGAAATATTAGTTTCATTGTAAGCATCAAACACATTTGAATTTTCTAAGATCTTACAAGGGTAAGCTCCTAAACGCATAGTGCCACCTTTTTCAGTAATAGCACGTTGTTCTTCCATTAAATAAATTACAGGGTTGGTAGTGTTTGCTTCCATTTCTGTAGAGTGGGAATCAGCGTGGTTTAATACATTTCGTGCAAATTCAATAACTGCTGCTTGCATTCCTAAACATATTCCAAAGAAAGGTATTTGTTTCTCTCTTGCATATTTAATGGTAGCTATTTTTCCTTCTATTCCTCTTTCTCCAAAACCCGGAGCAACTAAAATTCCATCTAAGTTAGATAACTTTTCAGCAGCATTATCGTTGTTAACACCTTCTGAATGAATCCAGTGAATATTAACCTTGGTTTCATTGTTTGCTCCAGCATGTATAATTGCTTCGGCTATAGATTTATATGAATCTTTTAATTCGATATACTTACCAACTAAGCCAATGTTTACTGTATGCTTTGGATTTTTAATTTTATCTAAAACTTTGTTCCAAGCTGTAAGTAAAGGCTCTTCGTTATGAGGTAATGAAAGTTTATCTAAAACAACTTTATCTAAACCTTCAGCTTTCATTAGGTTTGGTACATCATAAATGCTTGAAGCGTCAATTGCTTGTATTACCGCCTCTGGAGCAATGTTGCAGAATAGTGCCACTTTTTCTTTAACTCCTTGGGTTAATTTATGCTCTGTTCTTAAGGCTAAAATATCTGGTTGAACACCAGATTCTAACAATTGTTTAACTGAGTGTTGTGTTGGTTTTGTTTTTAATTCGCCAGAAGCAGCTAAAAATGGAACTAATGTTAAATGTAAAACGATGCAATCAAAATTAGGTTCCCATTTTAACTGACGAACAGCTTCAACGTAGGGTAATGATTCAATATCTCCAACGGTTCCACCAATTTCAGTAATTACGATATCATAATTGCCAGTATTACCTAGTAATTTAATTCTTCGTTTAATTTCATCTGTAATGTGAGGAATAACCTGAACAGTTTTTCCTAAGTAAGCACCTTCGCGCTCTTTATCAATTACATATTGGTATATTCTTCCAGTAGTAACATTATTTGCTTTTGATGTAGAAACATTTAAAAAACGTTCATAATGCCCTAAATCTAAATCTGTTTCAGCTCCATCATCTGTTACAAAACATTCACCATGCTCATAAGGATTTAAAGTACCTGGATCAACATTAATGTAAGGGTCAAGTTTTTGAATGGTAACCGAGTATCCTCTTGCTTGTAAAAGCTTAGCTAAAGAAGCTGCAATTATTCCTTTTCCTAATGAAGAGGTAACACCTCCGGTAACAAAAATATACTTAGTTGATGATGGCATTTAATTATTTTTCAAAATACCGAGCAAAGGTATAAATATTCCTAGGTTTAAAATGTATTGTAGTGATAATATTTTACAAAATATAGCATAAAAAAAAGCAGCCTTAATAGGCTGCTTTTTTTTAAGAAATAGAGATTGTTATCTCAATAAATTAATTGAACCTTTATATTGTTCTGTTTCTCCATTAGGAAGAGTCACATCAAGGATAAAGAAGTAAGTTCCTTCATTTAGATTATCACCATTCCAATCATTTTGATAATTATCTGCAGTAAAAACTTTAGTTCCCCATCTATTGAAAACTTCTATATGGTTCTCATAGTATTCAGCATTTTTAAAAGTTAAAAATTGGTTATGTATATCTCCATTAGGAGTAAATACATTAGGTGTAATAATATCATATAAGGTATTCTTCTGTTAAAGTACTTTCACATCCATTACTATCAGTTACAATAACATGAAAATTACCAATAACATTACCAATAGGAACTTCTGTTGAATAATAAAACACCAAATACAAACATGAAATCGGTAAAAATTGACGAGAGCTTATATTTATCGTTTCAATTTTTAGGGGTTCTAACGCATATTTATTTACTCAAAATAACAAATTCAGTACGTCTATTTTTAGCTCTACCTTTCTCTGTGCTGTTTGAAACGGCAGGGTTGGTTTCCCCAAAACCTTTAAAAGATAGTCTGTTAGCATCAATATCTTCAATTAAAAGATAATCATAAACTGCTTTAGCTCTATTTTCTGATAGGACTAGGTTTTCTTTTGGATCACCAACATTATCGGTATAACCATTAATAACTATCTTAAGGTTGTCGTTGATTTTTAAGAAATCGATAAACTCATTTAATACCAATACAATTTTTGGAGTAATTTCAAAAGAGTTGGTAGCAAAATTGATGTCATTAATACGGTAAGCTTGACCAATTTCAATGGGTTTAATTTCTACTTTTTTAGTTTTAACAGGTTTTCCTACTACAATTTCGTTAGAAGAGATTAGTTGAGAACTAAATGCATAACCTTTCTTTTTTGCAGTAAGCATCACATCTTGATCCTTATCAACAGTAATTACCGCAACATAATCTCCAGTTTCTTTATCAATTACTGCTTCCACTTCATCATTTGTTGCGGTATTTTTTAAGAATACTTGAGCTCCGTCAGGTACTTCACCTAAATTATTAAGCATCTTTCCATTTACAAAAGCAACTGATTTTGGTCTAGCTTTTTCATACAATTCAAAAGAAAAAATATTTAAATCTTCCCCTTTTTCATTAGAACCATAGTAAGCTTTATCACCATCTTTACTTACAATAAAGCCATGTTCATCTTTTGGGGTGTTAATAGGGTTTCCAATGTTAATAGGCTTTTTAAATGCCTTAGATTTTTCATCCATCTTAGAATAAAAAATATCATAACCACCTAAACCAATATGGTAATTAGACGAAAAGTAAAGGGTGTAACTATCGGAGTGCATAAAAGGAGATTTCTCATCTCCAGGAGTGTTGATAGGCTCGCCTAAATTAATTGGGTCTCCCCAACTTCCATCGGGTTGTCTTTCGGATTTGTAAATGTCCATATCACCTCCAAAAACATCTACAACTCTCGTAAAATAAAGTGTTTTATTGTCTGAAGAGATAGATGGTTGGGCCTCCCAAGTAGTAGGGGTGTTAATGTTACTTCCGATGGATTCTAATTTAGACCATTTACCATCTTTTAATTCAGAAAAGAAAATATCCGCATTATCAAACATTTGTCCGAAACCAGCTCTGTTTTTTCCTCTATAAGGAATTACATCAACAATGGTGATAAATAAAAGTTTATTGTTTACAGAAATCGAAACTCCTCCTTGGTATTGACCTAAGTTAAAAGGGGAGGGCATAGGTATTCCTCCGCTGTAATTGTCGCCCATTGTTTTTCTGCTTTTAATAAATTGTTCTTTAAACCCTCCATCAACAGCACTTTTTGTTTCATCTGGCATTTTTCTGGTAAAATATAAATACCTATTATCAGGCGATAGCATTGGTAGGTATTCGTCAAGGCCAGTTGATGGACCTTCAACCTTTTTAGGCTTAAAAGGAACACTATCTCTAACTAAAGCAATATAGGTATCAATATCTTGAATTCTAGCGTAAGCATAACGTTCATCTTTTTTGTACGCATTTGGGGATGCCATTATGGTTTGAAAATACTTTTTAGATTGTTCAAACTTTCGTTGACCAAAATAATATTTACCTAACTGCATGGTGTGGTAAAAGTTTCTATAATCAGGACAAATCTCAAAAATCTTTTTCCAAAACCTTATTTTTTGATTTTCGTGCTGTCTAAACCCTTTAATATTGGCGGAGTTAAATGCTTGATCTGATTTTTTAGCACTAATGTTTGCTAGTTCATCGAAAGCTTCTAGAAAGTTTGGGTCTTTTTTTATTACTTCAATTAGTAAGCCTTTTTTTTCTTTATATGGAGCAGTTTTTATGGCTTCAAATAGCTTTGCAGCCTTTTTATTTGGTTCAGGACAATTGTCTTCTTGGGCAGAAATGCTCAAAGAAAATATTCCTATTAATATAAATATGCTGTATTTTTTCAATTTACCTTTTTCTTATATTTTGTCCTGTCACTGCTTCATGGTTTTGCATTAGCAAAACCATGAAGAAATTTTATAATCGAATATCATTTAATAACTCAGAATGATAATAAACGCACTTTGCTTTAACGAGTTATTACTTCTTATCCACTTCTGCCATTAACTTATCAGCTTCTTTTTGTGCTTTATCCATAATTGCCTTAGCTTGTTTATCACCTTCAGCTTCAACATTTTTAGCTTGCTTATCTGCTTCTTTTATTGCCTGTTTACCTGCAATTTTAGCGGCACCTTTCTTTAAAGGATTTCCACCAGCTTCTTTCAATAGCCTTTTTTCTGTTTCTTTTCCTCCAGCTCTTACTTTATCAGCTGCTTTCTTTGCTTCAGCCTTAACTTTATCAGCTTGTTTTTGAGCTTCTGCTAACAATTTATCTGCTTCTTCTTTAGCTTTACCTTTTAAGTCTTCTTTAACTTCTTCTACTTTTTCCTTAACTTGTTCTATAACTTGTTCTTTTACATCATCAACAATGTTGCCAACTGCATCTTTTAAGTTAATTCCAACTTTAGGATCATCAACAGTTCCTTTAATAGTAACATCTACCATAACATGTTCTGCTGCTTTTAGATCCATACCTAATTTTCCTGCTTGACCATTTAATTGGTTCATCGCATCACCAGCTCCTAATTCAGAACTAGGTACTTTTAAAGTCATTTTATTATCCATTGTTTGATCGAAGCCGTTAGATCCAGACATTGTTCCAGTAACTGGTCCCATTTTAATATCGAATGGTTCTGTATAAACTCTACCATCTTTAAAGCTGTACTTAATATGAGCATCGTTTAATTCTAATTTATTGAGTTTATCATTCTTTAAAGCACTTGCTAATTGTTCTAGTGCTTTAAATCCTTCAACTTTCATACTTTTAGTAACCATATCTCCACCACCAGTTATTGTGTTTAAATCTGGCATCATTTCATGATCTAAAACTCCATTTATTTTAAGTGAAGTATTGAACTTTCCTTTCATACTCTTAGCATAAGGTGCCATTGTTTCAACTGTATTAAAAGTGGCAACTACTGTTTGAACATCAAAATCTTGAATTGCTAAATCGTAGTTAAATCCAGGAACTTTAGGGTTGGTAGTTTCATAATACCCATTCATAATCATACTACCATCTAATAAGTTCATAGATAAATCATTCATACTTACTTTCTGATCTCTAACTATTAATTCTCCTTTAATATTGTCGATATCCATATTGTCGTAAACAACTTTCTTTAAAGAAGATGCTAAAACAAAATCAATATTTTTAGGAACTTCAATAATACTTAAAGGTTCTTCATCAACAGCTTCGCCACCTTCAGTAGTTGCAACTTCTTCAGTTTCTTCTTCCATAAACTCGTTTAAGTCTAATAGGTTAGAGTTTAAGTTGAATCTTCCTTTTAAAGCTTCATCATCTGCGAAAGCATAAGCAATAAAGTTTTCCATTTTACCATTAGCACTTATATCAGATTTTCCTATTTGAGATTCGAATGCAGCCAACTCTACATACTGAGGAGAGAAGTTTAATACCATTTGTTTTAGTAAAACATCGTAGGGTAGGGAATCGCTTTTATAATCCATATTCATTATTGCCAATTGACCTTCAGCATTAAAATCTTCGTAACGTTCTTCTTCCAGAGCAGAAACTTTTCCTTTTAATGTAATGTCAGCAGTAACGTCACCATTCATTTCTTCACCAGCTTCCATAGGAATTACATCTTTAATAGATGCCATATTGAATTTTGCTTTAATTCCACCATCAATATCGGCATCAGAAACTGGGGTTCTAATTTTCATGTGCATATCAATTGGATTTCCTGCCAATTCCATATGGAATTTCTTCAGGTTAACGAAAGTGTTGTCTTCACTTCCTCCAGGATTATCAACATGTAAGTTAATGTTAATGTTGTTTACCGCTTTTGGTAAATCAGGATATTTGAACATCGCCTCAGAAACAATTAAGTCTAATCCGAAAGCGGGTAAAGACGTTTCTTTAAAAGTTCCTTTAGCATAACCATCTAATTGTACTTTTCCAGCAGTTTTTACTGACGCAAAATCAGTCATGTAAACAGCAGGAACGAGAGATAAAATGCTTTTAAATTCAGTTTTCTTAGCTCCGAATTTGATGTCCATATCAATATCATCTTTATCATCAAACATTGCTAACCAACCGTCTAATCCAAGTATAAGTTCATTTATTCTAAATTCATTTTCAGTAAAAGTGTATTTACTGTTTGCTAAATCTGCTAAAATGGTTGCATCAACCTCTATGTTTGTTTTTTTGAAGTATTTGATGTTTTCCATCTCTAAATCTAATGCTTCAATTCTTGTTTCAGTAACTAAATCAGTTACATCTTCAGTCATATCACCAGATAGGTGGAAATTGAAATTGGTAATGGTAGTTGATAAATCCATTGTTTGATCAACGTAAGTAATGTTAGCATTGGTAATGGATAAATCTTTTAACCCTAATTTAAAAGAAGATGGTTCAGCATCTGTTTCTTCAATAATCTCTTCTTCAACCTCTCCTGTTGCTTTAGCAATGTCCCAATTGGCAGAACTATCCGCTAAAACAATTGCATTAACATTTAAGTCTGAAATGCTTAAAGTCTTTACATTAATTTCATCGCCACTAATAACACTCATTAAATCTACTTTAAGTGTAAGGTTTCCAATGCTTGCTAATTGCGTTCCTTCAAATTTGTCAACACCATCAACTTTTACATTATCAATAGAAAATTCAAAATTGGGGAAGGTGCTAATTAAGCCTAAATCAAATTCACCAAAATCTATTTGAGCATTTAAATTGTTGTTTGCTTCTTCTTTTACCATTTCTACAATTTTACCTTTAAATATAATAGGTAGTAAAATGATTAATGCGATTAAAAAGAGTAATGTGAAACCGAGGTACTTAAGAATTTTTTTGATCATAATTATATAATATAAATGTGTTGTTTTAACTTTGAATTTTCAGAAACTAAAAATAACAAAAGTTTAATTGATTTATTGTTGTGTTGAGATTTATATTTTCAGCCTAACTTAAGAGGGTAGTACTATTTAGATTTGAGGGTAGTTAAGCTTTTCTCCTTCTGATTTAGCGATAATTACTGTTCCACAGCTATCGCTCCATACGTTAATAGCAGTTCTGAGCATATCTAATGGACGATCAACAGCTAAAATTAAACCTACACCTTCTAAAGGTAAACCAATAGCACTTAATATTACTGACATCATAACCAGTCCGGCCATCGGAATTCCTGCTGCACCAATAGAAGCTAAAAGTGCTGTTAATACTACTATTAATTGTTCTGTAACTGATAAATCTAAACCATAAGCTTGAGCGATGAAGATTGCACCAATACATTCATATAGGGCAGTACCATCCATATTGATTGTTGCTCCTAAGGGGAGTACAAAACTACTTACCTTATTTGAGGCTCCTGCTTTATTCTCAATAGCATCAATAGTTAGGGGGAGTGTGGCAGAAGATGAGGATGTTGAAAAAGCTGTAAGCAGCGGAATTTTCATTGCTCCAAAATGTTTGAAAGGGTTTATTTTTCCAATAAACTTTAACATTAACGGAAGTACAATAATACTGTGTACAGCAAGTGCTCCTATAACAGCTACCGAAAAAAGTCCTAACCTGCTAGCAACTTCAGATAGATTATCTTGTGTAGCAACTTGATTGGCAACAATTCCTAAAACACCAAGTGGAGTAAATCGAATAACAAACTGAGTTACTTTCATCATTAGTTCAAAACCACCATTGGCAATATCAATAAACAATACGCTGTGTTTTTTGTTTATTTTAGTGATGAAAATACCAATGAGAATACTAAAGAAAATAAGCGACAGCATTTTACCTGTTACCATTGCCTCAAAAATATTGGTTGGAATAATTTCTTTTAATGTTTTACCAAAAGATTCTTGAGCCATACCTAAACCCTCTACGTTTTGGGCGAATGATAAATTTGCTCCAATACCGGGTTGTAACATGTTTACAAAAAATAGTCCTATAATTATAGCAATAAGACTCGTAGAAATGTAATAGGTAATGGTTTTTGCTCCCATCTTTCCTAATTTATCCATACTACCAATATTGGTAATACCAGAAATTAGTGAAGTCATAATTAAAGGAATGATTACCATCTTTAAGGCTCTCATAAACATGGTGCCCATCCAGGCAACGTATTCAACATGCTCAGGTATGTAAATTCCAAAAAGAACTCCTAAGGTGAGTCCTATCAATATTTGCCAATGTAATTCTATTTTCTTCATAAACTAATAGATTGTAGTCATTGCAATGAACACAATCTATTAAACGAAGGATATCGGAAAAAGTAACGTTTTATTTTCTCTAATGCGGCTTGAAATTAATTTTCAGGATGATAATTATCATCCCAATTTTTCACATGAGGATCTCCAAGTTTCCCTACAGATTTTGCGATTAACATAGATACCGCGGCATCTCCAGTAACGTTTACTGTTGTTCTACACATGTCTAATGGTCTATCAATAGCAAATATTAAGGCTAATCCAGCTTCTGGTATTCCAGCTTGTCCTAAAACGATAACTAACATTACCATTCCTGCACCTGGAACAGCAGCAGAACCAATAGATGCCAAAGTAGCTGTTACGATAATTCCTAATTGAGCACCGATGCCTAATTCCATTCCAAAAGCTTGAGCGATAAAAACTGCAGCAATTGCTTGGTATAAACTTGTTCCATCCATATTGATGGTGGCACCAATTGGCAACACAAAACTGGCAACTTCTTCCTCTACGCCTAAGTGTTCTTCAACACGTTCCATAGTAACGGGAAGAGTGGCAGCACTCGAGCTTGTTGAAAAAGCCAATAGTTGAGCAGGGGAAATTCCTTTAAAAAAGAAACTAGGCGATTTTTTAGCGAAAACTTTAACAATAAGCACGTAAAAACCTATCATTATTGCTAAGCCTAAAACTACTGAAAAGGCATACCACAATAACGCTTGAAACAAATCTAGACTGGGGGATTCGGCAACTAAAGCAGCCAATAATGCAAAAACACCATAAGGTGCTGCAAGCATAATTAAATCAATTAACTTTAAGATAACTTCGTTAAATCCATCAAAAAATCCTTTAACAGGTTTTGCTTTGTCGGCTGGAATTAAAATTAATCCCATTCCAAAAAATATTGCAAAAACGATAATCTGTAACATGTTTCCATTTTCGCTAGCGGCAGCAAAAATATTACTAGGAATTAAATCTTGTAAGGCTTGTAGTGGTCCAGTTTCTTTCTGAGCTGCAGCAGCTACCTGTCTTTTTTCGGCATCTTCTTTATAATTCTCTAATAACTCTGTTCTTGTTTCTTCAGAAATTCTTTTACCTGGTTGTACAATATTTACAACTGTTAAACCAATACATACGGCAAATACAGTTGTTAAAATGTAGGTTGCAATTGTTCTTCCTCCCATTTTAGAGAGTTTAGAAATATCTTTTAAATCTGAAACTCCTTTTATTAAGGATGCAAGAATTAACGGAACAGCAATTAACTTTAATGCATTGATAAACATTTTTCCGAAAGGTTTTATCCAATCTTTAATAAATTCCGATCCCCAAGAAAATTGAATTAGTAATAAGGAAAATAATACCCCAAGTACCATTCCTATTAATATTTTCCAGTGTAATGCTAATTTTTTCATTTAAGTTAGTTTGTAAAGGTTAAAGTCTTAAAGTTTTTAAAGTTAGAAAGTTTATCAAGTTAACAAGTTCATAAAGTTGAAAAGTTTATTTGTTAGTAGGTTTAGTTAAAAAAATATTTTTTTTCTTCAATTATCAATTATCAATTATCA
>NVUQ01000099.1 GCA_002401955.1 Flavobacteriales bacterium | reverse complement strand
GAACCTTTGAAAAGGTAAGCACTTCCGTTAGAAAACGTTATTGCGGTATCTATATCACTTTCAAAACTCTCTGGTAAATTCCTCCAATTTCCTTTTATTTTTTTCTGTTGTATTAGCTCTTTTTTTGCCTCATCATCTTTTAATAAGGCTGTTTTTGTTAATGCCTCTAATTGAACTAATGCTTCATTTGCAGTATCTAACTCTTCTTGTGTTGTTGTTACTAACCTTTTCTTTGTTGCTACTGTAGCTTGATCCTTTACAACATCTGCTTTAAGCGTTTCTATTTCTGTATTTACTTTTGCTAATGCTATAGCACTAGCAACTGTTATTTTTGCTGTATTTAATTCCGACTCTGCTTTTGTTAATGATACATTAAGAACTGCCATTCTATCTGTTAAACTTTCTAAATCATCGTTTAAATTTAAGTTGCAATTGTATGCTTCGTAATAACTTTGAAAGTCAGAAGGTAAAGCATTCCAATCCAAACTAACATTTAAAAACGATAAGGGCTTACTAAAAATTTCTTCACTTCCAATAAAGAAACTACTGTTCTGTGAAGGTGCAGATCCAAATAATTGGTATGGTTTTATAGTACTTAAAACCCCAAAATCATTAGACAAGCTAAATGACTTTAAATTAGACACATCAACTTGTATGTTAATAGTAGATATTACCGGAGGGTTTTCAAGTTGATTAAATTGGTTAAATTCCATCTTAAAAATTGGCCAATCAGATTTATATCCATCAGGATTTTTAATAAATTTTTCTACAGGCTTTTCGGTAACGCCCAAAATAATTTTTAGATTTAGTTCATTACTTTTTTCTTGTGAAGGCAATATCTCCCAAAAGTTAGCACCTGTAAAATTGCTTAACCCTTCTTGAGGCTTTTGAGTTAACGGAAGCCATTCTTTTTCTGTGCTGAAGAAGTAGTTCGCCTCATTAAACAAAACTTGATTTATTGCTTCTTTAAAAGTTAGTTTTAGTGTAATTATTCTTAAGCCTTCTTTAAGGTAAAACATTGGTGATGCGACAGCAAAACCCATCGATTCTGGAATATTTGAATCTTCTATATTACCACCAAACGTTTCCCACCCTAATATTTTACCTGTTTTATCTTTCTTTAAAAGAGATGGTTTAACTACTGGTGTTTTATACAATGAAATCAAACCATTATTAGGATTCTTATTTTGTACAAGAGTAAAACCTCCAGTAATTGAACCTGGATTTAAGTTCGTACTTTTTAAAGATTGAAATGTAATAGGCTTTTTATTTGCATCTACTCCTGCATTAAATAATGTGCCTTGTGCCAATTCAAACGTATTGTCTTTTTTTGCTAATTCTGCTGTAATAAATGCTCGATCTGGTTTTGCATTTTTTTTCTTTTGTTTAAGGATATCTTCAAAATAGAACTGAAGGTGTTTATTTGAAATCTCATTAAGTTGTTTTTGTTGGATTCCTTGTAATTTCACAAATGACCTAAGTAACGCTGTATCCGGAAAAACACCTTCACGAACACTTAAACTGTCGTACTCTTTTGATGCGTGATTGATAATGTCATTCAAAAAACTAAATAATTGTCCTCCTACAAAAACCAATGAATTAGATACTTTATTCAACATTTTTTGTGTTGCATCTTCTTGCTTTAAAAGAGTACGAGATATGTCAGATTCTTTTGGCGTTATATGTACGTTAAATACCCCTTCCCAGTTTCCTACTATAGGTTTTGGATAACCTTCAGGAACTCCTTCTCCTGGTATATATTTAACATATTGCGAACCTTTGAAAAAATATGCACTTTCATTAGAATACATTATTGCGGTATCTATATTACTTTCAAAACTCTTTGGTAAATTCCTCCAATTTCCTTTTATCGGCAAAGGATAACCTTCAGGTACTCCTTCTTCTGGTATATATTTAACATATTGCGAACCTTTGAAAAAATATACACTTTCATTAGAATACATTATTGCGGCATCTATATTACTTTCAAAACTCTTTGGAAAATTCTTCCAATTTCCTTTTATCGGCAAAGGATAACCTTCAGGTACTCCTTCTCCTGGTATATATTTAACATATTGCGAACCTTTGAAAAAATATGCACTTTCATTAGAATACATTATTGCGGCATCTATATTACTTTCAAAACTCTTTGGAAAATTCCTCCAATTTCCTTTTATCGGCAAAGGATAATCTTTAGGGATGCCTACCCTAGGAATATACCTACTATATTCTGAACCTTCGAAAAAATAGATTTCACCGTTTGAATACGATAATGCGACATCAATACTGCTTTTTTTCGTTTTTACGGGAATAGTTTCAATGTGATTAGACTCTCCTTTATCTGATTTTCCATCTAAATATAGCGGCATTTCAAGGTTAAGTGTCTCCCAAAATGGATCTTTACTCGCTCTCCAAACAGATTTATTAAAGTTTTCAAATAGAATGGGGTCAATTGCTTGAATCCCTTTAATATTTTTATTAGAACTTAAATCCTTACATAATCCAATTACAGCCCAAAAGTACGAGCCATATTCTACCTTTAATTTATGGATAACAAATTTTTTAAGACTATACTCTTGATGGTAATTATTCATAAAATGGCTCCATCTTTCAATCTTCACAAACACATTAATCAGCTGAGCAATCTGTTGATTAAATAGAATTGGGATATTTTTATGGGTAGAATCTTTACTTATTAGTCCCTTTAAGTTATCTGAACTAGTTACGTAATGATCGTGAATTTTTGTATGATTAACTTTTGCAATAGTTGCCAATAAAAACACAGGGTCTTTTAGTAAAAACGGATTCCAAGTTCCATTTACCTTGTTTTCTTGATCATAAAAATTAATTAATGAAGCATATTCCGTAAGGAATTTAAGACGATCAATTTCCTTCCTTCCATCAATAAGATCTAAACCCGGATTTAAAGCCGAGTTTAAAGAGTGATAGGTAGTCTTTTGATCTATTAATGTCATTACTATTTATGATTTAAGTTTGTTCCTTCTTGTATATAAAATGGATATACATAATTATGCCTAGTATTGGTTTTTATATATATGTAGTTTATCTCAATCAAAACCGTTCCTTTAAGTTCTTCACTAAATGTTACCAATACATTTTTCACGTCAATTCTTGGCTCATTATCTAACAGAGAAAATTTAACAGTTTCCATTATTCCTCCTTTCAATGTTTCATCCATTTTATCAAACAGAAATCTATTTAGCCCTGTCCCAAATTTGGGTTCTAAACACCGTTCGCCAATATGTGTTTTGAGGATAATATCTATTGAATCGTTAATGTTATCTTCATAATGTGTTAAACTCAACTCTAAGTTCCCCTTAGAGAATGTTACTGGAAATGCCCAGCCAGAGCCTAAAAATTCTTTTCCTTTTGAGTCCATACTATCCCCCTATCATAACTGTTGGGGCGCCTAAAACTATTACCCCTCCATGTTCTGTTTCGTCACCCATTCTTGCAGCGGGCATTCCACCTATCATAACCGTAGCTGATCCTTTAACAATTGTATCTGGTGGTCCTACACATTCACATGAATCACCAACTCTTACCGCAGGCATCTTGGCTATTAATACTGTAGGTTCTCCTGGTCCAATAATTGGTCCTCCATCATGTGGTACGATACCTGTAACCATCGGGCATGTATGAAGATCAGTTATTCTTGCTGCAGCTGGCATTATTTAAGTTTTAGTTTATACTTACCATTGCTCCTTTGAGCGTTAATTGTGTTCCTCCTTGCACCTCTGAAGTTGTACCTCCTTTAGCTGCATATGCTTGTTTTGCTGTTTCCTTAATGTTGTTTCCTTTTGTTTCTACATCACCACCTGAGGATTCAACAATAATCCCCTGTTTACCCTTTAATTTTACCTTTTGACCTGCATCTAATATTATTGATTTATCAGACTTAAAAGTGATATCATCTTTCGACTCAAGCTTTCCTTTTATATCAATATTTTTTTCTGCATCTAATGTTAAAGTTTTCGAAGCTTTAATTGAAATGCCCTCACTCGACATAACTATAGTGTTCTTATTTTGATCTTTAAGTGTGATTTTCTTATCCTTATCACTAAGGATAACGGTATTTTTTGATGGTGTAGTTATCGTAAACACTTTATTTTCATCATCAAACTCAACCGTAATTCCTTCCTTTGAAACTATTGCTTTCTTCGGGTTTTTTTCGGCTGGAGAGTAATCACTTGCTGGCTTTAGTTTTGAGCTGCTATATACACTTCCAAGAATTATTGGATATCTAGGATCCTCATTTAGAAAACCGATAATGACCTCATCTCCAACTTCAGGCATAAAGAATGCTCCAGCTCCATTAGTCGAATAAAAATTTGTAAGTCTAGCCCAGATTCCTTCACCTGAAGCATCAAACATTGGTACCGTAACCAATATTCTAAATTGATTATCAGGATCTCCATGCATTTTTTTCACAGTTCCATTAAACAATCCTCTTGCTCCCGGAAGTAATCCCGAAGCAGATGGGGGCATTACATCTGGTTCTTCTGTAAACCATTTATTTGATAATCCTATGGTTACTTCTGAAATCCAGTTCCCCTTAGACATATCATGTTTTATACCTCCAACAATGTGATCTCCATTTATTCTTTCTCCTAAACCACCTAAGGTTATGTAGGTGCCTGGAAGTGGTAAATTAGTTCCCTGAATTTTTAGCTCTCCTTGTATTTTTGAATATTCGCTTTTAACAAGTTGCGCATTGGTCCAATCTGTTAAACTACCCGACTCTAATGGAGCAGTTGTTTGTAGATTATAATCAGATAAGCCTACTACATCTGATAACTTTTTAGAAGTTATATTTCCTGGACCAGCAAGACTGTTGGTTGATTCTTCAGAAACAATGGCCTGTGTTTTAAAATCCCACGAGCTTGCTTTTGTGGAACCCAATTGACTAACAGAATTTACTTCTCCATTAAATTCAAAAAGATTGTCTCCATATTTTACAGAGAGTACCGCAGTGGTAGTTGCATCAGGTTTTACAACAGATATTTTGCTATTTATATTGGTTACAATTAATCCATTTGCTTCTGCCCTAGATAATATAAAATCCCAATCGCTTACATAATACTGCACCTGCTCTGGCCATTCCATAGTAGTTGCTGTTACATCATTAGTTAGATCAGAATAATTTCCAATTATTGAAGTGATAATATCACTGTCTTTTTTCTTAGAATAAGTTAAACTTTTACGGCCAACCGTCATTTTAATGGCTGCATCTCTACATTCTATTTCTAAAGAAGAGCCTTCAGAATCGTCTACCTTTACAATTTGTTTAGTTATTATTCCTTTAAAAATTTGGGTATTTTTACTGTCATACCCCGCTTCAATAATAATTTCAGCACCTGGTACAAAAGTCTCTGCAGAACTAACTTCAAACTCTCCTTTAGTTACATCCCCATCTATCAAAACAATATGAGCTGTTGATATTTTATTAATCGCCATTTCAACTTCAATGGATAGAATTTGGGTAGTATCAGGAATAGCACTTCCTGCAATTTTTATAACATAGGTTGTTACATAACCATTGGGTATTACATCTGTTGCTGCCATTAATTAGGTTGAATTATTGGAGGGAAGGTTAATTGTTCTCCGCCAGTTAACTGTCTAAACTTGTTCAAATTATTATGCTCTGCAACTTTTATATAGTATGAGTTATCCTTCCAAATTTTCTCACATAAACCCGGCAACGTATCACCATCTACCACATCTACCAAATGAGTTAAATCTGGAGATGAATTATTTTCAAGTTTCACACGTGTGGCTGATGAAATATATTTTGTGAATGTTAAAGAAATTTTAGCTCGTAAAGGGCTTCCACAAGGCCTAAATAAAGTATAAGTTGTATTCATTGATTTTAGAACACAATTAAATGTAAAAAGCCCCCATTGTATTTTTAAATAATTTGGTCTGTGATACTTCCCATGGTAGGAATAAATTACGTCAGTTAGTACAGCAATCTCAGCCTCCAGAATAACTCTTAACGAACTTACTACTCCAGTACAATCAATTACTATATCAAAACTTAATTCTTCGCTATTTGTATTTTGATATTTAATATTGGGTGCACTTGAACCTTGTAGTGATTCTTCATTTATTGCAACAGATCTATTCCATTTTATGGAATCTGGATTCATCATAAATAGATATGGTAAACCTTCATAAGGAATTAAAAAATCCTCATCAGTATAACCCATAATCATCATATTCATTAAACCTCCTAGCATCTTAAATTAATTTTATCGTCTATTACTATTTTTCTTTAAATTAGATTTTATCATCTTCTTACACTCTTGTAATAATTGATTCCTAAGTTTATTTAAATCTTCTTTTTGCGTTAGCAAGTTATTATTAGGAACACCCTGTCTAACTTCTGTTTTTATAATTATTTCACGAATCTCTATAGGCATAATCAAATTAATTTTATATAACGTCAAAGTAAGAATAAGCTAATTCTATTGACTCAATTAACACATCGTTACCATTCGACTTTAAATCAGAAACAGCATATTTTACTGGATAAGCATCGTGAAAAATCCACATAACTTGTGTATCTCCCTTTTTATCTAATAAACTAACCATAACAGGCACTGTTACCATGGGCAATAATAAATCTCCACTTAAACTGTACACAATCCAGAGATTTAAAAGCGAATCCACGGGCACCAAAGCTCTTTTTAAAACCAAGTTTGGACTAGTTACTCCATTAGGGAGCTTATATTTAAAACGATTTTCACCCCCACTTACAACCTCTTCAACTTTCATTTCTTTAGAAATACCAGTTACCTCTTGAAAAGCAGCATCTTCACCTTTAAAACTTAATTTAAAATGAAAATTAACTGGGTAATCACTTGCCATTCGTGATTATGATTTGTTCATGAGCAATTTCAATAGTATCCACCGCAACTTCATTGCCATCAGATTTTAAATCTGTACTTGTAATTTTAGTTGGCCAAGCATTATTGAGCTGCCATTGCATGGTTACCTTACCATTTTCATCCAAGAGTTTGATTAAAACCGTTCTTCTCTTAATCGTATTCATCGATATTTCTGCATGCCAATCCCAAAAAGTATTGTCATTAACAAATATCCCTCTTTTCATAGTTATGTTACTATACTTAGTAATTCCAGGCATCTTTTCCGTAGAAAAAAGTGGGCTGTTACTTTTTCTATATTCAATAATTTGGTTTTCAACATCCATTCCTGATACTTCCTGAAATGCAACACCTTTTAACTCTGTACCTAAATCTACCTCAAATCGGAACTTAGGCATTGGCCAAACCGAATTTTCTTTACTTCCATCAACTGCCATAATTTTATATTTTTATTTATTTAAATAATTATTTTCTTAGCTTTTTGCCATTTCTTGTTCAAACGTTAATACAATAAATTCTGCGGGGTGAACAATTGCTACTTTAACACTTACCTTCATAAATCCTTCCAAAATATCTTCAGGTGTCATGGTTGATCCTAATCCACACTGAACTTGGAATGCATCAGCAGCACTAGCACCTTGCAATCCTCCATCTTTCCATACTCCAGTAAGGAAACTAGATATCATTGCAATAACACCTTTCCAAGTATTTACATCATTAGGTTCAAATACGTATGCATGAGCTGCAAGCTTACAAGATTGCTCTAAGAATGTCATAGTTCGTCTTACCGGAAGGTATCTCCAATCTAAATTATTCCCATCTAAGGTTCTAGCTCCCCATATCAATATTCCCAATCCATTAAAGAACCTAATCGCATTAATTGATTTACCAGATATAGCATCTACATTTAAGTTTTCTTGCTGACTATTAGATAATTTAATTGGCAAACTTGCAGCACCTACAATAGATGTGTTAGCAGGTGCTTGCCATGGTCCTACCTCATTATCTTTAACAGTAATAACTCCTGCTATCCCTGCACTTGGAGGTAGCATATTTGCATCTGAAAGAATATGCTTAATCATTAACCCATAAATTTTACTTGAATTGATTAATGCTGTCTGATTTTGACTTACAGTAAGAGCATCTAAATTCCCCATTATTGCAGCTACATTCGCATTTGGTGCGTCAGCTGGGTTTAATAATGCTTCTAACTGTTTAGTATCTCCTCCAAACAAATTGGTGTAATCAATATCAGAAGGCTGCATAATTGTGGTACCTATGAATGGATAATATGCTGTTCCATATTTTAATCCATTTGTACCAGTGTTATTTCTAAATGTTTCAATATCATTTGTATACATTATTGGGTCCGGATTTCTTCCTCCAATTATATCGAAGATACTAACCGCAGTACCCATTTCATCATTTTGCAAAAGCATTTCTTGCATCAGTGTACCATTTGCCGCTACTGGTAGTAAAGTTGCTTCTGGACAAATATACATAGTAGGTTCTTCTTCATTTTTTAATAAAGCCAAACCACCCATTAAATCATTTAATTGAACATTAGTATTAATAATTTGATTCCCTGGAGTCATTGGTTTACCAGAAGGTGCTCCATAAGATCCAACAGAAACAATATAAGCATCTCCTCCTCCATTCTCGTAGAATAATTTAATACTATTGTATAAATGATAAATAGTATTAGGGTCTGGAACAATAGAATAGTAATCTGCTCCAATCTGCATATAGTCTCCTTTTTCTGGTTGGCTTTTTTGTTTAACCAAATAGTATTCTGGACTATATTGTTTATCCTTATCTGGGTAACAAAAAATTGCTTTAAACTGAGAAAGAGAAGTAATCTTTTGGGGCACATTTGCATAAGATTTACCTTCGTACGAAGCTTGAGGTGTATACCCTATAAACGCGGGGACGGCCGTTGCAACAGGCACTACCGCATTACCAAAACCGCTTACTTCATTGATGTAGACACCAGGTGTTTTAATGGTTGCTAAATTCATAATTTGTTTGTTATTAGTTAATTAACTTATTTATTATTATTCTTCTTTATATGTATACATACATTGGCGATGACACTAATTTTGTATCAGTATCAACTTTAAAACCAATCATTTCTGTTTTAGGGTTGGGCAAAGCGTTAAAAATAATCTTAGATGATGTTTTACTTTTAGCTGTATTCTCAAGTACAGCCGATTCATTAATAAGACTAAATTTATATAGTGGTGTTTTACTCAATGGAATAAGTTGCTCGCCTGAAGTAAACAGAAGAGCCTCTATACCTGTTGCTATGGTGGTCTTAACCGGACCAGTAAAGTTTATATCCGTTTTACTAGAAATTTTGGGATTGTCTAATTTAACAGCACTTCTATTTATTATATAATATTGCCATTGGGTAGCTCTTCTATTAAATTTAATCTGAAATTCAGTAAACGAATCTAAATCTCCATATTTTAAAATATCTTTAAAATTTATCGTTAGAAGAGCTAAAGAACCTGTACTCTTTTTAAACGAATAATTCTTCTCAATATCTAAAGTTCCATTACTTAAAATATTAGATTCGTTATCAGTATTAAAGCTTATTGTTCCTGACCAATCAACAGGAAGATCTGTAAAAACATTAAAATTGTCGATTTTTGGTTGAATCTCAAATTCGAATGATGATTTTCTGGAAACTGTTTCTATATATGCTAAATAGTTATTTATTGAATCTTTTGTTGTAGCAAAAAAACTAAAACCATCATTATGTAAATGAATGTGCAATCCAAAACGTTGCATCAATTTCAACGTTGATTTAGATGGCTCAAAAGTTAAACACTTACATTCATTTTTATCAAAATAACTATGAAGTGCCCTAACTTGAAATATTTTTTTGTTTCTACTCATAATTATTATTCAACTTCAAGTGATGTTTGCTTTACAGCACTACTAATACCAGAAATTTCGTCTGCTTGTATATCTATTAACTTCATTTTATATACTACTGATGGCATATATTTAGCTCCCATAGCACTCCAAAGGTTGTGCATTTGCGAATAGTCTAGTTGATCTAAAACAAAACTTAATTTATTAATCCCTGGTGGGATATTTGAATATGAACTTGAATCAACACTTTGGTTGGCTTGAAAAAACATAATTGAAGCATTCAAAAACTTCAACGTTTCTTTATAATCATCAAACTGAGATGAAATCAATAAATCCAGGTTAAACCGGTCACTAGGAGTAATGTTAACAAAAGCTCCATTAGGTAGTTTTCTAGAAGTACTATAATAGGGCTGATTAGTTTCTTGTTGAATGTTAATTAAGGATATTACAACTTTATTTTGATTTTGTTGGGGAATAGAACCATCGGCCTCAATAATATTGTTTATCAAAACAATATCATCTCTAATATCAAATCTGTTTTGTAAAAACTGATCTAAGATGCTTTTGGTAAATACTAAAGATTGTTCTATCATTATTTAAGGGTTAACCAGGTAAGAAATTTGTAAAATCAATTACTAAAAAAGATTTTTCTATTTCTGTATGGGTAAAATTATAGAGCTTAACAACCTTTAAGAAATTCTAGGATGCACTATTCATGTACAAAAATGATAAGCAATTATAAAACCGTAGACAAATCGTAGTCAAGAGAAATCGCTACCATTAACACTACTGAGGTTAACATATTAAAAAGCAAAAAGTTAGGGTGATTTTTATATTCTAAAGAGATGATTATACCGATTTGTAATCAAAATGCCCGATAATTTCGTTACACTTATTCTCTGGCTTTGATTATCTACTGGCATTATACAAAAACCATTGTTGGGTGTTTTGAAATTAAATTGGTATTAAACTACAGACATTACATAATTATGTAAATCATTTTCTTTAGATAACACTAGTTTCTTTTTTAATCGATATTTATGTGTACGAACACTTTCTTGGTTAATCCCAAGTAATTTACGAATATCGTCATTAGACATATTCATTTTTAAATAACAACAGTATTTTAAATCAATAGGTGTTAATTCAGGGTGCATTTGCGACAAATTAGACAGGAACCCTGGATTTATTTCTTCAAAGTATAATTTAAAATCTGCCCATATATTTTTATCTAGCGTAGATGTTTCTATTAAATTTACTATAGAATTAAGTTCAGATTTAACAACATCATTTACATTTGAATGAAGCATCTTAATCCTACTTTTCACTTTCAATAGCATTTCAATTTTCTGATCTAATTCTAATACATAGCGACTGGTATTTCTTGTAATTATTTCAGGCGAACTACTACTCGTAGTATCTTCAATGTTATCATCGCTTTTCTTTTTCACATTTTCTTTCTGTAAACGAAGTATTGATTTTATACCAGATTTGATATACCCTTTTTTTGAGATATGTTCTAATTCATATGAAAAAATAATACTATTTGAAAATTCTATTAATGACTTACTATCAATATGTTTATTATAGCATAAAATTGGTATTCCCCTTTCTTGAGACAATGATGCCAATTCCTTTAACAACTTGTAGTTATTCCTAAAACATAAAATTATAAGAGTTGGCTCAATACTTTTAACTACACCAAAAAAATTGTATTCATTAGTAATTGATATTGTATTTAAATTATAACCGCGTATCTGATCTACAGTAAATTGCATTTGAGACAATAACTTAGTGTCATCACAGCCGATTATAATGGATTTTTCTACTGACATCTAATTTAAGTCTGTTTTAACACCATAACGACACATTATACTATGACATAGTATATAATTAAAACAAAATATGACAGTCTTTTTACCACCCATAGCATCTCAATAATAAATCACTTATTTCATAATATTCTGTACTTAAATTATTAATGCGAGTAAATATATATTTTATAGCCAATTATTCAAAGAAATTCCTTAAAAACCAACACAAACCAATAATACCAAGGAACACAGTGTTGTTTTTAAATTTTTATTGTCTTTGTTTATAAGTATTAATACTTATTATTTACGCAGTATATTTACTTACCTTTTCTCTAGTAAAGAAATATTTAAGAATTAAGAATCCAAAAAAAGATAAGAAAAGGGTGAAATAACCATTCCTTAATTTTAATATGATATTAATTTATACCGATTTGTAATCAAAACGTTTGTATTTATTGTATTGAGATAAAACAAAGGTGTAAATAGACACTATAGTAATCGATAACAATACCAAATCGCATACATGAATTACAAAAAACCTTAGAAGAAGGTTTATGCTGGGTTTAATTAAATGTTTATTTTGTGTTGGTTACTTTCCGATACAAAAAGTAATTAGTACTGATTATCAGATGGTTATATTTTGCAGGTACAAATAAGGTACAAATAAGGTACAAATAAGGTACAAATAAGGTACAAATAAGGTACAAACTAACACTAAATAACGATTAATAAGAAGCTATTACAATATTAATCCGAACCCTTTCGACTTAGGTTTTTTAGTATGTTTCTGTTCTTCTATTTGTTGTGCTAAGTATTGATTAAATGCTGTTACCAACACATTCTTTATCTGCTCGTGGGTCTGATTAACAAAACCATCAATTAACGCTTCATTATAAGCGTTCTTATCATTATGTAGTACAATAAAAGGAAAACCATTCGCCAATAATTGATTAGCGATTAGAAGCCTTGTCATACGCTTATTACCATCAAAAAAAGCGTGAGCATTGTAAACATTCTGAACTAACTTAGATAACTTTTCTAAAAAAGATTCTGTACTGCTGTTATATGCTTCCAAACTTTTAAGAATCATCTCTTGGCTTTCTTCGGGTGTTGGTGTTTCATAATAAACCTCAACATCATTTTGAATGTGCAGAATACGATTAGACTTAATCTTATAAGCTCCTAACTCTTGCCCTTTTTCTTTCCAACTAACATAAGCAGGGTCAAGCTCAAAAGAGTTCTTTAATAAGCTCTCGTGTAAGTTTAACAGCATCTTTTCTGTTAATGGATACTTACTTGCTCCAAACGATAAGGCTTGATTCAATGCCCTGTAATTATCAATAGCCATTAAGCTATCTACCACAGAAACCTCTCCCGATGCCTTATGAGTATTTACAATATCCTGTGTTTGGATAATGGTAAGGTTAGACCCTTCTAATCGGTTAGAATGATACACGAACTCTATTTTAGTCTTATCGAACTCAGCTTTAGATTGAATAAGTCCAAGCTCGTTATACTGCTTTAATAAGGTTTCAAATGTTTTCATATCAAAATCAAAGATAGTTAATTTTGAATTAATGCTTCTCTATAAATACACGAATCCGTGCATTTATAAGAATCCACAGTCTAAAGTAATACTGAATACTTCATTACCTCAACTTAGGCTTTCTTCACATCAAAAAGGACATTCGTCTGTAGGTTTTTTTAAAGATTCAACCACGGAGTCAATAATATCAAGATAGCTTATTTCTCCCTCCCTAAAGAACACTCTCATAACTTCAAATTTAATTAAATCTCTTTGGTCTTCATCTGCCTTTAAAGCTAATACTATCTCATCTACTATACTGTCATCAGTAAGAATAATACCATCTTTCTCTCCTTTTTCTAAAGCTGTATTAACAGCTAACTCAACTTTGTTTCTAATGTCTTCCATCTCTATAATTTTTAGCTACCTCAACTCAGCCCCACCAAACCTCGATGCTTTATTATTAAAGTCTTTAAATGATGAAGCTATTTTTATCCTATTTCGTGTCCCACTTTCTGCGAATGTATAGATTCTCTCTCGCTGTTGAGTTCTCGTATTTCCTGTAACTTCCATAGTCTTATCTTTTGTTGTTTAGGTAAGACTCTGCTGCTGCATCGATTTCTTTATTGGACTTTACAGCACCTTCCTTGATATATTCAATAAGCTGTTCCTTAGAAAAGTAAAGGCGTTTACCACTTTTCATTTTTAGCAAGTCTCCTTTAGCTACCTTATCGTATATTGTCTGAACAGAAAGGCTTAAAAATTCGGCTGTTTTAGCTACTGTTAGAAACTGTTCGGTTTCTATTGGCTGTTTAATTTTATTAGATTCGTGTTTAAAGGGGTGTTTTTATTGGTTTAATACTTGTTTTGTACGCTTAGGTTACTTTCCGATACAAAACTTACTAAAGATATTATCTAATAAATCATCTGTTGTGATGTCTCCAGTAATCTCACCAAGGTGATGTAAAGCTTGTCGGATATCCATGGCTAAGAAATCACCAGTAATATTATTATCAAGCCCTTCTAATACTTTTAATAAAGATTCGTTTGACTTAGATAGTGCTTCATAATGGCGGGCATTGGTAACTACCACATCATTATTTAATGCTCCAGACTGAACAAAATCGTATAATATTTCTTCTATCGAATTTACATTGTCTTTTAACTTTGCCGATACAAAAATCACATTTTCAATACCTATAAATGTTTTTTCTAAGCCTTCCTTATCTTGGGCGTTATCAACTTTATTGGCAATAACAATTAAACGTTTATTCTTCCCTTCTATCCTATTTTCAATCTTTTGTATATCTGCTAATAAATTTTCTCTACTAATTTTAGAAGCATCTACCAATAACAAGACTATAGAAGCTTGATCCAATTTTTCAAATGTTTTCTCTATTCCTAAGGATTCTATTTCATCTGAAGTATCTCTTATTCCTGCGGTATCAATAAATCTAAAGCTAATTCCTTTCAGGTTTATCTCATCTTCTATCACATCTCGGGTTGTTCCTGCAATTTCAGAAACGATAGCTCTTTCTTCATTTAACAAAGCATTCAACAAAGTAGATTTTCCAACATTAGGCTCTCCGATAATTGCAACTGGAACGCCAGATTTTATTACGTTTCCGTAATCAAAAGAATTAATCAGTTTTGTAAGAGCCGAATTTAATTTAGTAACCAATTCTTTTAAATCATCTCTATCTGCAAACTCTACATCTTCTTCTCCAAAATCTAATTCTAACTCTATTAAAGAGGCAAAATGAATGAGTTGTTCTCTTAATTTTTGAATCTCATTAGAAAAACCTCCTCTCATTTGCTTCATTGCCAATTCATGAGATGTTTCAGAATTTGCTGCAATAACATCTGCTACAGCTTCTGCTTGAGATAAATCTAGTTTTCCGTTTAAAAAAGCACGCAGCGTAAACTCTCCAGGGCCTGCAGATTGAGCTCCATTATTAATTAAAAGCTGTATTACTTGTTGCTGAATATAAGGGGATCCATGGGTAGAAATTTCAACTGAATTTTCTCCTGTAAAAGATTTTTTTCCTTTAAAAACACTTACCAATACTTCATCAATAATTTTATTTCCATCTTTTATGGTTCCAAAATGTAAGGTGTGAGAATCAACCTGAGTTAAGTCTTTTCCTTTAAATACTTTATTACAGATAGTAATTGCTTCTTCACCAGAAAGGCGAATAATTGCAATAGCCCCTATTCCTGGAGCTGTTGCTAAAGCACATATTGTTGATGATGAATATTGAGACATATGAACGCAAAGGTATTAAATACAGTTGTCATTCTGAACAATAATTTGTTTCCGGTTTAACGGAAGAACAAATTGAAGTGAAGAATCTTTTTATAAGATACTGATTGTTCCAAACAAAAATATTCTATGCTTCATTTTGTTCTGAACGCCAATAAAACTCACTCATTTAACGCCCAATTGTATTCTAAGAAACGAATTTTTTTTGAAGCACTGTTCTTCGTAGAATACTTATTAATAAAGGCCACAACTCCCCCTACAGCTTTAAAGTCGGCTGCATACCAATCAAATATCTTACTAATTTTAACTACATTTTGATTTAATAAATTCTTACTTGGATCGTTAATCCAAACCTTTGTTTGTTGAGTTAATTGATCTTCTAATTTATTTCCAACATAAGCTTCATTTAATAAGCTAGGACAAGAAACTGCTGCACAATTTAAAGCTGCATGTATTCTCGGGTCTTTAAATCTTGGTCTAATTATTTCGTTTTCAATTTGATTTAGTGAATATATTTTATCACCAGATTCAACAAAATTCTTATCCCACGGCTTTCCCCCTTCTAATTTTGTAATACTTGAAATTGGATAGTTTGATGCTATTAAATAAACTGTAGAAGCATTGTATAGATTTATCCAATAAGCCAATTTTTCATTTTTAGGCCACTCTTTCTTTGGTGCATTTTCTTTTAAAATTTTTAAATAGCCTTCAATTTTTGATAATGAAGCCTTCATTCCTTTATAATTTACTTTTCCTGAAACACTTACATTTTTTTTTGTGATACTATTCCAATCAGAGTGCGTTGGTAATTTATTTTGAGCAATGCTATTTAGCGAAAATAGTAGCACCGTAATCATTATTAAATATTGATTTCTCATTTTTAAGAATTTAAATAATTAAAAACAAAAGTTATTCCATTTTGGGCAATCCTACATTTTGCACAATGTGAAATATGAGTAAAATGGTAAGGTTCCTTAATATTGAATACCGAAGCATTTTCTTCTATTTCGAAAACTCTATCACAATCTATACTTCCTTTTGGAGTGTATCGCTTAATATTATATGTATTTTTTTCTATCTTATCTATGCAAAACCAAGCCCCTATTCCTTGTCCTAAAACCCATTGAGAATGATTCGGAATTGTTTCAGGAATTCCTGGAGCATCTATCGTTCCTACTCTATTTTTCATGGCTAAATTAAATCTGGTGTTAAATTATTATCAGGAGCCTTTACCATTAAAACTCTTTTTTGATTTTTAAACAGTTTTTTAAATTGATAAAATTTACTCTTTCTCAAAAATATCTCCTCATCTATAATTTCATAATAATGGCAACAGTCATTTAATACTTTGTTGTTAGATCTTGGTGTTGCCGATATTGTGTAAGGAAACATAATCATCAGTTTAGTAAGCCAATCTCTTGTTGAAAACAAAACCACTTTAGCGACAAAACGAGAACATGTTGTTCCTTTCAACTCAAATGGTCCATAATAAATAGCTTCACGATTTTGCATTTGAATAACTTTATCGTATGCCTTAGTATAATGTATATTTTTAACAATAGAAGCTGTTAATCTTCCAGCTCCATGGCAAGCTTTGTTATTAAACCGCTCTAATAAAATTTCTTCTAAATTTAAAATTACACCATCACTAATTATTGCTTTATGATTCATTTCAATATCTGGATCAGTCAATTTACTTCTAACTCGCCCATATTTCATTGGTGTATGATACCTCCCAAAATCAAAATACTGAATATCTCCACTCTCATTATTAATAAGTAAAAATGCAGCATGCCCTACATTATAACAATCATCTTTAATTGCTCCAATCCAACGCATTGGCTCATCATACCATTTACCCTCACGGACAACCTTGGTATCGGGCCAAGCTAATACTATTATTGTTGCAGAATTATTCATCGTACAACCCAAATTTAAAAAAATAATTGTTAGGAATAATGTCTAATGATTGAGAGAGTATAAAAATTAGAGAATAAGTCTCGCTAAATAAGCATCATTTTCATCTTCAAAAACAAGCTCAATATTAAATCCGTGTTCAGTTGCTTTGTCTTTAAGAGTTTTAAAATCAACAAATAACCAATCAAATTTATCTGTAATTAAATTCTTGTATTGCATTTGATAAGTTACTTCTCCATAATAAGGAGCATTCAAATCAACCCACATAGAACCATCTTCTTCTTTAAACATGTAAGAGATATCAGATGAGTCTATTAAAATTTGTCCTCCTTCATTTAAGAGCGATTTTGCTTTGATTAAGAAATCGTCTAAACCTTTTAACGTTCCTGCAATACCTACTCCATTCATTAAAAAAAGTAAGGTATCATATTGCTCTATTACATTATAAAAATTAATTTCCTGAGCATTTAGGTTTCTTTTCTGCATTACTTTAACAGCACCTAAAGAAATGTCTATTGCAGAAATATTAATTCCTTTTTCTTTAAGAATAATACTATGACAACCTGCTGCAGCTCCTACATCTAATACCTTTCCTTTGCATAAAAGAAGTGCTTTTTTTTCTAATTTAGGGAGTTCTTTTGCTGATCGAAATAAATAAGGAACTGGAATTACATCATCTTCCGAAATAGATGATTTAACAATAATATCTTCAGGAGATTCATTGTTGTAATAATCCAACAAAGCACCGCCTATAGCATCATCATTCAAAATTACAAATGAATTTTTTCTCCTTTACCATCAATAAAATGATACTCTAACAATGCATAAGATGTTGTAGGGAATACTTCTATTGTACGACTATATTTTTTCTGCCATTCTTTACGTAAAGAATGAAACAGCCCAGTTTTCTTATTGATAAAAGCCTCTAAATAAGGATGTGTATTAATTCTAACCTTCTTATCTTTACGTTGTTTTGAGAGGTAACGCAAATTACTTTCAATCTCATCTACTAACAAGATTGTAGAAAAAACTTCACCATCACCATTACATGAAGGACATTTCTCCGAAGTTTTTATATCCATTTCTGGACGAACTCGTTGACGAGTAATTTGAATTAAACCAAATTTACTTGGAGGTAAGATATTATGTTTAGCTCTATCTGCCTTCATAAACTCTTTCATTTTTTCATGTAAAAGTTTACGATTTTTAGCTTCCTTTAAATCAATAAAATCAACAACAATAATACCTCCCATATCTCTCAACCTAAGTTGACGAGCTACTTCTTCTGCTGCTTCTAAATTTACTTCTAAGGCATTTTCTTCTTGTGTCTTATCTTTTTTCTTTCCTCTCTGGCCGCTATTAACATCAATAACATGTAATGCTTCGGTATGTTCAATAATTAAATAAACACCTGTTTTAAGCGTTACATTTTTCCCAAAAGAAGTTTTTATTTGTTTCTCAATTCCAAAGTTTTCGAAAATGGAGACATTGCCTTTAAACAACTTTACAATACCTTCTTTATCAGGAGCTATCTCTTGTAAATAAAGTTTAACCTCATTAAATAAGGCTTCATCATTTACGTGAATATTACTGAAATCTTTATTTAACACATCTCTTAATAGTGCAGATGTCCTATTAATTTCTCCTAACACCTTTTTGGGTGCATGAGCATTTCTTAGCTTTTTATAACATAACTCCCAACGATCTGTTAAGCTGGTCATGTCTGCATGCAAATCTGCTACTTTTTTATCTTGAGCAACAGTTCTTATAATAACTCCAAATCCTTTAGGCTTAATGCTTTCGATGAGTCTTCTTAACCTCTCTTTTTCTGCAGAATTTTTAATCTTTTGAGAGATAGAAACTTTATCAGAAAATGGCACTAAAACCAAATATCTTCCTGCTAAAGAGATCTCAGAACTTAAGCGTGGGCCTTTAGTAGAAATAGGTTCTTTAGCTATTTGAACAAGGATGTTTTGATTTGATTTTAGGGTGTTTTCTATTTTACCCGTCTTTTCAATTTCAGGTTCAAGCTTAAAATCTAGGCTCGATCTATTAAATTTACCACCTGTTACACCTCTAGTATATTTAGCGAATGATTTAAATTTAGATCCTAAATCTAAGTAATGTAAAAACGCATCCTTTTCGTAACCAACGTTAACGAAAGTGGCGTTTAAACCTGGCATAATCTTTTTGACCTTACCAAGGTATATATCTCCAACAGAGAAGTTATTATTGCTTTTTTCTTTGTGTAACTCCACTAGCTTTCCGCTATGAAGAATGGCAATAGTAACCTCTTGTGGTGAAGAATCAATAATAAGTTCTACACTCATTTTTAAGGTTTTTATACCAAAACGAAAAATCTCCTAATCGGTAGGATTAGGGCAATTGCACCAAAAGAACAAGCGATGTTGTTTTAAGTGCTTACTTTAATTATCTTGTTTAAACTGAACTAAAGTAGATATAATAGAAAATAAAAATACTAGCTTCTATAATTTATAGAAGCTAGTAAACTAAAAGAAAATTATTTTTTCTTCTTATGTCTGTTTTTTCTTAATCTCTTTTTACGCTTATGCGTAGCCATTTTATGTCTCTTTCTTTTCTTACCGCTTGGCATATCTTTTTGATTTATGTTTTAATAATATTTTTAATTTCTTACTTCACATTTTTCTTTACCTTCTCAACAAATGATTTTGAAGGTTTGAAAGATGGGATATTGTGTGCTGGTATTATAATAGTTGTATTCTTAGAGATATTTCTTCCTGTCTTTTGCGCTCTTTTCTTAACTACAAAACTACCAAAACCTCTTAAATAAACGTTCTGTCCTTCTTCTAAAGATTTTCTCACTGTTTTCATAAACTCCTCTACAGTTGTTTGTACTGCTAGCTTCTCAATACCTGTCTTTCCTGAAATCTTATTAACTATATCTGCCTTTGTCATTATAAAATACCTTTTTAACTATTTAAATTTCAATTAATTATCTTTTAAGGGCAGCAAATATACAAGTTTTAATCAATAGTCAATCAAAGATTTTATAATTTTAGATAAATTTCATAATATTGTCGACTAGTCAAGTGTTTATGGGGTTCTCAGAAAAAATAATTATGTGGTATCATCACAATAAACGCGATTTACCATGGCGTAAGACTGTTGATCCCTACCAAATTTGGTTATCAGAAATCATTTTACAACAAACTAGAGTTAATCAAGGCTTAAATTACTTCAATAAATTTATTGAAAAACACCCAACTGTAAATTCTTTAGCTCAATCTTCTGAAAAAGACATTTTAAACCTTTGGCAAGGTTTAGGCTATTACTCAAGAGCAAGAAATTTACACTTTACAGCAAAGTACATTTCTAATGAATTGAATGGGAAATTCCCAACTGAATACAAAGATATTTTAAACTTAAAAGGAGTTGGAGAATATACTGCTGCTGCAATTTCATCTTTCTCATACAATCAATCATACCCTGTAATAGATGGGAATGTATATCGTGTTTTATCTAGGATTTTTGGTATTGAAAACCCAATAGATTCTAATGAAGGAAAAAAGATTTTTAAAAAACTCGCTAATGAATTAATCGATGATAAAAACCCTTCAACTTATAACCAGGCCATTATGGAGTTTGGTGCACTACAATGCACGCCTAAAAAGCCTAATTGCGAAAGCTGTCCTTATCGTTTAGAATGTTTTGCTTATACAAATGATGTAATTGCTGAACTTCCTAAAAAAGAAAAAAAAATTAAACAACGTACCCGTTATTTTAATTATTTGGTGGTTATTCATGATGACTCCATCTATTTAAACGAACGAACAAAAAAAGACATTTGGAAAGGTTTATTTGATTTTCCTTTACTAGAAACTAAAACAAGGTTGGTTTCTTTTGGTGTTATAAATAAGGAATTTAAGAATCTTGAGTTAACTTTAAAACAACAATCAACGGAGTACAAACACATATTAAGTCATCAAAAAATTTACGCTACATTCTGGTTCACAACAAGTAATAACTCTCAAAAATTGAAAGAGAATTTCATTAAAGTTTCAATAAAAGAAATTAACAATTACCCTGTTCCTAAATTGATAGAAAATTATCTGAATTCAATTCTATAATTTCATATATTTGGTAGAAATTTAATTTGTATCAACCCAAATTAAACTGAATGATAAAATGATTGAATAATACAATAGCTTTATCGCTTTATCTTATTCTATCATTAGCTCTTTCTCACATTAAAGCATTTATAATAAAATAAAAGATGGCAGGAATAAACAAAGTAATTTTAGTAGGAAACTTAGGGAAAGATCCTGAAGTAAGATATTTAGAAGGAGGAACTGCTGTTGCAAATTTTCCGATAGCAACATCAGAATCATATAAGGATAAAAACTCTGGAGAAAAGAAAACGAATACAGAATGGCACAATATCGTTTTATGGAGAGGTTTAGCCGAGATTGCAGAAAAATACCTTAAAAAAGGTTCTCAAATTTATTTAGAAGGTAAATTAAGAACTAGGCAATGGCAAGATAAAGACGGTAATAACCGTTATAGTACTGAGATAGTTGGTGATAATTTACAAATGTTGGGCAGAAAAAATGAAAACTCTTCATCAGCACCTGTAGCTCCTCAAGCTCCTTCAAAAACAGAAACTGCTGCTCCTACTCCCGATATTGAAAAATCGGATGATAAAGTAGATGATTTACCTTTTTAATTAATTTTTCTATTTAAAACTTGGATCCTGAACCCTATTTCACATTAATTTTACTGACTGGTTTATTACAACCATTCTCTTTAGGAACATTAATTTCCTTTATTGTATTATTAATATTACTCCTGTTTTCAGCCTTAATTTCAGGCTCTGAAGTTGCTTATTTCTCTCTTAAGCCTAGTGAAAAAGAGACAATAACTTCTTCTGACTCCGAAGTCCACCAAAAAGTGAATAATTTGTTGGCTACCCCAAAAAGATTATTGGCAACCATTTTAATTTCCAATAACTTTATTAATGTTTCCATTATTATCCTATCTACCTATACGATTGACAATGCTTTTGATTTCTCTAATATATCAGGTTTATTAAACTTTACCATTCAAGTTGTAGGAATTACATTTATCATCTTACTATTTGGAGAGGTTATTCCAAAAGTTTACGCCACCAAACACGCCTTAAAACTGGCTAAAACAATGGGGAAACCAATTTCCATCTTACAAAAGATTTTTAAACCTATTAGCTCTCTACTTATCTATTCTACAGGTATAATTCACAAAAAAGTAAAGAAAAAAGGATTAGATGTTTCTGTTGAAGAACTTGCTGATGCTCTAGATTTAACAAAAGATATTTCTAAAAATAATGATGAACATAGAATACTTAAAGGCATTGTTAAATTTGGAGAAACTAGCGTTAAACAGGTTATGAATGCTAGAATGAATGTTATTTCAATTGAAAAAGGCACAGATTTTAATAAAGTTATATCTATCATTTTAGACTGTGGTCATTCTCGAATTCCTATTTACGAAAAATCCTTTGATAAAATTGTAGGTCTTCTTTACATTAAAGATTTACTACCTCATATTAAAGAGTCTGAAAGTTTTAATTGGAATAGGTTAATCCGTAAGCCCTTTTTTGTTCCTGAAAATAAAAAACTGGATGATTTATTAAAAGAGTTTCAAGAAAAGAAAATCCATTTAGCAATTGTAGTTGATGAATATGGTGGAACATCAGGAATTGTAACTTTAGAAGACGTACTAGAAGAAATTGTTGGAGAAATTAGTGATGAGTTTGATGGGGAGGAAATAACTTATTCTAAATTAGATAACAACACCTATATTTTTGAGGGAAAAATAAGTCTGAACGATATTTTTAAAATTATTAATCTAGAAGATGACTCTGCTTTTGATGAGTTAAGAAAAGAAGTGGATAGTTTGGCTGGTTTAATTATTGAAATTGCTGGAAGAATCCCTCACAATGGAGAAAAAATAAATTACGAAAATTTCACCTTTATCATTGAAGCTGCTGATAAAAGAAGAATTAAGCGTGTTAAATTAATTATTAAAGAGTCAGAAAACAGTAATCAAGAAATTGGTTAACTATTTGATAACGAGTATAAACAAATGAAAAACAAAACAATATTAATTATTCTAGTTTCAATTCTATTTTTTAGCTGCGGTGATGACGTTTACACCCCAAAACCTAAAGGTTATTTTAGAATTGACTTACCTAAAAAAGAATACACTCAGATAGATAAGGAATGCCCTTTTACTTTTGAAATACCTAAATACGCTGATTTAAAACCTGATGCTAACCGTCCAGACAAAGCTTGTTGGTTTGATATTAACTTCACCAAGCTAAACGCAAGTATTTATTTTAGCTATTTAGCTCTTGAAGATGACTTAAACCAAAAATTAGAGGATTCTAGAACCTTAGCATTCAAACATACAGTTAAAGCTTTTGATATAGAACAACAAACTATCAGTTTCCCTGAGAAAAAAGTTTATGGTTTAGTTTATAGTATTGAAGGAAATGCTGCTTCTGCCTACCAATTTCATTTAACGGATAGCGTTAATCATTTTATTAGAGCTTCTCTTTATTTTAACAACATACCCAACCAAGATTCTATACAACCTGTGTTAGATTTTATTAAAGAAGACATAAAACACCTTTATGAAACTTTTGAGTGGAAGTGAGGAAGGTTATTTTTATACTTATAACCATTTTGATTTCTGCTGGGTGTGATAGTCAAGAAAGTTTTCACTATGTAAAAAAGGGGGAAGGTAAACCCACAGTTATATTTGAATCTGGACTTGGAGATAATTCAAACACCTGGTCATTAATTCAAGAAATTGTTTCTAAAACAACGACTACCATCAGTTATGACAGATTAGGTTTGGGCTTTTCTTCTTCAACTAAGAATCCTAGGACGATTGAAAATTTAGTCTTAGAGTTAAATCAATTTCTAACTACAAATAATATTGAAGAACCTTATATACTGGTTGGTCATTCTATTGGTGGTCTCATCATTAGAAAATATCAACATGATTATCCTGAAAAGATAGCCGGCCTTATATTAGTTGACCCTACTGATGAGTATTTTCATGAACGAAGTTACGCTATAATAGGTAAACAGGCATCAGACTCAATAAAAGACATGCTTAACTACCATTATTCTGGTGCACCACCATCTGTTCAAAGCGAATATACCGAAGTAGATAACACTTGTAAAAAGATGCAAGAAATAGCACCTCCAACTACTTTGCCTGTCACTTTCTTGGTATCATACCAGCCAAGTGACTTTCTAAATGAGGTTAACCTAAAAATTAGAAAAGAGCTAGTTGTTGAATGGTCAGTAAAAGCCTCTCAAACAAAAGTAATAAGTACAATTAAAAGTGGACATTACATTCATCAAAACGAGCCATTCCTTGTGATTGATGCAATAACAGATATGATAGATGATTTAAAGAATAGTAGCTCTAAATAACTAGCTTTTGATATAGAACAACAAACTATCAGTTTCCCTGAGAAAAAAGTTTATGGTTTAGTTTATAGTATTGAAGGAAATGCAGCTTCTGCCTATCAATTTCATTTAACGGATAGCGTTAATCATTTTATTAAAGCTTCTCTTTATTTTAACAACATACCCAACCAAGATTCTATACAACCTGTGTTAGATTTTATTAAAGATGATATCAAACACCTTTATGAAACTTTTGAGTGGAAGTAAAAAACCTCTTTATTATATTTTCAACCATTTTGATTTCATATCATATTTCTAAAAGATTAATACTCTTTAAGGTATATTAACATTTTAAAAGTGGTTGAATTTATAGATTCGTATCGTGAATTTATTCCAAGCGATACTATTAATGAGCTTTTACGCTTTAAGTACATTTTCATTGATTGCTCAAAAGCAATTTACCTCTTCAAAAATTATCAGCAAATTAGATTCTTCAATTATTAGTCATGCTCATATTATCAACCTTAACTCTAAAACTGGTGTAACAAGTAATGAAAATGGGATGTTTTCTATTTCTACAAAACCAGAAGACACACTATTTATTTCTTTTATTGGATTTGAATCTCTAAAAGTTCAAGCTTCTGAAATTGAAAATAATATCTATTTAAACAGAGCCATTCACACAATAGAAACATACACCGTTTTACCATACAAAGATTTTAATGAATTTAAAGAGGCCTTTACAAATTTGGAAATAAAAGATACCATTAAAGATATTGTAAATCCAAGCATTATTTTATCAGTTGCAGAACTAAAAAGCTACATTCCTAGAGGAATGCGAAAATCAGGAGCTTATAGAGATAGTCAAAAAGAAGCGTATCTCGAAATGCTTCGAAAAGATAAATTAAGAACACAAAGATTCAACCCTCAAGTAATTAAAAGACTTACTCAAATAAATAGTGAAAATAAAATCATTTATGGAGTTTTGTGATTTTACAAATCAATTTATTGAGTTCTCTTCAGAGTACAATTTAGTAGATCGTATTATCAATTGCTTTGAAGAATATAAGAATTTACCAATGGCTAATCAATGATTTGCACCTTCCTAAAACTACTCAATGAATAAACCACAGATCGCAGCAGAAAGAAAGCTCCAACTTGATGTGTTACTCCTAACCAAACTGGCACAGCTAAAAGCACGGTAAAATAAACAAGCCTAAATAAAAAAGATTCCACACTTCATTTTGAACCCAACTAGAAGTTGGTCAAAATTTCGTTCTGAATGACATTGGAAATAAATTAAGCCTTCCTAAAACTACTCATCTAATAAACCACAGCTCCCAGCAGAAAGAAAGCTCCAACTTGATGTGTTACTCCTAACCAAACTGGCACAGCTAAAAGCAAGGTAAAATAAACAAGCCTAAATAAAAAAGATTCCACACTTCATTTTGAACC
>NVUQ01000098.1 GCA_002401955.1 Flavobacteriales bacterium | reverse complement strand
AAGGGGTTGTAATTGATAAGGTAGTAGCTGTTGTTGGCGGTAATATAATTTTAAAATCCGATTTAGAATCACAAATTGTGTCGTTAAGAGCCCAAGGAGTTTTAATTGATGAAAATGCTAGGTGTGAGTTGTTAGAAGAGTTATTGTTTCAAAAACTATTACTACATCAAGCAGGAATAGACAGTCTTACTGTATCGGAAGCTGAACTTGAGTCAGAAATTGATAGAAGAATGAATTATTTTATTGCTCAAATTGGTTCAGAAAAGCAATTAGAAGAATATTATAAAAAATCTATCCTTGAAATTAAGGAAGAGTTTAGGGTTATTTTGAAAGAGCAAATGGTTAGTCAACGAATGCAAGGGAAAATAACATCTAGTATAGAAGTTACTCCAAAAGAGGTTAAAACTTATTTTAATGGACTTAATCAAGATAGCATTCCAACAATTGAATCTGAAGTAGAATATGCTCAGATTTTATTTAATGCTAAAGAAAGTGAAGCTGAAAAGAAAGAGGCATATGATAAAATTAATGCTTTTAGAGAACGAATTGTTAATGGAGAAAGCTTTTCTACTTTGGCAATTTTATATTCTGAAGATGAAGGCTCTGCCAAGAATGGTGGTGAGTTAGGTTTTATGGGGAGGGCAGAGTTGGTTCCTGAATTTTCGTTATTGGCTTTTAAATTGAAGAATAAGGCAGTTTCGGAAATTATAGAAACAAAGTTTGGCTATCACATTATGGAATTGGTAGAAAGAAGAGGTCAGAAAGTTAAAGTAAGGCATATTTTAGTTAAGGTTAATGTTGGGGAAGGGCAAATTGAGAAAGCTAAAAATTTAGCTGATAGTGTTTACAATTTATTAGAAACAGACACCTTAACGTTTGAAGAATTAGCTGCGAAATATTCTGATGATGAACAAACAAAAAAGAGTAGAGGTTTAGTTGTAAACCCTCAAACAGGAACTTCCATTTTTGATATTGATCAAGTAAACCCACAAGTGTATTATTCTATAGATAAAATGAACATAGGGGGAGTTTCAAAACCTGTTCCTTCTCAAGCTCAGGACGGCAGAAAAGGATATAGAATAATTAAACTTATCACAAAAACAGAACCTCATAAGGCAACTTTTGAAGCTGATTATTCTAAGGTTCAAAATGCAGCTTTGGCTGATAAGCAAAATAAAGCAACAAAAAAATGGACTGTAAGCAAAATGAAAAATACTTATATAAAGATGGATGATGAGTATAAAGCTTGTCAGTTTCAGAATAGTTGGGTAAAGTAAGTCAATTTTTGTACTTTTAATTGCTTAAAAATTAATATGTCAGAAAATAAATATCAATCAGAAGTTGAAGCTGTAGATGCCTTTGTTGAAAGGTACAAAGATTTAACGAACGAAATAGGGAAAGTAATTGTTGGTCAGGATGAAGTAATTAAAAAGGTTCTGATATCTATTTTTAGCAGAGGCCATTGCTTATTAGTAGGTGTTCCTGGATTAGCTAAAACCTTATTGGTTAGTACCATTTCAGATTCTTTAGGATTAGATTTTAATAGAATTCAATTTACACCAGATTTAATGCCTTCGGATATTATTGGTTCTGAGATTTTGGATGAAAGCAAAAACTTTAAGTTTGTTAAAGGCCCTTTATTTGCTAACATTATATTAGCAGATGAGATTAATAGAACACCACCTAAAACGCAATCGGCTTTATTGGAGGCAATGCAAGAACGAACAGTTACTGCAGCAGGTCATCAATACAAATTGGATGAGCCATTTTTTGTGTTGGCTACACAAAACCCAATAGAACAGGAAGGAACCTACCCTTTACCAGAGGCACAATTAGATCGTTTTATGTTTAATGTTTGGGTAGATTATCCAAAATATGAAGAGGAACTTTCTATTGTAAAAAATACCACTACAGATAAAAAAGTTAATTTAAATAGAATAATGAATGCTGATGAAATTATTTATTTCCAGCAATTGATAAGAAAATTACCTGTTGCAGATAATGTATTGGAGTATGCCGTTAAATTAGCAAGCTCCACACGACCAGGAAATAAGTTGGCACCAGATGTTGTTAATAGCTATTTAAGCTGGGGTGCAGGACCAAGAGCATCACAATATTTAATTATAGGAGCTAAATGTCATGCAGCTATAAATGGTAAATATTCGCCAGATATAGAAGATGTAAAAGCTGTTGCAGAGCCAATACTTAGGCACAGAATAGTTAGAAACTATAAAGCTGAAGCTGATGGTTACTCAATCGAAAAGATAATTGATAGCCTTCTATAGAAAAAAATAGATATAAAAAAACTCCAAAATATAATTTTGGAGTTTTTTTATTCTGTAGTAAAATGCCTTTAAACTACTTTTACGTTTACTGCGTTTAAACCTTTTCTACCTTCTTGTAATTCGAATTCTACTTCGTCACCTTCGTTAATTTCATCAATTAAACCACTAACGTGTACGAAATATTCTGTACTGTCTTCTGCATCAACAACAAATCCAAATCCTTTTGTTCCGTTGAAAAATTTTACTGTTCCTTTTTTCATTGTAATAAATTATAATTTTTAAAGTCCAAATATAGTAAAAAATTATTTAGCTATAATTTTAAACTCTGTTCTTCTATTTTCTTGGTGAGCAGCTTCCTTTTCATCTTCAAACTTAAGTTTAGCAATTTCAGCATCAGATTTAATTAGTTTGGTTTCTCCATAACCTTTAGAAACCAATCTACCAGTAGCAATTCCTTTCTTAATTAAATAATCAACACAAGATTGTGCTCTTCGTTGCGATAGCTTTTCATTGTAAGCATTTCCACCTCTAGAATCCGTATGTGCAGAAAGTTCAATTTTAATAGTAGGGTTTTCGGTTAATAATTTAGTTAAACGATCTAGCTCATTTTTAGAAGCATCACGTAAAGTTGCTTTGTTGTAGTCGTAAAAAATGTTTTTCAAAACAATTACACTTCCAACTTCTATTTTCTTTAAACAGATATTTTTTTCAACCTCTTGGTAAGCAGCTGTTTCTGGGATGTTAAAATTTTCAGAGTGGAATAAATAGCTCTCTTTTCTTATAATTAAACCATAATTTTTACCAGAAGGCAAAGAAACTAAGTATTTACCAGTTGTATTATTCGACTCGAAAGTAGCTAAGGTTTTATTCTCATCAATATCAATTAGTTCTAGAGTAGCCCCTACAGGTTTAAGTGTTTTACAATCGCTAGTTACTCCTTTTAAAATGGTAATTCTCTTGGTTAATGCATCTACTTGTTTTTCAACCACTTTTTCGCTTACAGGCTTTGCAACACTAGCCAATAAATTATCTTCAGAGTTTAACTGAAATGGCTTTTCTGGACCTAAAAAAGTAATCATATAAATGTCTTTTTCTCCGTGCCCATCATCTTTAAAAGAAGAATAATAACCTCTTCTACCACTTGCATTAATTACAAAAAATACATCATCATCTACCGTATTAATAGGATATCCCATATTTTCTGGAGTACTCCACGAACCATCATCACTTAAAGTAGATTTAAAAATATCATAGTTGCCCATAGAACTATGCCCTTGAGAACTAAAGTAAAGTGTTTTACCATCTGGATGAATTAATACAGCTTCTTCGTTGTATTTCGTGTTGAGTGTTGGACCTAAATTTTTCGATTCTCCCCAGTCTTGTTTTATTTCATCCCATTTGGTTACATACATATCATGATTTCCAAAACCACCAGGTTTGTTACTAACAAAATAGAGTGTTTTACCATCGTTAGAATAACTAGCAGAAGATTCGTGGTGTTTTGTATTGATGTATTTATTCATTTTTTTAGGCTTAGACCAAACAGCACCTTCTAACTTACATTCATATAAATTACCATCACCTTTGGTATCTTTATAGATTAGCATACTTTGAGCGTCAGGAGATACTGCAGTAGTAGCATCATGCCCATCTGTGTTAATTTGACTACCCATATTTTCTGGAGAAGTCCATTTTCCATCTACTTTTTTTGTGATATAGATGTCTTCAAAGTAGTCAGTTGAACCTTCTGGTAATTTATTTGATCCTGTAGAAGTGTTTCTTCTGGAGGTAAACATCATAATAGATTCATCAGCCGAAATTATCGCTCCATATTCAGGGTATTTCCCATTTACTGGTTTTCCGAAATTGTCTATAAAAACTCTTTCAGGTTTAGCAACCAATTTTTTACCCATTTTACATTCAGCAATTTTTTTATTTACATCTTCAAGTTCTGCTGGGTTTTTAGAAACTAATGTTGTTTTATATTTGTTGAAAGCTGTAATAGCTTTATCAAAATCCATTGTTAAATGATAACCAATACCTAAATGATATTGAACATCTGGAGCTACACTAGGGTTTAATTTCAATGCTTTTAAAAAATGTGGAATACATTCTTCTTTATATACGCTCGACATTAAATAACACCTTCCTATTTTGTAGTTTAACTCAGCATTGTTAGGGTTAAATTTATTTGCTTTAAAGAATGGAGATAATGCTTCACGGTATGCAACTTTTCGTTGAACATATTGAAAGTCATTAATATCTAGATAAGTATTAGGGAAAATTTCAAAAATGTCATTTCCAGCATCTAAATTTTTCTTAGCTTCTTTAAATTCATCTTTCCTTTCTTTAAATATTTTTTTATCGAAAGGGATATCTTGAGCTTGAGCTAGTCCAGCAATAAATATAAATGATAATAAGTATATGTATTTTTTCATAGTATTAATATCTTAATTACAACTCTGTTGTGAAAATGTTTTTCCGTTTTTTAATCCTAATGAAGCGGCTTTATTCCAATCTTCACAAGCTTTATCTTGTTGTCTTAGCATTTCTCTGGCAATACCTCTGTTAAGGTATGCAGCAGCATACGAATTATTTAATGTAATAGCTTTATCACAATCTGCAGCAGATCCTTTATAATCTTTTAATTTAAATTTAGCAGCAGCTCTATTATTATAAGCGTAAACGTAGCTAGCTTTTAAACGAATTGCATCATTATAGTCTTTAATAGCTCCATTGTAATCACCTTTTTCGTGTTTAGCAAAACCTCTATTGTTGTAAGCAATATAATAGTCATTTTTGAGCTTAATTGCTTTTCCGTAATTTGTAATGGCCTCAGCATATTGCTTATTATTTCTATAAGCACTACCTAAATTATTGTAAACAAACGCTAGAGTTTTATCTACTAAAATGGCTTTTTTATAATCCTTTATAGCTCCAGTTAAATCTTTTAATTGTCTTTTAGCACTTCCTCTATCATTGTATGCATAGGCGTAATTTGGCTTATTTTTTACGGCATTAGTGTAGTCTGCAATAGCTTCTTTATATTTTGCATCTGAAAAATAAATTCCACCTCTATAATAATAAGCATGAGGGTTTTCTGGTGTAACTCTAATAGCATCATCATAATCTTTTAACGCCCCTTCTTTGTTTTTTAGTTCTTGGTGTGATCTACCTCTTAAATAATAAGCCTCACTAGAATCAGGGCTTAATGTAATGGATTGATCAAAATCAGCAATGGCATTTTTGTAGTCTTTTAGCTGAAATTTAGCAGAACCTCTGTTGAAAAGTGCTTTCTCATAATTTGGAGTTATTGTAATAGCGGAATCAAAATGAATAATAGCATTTTGAAAGTCTTTAGCATTAAATTTCTCTATTCCTGTATTGTAGTGTGTTAGAGCTTTAATAACATCTAATGCAGTAGAATCTCCAACATTTACGTCATCTTGAGCAAAACTTATAAAGCTTGTGCTTAAGCATGTTATTAATAAAAAGGATTTTAATCGTTTCATATTTTTTTATTTTGATAGCACAATTTAGTAATATTTGACTTATATGGTAAAGATTAATGGATTAAATTATAATAACTTAGTAACACATCTTATCCCATAGAAAATGAATAGTTTTGATACTAATGGAAATCATAGAAATAACTATAGGTGCTGCAACTGATTATTTTAGAGAAGAGTTAAAAGAAATTCTTGATGAATCTGAACTTGAACAGACTATGCAGATTATTTTCTCTCATTATTTTAAGTTAGATAGAATTGATTTAACATTGAGAAAAGGTGATGTATTATCACCAAATGATTTTCAGAAAATAAAAGATGTAATAACAGCTTTAAAAACCAATAAACCAATTGCACAAATAATAGGAGTGTGGGAGTTTTATGGTTTACTATTAAAGGTAAATGAGCACACTTTAATACCAAGACCAGAAACAGAAGAGTTGGTTCGGTTAATTATTGAAGAGAATACTAATGAAGAACTTTCTATTCTTGATATAGGAACAGGAACAGGTTGTATCCCTTTAGCTTTAAAAAAGGAAATCCCAAATGCAGAATTATTTGCTTATGATATTTCTGAAGAAGCATTAGAAATAGCTTCAGAAAACTCAAAAAATAATAATTTAGAGGTTACTTTTAGTAAAGTAGATATTTTAACTTATGAATCACAAGAACTCAAAGATAAATTTGATGTTATAGTTAGTAATCCACCTTATATTCCATATAAAGAGAAAGCTTTAATGCATGCTAATGTTTTAGATTTTGAACCTCATATAGCACTCTTTGTTGAAGATACAAATCCTTTATTGTTTTATAATGCTATTGCAAATTTTGCAATTGATCATTTAAAAGAAAATGGCAAACTTTATTTTGAGATAAACGAACAGTATGGAAGTGAGCTAGTGCAACTATTGATTGATAAAAGTTTTAAAAACATTAATATTGTAAAAGACATTAACGAGAAGGATAGAATGGTGAGTTGTAATATATAGTAAGTATGAGTTTTAAATTAGACATATTAGCAATAGGAGTTCACCCAGATGATGTTGAATTGAGCTGTTCAGGAACAATTTTAAAACATCTTGCTCAGGGTAAAAAAGTAGGGATACTTGATTTAACACAAGGTGAATTAGGATCTAGAGGAACTGGCGAATTAAGATTATTAGAAGCTGAAAAATCAGCTAAAATATTGGGAGTAACTATTAGAGAAAACCTTGGCTTTTCTGATGGTTTTTTCACGAATGATAAAGCACATCAAATAGAAATTATAAAAATTTTACGAAAATACCAGCCAGATATAGTCTTGGCAAATGCTCCTAAAGACAGACATCCCGATCATGGTAGAGCTTCTCAATTAGTATCTGAAGCTTGTTTTTATTCTGGATTAGTTAAAATAGAAACTGAACTAAATGGAGAAAATCAAGAGTTATGGAGGCCAAAAGCTGTTTATTACTACATACAAGATCGATTTTTAAAACCTGATTTTGTTGTTGATGTTTCTGAATTTGTTGATACAAAAATGGAATCAATTATGGCTTTTAGTTCACAATTTTATAATCCAGATTCTGATGCACCTGAAACACCAATATCAGGTAAAGCATTTTTAGATTTTGTAAAAGCACGAATGGCTAATTTCGGAAGAGATATTGATGTGGAATATGCTGAAGGTTATACTGTAGAACGAGTAATAGGAGTGGAGGATATTACTTTGTTAAAGTAGTTGGTCTACAAGGGTTTTGCTTCTACTTTAACTTCAAATTTCTTTGTAGGCGTTATTTTAGAGCTGTCAATTGTGGGTAGCTTCCCTTTGGTATAAACAGCACAAAGCGTATTAGAAACAGAATATAGTTTGTTTCTACTGCTTTCTGGCGTTCCATCGTAAATTCCTTTTAAGACATCCCATCTTATTTCTGTTGGAGTATTAGCATAATCATGCCACACAATAACAGATTTTTCATCTTTTAATAACTTAAACGCAATTTTAGTATCGTTTAAAACGCTTTCATATTCGTGATTTCCATCTACAAAAACAACATCACATTTATTGTAGTAAGGAGAAAAATCAAAGTTGAAGGAGTTTCCTTTAAGGTGTTCTATATTTTTTATGTTTTTAGAATAAAATGCTTGTTGATCAATATACTCTTTGTTACATCCAAGTTTTTTTAAATCAGCATCAGGAAGGTTAAGGGTGTAGCACTGTTTGGCATTTTTAGCAACATTGGTAACACTTTCGCCCCTCCATGTTCCAATTTCAAAATAGATGCAATTTTCTTGTTTTTTTACAAAACCTTTGAGTAATGCTAAGTCAGTAATCAAAGAACCACCTTCAAGAAATGAAAATGGAAAAACAGTTTCTTTGAAATTTGGGAATAGCGTTAGAAAATCAAGCATAGGAAATCCTGATTTTAGCTGAGGAAATTCCTTTAAAACGGAGTCTTTATAAACAAACTCGTTATCAATAACCAAGTTTATTAAAAAGGGTTTTTTTATTAATAGAATAAGTCCTTTGATCAGTTTTAACATAGGTCAAAAATGCAAATTTTATTTTAAATTAATCTAAGGTTTTAAGATATTTTAAAAAAGCAATGTAAGAAGCGATTCCCGCGATCCATAATAAAATAGCCGTAGAGTAGGCTGCACCAATAATACCATATTTTTCAACTAAAAATATATTTAAAATAACATCTAAAAGAAGAACTATAATTGAAATGGCTGTATTTGTTTTTACCCATCCAACGCAGGTTATAATATTCCCGAAAGGATTTCTAAATAAAAAAGCACCAACTAAGCCTACAGCGAAAATAGGAATTAAATCTTGAGCTAAAATGTATTCCGAACCAAACAATCCCATAATAAAAGTTGATAAGGAATATAAGGTGATAAAGGTTATAATAGAAATAATGAAAAACAATTTTAAGTAATTGCTAACATAGTTTTTTAAGAATTTTTTGTTTTGGTAGTTCTGAGTAATTTTTACTAAATCGGTTTTCATTACTCCTGCAGGTATAAATAATAGTGCAAATGGAATTAGGCTTGCTGTTTTATAAAGAGCTACTTCGCTTGGGTCGTGCATAAGAAACCCAATGGTTAAAATATCAATAGAGAATATTAATTGAGAAGTTAAGCCTCCCAAACTAGTATAAATTCCGTACTTCCAAAGTGATTTTTTATACTCTTTTGAATAATTACTTTTACTTTCTGTTCTTAGTGTTTTATATTTTAGTAGAATATATACTGAGATTATTAGAGGGCTAATAATTAATGCTATTAAGTATCCATATCCACCCAAAAAAGATGTTAGTGTAATTCCTAAAATTAATAAAATAACACTATGACTTATTTCCAAATAAGCAAATAATTTATTGATATTATAGATTCTAAATTTTATTTTAATTACTTCAAAAATAAAATGGGATATAATGAAAAGACTAATGAGAACTAAGTAATTGTAGCTATCTGGAAGTGATTTTGTTAAAGTTTTTGCTGAAATTACAACTATACAAGATAAAATGATTGAAGCTATAATACCCCTGCTTAAGATAAAATTAAAAAGTTGTTTTTTGTTTTGTTGTGATTTAGAAATAGGGCCGTATCTACTTAAACTTTGATAAATTCCGAATCCAGCAAAAGGAGCAATAAAACTGATAATGTTGTAGGCATAGGATATATTTCCATAATCCTTAGGTGAAAGTTGATGAATAACATAAAAAGAAAGTAAAAAGCTGATGATTTTACTTAAAACAATAGAAAAAAGAATGTAAGCTCCTTTTCGTTTTAGAAAACCATTAATAAATTCTTTTATGTCTGTTAATGAATTCAATTTTTGACAATCGTATTATTATAGATTTCTAAAAACTGTTTACTTACTTTATTAAAGCTAAAACGATCTTGTGTTTTTGCTGCAATATCATGAAGGTTGTATTTAGATAAATTGTCCATCATATGAAGGATAGCATTTAGCAACTCTTTTTCATTTTTAGGAGCAACACTTATCCCGTTTTGGATATTGATTTCTTCGGTTAATCCACCACATTTACTTGATATAACTGGTAATCCCAAAGCCCATGCTTCAGCAATTACTATGGAAAATGTTTCGTAGTTACTAAAAATGATAAAGAAATCGCTTTTATTCATTAGTTCGGCAACTTCTTTTTGTGTTTTCTCTCCTTCAAATTTAATAAGATCTTCAGGTATATTTAATGTGTCAGCATTTTCTTTACATTGCTCAATATCACCATCACCAGCTATGGTTAAGCAAAAATCACTTCTTTCTAAACTCAATTTTTTAATGGTATTAAGAATGCCACTAACATTTTTATGGTCATCTTTTAAGTTAGAAATGTGCAAAATTTCTGTTCTTTTATTTGGAGTAACTTTTGGTTTAAACTTAAATAAATCAGTATCAACAACGTTAGGAATTACTTTAAAAGTATTTTCAATACCAAAAGCTATCATTGCTGTTTTAAGGTGTTCAGAAACAGGACAAATCATCAACGCTTTTTTTGCTATTTTTTTTACAAAGTATTTCTCTAGTTTGGTAAATGAATCTTTTTGAAAAGCTGTCCAGTGCTCGGTAAGAATAAATGGTAGATTGTAGTTTTTATTTAGGTACAATGCAAATAAGCCAGCAGGATAAACCACATTTAAATGGACAAGATTAAAAGACTTTATCTCTTTTAAAGCAATTTCATAAGCTTTTATATAAGCTTTCTGTTGTTCTTTCCCTTTTTGGTATTGTGATAGGATAGGAGTGTTTGAATTAATTTTTGCATAATACACAACAACTTCATAAACTCCATTGTTCCATTTTGCAGTTATTTTCTCTTTTGATTTTTCTGCAACAGGTAACGCATGAATAGCTGCAACATTACAATGTCGTGATACTGCTTTAGCATGTTGTTGAATAAAATTACCATTAAAAGGCATAACCTTATTCGGATACCATGATGCAAGAAATAGGATATTTAATTTATTATCTTTCAAAAAGAGGATAGTAAGTTAGCTGCTAATGTATGAAATCTGCTGAATACATACGTTGAACTTAAATAAATATTATGAATAGCTGTAAATAAAAAAAGGTGACTGAAGCCACCTTTTAAATATTGTTATTTATAAGAATTTATGTTTGAATACCTCCACAAACGTTTAATGTTTGACCATTAACGTAGTTTGATAAATCTGAAGCCAAAAATAAAGCGGCATTAGCAACATCTTCTGGTGTACCTGAACGTTTCATTGGAATATCATCAACCCATCCTTTAATTACTTCAGGATCTAAATCTTTGGTCATTTCTGTTTCAATAAAACCAGGACAAATTGCATTACATCTAATGTTTCTAGAACCAATCTCTTGAGCAATAGATTTAGTAAATCCAATAACACCTGCTTTAGATGCAGCATAGTTAGATTGACCACCATTACCTTCAATTCCTACAACAGAACTCATGTTAATAATAGATCCAAAACGTTGTTTAAGTAAAGTTCTTAATGCACATTTAGTAACGTTAAAAACTGATTTTAAGTTAATGTTCATCACATCATCCCAGTTTTCTTCGCTCATTCGCATTAATAAACCATCACGAGTAATTCCTGCGTTATTTACTATAACATCAATTTTCCCAAATTCAGAAGCTACATCAGCTATAAATTCTTCAGTAGCAGCATATTCGGCAACATTAAACTTGTAAGATTTTACCTTTACACCAAAGCTTTTTAAGTTTTCTTCTATTGCTTTCGCTTTCTCATCAGAAGATACATAGGTAAAAGCGATGTCAGCTCCATTTTTTGCAAAAACTTCTGCAACACCTTTTCCAATACCCCTTGTTGCTCCAGTAATTATTGCAACTTTTCCTTCAAGTAATTTCATTTATCTTTTTATTTACGTCATTGCGAGGAACGAAGCAATCTCATCAACAAGATTGCTTCGTTCCTCGCAATGACGAATGTTTATTAAGCAGTAACTTTCATTAACTCAGCCATTGCTTCACCTATATCAGCAGGAGAATCAACAACAGTAATTCCGCAAGCTCTCATTATTTTTTTCTTAGCTTGAGCAGTATCTTCTTCACCACCTACAATTGCACCAGCATGCCCCATTGTTCTTCCCGCAGGAGCAGTTTCTCCAGCAATAAAACCTACAACAGGTTTAGTTCCGTTTTCTTTAATCCAGTTTGCAGCATTGGCTTCTAAATTTCCACCAATTTCACCAATCATAACAATTCCAGCCGTTTCTGGATCATTCATAAACAATTCGATTGCTTCTTGTGTAGTTGTTCCAATAATTGGATCACCACCAATACCAATTGCAGTAGAAATTCCTAAACCAGCTTTTACAACTTGATCAGCAGCTTCGTAAGTTAATGTTCCAGATTTTGAAACAATACCAATGTTACCTGACTTAAAGATAAATCCTGGCATAATACCAACTTTAGCACCATTTGGAGTCATTACTCCTGGGCAGTTAGGTCCGATTAAACGACAATCTTTATCTTTTAAATATTCTTTAACAGGAATCATATCTTTAACAGGGATGCCTTCTGTAATACAAATGATTACCTCAATACCACTATCAGCAGCTTCTAAAATTGCATCAGCAGCAAAAGCAGGAGGTACAAATAATATAGAGACATTAGCTCCAGTTTCTTTTACAGCATCTTCAACTGTGTTAAATACTGGTCTGTCTAAATGTTTTTGACCACCTTTACCTGGAGTTACACCACCAACTACATTGGTTCCAAACTCTATCATTTGTCCAGCATGGAAAGTTCCTTCTCCACCTGTAAAACCTTGTACTATTACTTTTGAATTTTTATTTACTAATACGCTCATACCTTATCGTATAATTTATAATTTTTAAGTGCATCAAAAGTAAAATTTAAAAGCGAAACTTACAATGCGTTTTAAGATTTGTTGTTAACCCTTTATAATATTTTTAGAAATTATTTTCTGTTGCCCATAAATCTTAATAGGAATAGGAATAAATTGATGAAATCGAGGTAAAGATTCAATGCTCCCATAATAGCTAATTTATTGGTTTCATCTGTTCCGTATTCTACTCCAGAACCTATTCTTTTTAGTTTTTGAACATCATAAGCTGTTAGTCCTGTAAATATTAGCACACCAATACCGCTAATAATATAATCCATCATTTCACTTTGCATAAACATATTAACTACCATCGCGATAATTATTCCAATAACTCCCATCATTAAAATAGAACCAAATTTGGTTAAATCTGTTTTTGTAGTGTATCCTAAAAATGCCATTATGCTAAAGGTTCCAGCAGTAATAAAAAAGGTAGAAGCAATAGATCCGAGACTATATTGAATAAATATGGTACTCATGCTCATTCCCATTAAAATTGAGAATACTATGAATAGTGCGACTAAAGTAACTGAAGAGAACTTATGAAATCGTGCTGACATTAACAATACTAATCCTAATGGTGCAAACATTATGATGTATCCAATCATTTTCATACCAACTAAGTCGCCATTTTCAATGTTAAACATTAATGAAAGCATGCTTAAATCTGTACCAAACCAATAGGCTACAATTCCTGTAATTGTTAAGGCTGCTGACATATAAGAGAAAACATTTGCTAAAAATGATTTAGCCATTGTTTTAGAACCAACAGCTCCAGCTCTTTCTATCGGACTTTTAAGTGAGTCTTGATTTTCCATGTGTTATCCTAATTTATTTGATATTAAACTGATAAATTCTTTTCTAGTACTGTCTTTTTCAAAAGCACCAACAAAAGAAGATGTTGTGGTTACAGAGTTTTGTTTTTGAATTCCTCTCATTTGCATACACATGTGTTGAGCTTCTATAACCACTGCAACTCCTAATGGATTTAAAGTGTCGTTAATGCAATTTTTTATCTGATCTGTTAAGCGTTCTTGCACTTGTAATCTTCGTGCGAAAGCATCAACCACTCTAGGTATTTTACTTAATCCTACAATTTTTCCATTTGGAATATAAGCAATGTGTGCTTTCCCAAAAAATGGCAACATATGATGTTCGCACATAGAATACACTTCTATGTCTTTTACAATTACCATTTGGTTATGATCTTCGGTAAACATTGCCGATTTAATAATTTCTGCGGGGTCTAAATCATAACCATGGGTTAGGTATTGCATAGCTTTAGCCACACGTTCAGGTGTTTTTTCTAAACCTTCTCGGGTAACATCTTCACCTAAGTTGGTAATTACACTTTTGTAGTGTTCAGATAAAGATTCAATTTTTTCTTCATCATACTTTTCTATCTTTTCGTATCCATTCATGTTATCCGTAGTATTCTATTGAATTATTTTCTGTTTCAACAACTTTCACACAGTGTAATTCACAGTTTAATTTATTTAAATCACTTTCAATTTCATTCCAAACAGCAATAGCAATGTTTTCTGCAGTAGTAATTTTTCCTTGCATAAAATCTACATCAATGTTTAGGTTTTTATGATCTATTTTATCAATTACTCGTTCTCTTACAATTTTACTGAGTTCTTTAAGGTTAATAACAAAACCTGTTTCAGGATTTGTTTCCCCTTTTATTGTAACAAAAAGTTCGTAGTTGTGTCCATGCCAATTCGGATTAGAACATTTTCCGAAGATTTCAAAGTTTTTTTCATTAGACCACTCCTTTCTATATAAGCGATGAGCAGCATTAAAGCGTTCCCTTCTTGTTAGATAAATCATAAAAACAAATATAAGTTTATTGAATAGATAAAGTAAATACTACTTAATTGATTTTTTAACAAAAGCAAAGTTCATTCTATCCTTATTTATTTCATCTAATTCGAGGCTACCATCATTATTAATATAGTATTTTTTATACCCTATTTTTTCAAGATAATTAGTGATGTTTTCATTGTTGTTAGGTTGATTTACCTCATTATTTTCTAACATCTCTATTAAAAGAGTTGGATAAAATGTTGTTAGCGTATTTTTCATTCCTAGCAAAGCATTGTATTCGCCACCTTCAATATCTATTTTTATAAAGTTTATTTTTTGTAGAGGGTTATCTCGTAAATAAGAATCTAGAGAAACTGCTTTGATTGTTTCAGAATCTGAATGTTCAGTTAAATATGATGAAGCCATTCCTAGATTAGATTCTTCGCTATTGTAAAAAATTTCAATAGATTTTTCAGTATTAGAAATGGCTATGTTTTCTGGAATTATGTTTAAACTTTTGTTGAGTAGAATGTTTTTCTTAAAAGCAGTAAAATTTTTACTAAATGGCTCAAAAGACACAACAATACCTTTTTCTCCTACTAGTTTTGATGAGAAAAGTGAATGCAATCCAATGTTTGTTCCAATATCAATAAATACATCTCCTTTTTGTAAGGATGATTGTATAAATAATAATTCGGCTTCTTCGTACTTTCCTAAGAAGTAAATGTTTTCTTGTATCCAGTCATCAACATGTAATTCGAGGTAAATCTCCTTCTTAAATTTTATAACTTGAACAACACCTTTAAATAGGTTTAGAGGGGAGAATATTCTATTATGAATACCAAAGAACCTTTTTTGAAAAAAGGGAACTTTAAATAGAAGTCGAAATATTTTAGCTAATAAAATTCTCATTTAAAAATACATTTTCTTAATCCGATAATTATGGGGATAAAAATAGAATAAAAAATAAAAAAAGGGATGATGTAATTTATAAATCCAAAAGTTAACATAAGAGCAATAATTAATAACTGAAAGCCTAATCCATAAATTGAAACAAAGGTCATAAACCAGTTCGGAAATTGCTTAATGTTTTTTGAATTTCCATCTATGCTCAAAATGAGTCTATCAAACCCTCCGTAAAATAAAGTGTATAGGATAAATAAGAAATTAACCATTTTTTGATTTTCACCATGCAATGCTTTTGGATAGGATTTTTCTTCAATTCGACTTGTTGTGTCTCCACCAGTTAAATTATTTCTGAGTATTATATAATAATAATTAAATATGGTGCCTTGCAATTGAATGGCAATAAAAGCAACAATCATTAACCAAATAGAGTTGCTACTGTAGTAATAAATGGTAAATAAAAAGGCGAAATTTAGCAGCAAATCAAAAACAGAATCTAAATACCTGCCAATGTAAGATGGTTTGTTTCTAAGTCGTGCCAATTCACCATCAGCAGCATCAATAATGGATTTTAGAATAATAAAAATAGCCGCAATTATGTATTGTTGCTGAGTAATAAAATAAATGGCAACTACTCCTGCTATCAAAAACAAAAAGGTAACATGAATAGGCGTAAAAGGAGTTTTTAGAAGTGATTTAGCGAGTAGTTTACCAATAAACCTTCCGTAATCAGAAAGGTCTAAAAATTTATTTTGAGGAGCAAGTTTAGACATCTACTTTTAGCTCGTTCATATAATTTACAGCATTAGGACCTTCGTTAAAAAGTAAATCTAAAATACTCATGTTCGGTGTAAAACCGTTTCTATCTCCAAATACTTGAATGTATTCACTAAAATTAAGTTTAGTGGTGATTTTAGGAGAAAAAGAATTTCTGAAATCATTCTCTGGAGAAATAGTTTCAGCATATTTAGTTGAGTTTTTGATGTGAATATCGACACTCAATAATTCAATAATCTTTTGATTTAAATCAGTGTTAAAATCGATAAGGTATTTGTAATCGTTGTCGTGATAAAATGGATAGAACTCATCTTCATAATATTCAAAATAAGGAGAGCTTCTGTATGCTGATTCTAGTGATTTCCAGTGTATTTTCCGCCAGTTATCATCATAAGAAATAATCATATTTTTAATGAGCTTTCGTTGTCTAGCTTTTACTAACGGAATAGTTAAGTTTTGAACACCATTTGGACTCAAAATACAACATCTATTTCTATAAGTTTGTTTTACAAAATTCTCATAAATATCAATTACAACATCATTACTATTTATCAAATGGTAATAATACTCAATAGGAGCAAGGTAGTGACTAGAAAAAATATTTTTTGAATCCATTCGTACAAATTAAAACAGATTGTAAATCTACCATTTTTTAAATGCTTTAAGTTCAGATATTTTCAACAAATATTGTTAATTAATTTCTTGATTATGGTAAGGTTCGTGTTTGATAATTTCGATATTTGCAAATCTTAAAATTAAAAGAATGAATAAGAAGATATTAAGGCTATTAATCCTGTTTATTATCCCTTTTACCACTTTTGCTCAAGATAACAATGATGATAAGTTGATGTTATCAGGAGAAGTATCAGAATATTTTAGTGAAAAATCGATGGCTGGGGTTAGTGTTAAAGTAACTTCAAACGGAGAATATGTTAGTAATGTGCTAACTGATGGAAAAGGGAAGTATGAGTTCTTTTTAGAATTTGGAAAAGAGTTTATTGTGTTGTATGAAAAAGCAGGGTTTGTTCCTAAAAAAATATTGGTTAGCACAACTGGCGTTCCTCCTAATCAAAGAACTAAAATATCGAATTTACTTGTTGATATGACTATTTTTAAGCAAGATAAAGAGTTGGATGTTGCTTTTTTAGATAAACCAATAGGTAAAGCGCAATACAATTCTCAAGCCAATGAAATAGATTGGAATATGGGATATACTGGTCCGATTTCTCAGAGGTTAAATGGGGTTTTAACGAATTATAAGGCTAAACAAAAAGCAAAAGAAGAAGCAGAAAAGCAAAAGAAGAAAGCTTATTCAGAAGCTATGAAATCAGCAGATAAAGCTTTTTTTAAGAAAGATTATGAGGAGGCAAAAAAGATGTATCAAAAAGCATTGAGTATCGATCCCACAAAATCAGATTCAAAAAATAGAATAGATTTAATAGATACTGCAATTGAAAAAAAGGCAGAAACAGAGCGATTGAAAAAAGAGGAAGAAGAAAGAGCTGCAGCAGAAGCGAAAGCTAAAGAGGAGGCTGAAGCAGCAACCAAAAAAGCTGAGGAAGAACGTTTGGCTAAAGAGAAAGCAGAAGCCGAAGCAAAAGCAGCTGCTGAGGCAGAAGCAAAAGCAAAAGCAGATGCAGAAGAAAAAGCTAAAAAGCAAGAGGAAGAACGATTAGCCAAAGAGAAAGCAGAAGCAGAAGCTAAATCTGCTGCCGAAGCCGAAGCAAAAGCAAAAGCAGAAGAGGAAGCAGCAAAAGCGAAAGCTGAGGAAGCAGCAAAAGAGAAAGCAGTTGCTGAGGCAGAAGCAAAAGCTGCGGCAGAGGCAGAAGCGAAAGCGAAAGCAGAGCAAGAGGCTGCAAAAGCAAAAGAGGCTGAAGAAAAATTAGCAAAAGAGAAAGCGGAGGCTGAAGCAAAGGCAAAGGCAGAAGCCGAGGATTTAGCTAAAAAAGAAGCAGAACTAAAAGCTAAGGCAGAAGAGAAAGAGCGTTTAGCAAAAGAAAAGGCAGAAGCGGATGCTAAAAAAGCAGGAGAAGCAGAGGCTAAGGCTAAAGCAGAGCAAGAGGCTGCGAAAGCAAAAGAGGAAGAGAAAAGATTAGCTAAAGAACAAGCCGAAGCAGAAGCTAAAGCTGCGGGAGAAGCAGAGGCAAAAGCAAAAGCTGATAAAGAGCTGGCAAAACAAAAAGAAAAGGAAGCGAAATTAGCTAAAGAACAAGCAGAAGCAGAAGCTAAATCAAAAGCGGCCGCAGAAGCTTTAGCAGGAAAAGAAGCTGCAGCTCAAGCAAAAAAGCAAGAAGAGGAAAGGTTAGCCAAAGAAAAAGCAGAAGCAGATGCAATTAAAGCAGCAGATGATCAATTGGCTAAAGAAAAAGCTGAGGCAGAAGCAAAAGCAAAGAAAGAAGCTGAAGCAGCTGCTAAAGCAGCATCAGAAAACGCGAAAATAGCAGAAAAAGAAGCTAAATTAGCCAAGGAGCAAGCAGAAAAAGAAGCTAAAGAAAAGGCTAATGATGAGGCAAAAGCAAAAAAAGAAGCTGATGAATTAGCTAAAAAGGAAGAAGAAGAGCGTTTAGCCAAAGAGAAAGCAGAAGCGAAAGCAAAGGCAGCTGCAGATTCAGAAGCAGCTGCAAAAGCCAAAGCAGAAGCCAAAGTAAAAGAAGCAGAAGAGCAAAGATTAGCTAAAGAAAAAGCTCAAGCAGAGGTGTTAGCTAAAAAAGAAGCTGAAGCATTAGCCAAAGCAGCAGCTACATTAGCAAAAGAAAATGAGAAAGCAGCTAAATTAGCTAGGGAGCAAGCAGAGTCTGAAGCAGCAGCAAGCGCAGCAGCAGAGGCAAAAGCAAAGAAAGAAGCTGATTCTGCAGCTAAAAAAGCTGAAGAAGAACGTATAGCTAAAGAAAAAGCTGAAGCCAAAGCTAAAGCAAAAGGTGATGCAGAAACGCAAGCAATTGCTGATATGGTTGCAAAACAAAAAGAAAAAGAGGCAAAACGTTTAGCGAAGGAAAAAGCTGAAGCAGAAGCTAAAGCTGCAAAAGAAGCGGAAGCAAAAGCTAAAGCAGAGTCAGAATTGGCAAAACTAAAAGAGAAAGAAGAACGATTACTAAAAGAAGCTGCAGAAAAAGCGGCTAAATTAGCTGCAGATGCAGAGGCTAAAGCTGCAGCAGAGGCAAAGAAATTTGCTGCAAAACAAGAGGAAGAACGATTAGCAAAAGAAGCGGCAGCCGTAGCAGCTAAAAAAGCAGAGGAAGAACGTTTGGCTAATGCAAAGAAAATGGAAGAAATTAATAAGAAGATTGCTGAAGAACAGGCTCGTTTAGCAGCTGAAGAAAAAGTGCGTGCTGAAGAAGAGGCTAAAAAAAGAGCTGAAGCTGATGCTGCAGCTCAGAAAGCAGAGGAAGAGCGTTTAGCAAAAGAGAAAAAATCGGGTTTTAAGGTGAGATCAACATCTACAACTGTAAACACAAAGAAAAAAGGAAAGCTCTCTAAAGCAGCTAAAAAGTTTGGAGCTTCTAAAAGAGTAAAGTTTTAAAAAAAGCCTAACATTTTGTTAGGCTTTTTTTAGTTATTTTTTGAAATATTCTCTCATTGGAGCAAAGTAATGATCTTCCCAACCTTTTTTATATTGAGTTTGTCCTTCAGGAATATTACTGTGTATTAAGGTAAGTTCAGTACTATCGTTTACCTCTTTTAACCGGATAATGACTTTAGAATCATCATCATTTTCATTAAACTCTGAAGTACGCCAGCTTTGAATAATTTCTTCGTTTGGTTTTAAACTGATGTTTTTTCCTTTAATGTAACCATCCCAAATAGTAAAAGAAGCGCCTTCTTCTGAACTACATTCTGCTTCTCCATCTACCATTTTAGCATGTTTTTCGCTATTTAACCATGCCTTATAAATTTCTGATGGTTTTGCATTAAATGTTTCTTTGATTTCGAATGATTCTTTCATTATGGAATTATTATTTATACGCTTTAACATCATCAATTAAAGCTTCATTATTTAACATCACTATTTTAATTTCTCTTTTATGATGAGAGATATTTCCCTCCATATTATCCGTTATTTCAACATCAAATAGGTATTTATCATTTTTAGAACTTACAAGTTTACATTTTGTAACAGTTATTTCTTCCCAATCTTGTTGGCCAATTAAAAACGATTCTCCAATTCCAGCAAGTTTAGTATCGTAAATTACACTCCACTTCTCTTCAAATTCTTCTATTCTCATACTGTCTCTTTTCCATAATTCAAATATATAAGTTATGGACTTAATTAATTCGTCACAACAATACTAGACATTCCACCTTTCTAGTGTTACAAGTCAAAGCAATTTCAAAGCATAATTCTTTAGTCCATTTTATGCGTTTCTTCTTTGAATTCATTTATAATCACTAATGTTTTAATGTGTGGTAACGCCCAATCTATGTTTTCGTAGGGCGATTTAAAAGTACATATTTTCGTTTAACTAATTAGCCAAAGCTTTGGCTTTGGGGTTTAATTTTTTGTTTTAATAAAACGGCAAAACAAATTTTTGGCGGTGCTTATTAATTGCTTTACTGTTTCAAATTACTACCAACTGCCCTATAAAATATAGATGATGTTGCCACACGTTATTGATTTTCAATAGTAGTATTTGGCAGTATTTTTCTTAAATATTCAATATAATCATTTGTGAAATTATTACCAGAAAGTATTAGTGATTTTAACTTTCTTAGGCGATTAATTTGCTTAGGCAATTCAGAAATATCATTATCTGAAAGGTCTAATATTTCAAGTTTTTTTAGGTAACCAATTCTTTTAGTTAAATCAGAAATAGAATTGCCGCTTAAAGATAATTCCTTTAATTTTTTCAGTCTACCAATAGATACGGGTAATTCTATTAGGTTATTATTTTTTAGATAAAGATATTGTAGGTTTTTAAAGTCTAATCGTGTTGGTAAATAAGAAAAACTATTATTTGATAAATCAAGATGAATCAAATAATCAAGTCTAGGTAATGAACTTATTGAGTCAATTTTATTAAAACTTAAATCTAATCTTTTGAGTTTTTTTAACCAACTTAATTTAAAAGGAATTTCCGAGATTTTATTATGAGATAAATCTAATGTTTCAAGATAGTAAGAGTTGTATAGGGGCCTTGTTATTTTTGAAATTTTGTTGTTACTTAAGTTTAAAGACTGCAATATTTTTAACTTCTTAATCTTTCTAGGAATCTTTTCTATTGATTGAGAACTTAAATCAAGGTTTACAACTCTTTTTTTATAACTTTTTGCGGAATCAAGGTTTGTATAAATTCGATTGTCAAAATAAGAGTCGGGATAAATTGATTTTGAATTATAGCAGTTAGATGAACCAATTTTAAAGTCATAATCGATTAAAGATTTTATTTCGCCTTTTTTGTTTAATTCAACTTGTAAATTATGAATGTCAAGGTCGATAGTGTGCAGCGAACCTCCAGATTCTTTTGCTATATGTAAATATTGTGGATTTATTCCTCTTTTATTATTGTATCCGCAAATTATAACTCTAATTGGTTTGTCGATATATTCTAACAGTTCTATATCTCTAACACAAGCATTATTGTCAGCAATTAAAATTATTTCAGAGTGCATAGGAAATTTTTCTATTCCTTTTAATATGCCTTCAATATCATTTTCAGGGCCATCCCCACCGCCTCCTTTTAGCATAACAAGCTGGTAAAGTTTAACTATTTTATCAATGTTGTCAGCTTTTTCAAAATAAACACCATCTGTTTCTCCTATATGCTTTGCTTTAGTTGATTTTAAGTCTCCATCATTGAAAAGTGTAAAATATTCAAGTCCAGACGTTTCAAAGTTTAGAGTATGCCATAGTAAAGCTTGTGCTCCATGCTGATACATACTTCCTGTCCAATCTGCAATTATTAAAGCATTTTTCCATTGACGATTACGGTCAAAAACTTTGTAAACAACACTGTCATTATTGTTTCCGTAGGTTCTTATAAATTGGTTTATTAAATATTTATGATTTTTTAAAAAAGTAGGTGTAACTTCAGTTGTTACAGTGTCTTTTAGTAGTTCTTCAAAATAGTCGATTAATATCTCGGTTTTTTCTATAGGGTTTCTAGTTTTTATATCTAATAATATTTCCTCAGGCAAGTCGTTAAATGATTCTATTGTTTCAAGGACATCAGAAGCAGAATTTGAGTTAGGAATATTTATATTAGAAACTTGAATAGAGTCAATAATTTCTTCATCTTTTTTATATTCGATAATTATTCCGTGAAATAAAGAGTCAACTTGAATATCATTTTTACAATTTGTATGAAGGATGATTTTCCAATCAATTAATGAGTCATTTAATAAAGGGTCAATTTGAAATAAATTTTTTAATCGATTGAATAGTAATTTATGATTCATTGAATATCCATTTTTTCTAATTGGATATTTTGAGAAGACGATACTTATCGAATTAACTTCAACATCTTCTTTAATAGACTTCCACGAGTCAGGGTTTAAATATTTTGAACTACGTAATCCATTCTTTAGAACTATTCTGTTGATGGTGTCAATTTGGAAGTTTGATGTTTCTGTGATTTCAAATGAGTTTTCAATATCTGCACCATATTTTTTTACATTATTTAATATTTCATTAGAAAATTTTTCTTGAGCAAAAAAAGAAGTTGTAATTAATAAAAAACAAAAAGTAATAAGGGATTTTATTTTCTTCACTAAAATTATGATTTATGTGTGGCAACGCCTAATCTATGTTTTTGTGTTGTTTTAAACTTTAGTTTAAAATGATAAAGCTAAAACAATATAAAATATAGATGTTGTTGGCAAATCGTTTTATTCTTTTATTAATTTAATTACAGCTTTCTTATCTTTCGATTCAATCACTAATAGATAAATACCTGCTGATTCTTCTATACTTAGGTTTAACAGTTGGCTTTCATTGTAGGTCTTGGTCTGGATTATTTTCCCAACTAAATCTGTCATAGTAATAGTAATGGTTTGGTATTTTCCTCCTAAATCAATAGAGAAATTACCATCAGTCGGGTTAGGGAAAAAGCTAAGATCATTTCCAAAGCTATTCTCCTCAATACCAACAGAACAAGGAAAGTTGTTGTGCTCCAAAATGTAGATGTCACTCAATACACTCTGGACTGTTCCAATATTTGTATTAACATCTACACCAACTACCGAACCTGATACTCCAAAATAAAATATTCCATTTAGCTCGTCCATGTAGCTCGTATTAGCGGGTGGTGATGCAACAGCGCTAAATGTATTGATGTTACTTAATGCGCCTGTTGTTGTATTCAATTCTGCAATTTTCCATGAAGTAGGGTCGGTAAGTATTACATAAGTTTTACCAGTTGCGTTATCGTGTTCTATATACCAGACCTCACCACCAGAAGGCATGTTTGTAATACTTAATGACGATATACTCCCTGTGCTAATGTTTATACTAATAAGGGTGTACGCAAGTCCATTTTCTTCCACTAAATAAATATTACCACTTTGCTCATTTAAGGTAGATTTACCCACAACACTTCCTACTTGAGTAGTTGTAGTCATAATATTACTAACAGCTCCAGTTGTTGGGGTCAATTCACCTATTTGATAATTGTTTAGTAGATCATATTGTACCACATGTAGTTTACCTGTACTGTTACTATATTCTAAAAATCCCCCATCTGTTGTAGTTTGTTTACTGTTTACACCAGTATTTACATTTAAACTCACGATAGAAAAGACACCATTACCCATAACTTCTGTTACTTCAAAAAAGTAAACCATTTCATTTTGTCCATCTATACAGCTGTTCGGATCATCAAGGTCACTCATGGGAGTTGCTATTGCTGTTACACCAGTCACATTACCAGTCGAAGGATTAAACAAACCCCACTCATAATTAGAACCATTGTCTTGAACTGCATAGGTTTCGCAAGTTTGGGCTTTCAAGTTTGAATGCAATAAAATAATTGCAGTTGTAATAAGTAGTAATCTTTTCATAAGTGTAATTTCAATGTTTGCCAACGCTACTATATGTAATGTGCGTTTAGTTTGTTCAATGCTTAAAAGTAATAATTTTTGTGAGGAATCCCCCGATACTGCAAAACCTTAGTAGCGAAAACTTTGTCAAGTTACAAAGCGAGAATGCAGCTCGCTAATATGCTATTAAAAAGCACTAGCTAAAATTATGGCACAACTTCCACAAGTTTCAAAAGCTAAAATGCTAGCAACAAGGCATATTATATATAGAATGTTAGCAAATGTTTATTTTTAATTATGCCAGACTTCCCAAAATATTTGTCTATTAGATTTGTCTAAACCCACAAAAACATATCTTCTGTCTGTAGTGAGTACAAAAACATCCGCTTGTCCATCCAATTTGTCTAGTAATTCAGGATAAAATGAGGTTGGTATTGAATGATTTCGATTAGCTCTATTTAATAACGGCTTAGTAAATTTCCCCCAATCTTCGGATGAAATTTCGTGGATAGCACAAGTCAGGCCCCAATCCGACTGTCCTTCGATTAAATTAGCAGAATTAGGTAGTGATAGGCTTGTTGCTAATTCGAATTCTTCTGAATAAAAAGAATCTCCAGGATAGAAAGTTTGATAAATTCCGACTACTAGAATTAATCCAATTGTAATGAAAATGATTCTTGACTTTTTCACTTTTATATTTGCTAACGCTATTCTATGTTTTCGTTTTGTTGTAACCAAATGTAAAGTAATCAGTCAACATAATGAAATATAGCCATTATACCTGTTGCACAACTTTGTTGTTAAATAGCTTAAAAAAAATGACAACGATTTAGGAGGTAATACCGATTTGTAATCAAAATGCCCAATAATTTCGTTACTCTCATTCTCTGGCTTTGATTATCTATCGGCATAATACAAAAACCATTGTTAGGTGTTTTGAAATTAAATTGGTATAAAAACAAACCTCCTTTAAAATAAATAGGAAACCCATTATTTTTGAGATTTATAGGGTTGTAAGGGCTCACATTCATTTCTTAGGGACTAAGCAAATAATTTGGTTAACCTGAATAGGAAAAATTTAAGATCTGAGACACCTCTGAGGTTAGCTCTAAAGAGTTTTATTTTAGAATTAAAAGATTCTGCACTTGCATTAGTACTTCTATTATTAAAGAAGTTTAGGATATTAACTTTGTTATAATTAATTGAATTTGCAGCTGTATAAAACTGTTCTATTTTTAATTCAGTAGTCTTTTCAATCCATTTATTTAATTGGATTTCAGCTCTAACTTTAGAGGTGTTTTCGTAGACATTCCTTAGTTGCATGCAATGTTCATACGCCTTTTTTAATTCTGGGAATTCTTGAAATAAAATTATTGCTCTTTGTTTTTGATTTTCTGTCCAGTTCTTCTCTTTCTTAGCCAGAATATACCTACTTCTAGCAAGTAATTGTTTTAATGTATCTCCATTTTCAAATTCTTTAGGCTTAAATCTTTTTCCATTTGATTTTGCTTCTTTTATAGCTTCATTTTCCTGATCTATAGCTTTCCATCTTAACTTTACTCTAAGATGTTGAACGGAGTCTAAGACGAGTTTTACAACATGAAATCTATCAGTAACTATTTGAGCATTAGGGAAACAAGCTTTAACAGCAGCCTCCATATTCCTGGCCATATCTATGGTGACTTCTTTTACTTTAATTCGTTTCGCTAATGGTATCTTGGTAATTATTTTTGTTATTTCTTTAGCCTTAGTCCCTTTAATACTGGCTATTAAACTTCCTTTTTTTCCTTTAGATTCTTTATTGGTTAAATAGGTATACAGCTCTCCTTGAGACAAACTTGTTTCATCTAAACTAAGATACTCACCCATATTAACACTAAAATATAGGTACTCCTCTGAATGATCTTTTTGATCCCAGTTATTAAAACCGCTAATGTCTTTTTTGTAATGACGCCTTAGCTTATCAGCCTTTACGCCATAGTAACTGCCAATATTACTTATCGTATCTACTCGGGTCTCTACCTGTACCTTTTAAAAAATCAGAAATCTCTTTGGTTAATTTAGAGCCTTCCGAAATAAAAGAGTAGTCACTTTTAATGGTTAATTTAGGATTGTCTTTTTTACGCCAAACCCTTCGCTTTATACATAAATATAGAGCTTTGCCTCGAACAGGAAAGTCTTGTACTCGTTTGGAAGGGTAAAAACCTTTAGATTCATATTCTTCTGAAATATATCCATTAGGCAACTGGTTTTTTTCCTCTAAATGAAGTTCTAAAATCAATCCCGTCCTAAATGATTTGAGAAATAAAAAAAATAGAGAGTGCAAATTAAAGTATCTCAAATTAACTTTGAGTTGCGAACCCAATTCCACTC
>NVUQ01000097.1 GCA_002401955.1 Flavobacteriales bacterium | reverse complement strand
TATCCATTTTATAAATTGTTTTTACTCGATTTAATTATTGTAACTAACAATCTAATTAATTCAATATTTAAATTGTGGATTTTGTCAAAATTCTCTTTTTCGATATAACAGGTATCAAATAGAAGATTTAACCAATAAGTCGTTTCGTTTGCCTCTTTTAATGAAATTGATAATTTATGAATAAAGTCTTTTTTACTTTCGGCATGCTCAGCTTCTTGAATTAATGCTCCAACTGCTGTTCCGGAACGTAAAAGTTGTTTACTTAAAACAAATTCTTTTTTATCAATAAGAACTTTATACAATTCAACAATTTGAATTGCGAACGAGTAACTTTTATCTTTTACTACATTTTTGCTCATTTGATAATTATCAATTCTCCATTTTTAATTATTAATTCCGGCCATAGCCGAATTAATTGCGTTAGTAATCTTTTCCATATCCTCATCAGAAAGCACTGAACATAAGAACCAAGCTTCAAATTGAGAAGGGGGGATGTAAACTCCGTTTTCTATTAATCCCCAAAAGAATTTGGTGAATTTTGCTGTATCACATTCTTGAGCTTCCGTAAAATTGGTTACTGTTTTAGATGTGAAAAATGGATTAACCATAGATCCAAATCTACTAACAGTTAAATCAATTCCATTTTCTTCAGCAGCATCTAATAATGCTTTTTCTATTATTGCAGCTTGCTCGTTAAATTTATCGTAAGGATTTTGAGCTTGTAATTCTTCTAAAGTAGAAATTCCTGCAGCCATGGCTACTGGATTTCCAGAAAGTGTTCCTGCTTGGTACATTGCTCCTAAGGGAGATACCATTTGCATAATTTCCTCTCTTGCACCGTAAGCTCCAACAGGAAAACCACCACCTACAACTTTGCCTAAACAAGTAATATCAGCTTCAATTCCTAATAGTTCTTGCGCTCCTCCAAATTTCGATCTAAAACCAGTCATTACTTCATCAATAACTAAAAGAATACCAGCTTCTTTAGTTATTTTTCTAAGTTCTTTAATAAAAGCATCAGAAGGAAGTACAACTCCCATATTACCTGCAACAGGCTCTATAAAAACAGCAGCAATATCATCGCATTCTGAAATGTGCTTTTTTACAGAATCAATATCGTTGTACTCAGCAATTAAAGTATTTTGTACTGCCTCTTTAGGTACTCCAGCACTTCCCGGAATACTTAATGTGGCTAAACCAGAACCAGCTGCAACTAATAAAGCATCTGTATGTCCGTGATAGCAACCAGCAAACTTTACAATGTGATTTTTATTGGTAAAAGCTCTTGCTAAACGGATAGCACTTAAAATTGCTTCAGTACCAGAGTTTACAAATCTTACTTTATCCATCCCTGGAAAAGCATCGCAAACCATTTTGGCAAGTTTAATTTCATTTGCTGTACTCGCACCAAAAGTAAAACCTTTGCTAACTTGATTTTGGACAGCATCTACAACTTTAGTATTACCATGCCCAATAATCATTGGCCCGTAAGAAAGCACTAAATCAATGTATTCGTTTCCGTCTACATCATAAATTTTAGAACCTGATGCTTTTTCCATAAACAATGGATTACCACCAACAGAACTAAAAGCACGAACAGGAGAGTTAACCGCTCCAACTAAATGCTTTTGTCCTTCTTTATATAATTCTTGTGATTTTGTCGTATTCATTTTCTTTTTTTTAGAGAAAAGATCGCTTCGCTTTTAGAAACAAGAGCAAAGATGATGTCTTTTTTCTTGTTTCTATTCTCTTGTATCTTTTTGTCTTAGTATTCTCGCTGCTTCCTTAGCAAAATAAGTAATTATTATATCCGCTCCAGCTCGTTTTATAGAAAGCAATGTTTCCATCATTACTTTCTCTTCATCTATCCAACCATTTTTTCCTGCAGCTTTAATCATGGCATATTCTCCACTAACATTGTAAGCAGCAATTGGTAAATCGAAATTGTTTTTTAAATCTCTTATTATATCTAAATAGGATAATGCTGGTTTAACCATTAAGATATCAGCTCCCTCATCAACATCTGCTTGAGCTTCTTTTAAGGCTTCATTTCTGTTTGCAGGATCCATTTGGTAAGTTCTTCTGTCTCCAAAACTTGGTGCAGAATCAGCGGCATCTCTAAATGGACCGTAATAAGAAGAGCAGTATTTTACAGAATACCCCATAATAGGAATATGCTCAAAACCATGACTATCTAATTCTTCTCTAATCTCGCGAACTGCAAAATCCATCATTCCTGATGGTGCTATCATATCTACACCAGCTTTTGCTTGAGCCAAGGCTTGTTTTCTAAGATTAACTAATGTTAAATCATTATCAACATCATTATCACATAAAACACCACAATGTCCGTGGTCTGTATATTCACAAAAACAAACGTCTGCCACAACTTTTAATGTTGGGTAATTTGTTTTGATATAACGAATTGCTTTTTGGATTATTCCATCATTATTCCAACTTTCAGAACCTTCGGCATCTTTTGTTAAAGGGATACCAAAAAGGATAACAGAATTTATTCCTAAAGCGACAATTTCGTCCAGTTCTTCATTAATTCGATCTAGTGAATAACGAAAAATACCTGGCATAGATATAATTTCTTTTTTGATGTTATCGGCTTCTTCGATAAAAAGAGGGTAGATAAAATCTGAAATTTTAAGCTTAGTTTCTCTGAGAGAACTTCTTATTTCTTCTGTTTTTCTGTTGTCGCGTAAACGTTGAGTCATACCGTTCTTTTGGGATAGCAAATATAAGTTGTTTAAGGGGTAATCCCTTATATAATTTATTCTTTTTGAAAATCTAAAAAAATAAACTTTCAAAAATTATTGAAAGTTCAGAAAGTTTGTTACATTTGATGTATGAAACGAGCAAATAAAGAATCTATTAAAAGCGAAAACTCTATTAGTGAGTTCTGTTTTACAATAATTAAAAAATAAAAAAGAGCAAATGCAATTACTAGAAGCAAAAGAAAAATTTATACAACAATGGGGAAGCTTAGGTTCTAATTGGGGAATAAACCGAACAATGGCACAGATTCATGCATTGTTTTTAATTAGCGAGGAGTTGTTAAGTGCGGAGGATGTAATGGAAGCATTAAAAATTTCGAGAGGAAATGCAAACATGAACATTAGAACATTAATTGATTGGGGTTTAGTTTATAAAGAATACCAAGCAGGTGAACGAAAAGAGTTTTTTAGAGGTGAAAAAGATATTTGGAAAGTGACCCAACGGGTAATGAAAATGAGACAACGACAGGAGTTGGATCCGATGTTGAATGTTCTTACGCAATTACAGACTGTAAAATCTGACAAAAAGAATAAAGAAGAGGTTGAAGCTTTTACGAAACAAATAAAGAGTATTAAATCTTTCGCTGAGTTAGCCGATAGCTCATTAACAAAAATTAGTGGATCGGAAGAAAATTGGTTTTTAAAAACCTTTATGAAATTTATGAGGTAACTTATATTTTTTAACTCAAACTTTCAATATTTATAATAGATAAACAAAAAACACACTAAATCATAAAATTTAAAAAGATGGAAGAAGAAGAGCAAAAACAAAAGAAGAGTAAGACAAAACTTTATATGATTGTTGGAATTCTTGCGGCTTCTAGTATAATTTTTCGGTTAATTTCTATGGGAGGTTATGGTCATACATCAATTCTTTTTGTTGGTTTACCAGCCTTGATAACCCTTTTGGTCATTAGGTATTCTGGAACTCCCAAAACAGCTCAGGGAACAGTTTTTAAGATTATAACGCTTTTTCTATTGATGTCTTCTGTAGTTTTGGGTGAGGGAACTATTTGTATCATCATGGCTGCTCCTATTTTTTATGGTGTTGGTGCTCTAATCGTATTAATTCGTAATCAGAGTAAAGACAAAACGTATTCGCTGATAGTAATTCCAGCAATTCTAGTTTTATTGCAACCATTTGGAATTAATACTCAGCCAGAAGTTCAAATAGTTGAAGTATCTAAAATTTATAACCATCAAATATCGATGAATGATTTTAATAAAAAGCCCAATTTATATTTGGATTACCCATTATTTTTCAAACTAGGCTTCCCAAAACCCTTAGGTGTAGATGGTTGTGGGATTGATGTTGGAGATGTTAGAGACATCGATTTTAAATCAACAACCAAAGGAATAGGTACTTTGTCATTAGAAATTTCGGAGAGTGATGATGAACATATTTTGTTTAATATTAAAAAAGATGATACTCATATTAGCCATTGGTTAACATGGAAGAGGATAGGGGTTAACATGGTTAGAATGAGTGGGAATCAAACGAAAGTTACCTGGAAAAGTGAGTATATATGCGACCTCGGTCCACAATGGTACTTTGAACCAATGGAGAGATATGCTGTTGAACTAATGAATATGTATTTAATGAATTTATATTTTGATTAACAATTAATCATTTTTATGAGTCTGATCATTCGAAATATTGTAGTATTACTAGCTCTGATTTTTGTCGGATTCCTTTTCTTTCGAAAAAATCAGAACAAAAAACTAAATTGGGCTATTTTTTATTCAGTACTCTTTACAATTCTTAGTTTGGCCATTGTTAATTATCTGTGTGTGGATCTTGGGTTTTGGTCATTTAATGAAAAAGAAACCAATATATTGAAAATTCCTTTCGATCTTTATTTTGTTTGGATTGTTGTTTGGGGAATTGTTCCGGTCTATTTTTTTAAGGGGAAATATATATTCTTGATTGCTGTTGTTTTACTTTGGATAGATCTATTATTTATGTCTGAATTAGGTAAAACAGAATTACTTCATTTAAGTGATGATTGGTTAATAGGTGAAGGGTTATTGATTTTGTTTGTTTTTATTCCTTCATATTTATGGGCAAATTTTAGCTATCTAGACTTATACAAAAATATAAGAGCAATTTTTCAAATTGTGGTAATGACCCAATTATTTATAATAGGTCTACCATTTCTTTTAAATGCTTATGGATTAATTGATGTTATCAATTATAAATGGTCATCAATAGAATTTCAAGTATTTCTTATTATCGTTTTTCCAGCATTGGTGGCAGTTTGCGATTTGGTTACAAAAGGAAATGGAACCCCTTTTCCTTATGATTCTACGAAAATTCTTGTTCGGACAGGGGTTTATGCTTATTGCAGAAATCCGATTCAATGGTCATTTACACTGATGTTTGCTTCATTAAGTTTTTATCATTCGAGCTTATACCTTCTTTTAGGGTCTGTTTTTTCTGTTGCCTATTCGTTTGGAGTTTCAGATTTTCAGGAGTACCCCGATATGGAAAAACGTTATGGTAAAGATTGGTTAAACTATAAGCAAATTGTTCCAAAGTGGATTTTTCTATGGAGACCTACTGGGATTCCTGAAGCTAGCATATATTTTGATTCAAATTGTAGCCAATGCAGTCAGATAGGGAAATGGTTTGGTAAATTTAAAACGGTTAATCTTAAAGTGAAATCTGCCGATAATTACCCCGGTGATGAGATATTACAAGTGACTTATGTTGATTTTTATGGAACAGAGTATAAAAGTGTTAAAGCTATTGCTTATGCATTAGAACACATGAATTTGGCTTCTGCTAGCTTAGGATGGATGATAAGAATGCCAATCATTAGTTATGTTTTGCAGGCAATTGTAGATTCGATGAATTTTGGGAGGGGAATAGAAAGTTGTGAGAAGAAAATTAAATAAGTTGTTAAGTTTAAAAGGGCTATGAAAAACAAAATTGTAATAGCAGGAGGGACTGGGTTTTTAGGAAAAGCCCTTTCCTCTCATTTTAAAAATCGGGGAAATTTAGTAACCGTTTTAACCAGAGGGAATTCTCAATTGTTAGATGGTGTAAACTATGTACATTGGGATGGAAAAACAATGACTGATTGGGTAAATTGTTTAGATGGAGCAGAAATACTTATTAATCTAACAGGAAAATCGGTTGATTGTAGATATACTGAGGAGAATAAAAAAATGATTTTATCTTCTAGGGTTGATGCCACTAAAGTTTTAGGAGAGGCTATTAATCAGCTACAAAATCCCCCGAAAATTTGGTTTAATGCATCTACAGCTACTATTTATGCTTATTCGTTAACCAAAGCAATGACAGAAGATGATGGAGATATAGGGAATGATTTTTCTATGAGTGTTGCTAAAGCATGGGAAGAGGCATTCTTTAATTCAGCAGCTCCAAAAACCAGAAAAATAGCGTTAAGAATTTCGTTGGTCTTAGGAAAAGGAGAGGGTATTTTACCTGTTGTAACAACACTTTCTAAATTAGGTTTGGGTGGTTATCATGGAAATGGAAAACAAAAGTTTGCTTGGATACACATTAAGGATTTAATAGCTGCAATAACATTTTTACAGAATAACGAGAACATAGAAGGAGCTGTAAATTGTTCGAGCTCAAGTGAAATTGATAACAGACAATTTATGAAGGCCTTACGGAAATCATTGGGAGTTTGGCTTGGAATTCCTACTCCAAAATTTGCATTAGAAATTGGCTCTTATCTAATGCGAACAGAATCTGAGTTAATTTTAAAAAGTAGGTTCGTAAAATCAAAACGATTATTAGACGCTGGTTTTCAATTTAAATTTACAGATATTAATGAGGCTTTAAATGATTTAAAATGAACAACATAAACTATATAATCCTATTCGATGGCGAGTGTAACTTTTGCAGCTTTTGGGTAAAGTATGTTATAAGACGTGATAAAAAGGATGTGTTTCGTTTTACATCCTTACAATCTGAAAAAGGCAAGGTATTACTTAATAAGTATGAAGTAGATTCGGCTTTAGATTCTGTTGTTCTGATCGAAAATGATAAAGTTTATATTAAATCTACAGCAGCTTTTCGCATTCTAAGATTATTGGGTGGTTTTAGATCTATTTTCTATGGTTTAATTATTATTCCAGCATTTATTAGGAATTTCTTTTATGATGTTATGGCAAAATACCGATATAAAATTTTTGGTAAATCGGATTGTGAATTTGTACCAACTCAAAACCGAAAAAATAAATTTTTATAACTATGAAAAGCACCTTTCTACATACCGAATGGCGCAAATTAATAATGGTAAATTATGAGGTAAATCCTGCTGTTTTAAAACCCTATTTACCATACGGAACTGAACTAGATAGTTGGAATGGGAAATATTATGTAAGTGTAGTTGGTTTTAAATTTCTTAATACCAAAGTAAAAGGAATTAAATTTCCTTTCCATGTTAATTTTGAACAAGTGAATTTACGTTTTTATGTAAAACGAACAGTTAACGGAGAAGTGAAGAAAGGAGTGGTATTTATTAAAGAAATTATTGATAAAACCATTGTTAAATTTATAGCAAAGACCCTTTACAAAGAAAACTATGTTCAATATCCAATGAAGCATTCATGGAAAGAAGTATCAGATCAACTGGATATTAAATATGAATGGAAATTGAATGATAAATGGAACAGTATTGTAGTACAAGCTAAAAAAGAATTAAGCAAGACAAAAGAGGGTTCTCAAGAACGATTTATTGCCGAGCATTATTGGGGTTACATTAAGATTAATCAAAAGAAGTCGTATGAGTTTAGAGTAGAGCACCCAGAATGGAAAATGTATTCGTTAATTGATTATAAAATTGATGTTGATTTTAAAGAATGTTATGGAAATGATTTTGAAATATTACAAAACCAAGAACCAACTTCGGTGTTTTTAGTAGAAGGGTCAGAAGTTTCGTTAGGTGATAGAAAATCAATTATTTAAGTTACTTTTGCCGTGTGTACGCAGTAATAGATATTGAAGCCACCGGAGGTAATCACATTAATGGGAAAATCATTGAAATTGCTGTTATACTTTATGATGGTAATAAAATTATTAGCGAATATTCTACCCTTGTAAACCCTGAAGTAAAAATAGATTGGTATGTTACTAAGCTAACAGGAATTAAAAATAGTATGGTTGCTGATGCTCCTTTGTTTAAGGATGTAGCTGAAGAAATAGTTAAGCTAACAAAAGGCAATATTTTTGTAGCTCATGATGTAGATTTTGATTTTAAATTCTTAAAAGAAGAATTACGAAAAGTAGGTTTTGATTTTAATGAACCTAAAGTGTGTACACTCAAATTAAGCGAAAAACACTTGCCCAATGCTGCATCATATAGCTTAGGTAAATTATGTGATGAATTGGGTATTCCTATTCCTGAAGAAGTAAGACATAGGGCTGCTGGAGATGCCGTTGCAACTGCTAAATTGTTAGGACTGTTATTGTCAATGGATAATTAATTTTTTTGTAATAACTTCTCCATTTTCAAACTGTGCTTTAACCAAATAAATTCCTTTGGGTTGATTATTTAAGTTAATCAAAGTTTCTTCATTAGTTGTTTCAATTTCTTTTATCAATTGTCCCTGTAAGTTGAGGATCTTAATTGAAATTATTTCATTACCTGATATAAAAATACCTTCTCCATTGTTGGGGTTTGGGTAGAGTTTAAAAGTTTGTCTATTTTTATATTCATCAATACCAACATTCCAAACATTTCCTATTTGTACTCCATTAATTATAGAACCTTCTATTGTCCATGAGGTTGTTCCTAATATACCACCAGAAGAGTAGCTTGTTAAACCATAATAAGTATTATAATGTTTATTACTCCACATATCCATAATAATATATGAGTTACATATTGAAGAATCATAAAACGCACCATTAAATGAATAGTTTCTATTGATTATAGAATCATTGGTTAAATATATTTCGGAAGTGTTATAGAGTTCATTCATCGTATTTGACCATGAGGCGTCAATAGAATTATCATCTATGAAAATATTTGTTGATAGATTAAGTCCTTTTAAATTATGCTTGTAATGATCTCGATAGGTATTTATTTGAAAACCATTTTCGTCAGTTCTACTTATTCCATAGAAAACAGAGTCAGGGAATGAAGAAATACTTATGATAGAATCTTTAAAGTAATTAATGTAGCCTGGAGTCATTATATCATATGAATCAAAATATTCTTTCCAGATGATGACATCTCCAACATTTAAATGAAAATAATCTAAAAATTGAGGAAGTTGAAAACCTGATTGAGCATTTCCAGAGTCTAAGCCTATAAGAGGAATTTCTTTTTGAATAGTATAAAAAGAAACAAATTGTTTGAATCCGTAGTTTTTTGAGAGAATAAGTTTCAGACCATCAAAATTGGAGCTGACAGGAATTGAATTAAGTTGTGCTTGAATTGAAATGATTTTAATTGAATCAACAATGTTTCCAACAATGGTATCCAGATAAATGCTATCACAAGTAAATTCTAAACTATTATAATTGGTATTTCCATTGTTAAATGAAGAAATCCATGAGCTATCTTTTTGAATACGAGGAAGAAAAAGGATAGAGTCTGTTAATGGAGAAGATGAATTATAGCTGAAAGCCAGTGTTAGAGAATCATTGTTTTGAATAATAGAGTCGGGTCTAATTTCATCTAAATAAGAGGTGTAATAAATATTAGGATTGTGGTTTACAGCCTCATAACATCCATTATAATCTGGAGTTGAGTAATCAAAATGAAAAATTTGATGTGTACCAAAATCAATCAAGCTGTCAAGATAATACATGTTGATTGTTGTGTCAGAAGGAGAGTTTGTAATGTTATTGTATTGATAAAAACTTTTTTGACCTAAAGGAAAAGGATTCCACTGAGCTTGTGTTATTGAGTATAAAAAAAAGAACAATAAAAGAAAGTAAATTTTTTTCATACGTTTTGATTTGAACTAAAGGTAAATCATTTTAGTTAACAGTCCAAATAAGAACTAACTAACGGTAATTTTTATTGTTTAACGGTTATGAAAACCCTCATTTACTGACTGATAAATGAGTGATTTCTAATTTAATTTAAACGATTACTTTTCTTATTGTCTTATAATTCTTCGGGTAATTAAATGCTCTCCATTCTGTATTTTAACAAAATAAATTCCACTGTCGTAACCCTCTAGATTAATTATTGTTTTGTTGTTCTTAATCTCTTGTTTGATTATTGCTGCACCAACAACAGTGTACACGGTAAGGTTTGTGTTTTCATCTAATTGATCTAAATTAATAGTAAATATTCCGTTGTTAGGGTTAGGATAAATTTTATAATTATCAATTGATAATTGATAATTATTTACTCCAGTAATCATTACAGGAATACAAGTAGATGTATCAGAGCATCCGTTTATTGTTACCACAACAGCATAAGAACCATTTGTTATAGCAGTATAAGTCGCATTGGTTGCACCAGTAATTACAGTATCACCATTGGCACAATCTAACCATTGGTAGGTTGCACCTGTTGCATTAGCAGTTAATGTAGGTGAGGTATTAGTTACTGAAGTGTCAATAGCATTTTCTACAGAAATACTTACGTTTACTGTTGAATCACACATGTTAGGCCCAACTCCAGTAAATACTTCAGTACCAGTTAGATTGCTTGCGTTATATGTAGTTCCATTAACCACAATACTATCACCAAAACACAATGTAGAATTTTCGGAACTAGATAAGGCAGCTAAAACATTCAAGGTAATTGTCACTATACTATCACAACCTGAAGTTAGTGTAAATGTTTCTGTTCCTGAAGAATTAGTAGCATGATAAGCATTGCCATTTACAAACACAGTATCTTCGTTACAAATGGTATTTGATACAGTTCCAGTAAGAGTAGGGCAACAAAAATTAGCTGCTCCCGGGCTTGCCAAAACGGGGAATCCGTTAATTGTTACTCCAACACTATTAGTACTTGCCGACCAGTTTAGTCCATCATTATTATCACTATTTACATCACACAATATGATTGAGGATCCCCCACCATCAGGTTGTCCAGCACTAGATCCAAAAGGGAAAGGAGCGTTATCATCATATTTAACAGAATCAATAACATTACCTAAATCGTCTTTTAGTACAATGTTTTCGCCAGCATTACTCAGGGCACTAGAAAATTGACCGTCTGCAGAAAATCCATAAACGTTGTTAAATGCAGTTGTATCTTTGGCTAACAAGTAATAGGATCCAGAAGCAATATTTACATTAGGGAAAGTATAAGTTCCTCCTGTACAAGTGTAGTTATTCAAATTAATAACACCTGTTCCATTGTTGTATATCTCAATAAATTCTAAAGAATCTGTTCCAAATTCTGGCGGGTTATACATGATTTCTGAAATAACTAAATCTTGTGCGGTAAGGTTAGATTGAAAAAAGAAGCTTATCGCTAAAATAATGCAAATTGAAATGGGTTTAGTTTTTATCATAGGGTATAAAGTTAATTAGAACTCGAATTTACTTAAAAAAAAGGAAGCAAAAAAATGCTGTTAATTGGAGCTATTTTTAAAAAAGGCTTTTCCTTTTTAAATTTTCACCAACGTTTTAACTAGTGTTTTAAGTTGTAAATAGTTTTATGCACGAAAGAATTAAGACAAAAATTAAAATATACCGAAGATATTTATTGTTTAATTTTTCACTACCGAAATAACCACCTAGTACACCACCTATAAGAGCAATACCTACTAAAATAAATGCTTGTGGCTGTAGTGTTACTCCAACGGTTAATTGGCCTATCATTCCAGCAGCTGAATTAACCCAGATAAATAAAGCTGAAACAGCAGCAGCTTCTTTCATTTTTCCCCATTTCATTAATAGTATGATTGGAGTTAAGATTATTCCTCCTCCAATTCCTATTAATCCTGAAAAGAACCCTATTACACCTCCGATTAATAAACCTTTCCATAAAATAACGTTCTTCACTTTGTCATTTTCTTTACCAAATACATTTGATAATTTTAGTATTGCAAACACTAATAATACGCCTAATATTTTTTTATAAAGGGATGCGTCTATTTCTATAAGTCCACCAATAAAGGCTAGGGGGATAGAGGCGATAGCAAATGCTAAAAAAAGCTTTAGATTGAAGTGCCCGTTTTTCCAGTAGTAAAAAAAAGAAATTGCAGCTATAAATAAATTTAATAATAAAGCAGTTGGTTTCATTGTTTCTGGCAGAAAACCAAATAGGGCCATCATCGCTAAATAACCACTCGCTCCTCCATGTCCAACAGAAGAGTACATGAAAGCAACAATAGGAAGCATCAAAAGAAACAACCAAATATATTCTATTTCAAATAGGTCCAGCTTACTTATCGTTAATTTGTTTCATCACAAATCGAGCAGTTTGTCTACTCTTTTGCTCTACTAAAACTTCTTTGTCTATGAGAACTCTATCAATGGTTTTTTGATCATAATGACGAATAGTAACCAATTCTAAATTGTCGTTATAAAGAATTTTATATTCTTTTTTTAGCTCATCGATTAAGTTCATTGTTTTTTGATTATCGAAATCAACACATATAGAAAAGCTAAGAGCAGAGTTTTGCATAAGGTTAATTTTAATACCCATTTTAGCAATAATTCCAAAAATATGGCTCAAATGCTCTTCCATAATAAAAGAATAGTCTTTTGCTTCTATGGAAATTAACACCTGATTCATTTTAAAAATAAAAGAAGGAACTAAAGCATCCTTATCTTTATTATGATTGATAATGGTTCCATCATTTTTTGGAGAAACAAAAGATTTAACATACAACGGTATGTTTTTGTTATGAAGTGGTTTTATGGTTTTTGGATGAATTACCGATGCACCATAATAGGCTAATTCTACTGCTTCATGGTAAGAAATATTATCAAGTTTTGTGGTGTCATCAAACCATTTAGGATCGGCATTTAACATTCCAGGAACATCTTTCCAAATGGTAACACTTTCGGCATTTAAGCAATATGCTAGAATTCCAGCACTAAAATCAGAACCTTCTCTTCCTAAAGTGGTGGTAAATAATTCAGAACTAGAGCCAATAAATCCTTGGGTAATTATTATGGTTTGTTCATTATCCGAAAGCTTTATTTCTTTTTGAGAGAGTTCTTTAGTGAGAGTCCAGTCAATTTTTGCGTTACGGTGAGTGTTATCTGTTTGGATAATATTTCTAACATCTTTCCATGTGTTTTTGATTTCTATTTCATTTAAATATGCACTTACAATTTTAGTGGAAAGTATTTCTCCAATAGAAACAATTTGATCATAAATGTAATCGTATTCTCGAACAGCTTCATCTTCAATTTCCCACTCAATTTCTACAAAAGTATTGTGAACTTCATTAAAAATAGGGTGGTTTGCGTTTTCGAATAAATCGTTTAAAATGGTAAAATGAAAATCTTTGACTTGGCTTAAATTTTCTTCAGTTTTGCCATCTTTTTTAAGATAAGATTGAACTACTTTTTCTAAACCATTAGTGGTTTTTCCCATTGCAGAAACAACAATTACCAAATTATCATTGTGTAATTTAATTACTTCGCCAACATTTTTAACAGCGTTAGCATCTTTTACTGAGGCACCTCCAAATTTAAATACTTTCATTATGTGTCTTCTTCTATTAAGAAAAAAGATCGCTACGCTTTAAGAAAAAAGAGGATAGACTTTATTGAGTCATTTATGTCTTTTCCCTTTGTTCTTTTCTCTTTGTTCTTTTCTCTTTGTTCTTTTCTCTTTGTTCCTTTCTCTTTGTTCTTTTCTCTTTGTTCTTTTCTCTTTGTTCTATTAATTACAATACTATTAATCCATTTAACAAATGTAGTTTAAAACTTAGAAATTAACTTAACCATTTCAGCTTAAATTCTTTACTTTGCAGCATCAAAATTAGAGACATGGGTAAAGTAACAACACTAGACGAATTTATACACAAGAAGCAAGCGGATTTTCCTTTTGCAACTGGAGAATTGAGTCAATTATTGAATGATATTAGTGTCGCTTCAAAAGTGATTAATAAAGAGATAAATAAGGCTGGTTTAGTTGATATTTTAGGTGCTATTGGTAATACCAATATACAAGGTGAAGAACAACAAAAATTAGATGTTTATGCTGATGACCAGTTTATAGAAGCTTTTAGAAATGGTGGTGAAGTTTGTGCCATTGCTTCAGAAGAAAATGATGAGTTTTTACCTTTTGATAATGAAGAATCAAGAAACTCTAAATATGTTGTAACATTCGATCCTTTAGATGGTTCTTCTAATATTGATGTAAATGTTTCTGTAGGAACAATTTTTTCTATTTACAGAAGAATTTCTACAGAAGGAGCAGGAAAGTTAGAAGATTTTTTACAAAAAGGGACTGAGCAAATAGTTGCAGGATACGTAATTTACGGCTCATCAACCATGTTGGTTTATACAACAGGTAAAGGGGTAAATGGGTTTACTTTAGATCCAGAAAGTGGAGAGTATTGTTTGTCTCACCCTGATATGAAAGCACCAGAAGACGGGCGTTTATACTCGTTTAATGAAGGGAACTATAATACTTTCTCAGGAGGATTACAAAAATATTGCGATTGGGTAAAAGAAGAAGATCCAACAACTGGAAGACCATACTCTGCAAGATACATTGCATCTATGGTGGCCGATATACATCGTAATTTAATTAAAGGTGGTGTTTTTTGTTACCCTGCAACAGCCGGGTCTCCAGATGGAAAACTAAGATTATTGTATGAGTGCAATCCTATGGCTTTTATTGTAGAACAAGCAGGTGGAATTGCAACAACCGGTTATAAACGGATAATGGAAATTGAACCAACTGAATTACATCAAAGAGTTCCTGCATTAATGGGATCAAAAAACATGGTTGGCAAGGTTTTAGAGATGATTGAAAAACATGGTTAATTCTCAGACATTAAAATGAAAAAATTACTTTTATTAGTTGTATTATTTCCGTTTTTTACTTCAGCACAAGTAGTTGAAGAACTTATTCAAATAGACACCACTTCTGAAACCATAAAGGTTATTTACAAGCCTAAAACAACTTCATCATACTATTTCAAAAAAATAGCGGTTTTTGCTGATGATACTTCTCAAATAGCAATTGAAAAATCATACACAAGTTATGGGCAAAATGGAATATATAAAGTTTATTATCCGAGTGGAAGGTTAAAAATTAAAACAGTTTTTGCAAATAATAAGGTACATGGAGAATGGACCTATTATGGGTTAGATGGGATTATTATTACTAAAGGCATTTATAAGGAAGGAGTAAAACACGGCTACTGGGCTTATAAATCATTACGAATATATGGTCGTTATAAAAAAGGATTGAAGAATAAAAAATGGAAACGATTTGATGAAAGTGAAAACAAATATATTTCTCATTACAAAAAAGGAGTACTAACTTCTGGAGAAGGAGTTGGAGATGAAGTGCCTACCTATTTAAGTAAGCCTAAACAACCTAAATCGGTTGATACGAATACAATTGTAGAAGTTGATACGAATAAAATTAGTAAGGAATATGAGCAAACGATTGCTTTTTTAACCAATAATGTGCTGTTTAGGAAGGCTTTAAAAAAACATTTTGGAACTTCTATGAAAAATAGTTTAGCAATAAAAAAGTTATTTGATAAAGAACGATTTCAATTTGCTATATCTCCAGAAATAACAGCGTTATCTATTTCTACTTTTATAAAAGAAAGTGAAGAAGGAAAAATAGTTGTTGCTAATATTGATTCTCTTCTTAAAAATGAAAAAGTAAATATACAGCAAGAGTTTTCCGGAAAAAAAATAGAAGAAAATCAAACACTCAAAAATAATTCAACTGATTTAGAATCACCAATGAAAATTGCTTTTTCAGAAGTGAAATTTAATCTATTAAGACTTGATGTTATTTGGACTTTTAAAGAGGAAGGGAGAAAGTTTCAAGTACTCTTATATTTTGATGAAAAGGGAAAGTTAAAAGGAGCCGAATATGAGAAATCTTAGTATTCGGTTTTAATCATTTCGTAATAATCTAATTGTTTATTTGCTTTTTTTCTTACCCATTTAGGAAGTTGACCAGTTTCTTTGTATTCAGTTAATACTTTGTAGAGCTTCTTTTTTCGATATTTCACAAGCATATAACTTCCGTTAACAAATAAAGGAAAGCTAATTAATGTTAGTCCAGCACTTATTGGTGGAGAAATAATAGCAACAGCTACAGTTATAGGTAAAAATGACATTTGGCTTATTGCAGTATTGTCTTTTTTATCAAAGAAAATATCTATAATAACTGCTGAGGTATCGTTTATTGAGTATTTAGTAAAATCGTTGTAGTTTAATTTTCGATATTTAATTTTTTCTTTTTGCGAAAAAGAAGTCAAGCTGATTAGAAAACAGATAGTTATTAAAGTAATTTTAATCATCAAAAAATTAAAAAGCAAAGTTATTAATATTTTATGGAGATTAGTTTAATTTTACCATCCTATGAAAGCCTTAGAGATGAAAACTGTTTTTTCTAATTCTGAGAAGACGAGAGAAGTTTACCAATATTTTGAGAATAATGAACTATCACATGTTCATTTAAAGGGATTGGTGGGTTCGGCCCCTTCGTTTATTGCCAATGGTGTGTTCTCAAAATTTCCGGTAAATCAAGTATTTATTTTAGATGATAAAGAGGAAGCTGCCTATTTTTATAATGATTTACAACGAATTGTTGGAGAAGATAAAGTGTTGTTTTTCCCAAGTTCTTACCGAAGACCCTATCAAATAGAAGAAACAGATAATTCTAATATCTTATCGAGAGCTGAGGTCTTAAACGCACTTTCAAAAAAGAGCAGCACAAAATGCATTGTTACCTATCCTGATGCTTTATCAGAAAAAGTAGTTACAAAAAAGAACCTAGAGAAAAATACAACACGGATTAATGTTGGAGATGAAATTTCTATAGAGTTTTTAAATGAAGTATTATATGAATATGGTTTTGAGCGAGAAGATTTTGTTATTGCTCCAGGTCAGTTTTCCATTCGTGGTGGTATTGTAGATGTATTTTCGTTTTCTAATGATAACCCTTATCGATTAGAGTTTTTTGGTGATGAAATAGAGTCCATTAGAACTTTTAATCCAGTTTCTCAGTTGAGTATTAAAGAGTACAAACGAATAGCTATTATTCCTAATGTTCAGACAACCCTATTAAAAGAAAGTAGAGAAAACTTCTTGCAATTCGTATCAAAAAACACGATTGTTTGGGTTAAGAATTTGGAATTATCTTCAGCACAAATTCATAAAGATTTTGAGAAAGCAATTGTTGCATATAAAGACATAGAAGAATCACCCCTAAAGCACGTTAAACCAGAAGATTTATTTACAAGTAAAGAGGCCTTTATTGCTGAAATTTCTAAAAAGAATACAGTAGAATTTGGATCTCAATATTTTTTAAATGCAGATTTAGAAGTTCAATTTAATCAGAAACCACAACCAAGTTTTAATAAGAATTTTGATTTGTTACACGATGATATTGGTGCTAAAAAGCAAAAAGGATTTACCAATGTTTTGTTGGCTGATAGCAGTAAACAGATAGAACGATTAACCAATATTTTTGAAGATATTGGCAAGGATTTGGATGTTAATCCGATTTTATTACCCATACACGAAGGGTTTATTGATTTGGATGAAAAATTAACGTGTTACACCGATCATCAAATATTTAATCGTTACCAACGCTTTAATTTAAAAAGTAGTTATAAAAAGAAAAACGAAGCATTAACCTTAAAAGAAATTCACGGGTTAAAACCTGGAGATTTTATTACACATATCGATCATGGAGTGGGTAAGTTTTCTGGTTTGGAGAAAATTGATGTTCAGGGTAAAAAACAAGAAACCATTCGAATTGTATATTCTAATAACGATTTGTTGTATGTGAGTATTCATTCACTACATAAAATTTCAAAATTTGTTGGTAAGGATGGAACTCCTCCTAAAATTAATAAATTAGGTTCTGATACTTGGAAAAAACTTAAAACAAAGACTAAGTCTAAAATTAAGGAAGTTGCTTTTGATTTAATAAAGCTTTATGCTGAACGGAAATCAAAAAAAGGATTTCAGTTTATGCCTGATACTTATATGCAAACAGAATTAGAGGCTTCCTTTATTTACGAAGATACACCAGATCAATTAACTGCTACGCAAGATGTTAAAAAGGATATGGAGGCTGAATATCCGATGGATAGATTGGTTTGTGGTGATGTTGGTTTTGGTAAAACAGAAATAGCAATACGAGCAGCATTTAAAGCTGTGGCAGATAATAAACAGGTTGCCATTTTGGTGCCAACCACTATTTTAGCGTTACAACATTATAAAACATTTAGAGATCGATTAAAAGAGTTTCCGTGTACGGTAGATTATATTAATCGTTTTAAAACAACTAAACAACAAAAAGAAACACTTCAGCGATTAGCAGAAGGTAAAGTTGATATTTTAATTGGAACACATCGAATTGTAGGAAAAGACGTTAAATTTAAAGATATTGGTTTATTGATTATTGATGAAGAACAGAAGTTTGGCGTTTCGGTAAAAGATAAGTTGAAGACCTTTAAAGTTAATATTGATACACTAACTTTAACAGCAACTCCAATACCAAGGACTTTACAATTTTCGTTAATGGCAGCTCGAGATATGAGTAACATTACTACCCCTCCACCAAACAGACAGCCAGTAGATACTAAACTGGTTACTTTTAGTGAAGAGATAATTAGGGATGCTGTAATTTATGAAACCAGTAGAGGTGGACAAACTTTTATTGTAAATAATAGAATTGAGAATATTAAGGAAGTTGCAGGAATGGTTCAGCGTCTCTGTCCAGATGTGAGCGTATTAATTGCTCACGGACAAATGAAAGGGGATGAGTTGGAGCAAAAAATGATGGCTTTTGTTGATGGAGAATATGATGTGATGGTAGCAACAACTATTATTGAATCTGGATTAGATATACCTAATGCCAATACAATAATCATTAACAATGCCAACCATTTTGGTTTGAGTGATTTGCACCAAATGCGAGGAAGGGTAGGTCGTTCCAATAAAAAAGCATTCTGTTATTTGATGGCTCCACCAATGCACAGTTTAACTCCCGAAGCACGGAAAAGATTAACAGCTATTGAGCAATTTTCTGATTTAGGAAGTGGTTTTCAAATAGCCATGCGAGATTTAGATATTCGTGGAGCAGGAAACTTATTAGGAGGAGAACAAAGTGGTTTTATTTCTGAAATAGGTTTTGATATGTATCAAAAAATATTGCAAGAAGCAATTGATGAATTAAAAGAAACAGAGTTTAAAGAGCTTTACGCAGAAGAATTAAAAGATAAAGATTTTGTTAAGGATTGTCAGTTAGAAACCGATTTGGAAATAATGATTCCAGATAAATACATTTCTAACATAGGTGAGCGATTAAGTATTTATCGTGATTTAGATAATGTGCAAACAGAAGAGAAATTAGACGAATTAAAAGAGCAATTGATTGACCGTTTCGGAGAAATACCAAAATCTACCCAAGAGTTATTTAATGCCATTCAATTAAGGTGGGTTGCCAAGAATATTGGCTTGGAAAAAATGGTGTTAAAGCAAAAGAAACTGATAGGTTATTTTATTGCTAATCAAGAATCGTTGTTTTATCAATCTCCTAAATTTACGGCTGTTTTAAAATACATTCAAGCCAATCCTTACACCTGTAAAATGAAAGAACGCAACAATAAACTAACCTTAGTTTTCGAAAACGTAAATAACGTGAGAGAGGCTATTGAGTTGTTAGGACCTATTGTGAAGCAAAACTCTGTTTTAGGGTGAAAAACCAATGCAGAAAATCTCCTTTTGAGGGGAGCAAATTTTGTACAATATCTATGATTTGGATACAAAATTAGAGGGGTGTTTAAAGATTTATGAAATATTTTCTTAACAATTAAAAAAGCTATTATAGTGGTTTTTTAATTGAAATTTAGCACTTTTATCTACTATAGTAGATGTTGTGGTAATACTTTAGGCAAGTTTGTCTTAGTAAGAAGATAGTACTTTTATTAGGGTATTTGTTTTGCTTGTAAATCAATAATAAAAAAGTTATAAAACATCAGATATATAGTTTTATAGTAAGTTTAAAATTGCCATTTTCATCTATAAGATATATAGTGAAATTTATTTTTAAACATTATATTTGATAATAATTTGTAATTTATGGACAACCCTTATATAGTAATAATATTAGCTAGTTTGTTAATTGTGTTTTCGTACATTTTTACGCAAATTTCTAAATACACCAAAATACCTTCAGTAATATTTTTGATTGGAACTGGTGTTGCAGCTCAATATGGTGTAAAATCTATGGGTATGGAAATCCCAGATCTGACTCAACATTTAGGTTTGTTGGGGATTATTGGATTGATGATGATTGTTTTAGAAGGAGCTTTAGATATAAAAATTCATCGAAATAAAATTAGAACGATACTTGCTGCATTTGCTACATCTGTACTTATTTTAGGAGTAACAAATTCGTTAATAGCTTGTATTCTTTATTTTACGCAATCGATAGATTTTATGACTGCTTTTTTCTATGCTATACCACTTTCTGTAGTAAGTAGTGCTATTGTAATTCCTAGTGTACATACACTAATTCCAGCTAAAAAAGAGTTTATGATCTTAGAAGCAACCTTATCCGATATTTTTGGAATTATGCTTTTTTCATTGTGGATTAAAGAGCCTTCTGCAGGTCAAACTTATTTTGAAGCAATATCATTGAATATCATTATTTCTGTTGGTGTTTCTGTGTTGTTGAGTTATTTTTTAGTTTATATTTTTCTTAAAATTAAAACAGAAATTAAGTTCTTTTTATTTCTAGCAATATTAGCATTACTGTTTTCTATAGGAGAGTATTTTCATTATTCAGCGTTAATTATCATTTTAATATTTGGATTGGTGTTAAATAATACACACGCTTTTTTTAAGGGTTTCTTAAAGAATCTGATCGATCCAGAAAAAGTAAAAGAAATTAGGCATGAGTTTGTAATTATCACCAACGAATCTTCCTTTTTAATCAGAACATTTTTCTTTGTGGTGTTTGGCTTAACAATGAATTTAGAAGGACTTTTTAATCCAGAAGCAATTATTATTGCAGTATTGGTAATGATGGTTATTTTCTTTTCAAGAGCTTTAAATTTAAAGCTATTTATAAAGAGTACTATTTTTCCTCAAATGTTAATTGCCCCAAGAGGGTTGGTAACGATATTATTGTTTCAAAAAATTGTAGAGCATTATAACGTTATACCCTTTAGCGAAGCCATTTTAGCATGGGTAATTATCGGTACAAACCTTATTATGATGCTAGGGTTAATTGCTAGTGGTAGTAGTGAAGAGGATATCTTGAGATTGAACGTTAGAGATGGCTCTTCTGAGGATATCGATTTTGATGGTGACCTTTCTTCTTTAGAAGAAAAAAGTCAACCAGAATAATTACATTTGTTTTCCTAAAATTAAAGTTTAAGACATAAGAAATATGAGATACAACGCAATAGATAATTCATTATACATTAATAATAGATCAAATTTTGTAAGCCATTTAAAACCAAAATCGGTAGCAGTGTTTAATTCTAATGATATGATGCCAACCAATGCTGATGGATTAATGCCTTTTCGTCAGAACAATGATTTGTTGTATTTAAGCGGTGTAGATCAAGAAGAATCTATTTTAGTGCTATTTCCAGAAGCATCAAATCCAAAACATAGAGAAATTCTTTTTGTAAAAGAAACAAGTGAGTTGATTGCTATTTGGGAAGGAGAAAAATTAAATAAGAGAAGTGCAACTAAACAATCAGGAATAGAAACAATTTATTGGTTAACTGAGTTTGAACAAGTATTTCACACTTTAGCAATAGAAGCCGAAACAATATATTTAAATCAGAATGAGCATTTAAGAGCAGTTACAACCGTTCAAACATGTGATGATCGTTTTAGAGCTGAATGCAAAGCAAAATACCCAGATCATAATTATGAGCGTTTAGCACCTATTATGAGTACGCTCAGACCAATAAAATCTCAATTAGAAATTGATGCGATGCAACATGCTTGTAACATTACTGAAAAGGGGTTTAGGAGAATTTTAGATTTTGTTAAGCCAGGTGTTATGGAGTACGAAATTGAGGCAGAATTTGCACACGAATTTTTAAGAAATCGTTCGAGAGGATTTGCTTATACACCAATTTTAGCTTCAGGGTTTAATGCCTGTGTTTTACATTACATTGAAAACAATATGGAGTGTAAAGCTGGAGATGTTATTTTGATGGATGTAGGCTGTGAATATGCTAATTATGCATCGGATATGACCCGTTGCGTTCCTGTAAGTGGAAGATTTACAGACAGGCAAAAAGATGTTTACAATGCTGTTTTACGAGTTATGAAAGGATCAACATCTATGTTAGTACCAGGAACTGATCATGAAGAATATCATGAGGAAGTTGGTAAATTGATGGAATCAGAATTAATTGGTTTAGGGTTAATTGATAAAACAGATGTAGCCAATCAGGATAAAGAAAATCCCATTTATAAAAAATACTTTATGCACGGAACTTCTCATCATATAGGATTAGATGTGCATGATATTGAACATAGATCAAGACCTTTTGAACAAGGGATGGTGTTGACTGTTGAACCAGGGATTTATATCAGAGAAGAAAGTTTAGGTATTCGTTTAGAGAATGATATTATGATTACAAAAGATGGTCAGCATGATTTAATGGCTAATATTCCTATTGAAGTTGAAGAGATAGAAGATTTGATGAACTCCTAGCATTTCTTGCTTTGAAACAAAAATTTATAAAATTTAAAAGTATTAATGTTGCTTTTTCTGATGAGGGAAAAGGAAAAGCTGTAATTTTTCTACATGGATTTTTAGGGTCAAAAGAAGTCTGGAAATCATTTGCAAAAGAACTTGCAAAAACACAAAGAGTAATTACAATTGACTTGCTAGGGCATGGTAATACAGATTGTTTAAGTTATGTGCATACCATGGAGGAGATGGCAGAAGCTGTTGAATCAGTTATAGATCATTTGAAATTGCGTAAATTCTTTTTGGTGGGGCACTCTATGGGAGGGTATGTTAGTTTAGCAATAGCAGAAAATAATCCAGATAGTATAAAAGGATTAGTAATGTTTCATTCATCTGCAAAAGCAGATAATGAACAGAAAAAAATAGATAGAACTAGACTGGCTAAAATTGTAAAAATTAATTCTGAAATCTTTATTAATGAGGCCATTCCAAATTTGTTTAATACAAAATACAAGCCTTATAAAAGGGCAATATTTCAATTAAAGAAAATAGCTACAAAAACTTCTACACAAGCAATAGTAGCTGCTTTAGAAGGGATGAAAAATAGATTGGATAGAGAAATTATTTTAAATTTTGCACCTTATCCTGTTTTATACATAATAGGAGAAGAAGATAGTGTTTTGCCTTATAAAGAATTGCTTAATCAAGCTGAAATGCCCAAAAATGGGACTTACTTATTACTAAAAAAAGTTGGTCACATGGGGTTTGTAGAAGCAGAAACAGAAACTTATGATGCAATAAAGAAGTTTGTGGTAGATAATTAAAGTTATTTCCCATTAAATTCTGACATGGTTCTATTTATTCCAATAGTGCCAAACCCTTTAATTATTTCGGAAGTTTTTTCTAATCGTTCTCCCATTTTATTTTGTTCTTCAGGAGCAAAATTTCCAAGAACATGGTTAATTTGTTTCCCTTTAACATAATCGCTACCAACACCAAATCGTAAACGAGCAAAATTAGCATTGCCCAATACTTTTATAATATCTTTTAAGCCGTTATGTCCACCATCACTTCCTTTACCTTTTAAACGTAAAGTTCCAAAAGGTAAAGCAACATCATCGGTAACTACAAGTAAGTTTTCTTGTTTTATTTTTTCTTTCTGGAGATAATAGTTGACTGCTTTTCCACTTAAATTCATATAAGTAGAAGGTTTTAAAAGAATAAAGGTTCTTCCTTTAAATTTTAAGGTAGCAGTACTACCTAGTTTGTTAGATTCAAAAAATATAGTGGATGCCTTAGCTAAAGCATCCACTATATTAAAACCTATATTATGTCGAGTATCTTCGTATTCAGAGCCTATGTTGCCCAATCCTACAATTAAATACTTCATAATTTTATTTATTCAGCAGGAGCTGCTTCTTCTTTTTTAGCTTCTTCTCCTTCAGCACCTTCTTCTCCTTCAGCACCTTCAGCACCTTCTTCCTCTTCTTCGTCTTCTATCGCAATTCTACTCATTTTAACTCCAACTACAACAGCATTGTCTGCTCCTAAGAAAGTTAATCCTGGAAAATCTAAATCTCCAACTTTAATAGACATTCCAATTTTTAAGTCTGTAATATCTATTACAATGTTTTCTGGAATAGCAGATGGTAAACCACTAATTGCCAAAATGTTCTTAGGAGTTTTTAACGTTCCTCCATTAGCAACACCTTTAGATCTTCCTGTTAATTTAACTGGAATTTTTACGGTTAATGCTTTATCTTCAGATACCTCTAAAAAGTCAATGTGTAACACTCTGTCTGTAACAGGGTGAAACTGAACATCTTTAATGATTGCTTTAAATTTTGATCCTTCAACATCTAAATCAATAAAATATACTTCTGGAGTATTAATGATTTTGTTGAATTTTACTTCGTTTACAGTAAAATGAATATTTTCTTTACCACCGTATATTACACATGGTACTTTTTCTTCTTTTCTTAGGATGTTGGCATTAGAGCTTCCTCTTTCTGCTCTTTTATCCCCGCTTAACGCTACAGATTTCATTTTATAATGGTTTTAAATAATTAAACAATAAATGCTTTACTAATCGATTCATGACTAGTAACTTTTTTCATAATATCAGCGAATAAATCAGCTACAGATAACACTTTAATTTTATCACTTTGCTTTGCTAAAGGGATGGTGTCTGTAACGATAAGTTCTGTTAGTTGTGAATTTTCAATTCTTTCATATGCCTCTCCTGATAAAATAGGGTGCGTAGTCATAGCTCGAACGCTAGTTGCTCCATTTTCCATCATCAAGTCGGCTGCTTTGGTTAATGTTCCGGCAGTATCTACCATATCATCAACAATAATAACATCTTTTCCTTCTACTTCTCCAATTAAGAACATGTCAGAAATTATGTTAGCTTTTTTTCTTTGCTTGTAACAAACAACTACACCACAATCTAAATACTTAGCATAAGCATTTGCCCTTTTTGTACCTCCCATATCTGGCGATGCCAACATTAGGTTGGGTAAGTTTAAGCTTTTGATGTATGGGATAAAAATGGTTGAAGCAAATAAATGATCAACAGGCACTTCAAAAAATCCTTGAATTTGATCAGCATGTAAATCCATTGTCATGATACGAGTTGCACCAGCAGCCTCTAACATTTTAGCAACCAATTTAGCTCCTATTGGAACTCGTGGCTTGTCTTTTCTATCTTGTCTTGCTAAACCAAAGTAAGGCATAATCGCAATAACTCTTCTTGCTGAAGCTCTTTTTGCAGCATCTGCCATCATTAATAATTCCATTAAATTATCAGCTGGGGGTATAGTAGATTGAATAATAAATACATCTGATCCACGAACAGACTCTTCAAACGATGGTTGAAACTCACCATCACTGAACGTACTTAGAATTACATTACCCAAGGCAGTTCCGTGGCTATCAGCTATTTTATTAGCTAAATCCATAGAGGCTTGTCCTGCGAATAATTGAATTTTTGACATTACAATAGTTTATCCTTCAATTTAAAAGGGGTGCAAATTTATTAATTTATTCATACTAAGCCAAATAAATAAGCATAATAAGCATAAAAAATCTGATAAATTATCTTTTTAATTTTGTCCATGCAATGCCAATTCTATAATTGGGCCAACTTTCACTGTTAAGATGATTGTTTATTTCTGCAAAAAGTGCAAACCCTCTATTTTTCTTAAAAAATACATATGTTCCGATTTTTAGAATATAAGGCACATAAAGTTTAGATTTCAGTTCTCTATTATTTTTAGAATCAACAACATCATAAACAACTCCAGATGCAAAAGTACAGTAGGGTAAAATAAATGTATTAAATTCAGCAAAGCCTGTTAATTGAGGCCCAATTGCGTAACCACCATCTTTATTAGGGGATATATCGTAAAACCAACCTCCAGCAAAATATTTGTTAATCCACCATCTGTTAGTTGAGTAAGTTAGTGCAAAAAGAGTACTGGTATCTCTTGATGTAGTAGAATAATAATAATTGTTTTTAACTGTTGTTGAGATAATTGTAGTTTTTCCAAACCCAAATTGAGAAATAGCTTTTTTATTAAATTTTATTTCGGCTAATTTAATTGGAGTAAAATTGTTGTATATACTATCTTTATTGGGATTTGAATTTACTTGTGAAAAAGAAGCTAAGAAAAGAAGTAGAAAAAATGTAGTTAATATTGTTTTCATAGAAGTTTTTGTGAAATATCAAGGTCCAAGTAAAAATAATAATATATTTTATAATTATAACTTTTGAGATTGAAATTTGATGTTTACTTTCGCCATTCGTTATTAACGACTGCCCGAATGGCGGAACTGGTAGACGCGCACGACTCAAACTCGTGTTCCATTGGAGTGTGGGTTCGATTCCCACTTCGGGTACGATTAGAGCTTCTAGAAATAGAGGCTCTTTTTTTGTATCTATGCCGTAAAGGAAATGAGGTGAAGTTGGTGGGGGGAAGAATATGTATCGAACTAGATATTGTTTCCAGTCTATTCAAATCTGATTAATTCCAATTACATCACTTAGGGCAAAAACTTGCATAAGTAAACCAACTGTAATACCAATTTAATCAAGAGAATTCCTCGAAGCTCTGCTTCGGGGTTTCCAAACACACCTTTCCTTTCGGAGAGGTCAAAACTTTGTAAAAGTTTT
>NVUQ01000096.1 GCA_002401955.1 Flavobacteriales bacterium | reverse complement strand
TATAAGTATAGCTAATGGATGTATCATTAATAAAAGTTATTCCGTTACCCATATTCCAAAATAAAGAATCTGCTCCAGTACCAGTAAAATCAAGTTGAACAGTAAGACTATCTGTACAAGGATCATATGGTGGGAAAATAAATTGAGCATCTAAAGAGTCATTTTTAATTATTGTAACATTAAAATAACTAGTATCAGAAATATTACAAGTGGAAGAATCTATAGCTACATACATAACATTATAAGTTCCAGTATCTGCATAGGTATATAATGGGTTTGCTAGTGTTGATGTTCCTGTTCCATCCCCAAAATCCCAATAATTATATGGTGATGGAGGTATATTCCCTGTAAATACAGCATCATAAGTCCCACAAAAAACTTGATTTGCAGGCGTGTTCGCACTCGAATTAACCCCCTGAAAATCAAAACTAATTTTAATTGCTCCAAAATTACAATTTGAAGATCCATTATTTGGTGAATATGCTCCCGGTGAAGATGGGAAATTACCACCACCACATGCTGCACAAACTCCTTGATATATAGTCCCTTTCTTGTCAAACCGACTAGTTCCTCCATCTACATGCTCTGCAGATGTTGGACTTCCAAAATAACTCCCATACAATAAGTTTTGAGCATCTCTATCTAATACAATAAAGTAAAAATCGCTACCATCAGTATTCGATTGTATTGCCCCTGAAGTAATTGGCATATTATACGTATTTCCTGTTCCTACATTATTGGTCGCCCCCCCCCAACCACCAACATATATGTTTTCGCAATTATCTACTAAAAATGCTGTAATAGAGATATTAACAGTAGAGCTATTTACACTCCCAAAAACAGTACTAAAATCGGTAGTCGTTAAATTATTATCCATTTTGTGAATAAATTGATTAGCCCCTACATTACTGTAAACACCTACAGAAACAGGGTAAGAACCATTAGTTTGTCCTACTACATAAATGTCTTTATTTTGATCTATCTCTATTATATAAGATTGATCGTATGCTGCCGTTCCAATGTAAGTTAATGCATCTAAAGCTCCGTTGGTATTATCAAATTTTGCAATAAAGCCATCTGTTGAACCAGCATAAGTCGGTGATAAAACACCTGCAGTAGTTCCTATATTATTACTTCTGGTTCCTCCACAAACAAAAATTTTATCACTTACATCATCCACTCTAATTGAATAAGCTGCATCTCCAGCTGTTCCTCCAACATAAGTTGACCAGGAAAGAGAAGTTAAATTAGCTGACAATTTTGAAACTACTCCATCATACCCTCCAAACTGTGATTGGCCATGAGCTCCTGCTGTTGTTGGATAATCATTAGAAATAGTTGATGAGGCTAAACAAATATCATTATTAGCATCCAAAATTACTTCACCTCTAGCATGATCGGCATAATTAAATTTCAAATTTATATCTAAAGAAAATCCATCATTAGAAGACCCTCCTAAGTATGTACTTCCTAGCAATGCAGCTCCTGTATTATCCAGCTTTAGTACAAAAATGTCTGTCCCATTTGAATAGGTAATTCCATCTTCTGTAAAAGATGAGCCTCCATTAAATGTTTGATTGTATGCACCTGATGTTGTTGGAAAATTTGTTGAAGAAGTAACTCCTAAAATAACCAAATTACTATCTGAATCCGTTACTAAACTATGCGGTTGATCTGCTGCCGAACCGCCAATATAGGTAGAGTATATAATACCAGTACCTTGTGGATTATACTTTGTTATTACCGCATCCCAAGTACCACCAAAAATAACATTGTAGGCACCAACTGATGTTGGATATCCACTACCACTTGCAATTCCACCACCATAAAAGTTTCCATTATCATCATAAGTAGCTGTAAAACCCCAGTTATCAGCCGTAGAACCTGTTAATGTAGAAAACTCCCAAGTTGGATCAATCACTAATTCGTAATTGGTATCATATCCTTTAGGAAACTTAAACGAAACTTCTTTTCCGTTAATTTCAAAATAGCATTCAACAGTATTTCTATTGCCATTTATTTGCTGAAATGCAATAGGTTTTAATTCTTTAACAACACCTGTAGAAAGCTCTATTTCAAGTATTCCTTGATTTAAACTTAACTTATCTACATTGTTATATTCAACTCGAATATCATCAGTACTACCTCCTTTCTCAACAATAAAATCATATTTTAAAAAATCTCCTATACCATATACATCCATATTAATATTAGGATAAATGTTTTTGTAAGTCAATTTCTCATAAGAAGAAACTCCACTATACCATTTCTTAGGGTCATTACCTTTAATGTAATTTTTCACAAAAGACTCTTTTCCTTCTGCAACTATACTACTGTTTAAGTCTGCACCTAAAAACTTCATAGAGTAAGCATGCTTTCTAACCTTAAAGGGTTTATCTCCATATAACTTTCTTAAATCTCTATTGTGTCTTATTTCATAAAGTCTATCAATATCTTCCGCAGAACTCAAATTAAAAGTAAATTGACTTTTTTCAAAGTAAATATCACCTAAATGTAATTTACAATGATAAAGAGCCTTACTATTTAACTGTCCTGCATTTTTTGTGAAATGAAAAGCAATTTCTTTACCTCCATGTGCATAAAAAATGCTAGATGAAATTAAAAGGGCTAATGTTAAAACAATATACTTAAGTTTCATAGTTTTTTTTGGTTTTGCAATGATTTATTGAGCGTACTAATTTACCCATATATTTTAACTCAGCATAAAAAAACTTACATCATTAATACATTATAGCTTTCCTGGAAAATATTTGCAAAAATGGGTAATCTGACATTCATCACATTTAGGCTTTCTGGCTTGGCAAACATACCTTCCGTGTAAAATCAACCAATGGTGAGAAAGGTTTATCACTTCTTTCGGAATGTATTTTACCAATTGTTTTTCTGCCTCCAAAGGTGTTTTTGCTTTAGTAGTTAACCCAAGCCTATCTGCCACTCTAAAAACATGTGTATCTACAGCCATAACAGGCACATTGTATATAACACTTGCTATTACATTAGCTGTTTTTCTTCCAACCCCGGGCATTGTTTGCAAATCATCTACATCAGACGGAACAATATTATTAAAGTTGTTTACTAATATCTTAGCCATCCCAACTAGATGTTTCGATTTATTGTTTGGGTAACTAATGCTTTTTATGTACTCAAAAACCTCTGCAACATCTGCTTCTGCTAACGATTCTGCCTCAGGAAATCTTCTAAATAAATCTTTGGTAACAATGTTTACTCTTTTATCAGTGCACTGTGCCGATAAAATTACAGCAACCAGCAATTCGTAAGGGTTAGAATACTCTAATTCCGTTTCTGCATTTGGCTGATGCTTGCTAAAATATTCTACAAATAATTGATAACGTTCTTTCTTATTCATAATAACAAAAATACATCTTTTAAGATAGCAATTTTAACTACTTTTATTTCTCTCAAATTGTTATGATAGAATTTTTACTAAGCATATTTTATTTTTTGATTTTTTGCTTCATCATTAGCAAAATGCCCTTTTTTAAGGATAACACAATCCCTAATTCTTGGTTCATTATTATTTTCGGAATTAAAATTATTGTAAGCATATTGCTAACCGCTATTTATTCTGAATACTATGACAACAGAGATAAATCAGATATTTTTAAATACTTTGATGATAGTATGGCGATATTCGAAGCTATAAAAACAAATCCTATAGATTATATTAAAATGATTTTAGGCCTCGATTTTGATCACAAGTATTTTACTGTTAATTACTACCAATACATGTATCATTGGACTAGACCTTACTCTAGCGATTTAATTAGCGACAGTCATATCATTATTAGATTTAATGCTTTTGTACGATTATTTTCTTTCGGACATTTTCAAGTGCACAATGTCTTTATCAATTTTGTTTCTTTAATTGGATTAACAGCTTTTTATAAAGCATTTAAACCTTTTTTAGCAAATAAAGAAAAGGTGCTTTTTTATGCTGTTTTTCTTCTCCCCTCCATCCTATTTTGGGGTTCTGGATTACTAAAAGAAAGCATTATATTCTTTGCTTTAGGCTTATTAATCTGTCATTTCTTCAAAATTACAAAGCAATTTACAGTGCTCCACCTTTTAATTACGTTAACATGTATTATGCTACTTATATATACAAAGTTATATCTGCTAGTAGCGCTATCAATACCTATGTTAGGATATTTAATTAATCGTTATTTAAATTTCAAAAAACCTGCTTATGGTTATATAATTTCAACCTCACTATTTATTATAGCTGTAAACGTTTCCCCTTTAATCGTTCCTCAATTAAATTTTATTACTCAGATATCAAATAAGCAACAAGCTTTTTCAAAGTATATAAGTAGTGTTCCTACCAATAGTGGTTTTTTAATCCCAGAATTAACTAATGGAGTTTCTATACTATTAGCTATTCCTAATGCACTTTTAAATACGGTAATACGACCCTTTTTGTGGGAGTGTAATTCTATTTTTGTTTATTTCAGTGCTCTCGAAAACATTATAATTCTGTGTTGTATTGTTATTGCTTTTGTTTTTAGAAAAAAAATGAATGAAATACAAAAAAACATCTTCTACTTTAATACTATTTTTGTGTTCGTATTATTTTGCATCATTGGTTTAACCACCCCTGTTTTCGGTGCTATTATGCGCTATAAAATTCCTGGATTAATACTGTTATTAATTTCACTTTTACTACTAGTAGATTTAGATAAAATTAAAGACAAACATCCTTTCCTCAAAAAAATATTATGAAACAGCTCATCCTAATTTTATCTTCTTTTTTATTGTTTAGTTGTTCTGAAACTGAACTGGCCGACTTAATAGTACATAATGGTAAAATATATACTGTTAATGATGCTTTTAACATAGCTGAAGCAATGGTTATTTCTGATGGAAAAATAATTGACATTGGACCTGAACATGAAATTTTAAACAAATACACAGCAAAGAAAATAATTGATGCTAAAAAGCAAGTCATTTACCCAGGATTTATTGATGCTCATTGTCATTTTGTAGGCTATGCCCTTAATCTTAAAACAGTAAATTTAGTAGGCACAAAATCTTTTGAAGAAGTAATTGAAAGAGTAGAAAAATTTTCAAAAGAAAATGACAACGAATGGATTATTGGTAGAGGTTGGGATCAAAATGATTGGGATGTAAAAGAGTTTCCTAATCGATTTAAATTAGATGAGCTATTCCCTAACAAGCCTGTATTTCTTACCAGAATTGATGGTCATGCAGCCATTGCAAATAAAGCAGCTCTAAAACGAGCAAACATTCATTCAGAAACTAAAGTAAAAGGCGGAATCATAACTTCAACGTTTATTCCGGATGGCAATTCTAGTTGGACATTAAGTAAAGTTATGAAGGAAGAAGTTGCCCATCAAAACTATCCTTATTGGGAACCAACAGGAATTCTTATTGATAATGCAGTAGGCTTAGTTAGTAAATTTATTCCTCAACCATCAAAAAAAGAAATAGAGCTTGCACTGTTAAATGCTCAATACAATTTATTTGAAGTAGGGCTTACTACTGTTTCTGATGCTGGATTAACCAAAGATACTATTGATTTAATAGACCAACTACAACAGCAAGATAAACTTAAAATAAAAGTTTATGCAATGATTACTAGCAGCGAAGAAATGTTAACCTATTACTTAAAAAAAGGCCCATACAAAACACCAAAACTAACAGTATGCTCTTTTAAATTTTATGCAGATGGTGCGCTTGGTTCAAAAGGTGCCTCTTTAATTGAACCTTATAGCGATGTTCACCAACATAACCATCATGGTCTTTTGCTTAATGAAGCAGCATTTTATGAAAAATATGCTCCATTACTTTATGAAAAAGGGTTTCAAATGAACACCCATTGCATAGGAGATTCGGCTAATCGATTAATTTTAGACATTTACGGTAAAACTTTAAAAAATGTGAATGATAAACGATGGAGGATTGAACATGCACAAGTTATTCATCCCAATGATTTTAATAAATTTAAAGCCTATACCATTATTCCATCTGTACAAACAACACATGCTACATCAGATATGTATTGGGCAAAAGATAGATTAGGTGCCGAACGTGTAAAAGGAGCTTATGCCTATAAAAAGCTATTAAAGCAGAATGGAATAATTGCTTTAGGTACAGATTTTCCAATAGAAGAAATTAATCCAATAAATACTTTTTATGCAGCGGTAGTAAGAAAAGACAGTAAAGGTTACCCTGAAAATGGTTATCAGATGGAAAACGCTTTAACCAGAGAAGAAGCTTTAAAAGGAATGACCATTTGGGCTGCCATTTCTAATTTTGAAGAAAATGAAAAAGGGAGTTTAGAAATAGGAAAAGCAGCCGATTTTGTGATTTTAAATAATGATATTATGACCACCGATGAAAAAAATATTCTATCTGTAAAAGTAGTTCATACTTTTATTAACGGAGAAAATGTATTTTCGCTAAAAAAATAATTTATGGCAGCTACTACAGAAAACATAACAGAAATTCTTAACAAACCCTTTATTACTGATGATGCAGTAGTTTTTGGTCTTTTAATGTGTTGTTTAGGAATTGTTTTTTATACCTCACAATTAAAAAATTTAAAATGGTTTTATAAAATAATTCCAGCATTATTAATGTGTTACCTACTCCCAGCCCTATTGAGTACATTTAATATTATTTCCCCAAAATTCTCAGGGCTTTGGCCAATTGCCAAAAACTATTTTTTACCAGGATCATTAATATTAATGACCTTAAGTACAGATTTAAAAGGAATAATTAGGTTAGGTCCGAAAGCATTAATCATGTTTTTTACAGCAACTGTTGGTATTATTTTAGGAGGCCCTATAGCTATATTGGCTACCTCTGTAATTTCGCCCGACACCTTGAATGGTGCCGATTTTGATGCAGTTTGGAGAGGTTTAGCAACACTTGCAGGAAGTTGGATTGGCGGAGGAGCAAACCAAACTGCCATGCTAGAATTATATCAATTTAATGTAGATAAATATGGAGCAATGCTAGCTGTAGATGTTGTTGTTGCTAATATTTGGATGGCATTTATCTTATTTGGTGCCGGTAAAGCGGACAAAATAGATAAATGGTTAAAAGCCGATTCATCCTCCATAGAAACACTTAAAACCAATATGGCAAATTATACAGCAAGTGTACAACGTAACGCTACACTAACTGATTTAATGAAAATATTCGCTATTGCCTTTGGTGGTGTTGGTTTATCTCACCTTTTAGCAACAACTTTTAGTGGGTGGGCTGTTGCATCACCATCTTTTGCAACATCAGTTCTTGCCAGTCAATTTTTCTGGGTAGTTGTTATTTCAACTACATTTGGTTTAAGCCTCTCTTTTACTAAACTACGGAGTTTAGAAGGTGCTGGAGCATCTAAAATGGGAAGTGTCTTTATTTACATCTTGGTTGCTATTATTGGTATGAAAATAGATTTATCAGAATTAGTAGAGTATTGGGACTTTATTATCATCGGATTAATATGGATGATATTCCATGTTGGCTTGCTCTTTATAGTCGCCAAAATCATTAAGGCACCTTTCTTCTTTTTAGCTGTTGGTAGTAAAGCAAATGTTGGCGGAGCAGCTTCTGCACCTGTTGTTGCTTCTGCATTTCACCCTAGCTTAGCTCCTGTTGGGGTTTTATTAGCTGTATTAGGTTACGCTTTAGGTACTTACGGAGCTATACTTTGTGCTACATTAATGGAAATTGTTTCTCCTTAGATATAGGAATCAAATACAACACATAGGTAAGCACTTATTAAACTGATAGTTACCTAACATTTTTAACTAGATAGTTTACAATAATAAATCTGTTTATAATAGCATAATATAACATCTTGTAGTATTTTTGTTAAAAATATGGCAACCATATATAATTTGCCCCGTCTTGCTTGCAAGTAAGTTAACAAAAATATGATTTGAATAGATGAAGAAAATTAACATAATACTACTTTTAGCACTTGGTTTTTTACCATTTTTAGGTTATTGCCAACCCACTACAGTTTTAATGTCTGATGGTGCTGTAAACACCTGTAATGGAGTATTATTTGATACTGGAGGTCAAGGAGCTGCAGGTTATCAAAATAATGAAAATCTTACTTTAACCATTTGCCCTGATGTTCCTGGAGATATTATTACTATTGTCTTTACTAACTTTGCGTTAGATCAAACTAACACGGCAACACCACCTGCCAACAATAAAGACAACCTATCCATATATGATGGAAATACTGCTGCGGCTCCAACTTTAGGAACCTACACTGGAAACCAGCTACAAGGAGTGGTTGTTACTGCAACTGCTGCTAATCTTACAGGCTGTTTAACTTTAGTGTTTAATTCAAATAGTAGTGGGACTGGAGTATTTGCTGGAACAATAACTTGTACTACGCCTTGTCAACCACCAACAGCTTTATTTAGCTCTCCAACAGTTCCGCAAAACCCTCAAAAAATATGTCAAGGTGGCACAGTTAATTTTGATGCTTCAGGATCTACAGCTCAACCAACATTTACTATTGTTGATTACATTTTTGATTATGGTGATGGTGTTATAGACACTTTACAAACTCCTTTTACTTCACATGCTTATGCTAACCCAGGTGAATTCTTAACACAATTATATATAATAGATGATAACGGTTGTATTAACATGAATTCTGAAATTATTAAAGTTTGGGTAAGTACTACTCCTATTTTCAATACTGACATTCCTGATCCTGTTATTTGTTTGGGAGAATCTTCTTGTTTAGATGGAGGAGCTAATTTTTCTCCAGTAATGTATACACCCTCTCCTGGTTCTTCATTGTCTGGAAATGCCTATTTACTCGGGGATACGGTTGGGAACTCTTATCCTAGTACTTTAAACTATAGCTTTTTTAATCCAGGTCAAACACTTACGAACATAAATGATTTAAAAGAGATATGTATTACTCTTGAACACACTTATATGGGAGATATGGTTATTGACATTACCTGCCCTAACGGAACCAATGTTGTAATGCACCAACAAGGTGGTGGTGGAACGGATTTAGGAGATCCAGATATTGGAACTTTAGTTCCTGGTATTGGGTGGGATTATTGTTGGTCGCCAACTGCAATCAATGGAACATGGGAAGATAATTCAACTTTGGGCCCCACCCCTAGCACCATGGCAAATAGTTCTGCAGGTCAATCTCTAATACCGGGCACTTACGAAAGTGTAAACCCTTTGTCGGCTTTAGTTGGTTGTCCTTTAAATGGAACATGGACTTTAAATATTACAGATATGTGGGGAGGTGACGATGGATCTATTTTTGACTTTTGGATAGATCTAGATACAGCTTTATACCCTTCTTTAACTACTTTTACTCCTAGTATCGGATCTCAAGGAGATTCTACTTACTGGACTTCAACTGGTGTTGCAAGCTCATATATTACCTCCATCACTAACGATAGTAATGTAATTTGTGTTACCCCTACGGATACAGGAACATTTAACTATACCTATAATGCTATTGATAATTTTGGCTGTTCTTACGATACTACTGTTAGTATAACTGTAGTACCAGGACCAACAGTTAATGCCGGAAACGATACTACCGTTTGTTCAGGGTCAATAGTCCAACTGAATGCACAACCCACGAATCCGGGAGCTGTTCCATGTGATTATACCATAAGAATGTATGATGATTTTGGTGATGGATGGAATGGTTTTGAGGTTGAAGTAATCATTAATGGTACTTCTATAGGTAATTTCACCTTTACTACAGGATCTTTAGATTCTGCTTTTTTTAGTGTTAATAATGGTGACAACATTGTTATCAATACCGTTAGTGGATTTTATGATATTGAAGTGACTTTCGAAATAGTAGATTGTGCTGGCAATATAATATTTAGTGATGGCTTCAATAATACAGGTGCTGCCCCTACAATTGGGAACAATGTATTTAACACTATTGGCTCTAGTCCTCTATTGGTTTACAATTATATATGGACTCCTGGTGCTGGGTTAAGTAACGATACTATTGCAAATCCAACTTTTTCTGCAATTGTTACAGGAACTTATGTTGTAGAAATGTGGGAATCTAACCATCAAGCATGCTCTACTTTTGACACCATAGTTGTAACTGCCAATCCTATTGCATTAAGCCCTGGAATAAATGGCGATACCACTCTATGTAGAACTGATGCTGCTTTTGATATGTTTAATGTACTAAATGGAACTCCTGATATTGGAGGAGTATGGGTAGATACGCTAGGAAACCTTATATCTAACATGTTTGATCCAGCAATAGATACCAGCAATACCTATTGGTATTTTGTAGGTTCTGGATTGTGTGCTGATACTGCATCAGTAACCATTCTTAATCCTGATTCTGTTTTAATCACTAACACCACTTCAGACACCACTATTTGTATCAATGGAACCGCATTTTTATATGCTAATCCTACCGGAGGTTCTGGTGTACTAAGTTTAATTTGGGATAATGCTTTAGTAGGAAACGGACCTCATAATACTAGCCCTGCTATCCCTACGAGCTACCAAGTTTACGCACAAGATGCCGTTGGTTGTATTTCTGCAACTGAAACGATAAACGTAACCCTATTCCCCGAAATTGTAATTGACCCAATAGAATCGGATACTGTTTGTTCTGTAGCACCTAGCAATACTACCACACTTACTGCAATTGCGGTTGGTGGTGATGGAAATGGTTTTACTTATCAATGGCACAATGGAGCAGGAAATCCAATTGGAGGAGACACTAATACAATCTCTATTACTCCTACTACAAGCCCAGAAACATTTACAGTTTATGTAGGTGATAATTGCTCTACCCCAAAAGATACAATGACTGTTGATATTTATTGGTATCCTGAAATACAACCTTTATTTAGTTCTAACATAATTGGGGATGTTTGTATTCCTGTTGATGTTACATTTACCAATTCAACTAACGTTGCAAACGTACAAAGTATTGATTGGGATTTTGGAGATGGTAATACCTCAAATGTAAATCCAACCACTACACATACCTATAATTCTGCTGGAAGTTATGATGTAACACTCTCTATTACGTCTCGTGATGGATGTATAAAAAATAGCACTACTAATAACTTAGTGACTGTTTACGGTTTTCCTAAGGCTCTTTTTAGTTACTCTCCAGTAAATCCTAATACGAATAATACTGAAATTACATTTACTAATTTAAGTATTGATAATGATACTAATTATTGGTCCTTTACAAATGGTAACCCTAATAATTCTATGAATATTGATCCTGTAGTAACTTTCCCTTCAGATACAGCTGGAACATATCCAGTAGAATTAATTGTAGCTAATGCTGCAGGATGTAGAGATACTACAATTGGTCAATTTGTTAAAATTGATGGAGTTTATTTATTTTATATGCCAAATAGCTTTAGCCCTGATGGAGATGGCTTAAATGAAACATTTAGAGCTTATGGTGATGCCATTGAGTTAACCCAGTATAATATACAAATATTTAATAAATGGGGAGAATTAATGTTTGAAGCCAACAATTTAGAAAATGGATGGAATGGAACATACAAAGGAAAAGACGTTCCTAATGGTGTTTATATCTGGAAAACTAGAGCTAAAGAAAAATACACTACAATTATGCATGATAATTCTGGTTATCTTAATTTAATTAGATAACTAAAAATAAAACACTAAAAAGACGCGATTGATTTATTTTCAATCGCGTCTTTTTTATTTAATAAGAAATCGTTTTAATATCGATTAATTAAATAGTTTTGCCGACAAAATAATTAATCCATTGGTTAAGCATCTTAAATATATTACAACCGCACTCTTATTAGTGATTAGTTTGAGTGCTTTGTCTCAAAAAATAACTCCTTTCCACTCATGGCAAACTAGAGATTTAGCCAAAGCTAATAGTGCTAGAAGAATGAAAGATGTTTCTTTTCAAGAAAAGAAAGTAATCTTTTATATTAATCTAGCCAGAATGAATGGAGGATTATTTGTAGAAACTTATCTAAAAGATTACCGAGAAGATGTTCGTATTCCTAAAAACAAGTATTACCGTTCTTTAGTAAAAACACTAAGAGAGCAAAAAGCATTACCTCCACTACAACCTAAAGAAGACCTTTTTAAGGAAGCGATAAAACATGCTAAAGAAATGGGGAAAACTGGAAAAAAAGGACATCGTTCTGCCAACCACAAAAGCTTTGAAGAACGAATGAAAAAATTTAAAAAGAAATACGTAAAAGTAAAAGAGAATAACCAATACGGTTTCCCTGATGCACTATCTATTGTTGTTGATTTATTAATAGATGATGATACAGAAAGTCTAAGACATAGAAAAACCTTATTGCATAAAGATTTAAAATACGTTGGTGTTGGTATCCGATCACATAAAAAGTATCAAATCAATACTTCTCTACTATTTGGAGGTGAATTAATTGAAGAAGTAAATTAATTCTCCAATAAACCTCTACCCATTTTCTTTAGCTTTCCGTTTTCTTTAAGCTCAAGTACAAGCTTATCTAAAACCCCATTTACAAATACCTTACTTTTTGGAGTACTGTACCATTTAGAAAGTTCTATATATTCGTTAAGTGTAACCTTTACAGGAACAGCATTAAAATGCAATAATTCTGTTAACGCTAATTTCATCAAAAGAATATCTACCATAGCAATACGTTCAACATCCCAATTTTTTGTTTTATCAGAAATTAATTGACTGTTTACTTTATCGTTTTTAACCACTTTACTTAAAAGGTCTTTCACAAACTTCTTATCCTCTTTTGCATCTCTATATAGAGGAAGTAATGGTTCTGACATAGTAGACGCTTCAGAAAACTTTTTGATAGACTTAATAACCATACTTAACACAAAATCAATCTCATCTAAGCCCCAAAAAATACTTTTATCTTCTAACTCTGAAAGCAACAACTCAAATTCTGGAATTACTTTTTTATAAATGCTAACTACAAATTTCTGATCTTCCTCAAAAGTAGATGTTCTCGTAGACATATACTTCTTAAATACATCGTGTTTTCTTAAATAGGCATTAAACTTAACCATCAATTCTTGATCGTTACTCCATGATAGTTTTTTGTCTTGCACTTGTTTTTTTAAACTAACATTTTCTGCTAATAAAGCAAAAACCTTATTGTCTATAAACTTTGTATTAGGATTAAGATCTTCTTCTGTTGGAAGCCTTTTCTTTCTTGCCTCCTCTATTTTTAATTCTGACAAATGAGTTAACTCTTGTCCTATTGTCAGAAAAAACAAATACAAATCATGCATTCTTTCTAAACTTAGAAATGTTTCACTTTCCAACTTTTTCATATTCCTATCTTCTGATTGAAAATAAGAATACAATGCCTGAAATGCTTTTACTCTTAAAAACCTTCTACTTAACATACTTCCCTACTTAACTGGTTTATTTTGCTTTTTCAATTCTATCTTCAGCCATTTTATTTGCAATAGCATAAGTTGGAATATTATTCGCTTTAGATCTGTTTATAATTTCTGCAGTTGTATCATAAATCTGACCTGCTTTATCCATTGCCCATGCTGATGTTCTTTCATCTACTTCAGCAAAACAATTAATTACACCCCCTGCATTTATCATATAGTCTGGTGCGTAAATAATTCCTTTGTCCATTACAATCTTTCCGTGTATAGTCTCATCTTGTAATTGATTATTTGCTGCTCCAGCAATAATAGAACATTTTAATCTTTTTAATGTATCATCATTAACTGTTGCTCCTAAAGCACAAGGTGCAAAAATATCAACATCTAAATCGTAAATTTCGTCTAATCCAACAATGGTTGATCCATATTTTTCTGATACTTCTTTTAGCGATGGTTCGTAAATATCGCTAACAAAAACTTTAGCCCCCTCATCTTTCAAATACTTTATTAAATATTGCCCAACATGACCTGCTCCTTGAACTGCTACTTTTATTCCTGATAATGAATCATTACCAAACTGAGCTTTAGCACACGCTTTCATACCAACATAAACACCATAGGCTGTTACTGGAGATGGATCTCCGCTTTTACCAGGCAAACCAACAACATGACTGGTTTCTTGATTTACCCAAACCATGTCCTGAGGTGAAATACCAACATCTTCTGCAGTAATATATTTTCCACTTAAAGAATCTATAAATTTTCCAAACCTTCTAAAGAGGGCTTCATTTTTTTGAGTCCGAGAATCTCCAATAATAACTGCCTTTCCTCCACCCAAATGCAATCCCGAAATAGAATTTTTATAAGTCATTCCTCTCGATAATCTCAATACATCAGTTAAAGCATCTACCTCATTCGTGTAATTCCACATTCTTGTCCCTCCTAATGCTGGACCAAGCGTAGTGTCATGAACTGCAACAATTGCCTTTAAACCTGTAGCTTTATCTTGACAGAAAAGAATTTGCTCATGATCCATATTTACCATTTGAGCCAACACATTATTTTCATCTTTTGAAATCTCTTTAACCTCAATATCTGTCATTACAATAGTTTTTAAAAAATTAATCTTTTAAAATATTAAAGATAGTTAACTTTGACTTTCGCAAATTGAATATCTCCATTTTTAAAAGGGAAGCAAAGGTAATCTTTTTAACGAATTGTCTTAAAAATTAATGCAAGAAAATAACTCATACCATTTAACAATGGTAATTTATAATGAAATCTTTAAAACATTTAAATAAATACCTCCTCAAATACAAATTCCGTTTGTTGCTCGGGTTTTTATTTATATGCATCTCTAATATTTTTGGAATTTTTCCTCCCTACATTATTAAAGAAGCTTTCAATTTAGCTGATGCACAACTAAACAGTACAGATTATAATACTAATTCTTTATTGGCATCTTTATTCGAAGGACTATCTTTTACCAATGTGATATTGCTTTTTGGGATTATTGTACTTGCGTTAGCAGTAATTAAAGGATTGTTTGTTTTTTTTATGAGACAAACCATTATCATCATGTCGAGATTAATTGAATATGACCTTAAAAATGAAATTTATCAGCAATATCAAAAACTAGACACCACTTTTTACAAAGAGAATAATACTGGTGATATTATGAACCGTATTAGTGATGATGTAAGCAAAGTGCGAATGTATTTAGGACCTAGCATCATGTACACTATCAATTTAGTTATTTTATTTGCTCTTGTGGTACCCATTATGTTTTCTATTAATGTTAGACTTTCCTTGTACTCATTAATTCCACTTCCTATTTTATCCATTATTATTTATAAAGTAAGTAATCGAATTAACAAACAAAGTGAAAAGGTTCAATCCAAACTATCTGATATTACTACCTTATCTCAAGAAACCTATTCTGGGATACGTATATTAAAAACTTATGTGAAAGAAAGTTTTTTTTCTTCAAGACTAAATAAGGAAAACGAAGATTATAGAATCTACTCTATGAATCTAGTTAAAACAAATGCTTTTTTCTTTCCGATGATGATGTTACTAATTGGTTTAAGCACCATTCTTACTATATATATAGGAGGACAAGAATACATTTCTGGAAACCTGAAAGAAAAAGGAACTATTTTACAATTTATCATTTATGTAAACATGCTTACCTGGCCTGTTACAGCTATTGGTTGGGTAACCTCTATTGTTCAAAGAGCAGAAGCATCACAAGCAAGAATAAATGAGTTTTTATCTATAAAGCCTAAGGTTAAAAATACATCTAATGAGAACTTAAAATTAGATGGTGACATCTCTTTTAAAAATGTTTCTTTTACCTATCCAGAGTCTGGTATTAAAGTATTAAAAAACCTTTCTTTTGAAATTAAACATGGAAAAACACTGGCAATTATTGGTAAAACTGGCTCTGGAAAAACATCTATTATTAATTTACTATTAAGAAATTACGATGTTAACAATGGCGAGATATTGATAGGTAATAAAAACCTTAAAAAAGTTAACATAAATCAACTCCGAGAAAATACGGGGATTGTTCCTCAAGATGTTTTTCTTTTTTCTGATACTATAGAAAATAACATTGCTTTTGGCTACAAAAACGAGTTGCCCGATAAATCCACCATCGAAAAAGCAGCTAAAAATGCAGCAATTTACAATAACATCCTTGAACTACCGAAAGGCTTTAAAACAAAAATTGGTGAACGTGGTGTAACGTTATCTGGTGGTCAAAAGCAACGAATTTCTATAGCAAGAGCCATTATTAAAGAACCTAAAATTTTAATCTTTGATGATTGTCTATCTGCCGTAGATACTGAAACTGAAGACATTATCTTAACCAATTTACAAGAAGTAATGAAAGATAAAACTTCAATAATCATTAGCCATAGGGTTTCTTCTGTAAAAAATGCTGACACCATATTGGTTTTACACGAAGGAGAAATAATTGAGCAAGGAACTCACGAAGAACTTATTGAAGTAAAAGGAAATTACTACCAAACCTATCAAAATCAACTACTTGAAATAGAAAAAAATAAAATGGAATAATATTTTATCATTTGTTTGATAACTAATTATTAATATCTAAATTTGCAGCCTCTTTTGAGGAGAAAAATAAATTAGGAAACATGGACGCAATTAAATTTATAGAAAACGAATTATCACCAATTAGTGACTTGCCATCTTTTAAAGCTGGAGACACTATTACGGTATATTATAAAATAAAAGAAGGTAATAAAGAAAGAACTCAGCATTTTCAAGGAGTTGTTTTGCAAAGAAGAAATTCTGGTGCAAACGAAACTTTTACAATCAGAAAAATTTCTGGTGGGATTGGTGTTGAAAGAATCTTTCCTTTAGCTTCTCCTTTTATTGAAAAAATTGAAGTAAACAAACATGGTGATGTAAGAAGAGCTAGAATTTTCTACTTGAGAGAAAGAACTGGTAAATCTGCTAGAATTAAAGAAAAAAAATTCATCAAAAAATAATTTACAGTATTCAAATTAACACTGTAAGCCTTATAAAACTCCGATATTCATCGGAGTTTTTTTATGCTTTACCTTACGAATTGCATCATTAATTAGATTAATAATTCTTTTTAATCGATAAAAAAATAGTTATCTTTTAAGTATTATAACTAGCCTTTTAATTGAAAAAAGATGGGTAAATTTGTATTCCTATCAATTAATTTAAACTAGCGGTATTATGAGGCAACTAAAAATTACCAAATCTATTACAAATCGTGATAGTGCATCATTAGACAAATATTTACAAGAAATAGGTAGAGAAGATTTAATTACTGCTGAGGATGAAGTAGAATTAGCCCAAAAGATTAAACAAGGCGACCAAGTTGCTCTTGAGAAATTGGTAAAAGCTAACCTTAGGTTTGTAGTATCTGTATCTAAACAATACCAAAACCAAGGACTTACCCTTCCCGATTTAATTAACGAAGGTAACTTAGGATTAATTAAAGCTGCACAACGATTTGATGAAACAAGAGGTTTTAAATTTATCTCTTATGCCGTTTGGTGGATTCGTCAATCTATCTTACAAGCAATAGCTGAACAAGCAAGAATTGTACGATTACCTCTAAATCAAGTAGGTTCTTTAAATAGAATTAATAAAGCTTTTTCTAGATTAGAACAAGAGTTTGAAAGAGAACCATCTCCTGAAGAGATTGCTGATAGTTTAGAAATAGAAAAAGATAAGGTAACTGAAGCTCAAAAAATATCTGGAAGACACGTATCTATGGATGCTCCTTTTAAAGATGGAGAAGATGGAACATTACTTGATGTTTTATCGAATGGAAACTCTCCAAAAGCAGATATCACTTTAATGAACGAATCTTTACAAAAAGAAATAAAACGTTCATTATCTACACTAACAGATAGAGAACAAAACGTAATCATCTTATTTTTTGGAATAGGCATTCCTCACCCACTTTCTTTAGAAGAAATTGGAGAAAAATTTGAATTAACAAGAGAACGTGTTAGACAAATTAAAGAAAAAGGAATTAGAAGATTAAGACATACATCAAGAAGTAAATTATTAAAATCATATTTAGGATAAATTTAAATGGAAGTGTTGGACAAAAACAAAACTGCATACGAAAACAAGCTCAACGATTATGTTAACGATGAAAAAGCATCGGTAAGCTTAATAAGTTCTATAGGTTATTTAATGTTTGAAAAATCGATAGAGTTGGTTTTATTTAGAAACCCATTGGTTGACAAAGGTATTTCTGAAGTATTAAAGCTACATAAAAAAGCAAAAACAATATCTTATAATCCAGTAAGCATTCACGACACTGCAGAATTAGCTAAAGAAATCATTAAATTAAATATTGCTCCTTCTAAATTAGATATTGGGAAGCTAGCTAATGAATGGAGTCTTGAAAAAGACAAATTTAGTTCTAAAGCTGATTTTTTAACCAATAAATTAGTTGGTTTTGATAATACAGAAGACCATAACATTACACCTAAAGATGTTGTTCTTTTTGGATTTGGAAGAATCGGAAGACTCGCTGCTAGAGAGTTAATTAAACAAGCAGGAAAAGGACAGCAATTAAGATTAAGAGCAATTGTTACCAGAAGCGTAACGGATGATTTTATCGTAAAACGTGCAGCATTATTAACCAATGATTCAGTTCACGGAGAGTTTAACGGACATGTTGATGTTGATTTAGAAAATAAAGCCATAATCATTAACGGTCAGATTGTAAAAATGATCGAAGCTAAAAATCCTGAAGATACTGATTACACTTCTTACGGAATTAACGATGCTTTAATTATTGACAATACTGGTATTTTCTCTAATAGAGAGGCATTAAACAGGCACATGCAAGCAAAAGGCGTGAGCAAAGTATTATTAACTGCACCAGGAAAAGAAATTCCTAACATTGTTTACGGAATTAACGAAGGAGAATTCGACTTAGATAATGAAGACATCTATTCTGCTGCTTCTTGTACAACAAATGCCATTGCCCCTATTCTATATACCATAGAAAAAACTTTAGGTGTTGTTAAAGGGCATATTGAAACTATACATGCATACACCAATGATCAAAACCTATTAGACAACATTCACAAAAAGCCTCGTAGAGGGCGTTCTGCAGCAATAAATATGGTAATTACTTCTACTGGAGCAGGAAATGCTGTTACCAAGGTTGTACCAAGCTTAAAAAATAAATTAACTGCAAATGCGGTTAGGGTTCCTACTCCAAATGGTTCATTAGCAATACTAAATCTTAATTTAGATAAAGAAACTTCTGTTGATGATATTAATGAAATTATTAGAAAAGTTGCTTTAGAAGGTGATTTAGTCAATCAAATAAAATACGAGAATGATCCTGAATTAGTCTCTAATGATATTATCGGAAACATTTGTTGTTCTGTATTTGATAGTAATGCAACCATCGTTTCTAACGATAAGAAAAACGTAGTTCTATACGTATGGTATGATAATGAGTTTGGTTACACTAAACAAGTTATTAGACTAGCTAAATACATTGCTAAAGTTAGAAGACTTATTTATTATTAAGATATAATTTAATTTTTACTAAAGCTCAAATGTTAATTAACGTTTGGGCTTTTTATTTACAATACAATGTCCGAATCAAAAAAGAACAATAGAATCAATAATATTATTGTAGCCCTTTCTTCTACTGAAGAAAAAAAGATTTTTACTGCACTAAAACAATTGAGAAAACACGGTAAAAAAGAAGCTATAATTCCCTTAATTGATTTGTTATCTTCAACACAAAACGAAGAAATAAAAGATGAAATAGCCAGCTTATTGTTTGATTTAAAGGATCAATCTGTTGTTGAGGAGTTAATAAAAGCGATTGACAACGATAAATACAACAATGAAAAAGCTACGCTTATTTCTATTTTTTGGCAATCATCTTTAGATAGCAGCGAGCATATAACTACCATTGTAAAACAAGCTATTAAAGGCGATTATTTAGTTGGTATAGAAGTGCTAAGTGTTATTGATAATTATGACACTACGTTTCAGGAAACAGAAATTGAAGATCTTAAATTTGATTTAGACGAAGCTATACAAACTGAAGAAACTGAAAAAAGAGATCTTTTAATCTCTATCCGTTCTGCAATGGATGCATTAAACTTGGAGTTTTAAATAAAAAAGCCCACTTTAATAAGTAGGCTTTTTTATTATTATATAATACTTTGTTTATTCACCAGAAGAACCTCCACCAATTCTAATACCAATCTTTAATGCTATTCTTAAATCTAAAGGCATCGCATTACCAATATAAGGTATATAATCATCTTCATTAAAATTAGGGTCGTCTTCTGCTAAAGCATTACTATAATTAACGTTATTCATTAAGAACTTACCTATACCAACTGTTGCTTCTAAAAACAATGCTCCAGATGTTTTCCATTTATAACCAGCCATTGCACCTAAGGCTAAACCAGTTGTGCTAACATCTGTAGTTCCTAAAGAAGGGATTAAACCTGAGACATCAGTAAATGTATTGTTAGAAGCTTTAGATGTTCTAAACTTGCCATACAAGCCCATATAAACACCATCATTACCTTTGTTAGGTGTAAAAAATGCCTTATACTCTGGTATAATGTTCATTTCTGAATATTTATACTCACCGTCAATTACTGCATAAATGGGATTATTAGACATCCCATCATCAAACATATTTTTTGATGTTATGTTAAAATTAATTCCAACAGAGTTATTACTATTTATCGCATATTCATATCCTAAACCATATTTAGAAAAAGCAAAACCTAAAACATCTACACTTACATCGTGTTGTGCTTTTAAGGTTGTTCCTGAAATTAGTAATGCTACTATTATTAGTTTTTTCATGTGTGTATTATTAGTTAATAAGTTGAGACGGAATTTGCAAAAATCATTCCAAAGTTAAACCGTTAATTGCTTCTTTTTTTCTTCTCTATCGGGAATAAAAAAGCCCCTCCAAAATATTTCAGAGGGGCTTAACTTATTTTTTATTACCAAAGTGATTTATAAGTAACGTTTGCTTTTGGGCCTTTACCATAAGCAACACCTATGTCTCTAATCGCTTTAATTCTTTCACTTTCCTGTTGTTGTTCTTTAACAACATACTTCCATTCTCTAGCATCTATTTGCTTTACTTTAGCAGCTATTTTATTGGATAAAGTTCTTGCTTGAGGGGCACACGATGCATCAGGGTTAATTTTTGCTAATATAGCTCCTGCTTTTTCTGCAGCAGCCATATCTTGAGAAGCATTCCATATTCCGGTTGCTTCAGCTAACTTCGTCTTACAATCCATATCAATTTGTTTTTTATAGATTGGTTTAACAGCATTCATCGCTTTATCATAACACTCGCCACAAGCACTAGGAACAGTAGTTAACTTATATATAGCTGAACGATATTTATCCTGATCCGCTAAAGTTTGAGCTTCCTTAATTATCATATCACAATTATCTTTATAATACTGTATGATTTTTTGCTTTCCAGATTCAACAAAAGCAGCTACATCAGGATTATTAGTTCTTATATTTTTTAATGCAGCTTTATAAGCTTTTGTAGGGTTTTTACCAACGCCCTTAACTGTTACGTTTGTACTAGAAAATACTGTACCCTCAAATCCATCACCAATATATAAGGTAACATCTAATGTGTACGCGTGCATTGGAGGTGGTCCAGGAAGTACATCTTTTGTACTTATCATAACATTTGAACTGATAATAAACCTAGCATTCTTTGTTCCTCCAAGTCCGTTTTTAGTAACTACTTGTGTTAATTTATTTGCAAGATATTTTCTAGCTGCTACAGGCATTCCATCAATTGTTGGAGGAACCCAAGCCGTAAGTTTAATTCTTGCTTCATCTTTACTTTTTGTAGCTTGAGCAAATGACATTGATGCTGAAAGCACAAATATCGTAGCAAGTAAAATTTGACTAATTTTTTTCATCTTTTAAATGTATTTAGTTAATTATTTACCACCTAAATAAATAGTAGCTCTTCCTAAACCTTTTTGAACCAATTTACAAGGAATATTCATTGGATCTCCTTTTAATTTCTTGTAAAGTACTTTCGCAAATCCTCTAGCATCTAAAGCTCTTCCTTTTGCATTATACATAGGAATTCTAACTTGCTCAAACAATGCCATAGTCTCTGTCATATCTGTGGTGTTATATCTTCCCTTTTGAGTATTTTCATCCATCCACTCTTCAATAATCATACCTAACTCATCATCTCCAAAATCTTCGCTTTCTAAATCATAATCCCAATCATCCCAAACTTTAACTCTCAAAATAATTTCTCTACCGTTAACAAACATATCATCAAAGTGAGCTTGTAATTGAACATTAAAATTGTCGATATGAGCTGTAACAGCTTCTTGAATTAAAACAGGAACTTCAGCAGACATGGAAGGGGCTCCAGTACCTTGAGCAGAAGCAACTTGCTTATTTGTATAGGAATCTAAACCTCTTAAAATCCATGTAATTGATTTCTTAGGACCAGTTTTGTTTACCGTCCATGTCAATTCCATTATAATATCAGCCTTAGCTTTCTTCTTAAGTATATCTACTGGATTTTCTGCAACTTCAGCTCCAGACTTAGATGTTCTCATGGCATCTTCTGCGGCATCAGATTCTAAAGATTTCATAATAGATTCAAGATCCTTTAATGGAAACCCTCTATCTGCCATCATTCCGTTAATTGCACTTACCGCTAATTTAACCTCAGTACTTTGTTGAAATGCTTTTTTATAATCTGGGATAACTACCTTTGTTCCCTCATTATCAAATTCCATCGTAAAACCATTTTTTATACACCAGTTATCACTGGGAACAACCATAATTGTTGGTTTTTTTGCCTGTCCAAAACTAGCTGTAATTCCAGCTATGATAAGACCACATAGTATTAATGTTTTTTTCATAATATTTATTCTTTGGTTTAGTTAGTTTATTTTTTCTTGTTATTTCGGCATAATTTGATCCCGTATCATCCTATCCTTAAGTTTAGCTCTTTGGACTCTTATGATAACACCATAAGTAACCTGATCTCCTGCTTTTTTTCTTCCAGCTACAACAGAGAAATGTAAATCAGATCCATCCTCTCCTGATATAAATTCAGTATATGGTCCAGCATCTGCGAAAAAGGCATTAAAATAATCTTCTTTTTTCTCACGGATGTTTGGATCAAACAATACCGGTTTTTGATTGCAACCTTTATTGCTTATAATTCCTTTAAACAAAACATCTCTTAATCCATTTTTCTTTGCCTGTTCAACAGCATCTTCTCTATTTCTGCCACTTCCCCAGCCTTTAACAGTTTGAGACCCATCTCCTTCAACACCCATACATTCTGTTTCATAAGTATAGTTTCCTGCACCTTTCATTTGAGTACTTCCGCACGATGTTACAACTGTACTCATAACAATTAGACTTAATGCAGCTCCAAATATTAATGTTATTTTTTTCATCTGTTTATTTTTATATGGTTCAATCCAATATTTATAGTAAAGAAAATCTACTAAAACCCTGAAGAAAGTCCTCTAATAACTCCTGCTGCTTCTAAATCTTTTCTTAATGCGCTCGTATTAACTGTTACGATAACACCTACTTTAAATTTATAGCCTTTAATTTTAACCCCTATTACTTCGGGTGTTGAATCTGATGAGTGAGAAACGAACTTCATATACTTACCGCCATTGATATCAAAAAAGTTATCAAAAAATTCTTTCTTTTGTTCTCCAACAGATGGATCAGTAACTAAGGCTTTTTGATTGGTACAACCTTGTCCTCCACCAGAATAGCCTTGAAAAATAAGTCCGTGAACTGCATTCTTTTTAGCTTGTGCTGTAGCAACTTTAGCTCTTTTGGAATAAGACCAAACTTTAATCACTTTAGTTCCTGGCTTACCTATACCAACACACTCAATTTCATATTTCCATGCCTCAGTATCTTTTTGTGCTTTTTTTGTTTTAGCGTTAATTTGTGCATTCGAGCTTAATCCAAAAGCAATAAATGTAACAGCTAATAGTGTTGATTTGTTTATTAATTTTCTCATAATTCTATTTTTTGTTAATCTTTATATTAGTTTATTTGTCTTAATAACATTCCTTGATAATAGCCTTTACCACCTTTAAAATGGGTAAATTCTACACCATTACTCTTCATTGGTTTACCTTTTTCATCTAAATGAGGTCCATCTCCAACACTGTACATATTATTCCAAATTTTATTTTTATCTACCTTAATTACCCCTTTTCTTTTCCACTTCACTTTTCCTTCAGCATCAATTGTTTTCATAAGTACTTCATATTTATCTCCACCTTCTAAGCCTTCTTTCAATCCTATTTTAGCTCCAAGTGGTTTTGCACTTGTCAATGGTGTTTTAGTCCTAAATGCCTCAAATTTCTTTTGAAGTTTAGCATATACTGCATCTATAGATTTAACAGTTGCTGCTTTAATTACAGCTTCCATATTTTCAGCCTTTTTACTAGTACCTGCAATAAAAGATTGTGCTTTTTGAAAACCTAATAATTTTAATTCAAATAAATCTGATTTATTAAATGCCTCTACTCTTGCCGGATCTGGTGCGGAAGCATCGTTCCATAAATCTTGATAAAACACAGCAGACATAGAGTCTGTCCATTGTAATTGATACAAATAAGCGGTTGTCCAAACAGAATAACCATCTTTAGTCTTTTTATACATTCCGTCAGCAGCACCTTCAGCCAGTACTCTAGCAAATGATTCTTCAGATTGATCCTCAACTAAAGCATAAGCCGCTTCTTTAATAGCCCTTGCAATTGGTTCGTTTTCTACAAACTTAGAATAGTTAACTACGCAAAAAGTTGTTCTTATTAAGTCTTCTCCTGCATCAGCTAACATTGCTAAACCTCTTTCTGTACTATTTGCTTTTGCAGCATCTTGAGCTGTAGCATCATACATTCCTCTTTCTGCAATCAAACTTATATCAAAAGTACCTTCTGCACTTCTATTAAACCATTTAGCAACCATCTCATTAGCTATCTTATTATCTTTTAAATATTTGTCAATTGATGGAGCGTAATTTTTTTGATCTTTTTTCTTAGCTTTTTCACCTTCTGCAACTGGTGGTGTTACATAGTAGTCAGCTAATTTAAAAGACTTATCACCAACAGTATGGTTGTTATACTTATCAGGAAATGGTGCCTCTGTAAATGATTTTAGTAATAACTCTTTTTTAGGAAGTTTTTCATCTTCTATAATCATTGTATGAAGAGAACTTCTTCTATACTTAACAACCCCTTCACCCTTTCCAGATTTTTCAATTTTACCTGAATCTTTTTTTTCTTTTATCTTTTTTTCAGTTTTTGCATCTTTCACCTCTGCATCCTGTGCATAAACTACTCCATTTTGAAAACCTAAAAACACAACCGTTATAACAGCTATTTTAATTAATTTCATACTACCTTGGCTTATTATATTTTAATACCAACTACCTCTTAATAAAAAAAGGTAGTTCAAATGAACTACCTTTTTTTATTAATATTAAATTATTTTTTAGCCTCTTGTGCTTTTATTTGATCTAATTGAGCAGGTATTGCTTTTTGAGTTGCATTTAATACTTTTACTGCTGCATTTGCTGCCTTCCCTGCTTTCATAGCATTAGTTTTAGGGGTAATCGCTTTAGCCTTTGCTAAAACATCTTTAGATTTACCTAATAAACCAGTAATTTCTTTCAACTGAGCCTCTAAATCATTTTTAACTTTTCCTGCATCAGCGACATTACCTGCAGCATCAGAAAGTTTATTTGAAAGTTTTTGATTTCTTTCATATACATCAAAAGAAGAATTTACAAAATTATCAGTTGCTGCATGCCCTGCTGAAGCTGGTTTTTTTATTACTTTTTCTTTTTTAGCTTTTTTATCTTTTTGTGCAAAAGAATCAACAGAAACTCCTGTCATTAATAATGCAATCATTAACACTTTTGTTACTGTACTTAAATTACTTGTAATTTTCTTCATGTCTTAGTTTTTTAATTAAAATGATTTTAGTTAGGTTAACAAATATAGAATATTTTGCAGCATAAAAATCTGATATCAATTATTTCTTTAAAATTTAACAAGTCATTAACAAAAGTTCTCACTATTTTTAACAATTAAAAGTATGGAATAATGATTGATAGCTCATCCATCAATACAAAAAACCATTTATCACATTAAATTGAAAATCAACTTTATTTTTAATTAGATTTGTTTTAATAAATTACATCTATGATATCACTAAAAAAGATTCTAATCCTATTACTCTTATTAAGCAATCAAATTGCTTTTTCTCAATATGTACAAAGCGATGCTAGCAAAAAGTTTGATGCTTTACTCCAATATATTGAATATGCTTATGTAGATTCTACTGACGACAATAAACTTGTGGAAGATGCAATTGTTGCTGTTTTAAAAGAGTTAGATCCTCATTCTGTTTATATTCCGAAAGAAGAATTAAAAAAAATGAATGAACCTTTAGTTGGTAATTTTGAGGGTGTTGGAATTCAATTTAACATCTTTCGCGATACACTAATGGTTGTCTCTCCTATTTCTGGAGGACCTTCAGAAAAAGTAGGTTTAAGGGCTGGTGATAAAATTATTGAAGTTGATGGTGAGAATATTGCAGGAATTGGTTTACAAAATAGTGACGTTCAAAAAAAACTAAGGGGAAAAAAGGGAACAAAAGTAGATGTGAGTATCAAACGTAGAAACATTGAAAAAACACTAAAATTCACTATCACCAGAGACAAGATTCCTATCTTTAGTGTAGATGCAACCTATATGGCTACACCTGAAATAGGTTATATAAAAGTTAATCGTTTTGCTAAAAACACCATTACAGAGTTTAAGGAAGGTTTAGCAAAATTGCATGAACAAGATATGAAACATCTTATTATTGATTTGAGAGGTAATGGTGGTGGTTATTTAAAAACAGCTATCCAAATGGCTGACGAAGTGATTGGGGATAAAAAATTAATTGTTTACACTGAAGGAAAAAAAGCACCCAAACAAGAATATTACACCACAACTAAAGGTGCTTTTGAAAAGGGAAAACTAGTGATACTTATTGATGAAGGATCTGCTTCTGCATCAGAAATTGTAAGCGGAGCAATTCAAGATTACGATAGAGGTTTAATTATAGGACGAAGGTCTTTCGGAAAAGGGTTGGTTCAAAAACCATTTACCTTGCCTGACGGCTCTGTTATTAGATTAACAGTAGCAAGATACCATACTCCATCTGGAAGATGCATACAAAGACCCTATGATGAAGGAAATGAAGAATACTACAAAGAATTCTCTAGAAGGTTTGAAAATGGTGAATACATGAGTGAAGATAGCATCTCTTTACCCGACTCTCTAAAGTTTGAAACATTAAACAGCCAAAGAACAGTATATGGAGGTGGTGGAATTATGCCTGATGTTTTTGTTTCAATAGATACTACTATGTCATCTGATTATTTTGGAAAAGTTAACCGTAAAGGCTTATTAAATGAATTTGTTCTAGAGTACATGGATAACCATAGAAAAGATTTAGAATTAAAATATAATGATGTTGAAAATTTTAAACAATTCTTTAATGCTGAAGAAGAAATGCTTACTAATTTTATTGAATATGCTGAAAAAAATGAAATAGAAAAAAATGAAGAACAAATAAACATTTCTAAAAAATTAATTACAATTAGATTAAAGGCTTTAGTCGCTAGAAATCTATGGAATACTTCTGCTTACTTTCAAATTGCTAATGATTTAAATGATTCTTATTTAAAAGCTATTGAGGAAATTAACAGTAACACTTTTAAAAAAGAAAAATTAGTATATAAATAAGATTTGTAATTTTACAACACTTTAATCAA
>NVUQ01000095.1 GCA_002401955.1 Flavobacteriales bacterium | reverse complement strand
TCAAAAACAAACTATCTGTAAATCAAATTTTAAGTATTACACATAACAAGTATTTTTTAGAAGCTTATAACGGGTGTTTTGATTCATAATTGGTATTACTAGAGGAGTTATTTGGATTAATCAAACAACGATTATCAAAAATGAAAGTTGACTCAGTCGGAAGCTTTGAATACCTTAGCATGCAAAGAGAAGATTTGCCAACTTTTGCAGCAAACCTCCAAGAGGCATTAAAAGATGTTAATCAATGGATTATGATCACTTGTAATGATCTATCTAAAGCCCAAAAAGATCAGAAAAAAGAACAATTAACTCTAGATTCATTTACAAGTGTTGCTATTTCAATACAGAATATAAAAGGAACTCACTATGGTAAAGGAGGAAAAAACCTAACTGTTATTTTTGATAAACTTGAGAAAGAGATAAATTAGTCTCACTCACAAAACTCACACCATTTAGCATCTGTCTCATGCTTAAACGAAGTATTTACATCCAATATTTCTTTAATCAGTTTAATTAATAGAATCTCAAACTCCTCAATAACTGGCTCATCTATTATTGAATTCTTTTTCATACCAAAGGACATGTAACCACTGCTTAATTTTCTGAAAGAAATAATACCTGAGGTAATTTGAGTATTGTCAACCAAATTAGATTTACTATACATAAAAGCATACATCAATAATTGGAAAGCCTTACTCTTTTTAGATTCTAACAGTTCATCAATGTGTTTTAGTTGTAATTCTGAGGCTTTTACCAAACCTGTTTTGTAATCTATAATTCTTAGTTCGTTTCCATAACTGTCAATCCTATCTGCAAAGCCTTTTAGCTTTATAATTGTTCCATCAACCTCAATTTCTGATCTTAATTCTTCTTCTAATGCATTAATAAATAAAGGTTCTCTTAGTTTTTGGACAAACTTAATTTCTTCTTTTATAAAAGTGGTAATGTAATTCTGAGCAATATTCAAAGTCAATAGATTCTTGCCTGACCTTAATTCTTTATCACTAAAATTTTCAGAGAAAACACCTGTAACAACTTGTGTTACTTTTTTAAGCATCAATTTTAAATCTTCCGTAGTAATATTTTTACCAACAAAATCTTTATACAAAATTTCTAAGCTATCGTGCACATAACTACCAAAAGTAGAATGATCAATTGTTTCTTCTACTTCATCAGCCTCTCTAACACCTAATACATATTTGTAATAAAAGTCTAACGGACAATTAATGTAAGCGATTAATGCAGATGGTGAAATTCCATTAGCAAAACGCTCTTTAATCTTAGCAACAATAGCAGCTGTCTTTTGAACCTCTACTTCTATTATCTTTTTATTTAATGCAGGATAAGTTACCAACTGCTTATTTATTGTAATGTTATCAAACTTACCTAATTCGTGTTCAATCTGAGTAACAAACCTACTCTGCTCTCCACTTCCAAATTCATTGGTTTCGGTATTATACAAAATACTGATATTCTCTGCATTTTGAATAAGTCTGTAAAAGTGATAAGCGTAAACTGCGTCTTTTTCTATGTGTGTTGGTAAATTATATGTATCGTCCTTTTTAATATCAAAAGGAATAAAAGAATTGAATGTTTTCCCTGCTGGCAAAGTCCCTTCGTTGGTAGAGAGCAATATCACGTTTTTAAAATCGATATTACGTGTTTCTAACATTCCTAATACCTGCAACCCTTTTAAAGGCTCTCCATATAATTCGATAGAAAAAGTACTCAGGATTTGTTTATACAATGAATAAAACCCTTTGCTATTTTCTAAAAATGGATATTTAGAAGTTAGCGTTATCATTTGATTAAACAACTTTGCATACTGAAACAAATATTCTAATTCGATAAAAGAATCATTTTTAGACTCCACATAATGAAGTTTCGATTTATCGATAAATTTTAAACATTGCTTAAGTGTAGTTTCGACAGAATAGTTTTGCAAAAAAGGAATAGCTAACTTTTCATTAATCCACGCTATCTTTTCTTTATTGATAAACACCCAATTTTGTTGGATGATTTGTTTTTTAATCTGGTTGCAATTTTCTGTTCCAAATACAATCTGACTAAAAGGCAACTGAACAAGTTTTAATATATCTTTATAGTGATAAGTTAGTTCTCCTTTATTCCCAAAACGCTCAGCATTCACTAAGGTCACAAAATAAATTTCAAAAAAATTATTGGTTGGTGTATTTTTTAAAGGGTATCCCATTGTAACATTAATGTTGGCAATGGTTTCTGGTACGGATTGTAAAACAGGAATCAACAAATTTTCATCTGCTAAAACAACAGCTGTATCAGTATAGTTTTTTGAATTGTCAATTTCATTTAACAGGTTAGTAATGTATTTGGCTTGTCCGATATTTTGTGGAACTCCGTAAATGTTAATCTGTTTTTGGTCTTCTTTAAATTTATTGGTTACCCAATTAAATGGTTGAAAAGCATCTTTCTTCTTTAATCCTCTTAAAAACAAACCACTTTCCTGCATTTTATCATTCAAGTAATATTCATCGGCATCAAAAAGAACGGCACATTTTTGTTGTTTTTTCAATTCTGAAATCAAGACTTCTTCTGCCTTGTTTAAAGCATTAAATCCAGCAAAAATAACTTTATCCCATTTTATTTTTTGTTCAACAAATTTTTCTGGACTAGCTTTTAATTCTTCTGCAACAATTCGGTAAGCCAACCCTTGATAAGCCAATTTATTCTCAATTAAATACTTTCTAAAAGAGGTGTATAAAGCCCCTAACTGTTTCCAAAAGATTAAATATTGCGATTGAAAATCAGTGATTTCTCTTTCTCCTAAATTCCAAACCTCTAGGGCTCTAGCTTCGTTTACATGTTTAAAAAAACCTTCGGTTGGGACTAAATATCGATCAATCTCATTAAAATCATGCAACAAAATTTGCCCCCACTTACTAAATTCATCAAAGGTTTCTGGCTCTTTTGTTGAATCTCTATAAACATTGTACAATTCAAATAACTGTGTAACATTATCAATTACTTCAACATCCGATAAGTGTTCAATTAATTCTTCTGTACCAATAATTTCTGGCAACCAAATTGGTTTATCAATAAGTTTACTTAAATGTTGTTTTAGAAATAGCCCAGCCCTTTTATTGGGTAACACAACACAAACATCACTAAGGTTATTAGGATAAGTATCTATTAAATATTGTGCTGTTTTTGCTAAAAAGGTATCCAATGTGGTTTTTAGTTGTTGGTTTTTAGTGTTTAGCGTAAAAATAAACAGAAATAAAGGTTAAACATCTACAATGTACCAAAAACAATACACTAAGCACTAACTTCCAATTTAAACCCAACTCCATGAATGTTCATGATTTGAATTTTTTGATCAAATAAAAGGTATTTTCTTAGCTTAGAAATAAAAACATCCATGCTTCTACCGCTAAAATAATCATCTGTTCCCCAAATGTTTTTTAGAATTAATTCTCTAGGAGCAATATCATTGATATGCTCACATAAAAAAGAAAGAATTCTTGTTTCCTTTTTGGTTAGTTTTTTATCTTCTTTTGAATGACTAAGTAATTGATTTTTAATGTCAAAATTATATTCCCCTATGGTATAGCTCTCTACTTTTTCTTCTTCTTGTTGTGTTAAAACTTTTGTTCTTCGCAAAATAGATTCCACCCTCAATAAAAACTCCTGAAAATCGAAAGGCTTAGTTATGTAATCATCGGCTCCAAGTGTAAATCCTTTTACTTTATCAGTCTGCATAGTTTTAGCTGTTAAAAAAACGATAGGAACTTCTTTATTCACATCTCTAATGGTTTCCGCCACAGCAAAACCATCTTTTTTTGGCATCATTACATCTAAAATACACAAGTCAAAATGCTCACTTGCAAATGTTTTTAACGCAACTTCTCCATCAGGACATAAAGTAACTTGATAGCCTTCTGATTTTAGATTATCCTGCACAACAAACCCTAAATTAGAATCGTCTTCTGCTAGTAATATTTTGATGTCTTTCACTTCTTTTGCCATAGTTTTATTTTTTTAGATACAAGATTGCTTTCACTAAAAGAAAAAAGAGAAGAGATTCATCTTTTTCTAATATCTATTCTCTCGTATCTATTCTCTACTCAACGGTAGTTTAATAACAAAGGTAGAACCTTCATTTTCTTTACTAATTAATTTAACAGTTCCAGAATAAGCTTCCACTATCGTTTTAACATAGTTTAAACCCAAACCAAATCCTTTTATATCATGTATATTTCCTGTTGGTGTTCTGTAAAATTTATCGAAAATTTGTTTTTGACTATCTTTAGGAATTCCTATTCCGTTATCTTTAACACTAATCTCAATAAATCCATTATGATCGTGTGTTTCTATTTCTACTTTTGGATTGTTATTCGAGTATTTAATGGCATTATCTATTAAGTTATGAAGGGTATTCGTAATGTGAATTTTATCTCCGAAAATAGTGTAATTAGTAGCTTTTAAATGGCTTGAAATCTCTCCTTCTTTTTCTCTAATAATCAATCCAAAACTTGTTATCGAATTCGTAATTAATTCATGTAAATCAATATTTTCATCCTCTAATTTTAACTTACTTTTATTTAAAGTTGCCAACTGCAAAACCTTATCTACTTGGTTTTTTAAACGGTCATTTTCTGCTTTAATAATATTGGCATAATTGGCTAAACGCTCAGGCTGGTTAATAATATCTTTTTGCAACAATACATCTGCCGAAAGCGAAATAGTAGATATTGGTGTTTTAAATTCGTGGGTTATATTATTAATAAAATCATTTTTGGTTTCTGATAATTTCTTTTGTTTAAGTATAACATTAATGGTGTAAGCAAAGAAAACCATAATTAATAAAATGATGGATGATGAAAAGACCCATATCCCCATTTTACTTATAATATAAGACTCTTTAGATGGGAAAAATATACCAAAATAATGCCCATCCTTATCCCATTTCATGTTGAAAGATTTAGATTGGATATTGTCTTTTTCATTTTCTCCTAAAGATATATAATCCCCAAAGACAATGGAATCGGTAAAGCAATCATAAATCACATATTCAAAATCGATATTAATATTTCGTTTTACGAATTCATTTCTTAGTAATGTTTCTAATAAGTATGGATTAACGGTATCATTAATCATAACGGTATAATAATTAGAAGAAACTTGCTTTACTGGATTAATTAATTCAGATTCATCTTTATGAATGTCTAATAAATCATGTGTTACATTTGTTAATGCTACATGAACTCTATCGTTAAACTGATCTTCTTGAAGGTTATATGCATTTTTTACCCAAAAAATCTGAGTAGCCACAATTCCGATTAACGAAAATAACGCTAAAAAGATAATCGTTCTTATGGTTTTTCTATTCACTTCTTTAAATTTTTTCGGCTATAAAATTTACAGAAAATATTCTGTTTTGGGTAACCGCTTCGCTCTCCTAGTCATAATTTTATCTTTATTTTAAATAAATTAAAAGATTAAATTTCTTCCTATTCGTTTCATCTGTTGCTAAAGGTAATAATTTTGAATATGAATATTAGAATAGCTTTCCTTTTAACACTTTTTTAATACTACTTTTGTCCCTTTAAAATTAAAATTAAAAAAGACACTTATGAAAGCATACGTTTTTCCTGGACAAGGATCCCAATTTGTAGGAATGGGAAAGGACCTTTATGAAAGCTCTGAATTAGCAAAAAAAATGTTTGAAAAAGCCAATGAAATTTTAGGCTTTAGAATTACTGACATTATGTTTGACGGTGAGGCTGAAGATTTAAAACAAACTAAAGTTACTCAGCCAGCTATCTTTTTACATTCTGTTGTTTTAGCGAAAACTTTAGGGGATGATTTTAAACCAGATATGGTTGCAGGTCATTCTTTAGGAGAGTTTTCTGCATTAGTAGCTAATGGAACTTTAAGTTTTGAAGATGCTTTACGATTAGTTTCTGCAAGGGCTTTAGCCATGCAAAAAGCATGTGAAGTTACTCCTTCTACAATGGCTGCAATTTTAAGTTTAGATGATGAAGTGGTAGAGAGTATCTGTAGTGGAATTGACGGGATTGTTGTTCCTGCAAACTATAACTGCCCTGGTCAATTAGTAATTTCAGGTACAGTTAGTGCGATTAACGAAGCTTGCGAAAAACTAACTGCTGCAGGAGCTCGTAGAGCTTTGGTTTTACCAGTTGGTGGAGCATTTCATTCTCCATTAATGGAGCCAGCAAGAGAAGAACTAGAAGCTGCTATTAATAACACTACTTTTAACACGCCAAACTGTCCAATATACCAAAATGTGCCTGCTGATGCAGTTAGTAGCCCAGAAGAAATTAAAGCCAATTTAATTGCTCAATTAACTGCTCCAGTAAAATGGACACAAACAATGGAAAAAATGTTAGCTAATGGTGCAAGCTCTATAACAGAGGTTGGACCAGGGAAAGTATTACAAGGTTTATTTAAAAAAATAGATAGACAATTAGAAACTGCTAGTGCATAAAATAATTTCTTGAAATGATCATCCTCGAAGCAGAGCTTCGAGAAATTCTCTTAATTAAAAAAGCCCATCCGTTAGTTAACGAATGGGCTTTTTTAATTTCAATTTATCTTACTGAAACACTTCGTCTCCTAATTTGGTGTTGTGTTCTACCGAAGTAACAACCATATCAAAAACTTGTGGTCCTGCAGCTTGGTTAATTTTATGTGCGTAATTAATTCCATTAACCACTTTATAATCATAAAACATTGTGGTAGTGGTAACTATTCCTCCAGCTTCTTTTAAATCTTTAACCGCCATTGCTTTTACTTGCATACTAGATGCAACATCATACCATTCTGTTTCTTTTTCCCCATCTTTTTTAACGACCTCTATTTTATAAGCATCTTTTCCATTTATTGGCTCAACACCTAGCAATAAATATTTACTTCCAGAAGCAACATAATCAACATCAGCAAACATAATTGAACTTGCTTTTAACGTTTCTAATTCTTCTCCTTCTATATCTTTATTGCCTTGCATACCAGACAGCTTACCTTTTGTTCCGTCAAACGTTTGCTTTTGAGCTACCTGCCCCATAAAAGAAACAATCATCGCAAATTTATTAGGTGCTTTTGCATAGTGTGTAAAATTAAGTGTTTGTCCCTGCATAGATGCTTCACGCTTAATAGTAACATCTTTAATTTTTTTCAATTTCTTATCTAACTCTTTCCCTGGAGCCATTCCATACTTGGCAACAATGTATTTATCCAATACAGTTTCTGCTGTTATTCCATCTGGTGCAGGCTTTAAAGGTTCTATCCAATCATTACCATAAGTATCATAAAAATCTACTTTTCCACTTGCTGCAAAGCCTTTTAATTTATCAGCAACCTCTCCTTTATCTCCTACAACTAAAATGATAGCATTCTCTGGTTTAATATATTTCTTAGCCATTGCCTGAATATCATCAACTGTTACTGCTGCTAAATTCTTTAAATAATTAGCATAATAATCTTCTGGCAAATTGTATTTCTGAGTGTTAATTGCAAAACGAGCAATTGTTTGAGGGTCTTGCAAAGTATATGCAAAAGTTCCTGTCATGTACTTTATCATGTTTTGTAATTCGTCTTCAGAAACTTTTTCATCTCTAATTCTATTTAACTCAACCATAAATTGAACAATAGAGCTATCAGTAACTTCATTTCTAACTTTAGAACTTGCACCAAATCTACCAACTAACTTATCAGTACGCAAACTTGAACCTGCCCCATAAGTATAAGCATGACCTTCTCTTAAGTTCATGTTTAAACGAGACATAAAACCACCACCACCAAGAATAGCATTCATTACTTTAGCTTTAATCGCATCAGGGCTATTTTGTTTTAAATTAATTGGGTAACCAATATTAATAACCGACTGTACAGCACCTTCTTTATGTACAAAAGCCACTTTAGTTTTTTCTGGTGCAACTGGTGTTCTGTATTTATTTACAGGAACATCGCCTTTAGTCCAAGAACCAAAATATTTCTCAATTAAAGGTTTTACTTCCGCAACAGTTACATCTCCAACTATCGCCAAATAAGCAACATTAGGTTTAAAATAGGTATTGTAGTACTCGTTACATTTTTCTAAAGTAATAGCTTCTACTGTTGTTTCTGTGGCAATCTCTCCATAAGGATGGTTTTTTCCATAAAGTAAAGACGCTCTAGCGTTTTGTGAAATTGCATCTGGATCATCTTTAGAAGAAACTATTCCAGAGATAGTCTGCTTTTTAATTTTATCTAATTCTTCTTGTTTAAAATCGGCATTCATCACCAAATCAGACATCATGTCTAATAATTTTTCTTGATGTTTTTTTAATGATGCTCCATAAACTCCATTAGCTGAAGAACTTAATCTTGCTCCAATAAAATCAATCTCTTCATCAAACTGTTGTTTTGTTCGGTTTTTTGTTCCCCTTTCCATTAACTCACCAGTAACACCTAAATACCCAGCCATATCTCCTTCTAATACAGGATCAATATCTAAGGATAAGGAGTAAGCTACTTTTGGTAATTTGTGATTTTCTACAACAAAAACTTTTAATCCATTTTCTAAAGTGAATTTTTCAATTTTACCCAACTTAATCTCTGGAGCAGGACCAGCTGTTGGTCTTATGCTTCTGTCTAATTTTTGAGCAAATGCAACCGAGGTTACTGCTACTACTAATACAAGTGATAATATCTTTTTCATTTTTTTATTTTTTCGTCATTGCGAAGACAAAGTTCAAAACACTCTTTCTATAGATTAGATTGCTTCTTTTCGTTCTACTTCATTCGCAATGAGGTATTATTAAATCTATTTTTTCTCTTCTTTTGATTTAGGTACATAATGTAACACTACCCTATTGTCTTTTCTAAAATATTCTTTTGCTACTCGCTGAATATCTTCTCTTGTTACTTTCATGTATCTATCAATCTCATTATTAATAAGGTTTGCATCACCATAATACACCGCATAATTAGCTAAACTCTCTGCAATACCTTCTATTTTAGAGTTTTGAGAAATCATATCATTTTCAATTTGATTTTTCAATTTTTGGAATTCTTTTTCCGAAATCAACTCATTTTGTATCTTCTCAACTTCTACATCTATTGCAGTTTCTAAATCTTCTAAAGAAACTCCCATATTAGTTAATCCGAACATTAATGCCATTCCTGGATCTTCTGATGGAAAAGGAAATGCTCCAACATACATTGCTTTTTGTTGTTCATCAACAATACTTTTTTGCATTCTAGAACTTTTTCCTTGTGATAAAATCTGTGCCAACATATCAACTGCATAAGCATCTGGTGTACCTTGAGCTGGTGTATGATAAGCCATCATCACGGCTGGCAACTGAACATTATCCTCAATAACATCTCTTACTTCTTTATGTTTAATTGGCTCTACAATAGTAGGTCTATTCATTTTCTTTGTTCCTTTCGGAATAGTAGAAAAATACTTATCAATCCATTTCTTTAATTGTTTCTTATCAAAATCTCCTGCAATAGATAGTGTTGCGTTATTTGGAACATAGTATGTTTTATAAAACTCTCTAAACTCTTCTATTTTAGCTTCGTTTAAATGTTTCAAAGAACCTATTGGTACCCAGTTGTATGGATGCACCTCATATGCTCTTTTAAATATATTTGGCAAAAAAGAACCATAAGGTGTATTTTCATAACGCTGTCTGTATTCTTCTTTTACAACTTCTCTTTGTGTTTCAACTCCTTTCTCATCAATCTTAGCATGCAATAATCTTTCTGACTCTAACCACAATCCCAATTCTAATTGGTTAGATGGTAAAATTTCATAATAAAAAGTACGATCAAAAGACGTGTTCGCATTTAAGAGACCGCCATTACTTTGTACAATTTTCATGTACTCACCTCTTTCAATATTTTCTGATCCTTCAAACAACAAATGCTCAAAAAAGTGAGCAAATCCAGTTCTTTTAGGGTCTTCATTTTTAGAACCAACATGGTACAATACGGTAACTGCAACAATTGGTGTGGAATGGTCTTCATGTAAGATTACCTTCATTCCATTTTTAAGTTTGTATTCTTCAAACTCAATTTTTGACTGTGCATTTGTGCTTACTAATCCAACACATAAAACAGCCGACATTAATATTCTTTTCATACTATTCTGTTTAATTCAAATTTAATTTAGGCTAATTTAAGTATAAATAAAGTCGGTTACTTCAACTAAATACACGAGTGGTAAAATACTAATACGAATGGTTAAAAGAAGCCAGAGGACCGAAGTTAGAAATCCGAAATATTTAGTTACACTCTTATTTTTAATACATTTTAAACTTCTTACTTCCAACCTCAAACTTCCAGCTCACTCACAATATATTGTAACATTTTTAGTTACTTTTGAAACCCTATAAAAAGGACTGCTTTAGTGGCTTTAAAAAACATTATTCATATCATCATCTTTATACTTGTTTCCGTTGGAGTTCAAGCTCAAGAAACAGCAACTGTATCTGGGGTACTTAAAGATGCTAAAGGAAACCCTTTAGAGGGAGCAAATATTGCTATTGTCGGTGTTGCCAAAGTAAGTAAATCAGATAAAAATGGAAACTTCTCCATAAAAATACCTGCCAACAAAGACATACAATTAGGGATAAGTTATATTGGTTTTTCTACTATTATCAAAACATTTAACCTTTCTCCTAACGAAAAAGCAGACTTCTCTCCTAGCTTAAAAAATAGAACAACCAATATTCCTTCGTACGATCATATTGAAGAAGGGAACCGTGGAGATCCTATGGTAAAAATAAAACCGAAATTAGCTACAAATTTCACGAGTACTTCTGGAAGTTTTGAAGCTATTTTAAAAACCCTTCCTGGAGTTTCATCAAATAATGAAATGAGTTCTCAGTACTCTGTTAGAGGTGGTAATTTTGATGAAAACTTAGTTTATGTAAACGATATTGAAGTATACCGTCCATTCTTAACTAGATCTGGAAAACAAGAAGGTTTAAGCTTTATTAACTCTAATATGGTTTCAGATATTAAATTTTCTGCTGGTGGTTTCGGTGCAAAATATGGTGATAAAATGTCATCTGTTTTAGATGTTACTTATAAAGAGCCTGATGATTTTGCTGGATCATTTACAGCAAGTTTACAAGGTGGAGCTGTACACATAGAAGGTGCTAGTAAAAATCATAGACTCACTTTTTTAACTGGTGTTAGATACAAAACCAACCAATACATTTTACAAAGTTTAGATACTGATGGTGAATATCGTCCTTCGTTTTTAGATATTCAAACCTTTATAACCTACGACATTAATGAAAAGTGGGAAATCGGTTTTTTAGGAAACATTGCTAAAAACAAGTACCAATTTATTCCTCAAACTAGGCAAACAGAATTTGGAACCATTAACGAATCTTTACAATTAACTGTATTTTTTGAAGGACAAGAGGTAGATCAATTTCAAACATACTTTGGTGCAATTAGCAACACTTTTACTCCAAAAGAGGGTTTAGAATTAAAATTTATCACTTCAGCATTTAGTACTTTAGAAGATGAGAAGTTTGATATTGAGGGGGCTTACCGTATTGATGAATTGGAGCGAGATTTATCTAGTGATAATTTTGGTGATGTAAAGTTTAATAAGGGTGTTGGTTCTTTTATGGATCACTCTAGAAACAGATTAGATGCTTACGTTTTAAATGCTGAACATAAAGGGAAGAAGATTGCTGGAAACCATACTACTTTTTGGGGTGTAAAGTACCAACACGAATTTATTGATGATAAAATTAGTGAATGGGGTTTTGTAGATTCTACAGGCTATTTTATTCCTAAGGGTACTGATTCTATAGGTTATACAAACCCTTCTACTCAGCCTAACCAACTACTAGAATTAAATGAAGTATTAAAATCTGAAGTAACACTAAACAGTAATCGTTACAGCGGCTACTTACAACGTGCTTGGGTTTTTGAAAAAGATAGTATAAACTATACTCTTAATGCTGGTATTAGAAGTTCTTTTTGGGATTTAAACCAAGAATTGATTGTTAGTCCACGTGCTTCATTTTCGATTGAGCCTAACTGGAAAAGAGATTATTTATTTAGACTAGCTGGTGGGGTTTATTACCAACCTCCTTTTTATAGAGAAATGCGCGATTTTGATGGTAATGTCAACCGTGAAATAAAATCGCAACGTTCTTACCAAGCAATTTTAGGCTCTGATTATAATTTTGAAGCTTGGGGAAGACCATTTAAGTTTACCACAGAGCTTTATTACAAACACATGGAGAATGTAATTCCTTATGAAATTGACAACGTAAGAATACGCTATTTCGCCACCAATAATGCCAAAGCTTATGCTACTGGTATAGATTTTAAAATTAACGGAGAATTTGTAAAAGGGGTTGAATCTTGGTTTAGTATGTCGGTAATGAAAACTCAAGAAGACTTATTAGATGATTTTTACATTGAAGATTATAACAGTGATGGTGAAAAAATAATCTCTGGATATACTGCTAATAATACCATTGTTAGTAGTGATACTATTTATCCGGGATGGATTCCTAGGCCAACCGACCAGCGTGTAAACTTTGCACTTTATTTCCAAGATTATATACCAAAACTACCTAGCCTAAAAATGCACATTGCCTTATATTACGCTACTGGATTACCTTTTGGCCCTTCAGATAATCATGATCGTTACAAAGCAACGTTAAAAATGCCTCCTTACCGTAGGGTTGATATGGGATTTTCTTACCTTTTAAAAGATGCTAAAAAAGAGCATAAAGGTAAACTGATTAAAGGGTTTAAAAACATTTGGGTAAGTTTAGAAGTATTTAACTTATTGCAAATTAACAACGTTATTTCTTACTTGTGGATTAAAGATGTGAGCAATAGAACCTACGCTGTACCCAACTATCTTACTTCAAGACAACTTAACTTAAAGTTCCATTTTGAGTTTTAAGTGAGACTTAATTTCCCCTAAAAAAAACGGTTAATACCGTTTTTGTAATCATAATGGCATTATACAAAAAACATTATTGAGTGTTTTGTAATTAAATAGGTATTAAAATACAGACTTCATAAAAATATAAATTAAGATTATATAATGAGTAGAAAAAAAATCGTGTGCATAGGAGATAGTTTAACAGCTGGATATGGTATTCAAATAAATTATAGATGGAGTAATCTGTTAAGTAGTGATTTAAATATTGAAGCTATAAATAGTGGAATTTCTGGAGATACAACTTCTGGAATGTTAGCTCGGTTTTATGAAATGGCAATTAAACACAATCCTAACTATATTATTATTACTGGAGGCACCAATGACATATGGTTAAACCTCCCTAATAACATAATAATAGGTAATATACTTGCAATGATAAGATATGCTAAACACCATAACATAATCCCAATAATTGGAATTCCAACTCCTTTTTTTAATCAGGGAGATTATACTGATGAAAGCTCTTTTATTGATGTACCTAGTCTAAGTAAACGAATTAGTTCATTTCAAAAAACATTAAAACAGTTTGCTTTGGATGATAATCAGTATTTTATTGACTTTACATTAAATATGAAACCAGATATGTTTTTAAATGACGGACTACACCCTAATGAAAAAGGACATAAATTGATGTCAGAAAATGCTAAATTAAGTCTTGTAAGTTTCTTCAATCATATATAGGATCTTAGAAATATAAAAAACAGTTGCTAAGGTAATTCGGTCCGATTTTGTAATTTTAAAACTTAAAGCAATTAATAAACAATTCTTTTTATTCAAGAAAAAGAACAGTATAAATATTTCAAGCTAAAACAATCTTGCTATTTTGAATGAGATTGCTTCGTGCTTTTGCTTTCGCAAAACACTCGCAATGACGTAAGCAACAACAATACGATACACCCCCCCTGGACTTGATCCAGGGGCAAGATGCAAGAGACTGCTTGGTGGAACAGAATAAATATTTCAAGCTAAAACAGTCTTGCTATCTTGAATAACATTGCTTCGTACCTCGCAATGACGTAGTACTGAGAATGACAAAACATCCCTCTTAATCTCCCCTCAAGGGGATAATAGTTACGGTATTAAACTCTAAAGATTCATCATGTCATTTTCTATGCTTGCTGAAGCAAACAGAAAATTTAATTCTGAATGACAGTTTTGTTTGAAAAATAACCGAACGTGATCGTAAACACTGTATTTATAAAACTGAATTTATAAATGGTAAAATTGTTTCTTCAAAATTAGAACACACAAAAAGTATCAGCCAGTTTATTGAGTTCAATTTATCAATTGCACTATTGCCCTTTTAAACAAACAGAGTCCATACTATTTTCTATGGTTGATAAATAAAGCTGGTAAGGCAATTCGTAGTAAGGGTTTGACATAGTGTACCCTTTGTTAAAATAAGCATAACTTTCCTGAAAATTAGCGCAAGCTGCTATTGGGTTATTTAATCTTTGATAGGCTAAACCTCTGTAGTAATAGGCTTCACTATATGTTTTACTGTAAGCTATTGCTTTATCAAAGAGAACAATTGATGCTTCATAATTTCTTAACTCTAATTCAACTAATCCATAATACAAAAACGTTTTAACATCAACCCAGGTCTCTCCAAGTAGTGCACTTTTCTTTTGAATGCTAAGGTCATAATATTTTTTAGCACTATCCAATTCTCCGAGTTGTTGGTAAGAAAGACCAATAACATGATAAATGTCTTCACCCCATGGAGCATCAGTCACTTCTGGTGTTAATGTATCAAGCCTTAAAAAATCATCAATAGCGCCCTTAAAATCATGAAACATATATAATTTAATAGACCCACGGTAACCTAAATTCTCAACAGGTGCTATTTCTACCGCTTTATCCAACAATTTAAATCCTTCATGATATTGCCCACGTTTATTGAAAGCAACTGATTTTTCCATATAGGCTCTATGAAATGTAGAATCTGATTGGATAGATTTTTCTAAGCACCAATGTTCATTAATCGTTCCTTGTGGGAAGGATCTTTGTGCCCTGAACCAAAACTCCGCTTTCTCACGAGGTGATTTATTGAAGTAACTTAGCGCAATTGAAAAAGAAATCAATACAAGAATTGATGAAAGAGTGATGCCTATTATTTTAAAAATTCTCATGGGATGATTTCAGTAATTACGCCATTGACAATTTTAAAAGAAATCATCTTGTAAGCGTCATATTCTTTTCCCTTATAATTTCCTGGTGTCCAATTGAGCATTTGTTTAATATGATCCGAAATTACATTTACTTTTATTTTATTTAGCACAATAGGTTTGTAGTTAGCATCGATGGCAAAACTGCGCACTCTTCCAATTTCACCTCTACAATTAATAACAAATCTTATCGTTAGTAAACCACTTATTTTCTCTGAAAATTTTAACCTTTTAATTTCCTCTTCAAAATAGAGTTTAACACTATTATGTCCTTCTTTAAACTTAGGATTTACTTGGTAATACTCCATTATGTTTTTTTCATCACAGAGGTAATAATTGGGATTATCTAAGGCTGAATCATAAATTATGGCACCTACTTTATCAATACTGTTAATTTCTTTAGGAATTGTGTTTTGAGATAATACAATTGTACTATAAAACAATATCAGCAATGTAATTATGAGGCTTAAAAAAGGAATCTTATTTTTCAATATTATTTGTGTTATAAATTTCTAAATATAAATAATCAATTTATTAAATTCACATCAATTCCAGATTGTCATTGTAAACAATTATAAATCAACAAAAGAAATAGTAATCTTTCATTGCTTGCTGATTCAATTTATCAAAGTACTTTTTAATTTGTTCTTGTGCGTTAGGATTAGCAACAGTAACAATACTTTGTGTATTTTCAATCTTTTCTAACTCACTAAAAGCCAACATTTTTTTATCGTAAATGTGTTTCCCTATCTTTTTGGGATTATCACAAATCCAAGAGAAATCAATGTTTTGTTTAATTAGAATTTGAGCTAAGGCTTTGCCTTTTCCTCCTGCTCCCCAAACCACTAAATGCTTAGTTTTATCATACTCCTGACTGATAAAGTAATCTGCTTTTATCGCAATAAAAGTATTGTCAGCATAATTATCATCAGTACGAGAGGTTCTTGTTGCATAATCTCTCCAATGATGTAAAATCTTATTACAAGCAATTAGCTTTAATCCGTTAATATAAAAACGAAAGGTTAAATCATAATCTTCTGGGTATCTATTTGGACGAAGTGCCTCGCACTTTTCAAAATCATCTCGATAAACCATCCAGCAAGGAGAAGGTATTACGCACTCTTTATAAATCTCATCAAAGCAACTCCCTTTGGTAATTAAATCATTCAACCAACTTTCATATTTCTTAAACCCCTCTCCTAAGCTGTTATCAGAAAAATACTTCACTAATCCTACTGCAATATTTCCTTTTCCTTTATTGATCAAATTAGCACTTAACACCTCTAATTTATCTTCTATCATTATATCATCAGAATCCATTCTGGTAATTAATTCTCCTGAACTTTTAGAATAAGCCAAACGCAAGGCTTCAATAATTCCTTTACCTTTATTAGTAAACACTTTTACTCTACTATCCTTTTCTGAATAAGACTTTAAAATACTTAAACTACTATCTCTAGAACCATCATCAACAGCCAATAACTCCCAATTACTATAGGTTTGATTTAAAATAGAATCTAAACACTGCTCTAAAAACTGAGCAGTATTTTTAACTGGCATTATTATACTTACCAATGACTTCTTCATTGTTCAAAAATCGGAATTATAACTTTACCTTTGTTTTAAGAATTAATCTAATATGAACAGAAAAATAAAAACCATTTGGGAATTTAGTGGTCCTGATGCAGAACAAACAGCTAAGCACCATAAAATCCATTTAGAGGAATTTGGAACTCGCGAAAAGTTAGAACTTTCTATCGCAGATACTGAATACATCAATCACATTACTTGGATAGCCTATTTAATTGTATTAGAAAAAGATGTAATTGCAGTTAGGGATGCTCTAAAACCCTTAAGAGCAGAAATATTTGAGGATTAACATTTTAAAAAAAACGACTAACTTCTTTTAATACAATTTAAGGCACATTGAAACACAATCAAGAAGTACGTAGAATATTACATTCACCACTTCAAGAAATCGAGATTAATTTCTATTGCATACTTGAAATTTTGGAGGTTTTATATGAGACCAATTAATGTTATAAATGCGAAAACCGACCACTAAACTGTAAAAACCTACCTTTAAATGGAAAAATGCTTTAAATAAGGGTTTAATACAATAAAAGGATTACGTTTATAAACAACAATTTAATATTTATATAAATACAGTATCATATAATTATTAAAAATGATAGTACAGATTATACAAATAATGCAATTTATATATTTAAACTAATAATTTCTTAAGCAATTACAGTCGTTTGTAAACGGAAAAAACAAATGTTAAAAAATTGAAATACAGAATATTAAAAAATAAAATGGGTTTTTAAAATGAATTTAAAACCCTTTATATATAATGCGAATAAAGTGCATATGCACTTTATTCGGTTGTTGGCAAACATTCCTCACATCACTAAATCGAGATTAATTTCTAAAGATAACGTGAATTCTTTTGAGGAATTATAAAAATTGACTCAGTCAGAATAAATAAAAATTATGAAAAAAACAATATCTTTTTTAACAATATTACTATTCACCTTAATAACTTTTGGACAAACTATTGATTTTGAACAAGTACCATCTCCACCTCCTGCGCCACAGCAAATTGTTGATTTTGCAGGTGTGATTCATAGTGCTGTTGCATTTGCTGATATCGATAATGATAACGATTTAGATGTGTTAATAATAGGAGAAAACAAATTGACAAATTCCGAAACTAAACTGTATATCAACGATGGTAACGGTAACTTTACATTGGTGTCTAGTACACCTTTTGTAGACCTAAGTTATGGAACCGTTGCTTTTGCAGATGTGGACAATGATAATGATCAAGATGTTTTAATTTCAGGAAAGACTAATTTTGCTAATCCAGTTACACTATTATATACAAATGATGGTAGTGGTAATTTCTCTTTGGTAGCAGGAACACCATTTCTTGCAGTTGAGCATAGTACTATAACTTTTGAAGATATAGACAATGATAATGATCAAGATGTTTTAATTACGGGACATTACTCCAATGAATATACTAGACTATATATAAATGATGGCAACGGGAATTTCACATTGGTTGTAGGTACACCATTTGATGGAGTTGAAGATGGTTCAGTAGCCTTCTCAGATATTGATAATGATAATGATATGGATGTATTAATAACTGGGCGAAATAATTCATCTCAAATGATTGCAAAACTCTATTCTAATGATGGGAATGGGAATTTTACAGAAGTTTTAGGGACACCGTTTATTGGAATAACAGATGGTTCTATAGCTTTTACTGATATTGATAATGATAATGATCAGGATGTATTGATAACTGGAGGAGGTTTATCGCAACTCTATACGAATGATAGCACAGGGAATTTTACCGAAGTTATAGGTACTCCTTTTGTTGGGGTACAACATAGCTCAATAGCTTTTGTAGATGCAGAAAACGATAATGATCAAGATGTTTTAATTACTGGATATGATAATTCTTCTCAACCGGTTACGAAATTATACAACAATGACGGTAATGGTAATTATATAGAAGATGCAGGAACTACTTTTGATAATATTAGTTATGGATCCATAGCTTTTGCAGATGTTAACAATGATAATTTTCAGGATGTACTTATTGCAGGAGGAAAATTAGACTGGTATGCTGATGGGAAAAATTCCATCTCAAAAATATATATGAACAACGGTAGTGGGGGTTTTCTTGAAGCTTCAGGAAGCCCATTTGATGGTGTAAGATCTGGTACCGTGACATTTGCAGATATTGATAATGATAATGATTTGGATGTAATGATATCTGGATATAGATCACCATACCCCCGAATTACAAAACTTTACAATAATGATGGAAGCGGGAACTATACTGAAGTTATAGGTACTCCTTTTATCGCTATTCAGTCAGGAGATATAGAATTTGCAGATATAGATAACGACAACGACCAAGATGTCTTAATTACAGGATATGGCTCTGGAAATAGTACTAGACTTTATACAAATGATGGCTTTGGAAATTATTCGGAGGTTTTAGGGACTCCTTTAGCAAGTTTAGCTGGTACTGTATCTTTTGCCGATATCGATAATGATAATGATTTAGATGTTCTAATTACAGGGTTATGGGGTGTTAAACTTTACACTAATGATGGTGTTGGTAACTTTGCAGAAATTATTGGGACTCCATTTAATGGGGTTAGTAATGGGGCTGTTGCTTTTGCAGACATAGATAATGACAATGATTTAGATGTTCTAATAACTGGCAACAAAAATTCTACAATAGGATTATCAGAATTATTTATTAACGATGGAAATGGCAATTTCACTATCGTCAATGGAACTCCTTTTGATGGTGTTAAGCAAAGCTCAATTGCTTTTTCTGATATTGACAATGATAATGATTTGGACGTGTTAATAACAGGGATAAATAACTCATCACAAGCTATAGCAAAACTGTATTTAAATGATGGTATAGGTGGCTTCACTATTGATTCAGGGACTCCTTTTTATGGGATTTATGATGGATCTATACAGTTTTCTGATGTTGACAATGACAATGATCAGGACGTACTAATTACTGGTTCCAATACGGCTAATCTTTATTCTAATGATGGTGCTGGCAACTTCACTCTTGTTACAAATATGCCTTTCGATGGAGTCAAATATAGCGCAATGGCTTTTGCAGATATAGATAACGATAATGATCAGGATGTATTAATTTCTGGGAGAAATAAATCGTACGTTTATACCACAAAGTTATATAGAAATATTTCTTGTGATCATGATGCAGCTACAGACTCTAGGATAGAATGTGACTCTCTTACTTGGATAGATGGAAATACTTACACCTCTACTAACAATACAGCGACTTACAATATTATTGGAGGTGCAGCAAATGGTTGTAATACTTTTGTCTCGCTTGATTTAACAATTAATAATTCTACCACTAGCATAGATACTAGAATAGAATGTGACTCGCTTACTTGGATAGATGGAAATACTTACACCTCTACTAACAATACAGCAACTTACAATATTATTGGAGGCTCTACTAATGGGTGTGACAGTCTCGTTACTCTAGATTTAACTGTTTTTGCTTCTTCTTCCCCCACAGATATTAGATCGGTATGTGATTCATTAGTATGGATAGATGGAAATACTTATATATCAAGTAATAATACTGCTACTTTTAACACTGCTGGTGGCTGTTTAATTACATTAGACTTGACAATTAATAATTCTGCTAGTAGTACAGATACTAGAATGGAATGTGACTCCCTTACTTGGATAGATGGAATCACCTACATTTCAAATAATAATAATGCTACTTTTAATATTGTAGCTGGAGCTAGTAATGGTTGCGACAGCTTAGTAACATTAGATTTAACAATTAATAATTCTGCCAGTAGTACAGATACTAGAACAGAATGTGACTCTCTTACTTGGATAGATGGAATCACCTATATTTCAAATAATAATAATGTTACTTTTAATATTGTAAGTGGAGCTAGTAATGGTTGCGACAGCTTAGTAACATTAGATTTAACAATTATAAATTCTGCCAATAGTACAGATATTAGAACAGAATGTGACTCTCTTACTTGGATAGATGGAAACACCTATGTATCAAATAATAATACTGCTACTTTTAATATTGTAGCTGGAGCTAGTAATGGCTGTGACAGTCTAGTCACTCTAGACTTAACTATTAATAATTCTTCAACCAGTACAGACACAAGAACTGAATGTGATTCTATCACTTGGATTGATGGCATAACATACTCGTCAATTAACAATACTGCTACTTTCAACATTATTGGTGGTGCAGCTAACCTTTGTGATTCTTTAGTAACTCTGGATTTAACAATTATAAATTCTACTACAGGAATAGATACCAGAACTGAATGTGATTCCCTTACTTGGATCGATGGCACAACATACTCATCAAGTAACAACACAGCTACTTTCAACATTATTGGTGGTGCAGCTAATCTTTGCGATTCTTTAGTAACCCTGGATTTAACGATTATAAATTCTACTACAGGAATAGATACTAGAACAGAATGCGACTCTCTTACTTGGATTGACGGAATAAATTACAACTCAAATAACAATAATGCGACATTTAATATTATTGGAGGTTCTTCTAATGGCTGTGACAGTTTAGTTACCTTAAATTTAACTATTAATCCAATATTTTCATTTAACCAAAGTTACTCAATTTGCCAAGGAGATAGTATTTTGCTTTATAGTATTTATCAAAATACAGCTGGAGTATATTATGACAGTTTACAGACTATTAATGGCTGCGATAGTATTTTATCTACAACACTTTCTGTAAATCCAATATTTTCGTCTAATCAAAATGATACAATTTGTCAAGGAGATAGTCTATTAATTTATGGAACCTATCAAAACAGCGTGGGTGTTTATTACGACAGCCTACAAACCATCAACGGTTGTGACAGTATTTTATCGACTTCCCTTGCTACAAACCCAGTATTTTCATCTAACCAAAACGATGCAATTTGCCAAGGAGATAGTATTTTATTATACGGTTCTTACCAACATTCTGCTGGGGTTTACTATAACAGTTTACAAACTATTAATGGGTGCGATAGCATATTCTCGACAACACTTACTGTAAATTCTTTACCAAGTGTTAGTTTGGCTAGTTTTAATCCAGATACACTTTGTGACAATGCAAGTGCCGTAACATTGCCAACAGGCTCTCCTACTGGAGGTAATTATTCTGGAAACGGTGTAATTGTCGGTAATTTTGATCCTTCATCTGCTGGTGTTGGAACTCACAATATTATCTACACCTATACTGATGGAAATTCCTGTATAAATAGTGATACTACAATTATTACTGTTGATATTTGTACGGGTATTGACAATATAAGTACTGATTATGGTATTATCATTTATCCAAACCCAAGTACTGGTCAATTTACTATCGAAAAACCAAATGATTTAAACAAAAAAGTTCAAGTCAAACTGCTAGATGCTACTTCAAAATTAATTCTTGAAAAAGTTATTCCTGTAGGTAAACAAAAAATAGAAATGGACATCAGAAATTATAGTAAAGGAATTTACTATCTACAGCTAATTGTTGATGATAAAATATTTATAAAACAGATACTGAAAAATTAAAATAACGATTTGCCAACAACATCTATATTTTATATTGTTTTAGTTTTATCATTTTAAACTATAGTATAAAACAACACAAAAACATAGATTGGGCGTTGGCAAACATAACTTCATTAAAAATGAATAAATACGCTAATTCCACCCAAATGGGTGAGTTATAACAACACTACATCAACTAATTTTGGAAAGAATTAAAATAAATATTATGAAAACATTATTGCCTCTTTTATTAGTTATTACATTATCGAATGTAACTATCGCTCAAACAACAGCCATACCTGATGCTAATTTTGAACAAGCATTAATTAATCTAGGTTATGATTCTGGACCTATAAATGGTTCTGTCGTTACTGCCAACATTGTTAACGTTCAAAACTTATACCTCGGCAATGAAGGCATAACTAATTTTTATGGTATTCAAGATTTTACGGCTTTATCCACTTTTAATTGTGAAAATCAATCTGTACTATTGTTTAATAGCCTTGATTTATCACAAAATACAATGCTAACCACATTAACCTGTAAAAATAATGGAGCACTTAATAATTTAATTCTACCTTCTAGTACTATCTTAACGTACTTTGATTGCTCTGGTACCAAAATCCAAAATTTCAATTACACTCAAATTCCTAATTTGATATATTTAGATTGTACGGCTACTAATAGCGATAGTCTAAATGTTTCTGGGAACACAGTTTTAGAAACTCTATACTGTGGGGCGAACAATCTCACAAGTTTGGATTTATCACAAAATACTGCTTTAATCGATATGCATTGTACATCAAACAACCTCGATAGTTTAGACCTTTCTCAAAACATTAATTTAGTCACATTAGACTGTAGCAATACTCAATTAACAAGCCTTAACATTACTCAAAACATAAATTTAATTGAATTATTCTGCGCTCTTAATCAGCTAACAAACATAGATATAACCCAAAACACCTTATTAAGTCTTATAAAGTGTTGGGATAACCTTCTTACAAATATTGATGTAACTCAAAACCCAAACTTGATTTATATAGCTTGTGACAATAACCAACTAACTAGTCTTGATGTTTCACAAAATCTAAGTCTACAAAGATTAAGATGTGATAACAATCAAATTACTGGAGGTCTTAACCTTTCACAACATACTTCTTTAAAAAACCTCGAATGTCAGAATAATTTATTCTATAGCTTAAATATTAAAAATGGAATCAATAATCTTTTCTTCTTCTTTGACGCAAGAAACAACCCGAGTCTAACATGCGTAGAAGTTGATGATTCTACTTGGTCTGCAACGAACTGGTCAACTAAAATAGATGGTATTGCTTCTTTTAGTACCAACTGTAATTACCCTTGCATTCTCACTGAAACAGACTCTAGAACTGAATGCAATTCTCTCACTTGGATAGATGGTATTACATACACTTCTAGCAACAATACTGCTAAAGACACTATATTAACATCTAACGGTTGTGATAGTATTGTCACTTTAGATTTAACTATTTCTAACCTTGATGCAAACTACTCATTCACAGACAACGGCAACGGAAACTATTCGTTCACAAATAGTTCAGGAGGTAGTTTCAATCAATCACATTGGGCATTTGGAGATGGAAGTACTTCGACAACTACTAGTCCTAGTCACACCTTTGGTGCTAACGGAACGTTCATTGTTGCTTTAACAATTAATGACTCTAATACAACAAGCGCTTGTACCGATTACTATTTAGACACCATTATTGTTACTGGAGTAACAAACCCAGTAACATGTGCCTCTGGTTTTGTAATGTATCCAGATACTGCAACTGGAGATGTTACTGTTATTAATAGTTCTACTGGCAGCAACTTAACCTATCTATGGGATTTTGGAGATGGGACTCCAACCTCTTCTCTTCAAAACCCTACTCATACCTATACTACTTCAGGGCCATTTTATCTTTGTTTAACAGTAAATGATGGTTCTGGCTGTATTGATACCTATTGTGATTCTATTGGAGAAAATGGCGTAGTGTTTAAAACAGGTGGATTTACGATAAATGTAATTGGAACACCAATTATAACAGGAATAGATAACAACATAGACTTGAATACCGAAATAGAAATATACCCCAACCCTACTTCAAATCAATTATCAATTGATACAGAATTAAATATTAGTGAAGTAAGAATAGTTGATATTACTGGTAAGACCATTATTACAATCAAACAAAAAACAAAAACAATAAATGTGGCTGAATTGGTAAACGGAATTTACTTTATAAAAGTAATTGCAGACGAAAAGACAATAACTAAAAAGTTTGTAAAACAATAAATAACGATTTGCCAACAACTTCTAAATAAATAATTATGAAAAAAACAATATACATTAGTTTAATAATCGTGCTCTATTTTTTTTGTGTTAACAAAATGAAGGCTCAAACAATAGATGTCTCTCTGGGATTATCTTGGCCTATTGATATGGTGCATAACGGTAATGATATATACATTGCTGAAGAAAGTAGCAATAAAATATCTAAAATAGATATTACTGCTACTATACCTACAACAGCTACAGATGTTATAACAGGACTAAATGGTCCTTATAAAATTATGCTTAACGGTAATGATTTATATATTGCTGAAGTGAACTATAATAGAATATTTAAAATAGATATTACAGCACCCGTTCCTACATTAGCCCCTGTTATAACAGGTCTATCTCATCCTGGAGGCATGGCTATTTCTGGCAATGATTTATATATCGCTGAACAGGGAACTAATAAAATATCTAAAATAGACATTACCGCTTCTTTCCCAACTACAACAATAGATGTTGTAACAGGGCTAAATAGTCCTGTGGGAATAGCTATTTCTGGTAATGATTTATATATCGCTGAATATGGAAGCAATAAAATATCTAAAATAGATATTACTGCTTCTTTACCTACTACAACTACAGATGTTACAACAGGACTAATTGGTCCTACTGGAGTAGACATTTCTGGTAATAATTTGTATATATCTGAATTTGATGGTAATAAAATATCTAAAGTAGACATTACTGCTCCCTTACCTACTACAACTACAGATGTTGTAACAGGGTTAAACAACCCAAATGCTACTTTAGTTATTAATAGTGAATTGTATATCGCTGAAAGTAACGCTAGCAAAATATCTAAATTTATTTTAAGCCCTTTATTAATAAAAGGTTTTTCTATAGAAAATAGAGTTAAAGTTTACCCTAATCCAACAACTGAAGCTATTAATATTGATTTAGGCGAAACCTTATCAAACACCAAAGCAACCTTAACTAATAGTTTAGGTCAAATAATTATAACCAAAAAATACACTGCAACAAATTCTATCAATATTGATATAGATGCTCCAAACGGTATTTACTTCTTACATTTAGAGTTTGACGGGGGCATTCTTACCAAGAAAATTATTAAGGAATAAATTATGGGATTTATGAAGAAAGCTATTCTATTAAAATGTTTAATTTTTACATTAGTAATTAATACTAAAGCTCAAAAAACCGTAGCTTTAGTTGAAGGTTTTACAGGGCACTATTTAAGTAATGCCCATTTGTCTCAGAACCTAATGGACTCTCTGGAAAATGAATTTCAAGATTCTGTGATTTTTGTAAACCTCCATGCTGGTGATGTTAATTTTACCGCGCCTCATGTGGACGGATCTGGTAACCCTTCTCATATAATAGGAAACGATACTTTATACTCTACAGACTTTAGAACTGTTTCTGGAACTAACTATGCAAATATGTTTCAGCCTTTTGGATTGCCGACAGGGATGGTAAGTAGAAATAACAATGGAAATGTACTTCCTATAACCCTGTGGAGAGCTGAAATTTCTAATACAGTTCAGATCCCTTCTCCAGTTGAGATTTCTATTTCGGCAACTTATGACTCTGTGTGGAATATATTAAATGTAACTGCTAATAACATGCTTACTACTGACTTATTCGGAGATCATTATTTGGTTTATTATTTAGTAGAGGATAGTGTAATTGATTGGCAATTAGTTGGAGGGGTTCATGACCCAAACTATATGCATCGACATGTTTTACGAGGAGCTATGAATTCGGATTGGGGAGATTTAATTTGTTCAGGAACGACCCTATCCGGAACATCAATCAATCAATCATAATATTAATTTTATTCCTGATGTAAATTGGAATTTAGAGAACTGTTCAGTTATTGCCTATATTAGAAGATCTTCTGATCATCAAATTATTCAAGCAAAAAAAATTCGATTAAAAAGTGTGGTTTTGGGATTAGAAAATTCTTCACCTTTTACAGGGCTATCCTTTTATCCTAATCCAACTACTGGAAACTTTTCTATTGATTTGGGAGAAACAAAACATAAACTCAATCTTATTTTAACTAACAGTTTAGGTCAAGTTCTCTTTTCCAAGAATTACGCTTCAACAAACTTTATAAATCTTGGCATTAATGCTCCAAGTGGCATTTACTTTTTACAATTAGAAAGTGATGAAGAATCTAAAACTATCAGAATTTTAAAAAACTAACGATTTGCCAACATCATCTATATTTTATATTGCTTTAGCTTTATCATTTTTAAACTAAAGTTTAAAACAACATAAAAACATAGATTGGGCGTTGGTAACAATTTTAATATTGAATAAGCCTTATCAAATCCAATTATCTATATACCCCAGTTCGACTCCTTTTGCTAACTGGATTCTTGTACATTATGTATATACAGAGAAAACAGATTGACATTAACGATGTTACGTTTATATCCTTAACCGTCTCATTAGCAATACTATGGTATTTAAGGACTTATAAGATTGACAAATATTTTAGACAGGTAGAAGATAGAGAGATAATCGGAATTCAGTCCTTTTTCAATTTGACACCAACTTTAAAAATAATCCAATTGGCTGCAATTGTGAAACCTATTAAAGCAATGAACAATGACCCTTAGGCAGAAATAAACAGGAATTCCATAAATAAGTTAACATACATAGTATATGGTTTGGTGCTATTATATTTGCCGATTATAATATTTCTTGAGATTTAAACTGTTACCAACAATCATGGTCGTTGCACAACCCTATAATTCTCAATAAAAAGTGTTTTCCTATTGATTTTAAAGGAGGTTTGTTTTTATACCAATTTAATTTCAAAACACCTAACAATGGTTTTTGTATAATACCGATAGATAATCAAAGCCAGAGAATGAGAGTAACGAAATTATCGGGCATTTTTGATTACAAATCGGTATTACTCCTAAATTGATGTCTTTTTTTTAAATACCTTTATCAACATAGTTGTGCAACAGGCACAAGCTCTATATTTCATTATGTTGGGTGATTACTGTAAATTTGGTTTCAACAAAACGCCATTATACAGTAACGTTGGCAAAACATAGAAGAAATCAGAAAGTACTTAACCGAACCAAGTCAACCTTAGAAAAGAATTTCAATGGCTTTTGGTTTACTTCAATTATAGAAATATGTGATGACTACAGCTCTCCTTTAATTGATTACTCCTTTTCATAATAAGTCAATTTTGTGTCAACTTATTTCAGGATGGTACAGATCAAAAAAAGGAACATCACAAGACGAGCCTTTTCTTTGAACTTTACAACAATTTAACTAAGCGTATTCGGACACTTTGAAATTATCTAGTTTAACTGATTTTGGTTGCTGTACACACTCTATTTTATGGACAAAGAAATATCTCAAAGAGTGATAATTACTTGATGGGGAATAAAAATTCTTCCACATTTCGCCCAACTCTCTATTTCTAAACTCATCTATAGGTTTTATCATTTCTTGAGTCATTAGCGATTTCTT
>NVUQ01000094.1 GCA_002401955.1 Flavobacteriales bacterium | reverse complement strand
TGAAGTTTTTTATAATTGTTCAATCATTAATGGGAACTATGTAATTAAAGATGTGGAAATAAGGGGGGGGATTAACCTAGTAGTTGATTTATTTATAAAATACTGGGAAACAAAACTTCAAATATCAGACTTGAAAGATGATGAAATAGCTCATGTTTATTTAGTTAGTGATTATGTTGGTGTAGAAATTAACTCCTTGAAAAAGGTAGCAAAAATTACTATCAGAGCTAATAAATAGTTTTAATTTAAATTAGTAGTAATACAATAATCGTACATTTCATTAAAAGAAAAAACCTCAACAAATTGATTAACAATAAGTTGAGGTTTTAACCTGCGGAGAGAGGGGGATTCGAACCCCCGGTACAGTTTCCCGTACACATGTTTAGCAAACATGCGGTTTAAGCCACTCACCCACCTCTCCGTTTAAGGACGACAAAAATAGCAATCAAATTTTAAAGTAAAAGTAAAAGGCACTTTTTTTTAACTAATTATTTAAAATCGTTTTAATGTCTGGCTTAAAGTACAAATCACTCTTCAGTACTTTACCGTCTTTACGGTAAATTGGCTGCCCTTTCTCATCCAATTTACTCATATTACTTGATTGTATTTCTTTAAAAACTTCTTCAATTTTATATTGTAGCCCATGTTTCAAAAGCGTTCCACACAAAATGTATAACATATCTCCACAAGCATCCGCAATTTCCACTAAATCTCCATTTTGAGCTGCTTCTAAATACTCCTCATTTTCTTCTTTCATCAATTCATATCTCAATTGATAATCCTTTTTAGCTATTTCAGCAATTGGAGCTTCTTCATTTCCAATTTTAAAAGCTTCATGAAACTCTTTAACCATATCAATGGTTTGTGTTAGGGTTAGTTTATTATCCATAGTTTAAATTTTGATTTGCAAATATCAATAATCACGAATAAAATACGCTGAATTTTTGTTAACACTTTTTAACAAAGCATTAAGAGTTTATTATTGATAGTTTGAATTACACTTGTTACTTTTGAGACTCTTATAAATTAAAGTTATGGAAGAAGAAATTAGGACAAACATACCTACTCAAGAAGACCCTGTAAATACAGGATCTTCTACATCTAATGTTGATATAAAGGCCTTAAACGAAAAAATACAAAAGGAAAGTGCTTTTGTTGATTTGTTAACCATGGAGATGAATAAAGTTATTATAGGTCAAAAACACATGACTGAAAGATTGCTTATTGGCTTACTCTCTAACGGACATGTTTTATTAGAAGGTGTTCCTGGATTGGCAAAAACATTAGCAATTACAACTTTATCAAAAACAGTTGACGCTAAATTTAGTAGGGTTCAATTTACTCCAGACTTATTACCTGCCGATGTTGTTGGAACTATGATTTACAACCAAAAGAAAGAAGCTTTTACAGTAAAAAAAGGACCTATTTTCGCCAACTTTGTTTTGGCGGATGAGATAAACAGAGCACCAGCTAAAGTACAAAGTGCTTTATTGGAAGCCATGCAAGAAAGACAAGTTACCATTGGTGTAGAAACATTTAAATTACCCGAACCTTTCTTAGTATTAGCGACTCAAAACCCAGTAGAGCAAGAAGGAACCTACCCTTTACCAGAAGCACAAGTCGATAGATTTATGCTTAAAGTGGTATTGGATTATCCTAAAAAAGAAGAAGAGAAATTAATTATTAGAAACTCTATTCATGGTTTCCCTACTCCTAATGCAGTAATTAAACCTGAAGATATTACTAAAGCAAGAGCTGTAGTAAAAGAGGTTTATATGGATGAAAAAATTGAGCAATACATTGTTGATATTGTTGATGCTACTAGAAATCCAGAAAACTATAATTTAGAGCACTACAAAAACTTAATTACGTTTGGAGGATCGCCAAGAGCAAGTATTAACCTTGCCTTAGCATCAAAAGCTTATGCTTTTATTAAACGTAGAGGTTATGTAATACCTGAAGATGTTAGAGCAATTTGTCATGATGTACTTAGACACAGAATTGGTTTAAGTTACGAAGCTGAAGCTGAAAACATATCTTCTGAAGAAATAATAAATGGAATTTTAAACAGCGTTGAAATACCTTAAAATAGATAATTAGAGGCAAGACTCTGAGATACAAGATTTTTTTAGTCTTGTTTCGAACATCTTGACTCTATTTTCTCAAAATATGTCCAACAACTCCACATCTGATCTTTTAAAGAAAGTACGAAAGATTGAAATTAAAACTCGTGGTTTGAGTAATCAAATTTTCTCTGGCGAATATCATTCTGCCTTTAAGGGTAGAGGTATGGCTTTTAGCGAAGTTAGAGAATACCAGCATGGAGATGAAGTGAGAACAATTGATTGGAATGTAACAGCTCGATTCGGACATCCATATGTTAAAGTTTTTGAAGAGGAAAGAGAATTAACAGTAATGCTTATTGTTGATGTTAGTGGATCTAAGGAATTTGGAACACAGGAAAAAACAAAACAAGAACTAGCCACAGAAATATGTGCCGTTTTAGCTTTTTCTGCCATTAATAATAATGACAAAGTTGGTGTAATCTTCTTTTCAGATCAAATAGAAAAATTCATTCCTCCAAAAAAAGGACGAAGTCATATTTTAATGATTATAAGAGATTTAATAGATTTTGAACCAGAAAGTAAAGGAACAGATATCGATCAAGCACTAAAGTATTTTAACAACGTTATTAAAAAAAGATGTACAGCCTTTTTATTGTCTGATTTTGTAGGTTCGAACAACTTTGAAAATTCCATTAAAATTGCAAACAGAAAACACGATTTAATTGCTTTAAAACTATATGACAAAGCTGAAGATGAACTTCCTAACATAGGCATAGTTCCTATGTTAGATGCTGAAACCAATGCTATTCAGTGGGTAAATACATCGAGTAAAACTGTTCAAAAAGATTACAAAATAAAAGCCTTAAAACAACGAGATTATTTACAATCTACTTTTAAAAAAGGTGGAATTGACAATACCAAGATTGGTACCCACGAAGATTATGTAAAACCGTTAATGGCTTTATTTAAAAGAAGAGGAGCTAAGTAGCCCCTCTGCCTATGGTATCTCCCCGAATGGGAGAATCAGAAAGAAAGAAAGAAAGAAAGAAAGAAATTATTAAAATTAAAACGACATATTAAAAACTAAAAAACTGCACCAGCCGGTCTCTCCCCTTCGGGGAGATTAAGAGGGGCTTATCTTATGAACAAACTACTCTACATATTAATATTCCTTTTCGGAAGCTTAGGACTTTCAGCTCAAACAGTTGATGTAAACGCATCTATTGATACCAACTTTTTGTTGATAGGAGAACAAACTCAAATTGAACTTAAAGTTCAATACAGATTAGATGGAGAACCAGTTTCTGTTAAATTTCCTGAATTAACTGATACCATTAGCGAATTTATTGAGATTATTCATATGTCTTCGGTTGATACTGTTTACCCTGATAAAAATGACTTATCATTAGTAGAACAAGTTCAAAAAATTACGGTTACTTCTTTTGATTCTGGTTCGTACATAATACCTTATTTTGAATTCAATATCAATAATGGGTTATTTCAAACAGGACCTCTTCAAATTGAGGTGCGACCAGTGGAAGTTGATACAGCTAATGCAATATTTGATATTAAAGGACCTATTGAAGAGCCATTTTCTTTTGTTGATTGGATTAAAAACAACTGGATATGGATAGCTATTATTTTAGTTCTTTTAGCTGGAGGAATCATCCTAATTAGATATTTAAAAAATAGACCTGAGAAAATTACAGAAGAAATTATACCCGATATTCCACCGCATATTGCAACTCTTCAAAAACTGGAAAAACTCCAAACAGATAAATTATGGCAAGGCGGAAAAGTAAAACTTTATCATAGTGAGATCTCCGAAATTATAAGAGAATATCTTGAAAAAAGATACGAAGTAAATGCATTAGAAAATACCACTGACGAAATTATGCAAAGCCTGCGTTTCAATAGTATTTTACCGGATCAATTGGCTAAACTAAACCAAGTTTTAGTGTTATCGGATTTAGTAAAATTTGCAAAGGAACAGCCTCTTGCCAATGAAAATGAAATGAGTTTGTTAAATGCCCTTGAATTTGTGAAAAGCACAAAATGGAGTGATGAAGAATTCGTATCAATAGTTGAAGCTAAAAAAGAAAAAGTTCTAATGGATAAGCAATCCAAAATTGAGGAAGTTTCTAATTCTAAGAAGAGTATTGAAAAAACTAAGTCTGGAGTAAAAAACAACAAGAATATTAAAAAATATATAGGTGGCTTAATCGGTTTTGTTATCGCTTTATTATTGTTTCAATTCTTTTTTAATTCAACATCTATAATAGATAAGCAACTATCAAAAATGGCCAATGAAATTAATACGCACTGTCCGATGATGGCCGATGAAGAAACCAGAATGGATAATGTTCTTGCCTTGCCAGATAAAACGATTCAATATAACTATACATTAGTTAATTTAGAAAAAGATAAAATTGACATTAACTTAATTGAAGAGTCTTTACGCCCATCAATTTTAAATATAATAGAAACAGATCCTTCAATGAAAACTTTAAGGGATATTGATGTAACATTTATTTATAATTATAGAGATAAAAATAGCATACACGTTATAAAATTCAATTTCACCCCTGAAGAATATAAGACTAATGCTGAGTAACTGGAGAGAAATATCATTTGCTAATCCCGAGTTTTTCTGGGCAATGCTCATAATACCTTTAATGGTGTTGTGGTATATTTTACGTCAGAAAAAACTTTATGGTACTATAAAAATTTCTACTACAAAAGGCTTTAGTAACTCGCCTATTGTTTTATTCAGACATAGTTTAATAATTTTTAGGACTATTGGTATTGCTGCATTAATTACCGCTTTAGCAAGACCGCAAACGTCTTTAAGTTGGCAAGATGTTACTACAGAAGGAATTGATATTGCTATTGCATTAGATATTTCTGGAAGTATGTTAGCAGAGGATTTTAAACCTAATCGTTTAGAAGCTTCTAAGCAAGTAGCAATGGATTTCATCTCCGAAAGGCCTTATGACAGAATTGGTTTAGTTGTATATGCTGGAGAGAGTTTTACTCAATGTCCGCTAACTACAGATCATGATGTTTTGCTAAACCTTTTTGATGGCATTCAAAATGGAATGATTGAAGATGGTACTGCTATTGGAATGGGATTGGCAACTTCCGTAAGTAGATTAAAAGATAGTGAAGCAATTAGTAAAGTTGTTATATTATTAACTGATGGATCTAACAATAGAGGATCTATACCTCCAGTAACAGCAGCCGAAATTGCTAAAGAATTTGGTATTCGGGTTTATACCATAGGCGTTGGATCTAATGGTTCTGCAAGAATGCCAATGAAAGATCAGTTTGGCAGAACACAATACCAAAATGTAGAGGTAAAAATTGATGAAAAAACTTTAAAAGAAATAGCAAGTATCGCTGATGGGAAATACTTTAGAGCAACCAATAAAAAGAGCTTAGAATCAATTTATCAAGAAATAGATAAATTAGAAAAGTCTAAAATAGAAGTTACAGAATACAAAAAGAAATCAGAGAAATTTGTTCCATTTGCACTACTTTCTGTTATTTTTTTATTAATAGAATTTTTATTAAGAAACATAATATATAAAGGCATTGTATAGATTTGAAAATGACATATACCTTTGGGCAATATTAGGAGTTCTACCTCTAATATTGATTGTATTTCTTTTCATCCAAAAATGGAAAAAAAGAAAATTACGCCAATTTGGTAATGAAGAAATCGTAAAACGATTAATGCCTAATGTTTCTAAATCGTTACCTATTGTAAAATTTGTAATATATAGTTTGTCCATTATTTCCTTATTAATTGGATTAGCCAACTTACAATTCGGGACTAAAGTAGAGGAAGTTAAAAGAGAAGGTATTGATTTGATGATTGCATTGGATGTTTCCAACTCTATGTTAGCTGAGGATCTTTCTCCAAACAGATTAGAAAGATCAAAAAGAGCTATTTATCAACTCATTCAAAAATTACACAACGATAGGCTAGGAATTATTGTTTTTGCTGGCGATGCTTATGTTCAACTACCCATCACAACAGATTATTCATCCGCTAAATTATTTTTAGAAACGATAGGAACAGATATTGTTCCTACACAAGGGACTTCAATTGGTGCTGCAATAAATTTGGCCATGGAATCTTTCGATTTTGAAAATGGAACAAGTAAATCAATTGTAGTAATCACTGATGGAGAGAATCATGAGGATGATGCCAAAGAAGCTGCTACTGATGCGCTATCTAAAGATGTAACTGTACATACAATAGGAATGGGTAGTGAAAAAGGAGGCCCAATTCCTGTTTATAAAAATGGAGCCCAAATTGATTTTAGAAAAGACAACCAAGGTAATACAGTGGTAACAAAGTTAAATGAAACAATGTTGAAAGAGATTGCGGCAGCTGGAAATGGTTCTTATGTTAGAGCAAATAATGCTAATGGTGGTCTTAACATTATTATGGAAGAAATTGATAAAATGGAGAAAAAAGAATTTGGAAGTAAATCTTTTAAAGATTATGAGGATCGTTTTCAAATATTCTTAATCATCGCTTTAATCTTAATTATAATAGAATACTTTATCTCTAATAGAAGGACTAGTAAATTAGATGGTGTAAATTTATTTGAGACAAAAAAATAAAATAATAAGAAGAGAAAACACCCCTATAATCCCCTCAAGGGGATAGCAGATTCTACAAAAAGGAATTATGCGAAAGCCTTTTCCCTTGGTGGAAAACAAAAAGGGTGTTTTTATGTTAAAAATGAAAAACAAAACGGTTAACTAGAAAATTAATGAATAGAAAACACCCCTATAATCCTCTCAAGGGGATAGCAGATTCTACAAAAAGGAATGGTGCGAAAGCCTTTTCCCTTGGTGGAAAACAAAAAGGGTGTTTTTATGTTAAAAATGAAAAACAAAACGGTTAACTAGAAAATTAATGAATTAAAAACACCCCTATAATCCCCTCAAGGGGATAGCAGATTCTACAAAAAGGAATTATGCGAAAGCCTTTTCCCTTGAGGGAAACACAAAGGGTGTTTTTATGTGAAAAATGAAAAACAAAACGGTTAACTAGAAAATTAATGAATTAAAAACACCCCTATAATCCCCTCAAGGGGATAGCAGATTCTACAAAAAGGAAGTGTGCGAAAGCCTTTTCCCTTGAGGGAAACACAAAGGGTGTAAGAATAAACAACATAAATGAAATACATACTATACATATTAACTCTATTTTTCAGCTTAACTGCTTTTTCACAAGATGCTAAACAACATATTAGAGAAGGCAACAAGCAGTACCAAGAAAAGAAGTACGAAGAGGCAAATGCAAGCTATAAAAAAGCATTAGAAAAAGATGCTAAAGCTTCCAAAGCTGATTTCAACTTAGGTGATGCTTTGTATAAACAAAAGAAATATGCTGAAGCGATTGAACAATTTCAAAAGTTTGCAGACAAAACAGATGATAAAAAAGCGAAAGCAAATGCTTATCACAACATTGGTAACGCCAATTTAGAATCTCAAAAATATAAAGAGAGTATTGATGCTTATAAAAAAGCATTACGTGAAAATCCTTCTGATAATGATACTCGATACAACCTGTCTTACGCACAACAAAAGCTAAAACAACAGCAACAACAAGAGCAAAAAGATAAGGATAAAAAAGATGATGAGAAGAAGGAGGACAAGGACAAGAAAGACGATAAGGATAAAAAGGATGATAAAAATAAAGACGAAAACAAAGACAAGGATAAAGATAAAAAAGACGAAAATAAGGATAAGGACAAGAAAGATGACAAAGGTGATAAGGATGAGAAAGATAAAAAGAACGAGCCTGGGGATGATAAAAAAGATAAAGGAGACAAAGATAAGAAGCCTAAGCCAAATCAGATTTCTAAAAAGGATGCTCAACGAATGTTAGATGCCTTAAACAACCAAGAAAAGAAAGTGCAAGCTAAACTAAAAAAGAAAAAAGTTAAAGGACAAAAAGTTAATATTGAAAAAGATTGGTAATTGAAATTTTAAATGATTAATGTTGAATTTTAAAATTAGTCTTATAAAATGTATGTCATTCACATTGAATTCGACTTTTTTGTCTAAAGAAACAGAGGAATCTATTGAGTTAAGTAGGAGAAATTAAAAAGATACCTCCACTTGGGTCGGTATGACAATGATAAAAATGAAAACACTTTTAAAACATAACGTATTTACACTCTTAGCAATTCTATTGCTAAACTTTAGCTATGCTCAGGAAGTGACTTTTACTGCCGCAACAAGTCATAGTGTTGTAAAAACTGGCGATCGTTTTCAAATTCAATTTACTGCAAACACAAAAATTGCCAATTTTAGAGCTCCAAAACTATCTAACTTTAGAGTATTAACCGGGCCTCATCAATCCACTCAAATGAGTTGGGTAAACGGTAAAACTACATCTACTATTAGTTACACTTATACTTTAATGGCTGTTAAAGAAGGTGAGTTTACGATTGGTTCTGCAGTTGCTAGTGCAAATGGAAAAGCAATTAAAACTCAACCATTTAAAATTAAAGTTGGCAAAGGAGTTAAAGTTCATCAAGGAGGAAGTCAAGCTGGTAGCCAAACAAAATCAGGAGGTTCTGCCTCTGATGAATTATTTATTAAGTCAACGGTAAGTAGAAGAAAAGTTTACCAAGGAGAACAAATTATTGCTACCTATAAACTTTATACAAGGGTTGGGTTAGCAGGAAGCGAGTTGGTTAAAAATGCTGATTTGAATGGTTTTTGGAGTCAAGAAATTGATTTTGGAGAGTCTGTTTGGACTAAAGAAATTATAGGTGGATACAGATATAGTGTTGCTAAAATACGAGAGATTGTTTTGTTCCCTCAACGTTCTGGAAATCTTGAAATTGATCCTTTAGAAATGAAATTTATCGTTCAAAAAAGAGTTAAAAGTGGTGGACAAAGTGTATTTGATCAGTTTTTTGGAAGGGTAGAAAATGTTGAATATAGCTTAAGAAGTAAACCGATAAAAATTACTGTTCTACCCCACCCTGGAAATGCTCCTAATAATTTTACAAATGCTGTAGGACGATTAGATATGAAAGTGGATATTTCTTCAAAAGAGGTAAAAGCCAACGAGGCTGTTAACATTAAAATTAAAGTTTCTGGGAAAGGAAACCTTCCTTTAATTGATATTCCTGAAATAAATTTTCCTTCAGATTTTGAAACCTATGATCCTAAAATAAATGATAATGTAAAGACAACTACAAGCGGAGTTTCTGGTTCTAAAGAATTTGATTATTTAGTGATACCTCGTCATGCAGGTAATTTTAAACTCGACCCAATAGTGTTTAGCTATTTTAATCCTTCAACAAAAAAGTATGAAACTATTAGCTCTGGACCAATAGAGATTAATGTATTAAAGAGTGATGGAAGTGCTTCAGATAACGTTGTTTATTCATCAAGCAAAGAAGATATTCAAGTATTAGGGGAAGATATTCGCTATATTCATACTAACAACATTGTATTTACTAATTCCGACACTAGTTTTTATGGGGCTTGGAAGTTTTATTTATTAATGCTTCTTGCTCCACTTTTATTTATTCTAACTTATATTTTTAGAAATAAAATTAGAGTCGCCAATAGCGATGTTGCTGGCATGAAAAAGAAAAAAGCAAGTAAGATTGCTGGTAAATTATTAAGTTCAGCAAAACAAAGTCTAGCAGATAATAATACATCTGCTTTCTACGATGACATTTCTAAAGCTTTATTCGGATATATAGGAAACAAATTAAACATCCCCGTTGCTGAGTTAAATCAATCTAATATTAAAGACAAGTTAACTCAACTTAATGTAGGTGAGCAAACTTCTAAAGATCTTATGGAGACCATTGAATTATGTGACATGGCTCGTTTTGCTCCAGTTTCTATATCTGAACAAGAAGTTTACAATAAAGCAGAAACTATTATTAACCAAATTGAACAGGAGGTGGGGAAATGATGAATGTTGAATTAAAAATGATAAATTTTATTCCCTCTTGGAGAAGAGGGCTAGGGAGATTGATGATAGTGATTTTTATGACATTATTTATTATTCCCTTTTCTTTCGCAACCCCATCAGATAACTTCCAAAAAGCTAATGCTTTTTATGCTGAAGGGAATTACGAAGAAGCTCTAAAAGAATATGAAGCAATAATTTCTAATGATAATTTATCTACAGATATCTATTTTAATTTAGGGAACTGTTACTACAAAATAGACGATATACCGAATGCTATTTTAAATTATGAGAGAGCTTTAAAACTAAAACCTGATAATGAAGATGCTTTGTTTAACTTAAAAATGGCAAACAAGCGTACTATTGATAAAATAGACCGTTTACCTGAGTTGTTTATCGGTAATACATGGAGAACTTTAGTCACATCTAAAACAACTGAAAACTGGGCCTATTATGCTACTGGTCTTATCTTTTTATCTCTTTTATTTTTTGTAAGCTATTTACTAATGCAACAAGTAATTATAAAAAAGACTGGTTTTTATGCTGGTTTGTTATTCTTTGGATTATCAATGTTTACGTTTTTAATGGCTTCACAGCATAATAGCATTTCTCAACAATCATCAGAGGCTATTATCTTTGCACCTACTACAACCATACAAAGTGAACCTAACGAAAATGCTGAAAAGCTATTTACTTTACATGAAGGAACTAAAGTAACGTTGCTTGAAACAAATAACGATTGGAGTAAAATCAAACTTCCTAACGGTAATGTTGGTTGGATAAAATCTGAAGTGATTGAGAGTATTTAATCTCTATCTCTTCAATTTTTTCTTAATCAAAAACTTAATAAACTAATATTCCCTATGAAAACTAGATTTCTATTTATTTTTTTATTCATATCCTATTTAGGCTTTTCTCAATCTAATGATAAATTAAGCAACTCTGCCTTAACTTTAACAAAACAAAAAGTTACATACGATCCAGCATATTTTTCAATTCCTTACCCAAATGGTGATATTCCTGAGGGCAAAGGAGTTTGCACTGATGTAATTATAAGGGCATACAGATTAATTGGTATTGACCTACAAAAAGAAGTGCATGAAGACATGAAATCTAATTTTGATAAATATCCTAAAATCTGGGGGTTAAAATCAACTGATAAGAATATTGATCACAGACGTGTTCCTAACTTAATGAGATTTTTCGAAAGAAAAGGAACTGTAAAAACTAAATCAAAAAACCCAAAAGATTATATTTCTGGTGATATTGTTTGTTGGAATTTATCTGGAGGAATAACTCATATTGGAATTGTGGTTGATAAGAAATCAAATGATAATATCAGAAATTTGATTGTCCACAACATCGGAGCAGGACAAGTTCTTGAAGATTGTCTCTTTGACTATAAAATAATTGGGCATTATAGATATGCCAAATAGATTCTACAACTTTTTATTAAACAGGTTTTCTTGTGCTGCTAACTTATGGATATGTTTTAAATCTAAATGATGTTCTATCGCTTTTAAATGTTCAATTCTATGGCAATCGGTACCAACAGCATCTATCAAATTAGCATCTACCATTTTTTCGGAAATTTTTCTAGTTTCGGGTGAATAATGCCCTGTTAAGGATAATAAATTCATTTGTAACAATACGCCTCTAGCTTTCAGTTCTTCATACCTTTCAATACTATCATACCAATAGGTATAACGTTCTGGATGAGCTAAAATAGGCTTATAGCCTGCCATCTGAAAATTAAAGATAATCTCTTGTAAGTTGCGTGGTTCTTGCATAAATGGCAATTCAAATAAGACATGATTATCTCCAAAAGTTAAAATTTCTTTTTTATCAATCAGCTCTTGTAATCCATCATCTAAATTGTATTCTGCTGCTGCCGAAATATCAACATTAACATTCTGTTTTTGAAGTTCTTCTCGTAAATCATCTAATCCGCTAAGGATTTTATCTGGTGTATTTTGATAATAATCGCACATAACATGCGGAGTTGTAACAATCTTTTTAAAACCAAAATCGACAAATTTCTTCACCAACATCACCGAAGTTTCCATATCTGGTGAACCATCATCAATTCCTGGAATTAAATGAGAATGAATATCTGCACCAAAAACAGAAAGACTAATTGGATCTAATTTAGGTTCACTTTTAAAAATTTTACTAAAAAAACTCAACGTTTGCTATTTTAATTATTTTGGATTAAATGATTTAATCCTATCCTACCTTATCCATGGAGAGGGACACTAATTTACGAATTCTTTTTTAAACCATTCTGTAGTAATCTTCAGGCCTTCATCAATTCCAAATTCTGGATTATATCCTATTAACTCTTTTGCTAAGGAAATATCAGCTAAAGAATCTTTAACATCTCCTGGTCTCTCCTCTCTATAAATTGGCTCTACATCATTACCCACAGCAGCTCTTATTGATTGAAACAATTGATTAACTGTAATTCTTCCTCCACAAGCAATGTTTACTATTTTTCCTTTTACTTCCTTTTCAGAAAACAAGGCTTTAATATTAGCCTGAACAGCATTTTCTACAAAAGTAAAATCTCTACTCTGCTCTCCATCCCCATTAATATAAGGTGATTCGTTTTTTAAAATTGCATCCATAAACAATGGAATTGCTGCAGCATAAGGCCCTGAAGGATTCTGATTTGGACCAAAAATATTAAAATACCTTAATCCTATTACATCTAAGCCATAAACATCAGCAAAAACCTGTGCATATAATTCTTTAGTTCTTTTACTAACGGCATAAGGTGATAATGAGTTTCCTATTTTACTTTCTACTTTAGGTAATTCTTTACTATCTCCAAAAACAGAAGATGAGCTTGCAAAAACAACACGTTTTACATTACTATCTTTTGCTGCTGTAAGGATATTTAAAAAACCGGTTGCATTAGCCATATGTGTTGCTAAAGGGTTTTCTATTGATCGAGGAACAGATCCTAAAGCGGCTTGATGGGAGATGTAATCAACTCCTATCATTGCTTTTTTACAGGTATCAAAATCTGTAATATCTCCTTCTATAAATTCAAAATTAGGTTCTCCTATAAATTGCTCAATATTAGAAAGGTAGCCATTGGAAAGGTTATCTAAAACAATTACTTTTCCTGCGTTGTATTTCATTAAATAAGATACAATATTAGATCCTATAAACCCAGCACCTCCAGTAATTAAAAATGTACTTTTAGAAATATCTTGTGTTTGAAAAGGCTTATTATACATCTATCTTTCTGCGTATTGTTTTTCGTAATAGTTTTCGTAATCTCCAGATGTGATGTTGTTCATCCAGTCTTCATTTTCTAAATACCAATCAATAGTATTTCTTATTCCTTCTTCAAACTGTAGTGATGGAACCCAGCCTAAATCATTTTTTAATTTGGTTGCATCAATTGCATAACGCATATCGTGCCCTGCTCTATCGGTAACATAAGTAATCAGCTTTTCAGATTCTCCTTCTGGTCTGTTTAATTTCTCGTCCATTACTTTACACATCACCTTTATCAAATCTATGTTTGTCCATTCGTTATGACCACCGATGTTATATGTCTCGCCATTCACTCCATCATGAAAAATAACATCAATTGCTCTAGCATGATCGTTTACCCACAACCAATCTCTAATATTTTCTCCTTTACCATAAACAGGTAATGGTTTATTGCTTTTTATGTTATTAATAAATAATGGAATCAATTTCTCAGGGAACTGATGCGAACCATAATTATTTGAACAGTTAGAAATAACTATTGGCATGCCGTAAGTATGATGATATGCTCTAACAATATGATCTGAACTTGCTTTTGATGCCGAATAAGGGCTACGAGGATCATAAGATGTTGTTTCTAAAAACATTCCTTCATCTCCTAAAGAACCATAAACTTCATCGGTAGAAACATGGTAAAAAAGTTTGTCAGAAAAATCACTACCCCAACTGTCTTTTGCTGCATTCAATAAATTTGTTGTTCCAACAATGTTTGTCATAATAAACTCCATTGGTCCTTCTATAGAACGATCTACGTGAGATTCTGCTGCCAAATGAATTACTGCATCAAAATCAAAATCAGTAAATAATTGATTGATAAAATCTGCATCAACAATGTCTCCTTTTACAAATTTATAATTCGATTTACCTTCAACATCTGTAAGATTAGCTAAATTTCCTGCATAAGTCAACTTATCTAAATTTACAATTTTATAACTCGGGTATTTTTCAACCATTAACCTCACTAAATGAGAGCCAATAAACCCTGCTCCGCCTGTTATCAATATTGTTTTATTCATTATAAACTCCAATATGTTAAGTTATTAATTTTCCCTCCATAAATCCCTTTAATATCCACTATAACAGGATTTTCTGAAGTAATTGATTTAAAGTATTCTTCATCAAAGTTTTGATAATCTTTATGATTTACTGCAACAATAACAGCATCATAATCATTCGCCATTTCTTTTACTAGTCCAAAACCATATTCTTCTTTTAAAGAGTCTGAATCTGCATGAGGATCAACCACCTCTACTGTTGCGCCATAAGAAACTAGTTCATTGATAACATCAACAACTTTAGAATTTCTAATATCACTTACATCTTCCTTAAAAGTGGCACCCATTACCAATATTTTAGATTCGCTAATGTGATGCCCTGAAGCTATCACTTTTTTAACTGTTTGTTTTGCAATATATCCTCCCATAGAATCATTCACAAATCTACCAGCATTTATAATTTGAGCGTGGTATCCTAATTCTTTTGCTTTATATGTTAGATAATAAGGGTCAACACCAATACAATGGCCTCCAACTAAACCTGGAAAAAACTTTAAAAAGTTCCATTTTGTTCCCGCTGCTTCGAGCACATCATAGGTATTGATGTCCATTTTATTGAAAATGATAGATAATTCATTAACCAAAGCAATGTTTAAATCTCGTTGTGTATTTTCAATAATTTTTGCTGCTTCGGCTACCTTAATTGATGTTGCTCTATGCACTCCAGCCTGTACAACTTCTTCATAAACTTTAGCTATCTCAGCTAAAGAGGTATCACAGCATCCTGAAACTACTTTGATTACATTTTTTAAAGTATGTTTGGTATCTCCTGGATTGATTCGCTCCGGAGAGTATCCTACCATAAAATCTTCTTTCCACTTTAAACCAGAAACTTCTTCTAATATAGGAATACAATCATCCTCAGTACAACCTGGATAAACAGTAGATTCAAAAACTACATAATCTCCTTTTTTCAATACTTTTCCTACTGTAGTAGATGCTCCAATTAAAGGGGTTAAATCTGGTAATTTATTTGAATTAATTGGTGTTGGTACAGCTACAACAAAAAATGTTGCTGCTCCTAAATCTTCTAATTTTGCTGTAAATTGAATATCACATCCTTCAAATGCTGAAGAATCTAACTCTTCACTCGGGTCAATATTGTTTTTCATCATATCAACTCTTTTCTCGTTGATATCAAACCCTATAACAGACATTGTTTTTGCGAACTCTAAGGCTATTGGTAATCCAACATATCCTAGACCTATTACAGCAATCTTGGATTCTTTATTTTTTAGTTTATCGTATATTCCCATAAAAATTTTATTATTAACGAGCTACCTTTTCTGATAAATCCTTTCAATTATATCAACTACTTTAAGACCTTCTTCGGCATTAGTAGTTACATTTGTTCTTCCTTTAAGCGTATCTATTACATTTTGTATAATGTAATGATGATTTGCCGCTGACCCTTTATATTTTCCATAATCATTTGGTGGATTAGCATCTGGTAATTTTGGCATTTTATAACCTTCAATATTACAAATTTCTACCTCATTCATATACTGTCCGCCAATTTTAACACTTCCATTTTCTCCAATGATAGTAATACTGCTTTCTAAATTTTGAGTAGCAATAGCTGTTGAATAGTTTAAACTCCCCATTCCTCCTAATTTAAAATCAAATGAAACAATTCCCGAGTCTTCAAAATCAGTTGAATCTTTATGCATAAAATCGCTAAATCTCCCTTGAATGTTTTCAATATCGCCAAACAACCAATACATGATGTCTATAAAATGAGAAAACTGAGTGTACAATGTTCCTCCATCTAACTCTTGTGTTCCTTTCCAACCTCCAACTTTGTAATAACGACTATCTCTATTCCAATAACAATTCAATTGAACCATAAAAATATTACCTAATATTTTTTGTTCAATTACTTCTTTTATCCAAATTGAAGGTGGTGAATACCTATTCTGCATTACTGCAAAAACATGTTTTCCGTTAGCTACTGATTTATCTATTACCTTTTGGCATTTTTCTGTTGATAAACCAATTGGTTTTTCGATAACAACATGAATTCCTTTATCTAAAACTAAAGAGGCTTGATCAGCATGTAATCCATTAGGTGTGCATATATTTATAACATCAAGGTTTAAATCTGCGAACAATAATTCTTCGATAGATTGAAAAAAATTAACTCCATAATTTTCAATCCCTAATTCAGATTGAGGTTTCTCATCACATAATGCAACTAATTCAGATTCAGCATTTCCATATATCATTTCTACGTGGCATTTCCCAATATGACCACAACCAACAACTGCAAATCTTATTTTTTTGTTCTCAGCCATTTAATCAGAAATTTTCTCTACTGTATTACCCGAAATTTCATACTTCTCTTTACTTTCCATACAAATTGCCATATTGTTTTTATCAAACACTAAACGATCTCCATATTCACTTATCCAACCAATTTGTTTTGAGGGGTTCCCAACCACTAAAGCATAGGGTAAAACAGATTTTGTAACTACTGCTCCAGCTCCAACAAAAGCAAACTCACCTATATCGTTTCCACAAACAATAGTTGCATTGGCACCAATTGAGGCTCCTTTTTTAACTATAGTTTTTAAATAATTATCTCTTCTGCTTATTGCACTTCTCGGATTTATTATGTTCGTAAACACAACCGAAGGTCCAAGAAATACATCATCTTCACACACAACTCCTGAATACACAGAAACATTGTTTTGTACTTTTACATTCTTACCTAAAACAACATCAGGAGATATCACTACATTTTGACCAATATTACAATTCTCTCCTATTTTACAATTAGGCATGATATGAGAAAAATGCCAAATTTTGGTTCCTTTACCAATTTCACATCCATCATCTATTATTGCTGTCTCGTGATTAAAAAATGTCATTCTACTTAACGTATTCATCAAAATTTTTATGCTCTACTTTCGTCAACTCTTCTTTAGATAAGCTTTTAAAATAATCATAAGTAATTTTTAAGCCTTCGGCTCTATTTACTTTCGGTTCCCATCCTAATAATTCTCGAGCTTTAGTAATTTCTGGTTGACGCTTCATAGGATCATTTACGGGTAAGTCTTTATAAATAATTTTTTGATCAGTCCCTGTCAATTTAATAATTTCTTTACAAAAATCTAGTATTGTAATTTCATCTGGGTTACCAATATTTACTGGCAAATGATAATCACTCATTAGTAAACCATAAATACCCTCTATTAAATCATCCACGTAACAAAAAGAACGTGTTTGATTTCCTTCTCCAAAAACAGTTAAATCTTCTCCTCTTAATGCTTGTCCGATAAATGCTGGCAAAACTCTCCCATCATTCAACCTCATTCGAGGTCCATATGTATTAAATATTCGTACAATACGAGTTTCTACTCCATGATATGTATGATAAGCCATTGTTATTGCTTCCTGAAAACGTTTTGCTTCATCATAAACACCTCTTGGTCCAATTGGATTTACATTTCCATAATATTCTTCGGTCTGAGGGTGAACCAAAGGGTCTCCATAAACTTCAGAAGTAGAAGCAATTAGCATTCTAGCCTTTTTCGCTTTTGCTAAACCCAACAAGTTATGCGTACCTAATGATCCCACTTTCAGCGTTTGAATTGGAATTTTTAAATAATCAATAGGACTTGCTGGAGATGCAAAATGTAAAATATAATCTAATTCGCCATCAAAATCAATGTGTTCTGAAACATCATGATTTATAAATTCGAAATTTTCATTTGATGATAAATGCTCTAAATTTTTTAAATCACCAGTTATTAAGTTATCCATAGCGATAACATAATATCCTTCTTTGATAAATCGATCACATAAATGTGAACCTAAAAAACCAGCAGCTCCTGTAATTAATACTTTTTTCATAATATAGTTACTATTAAACTAATTCTGCATCTAAACAAATCAACTCTCTACCAATACTACTATAATAAAATCCAAACGCTTTCATTTCTTCTAGATCGTATAAGTTTCTACCGTCAAATATTACTTTTTGATTCATCATCTCTGCTAACTTATTAAAATCTGGTGATCTAAATATTTGCCATTCTGTAGCTATAACCAATGCGTCAGAACCTTTTACAGCTTCTTCTTTACTCAATGCAAATTTAATTTTATCACCTAACAACTCCTTAACATTACTCATCGCTTCAGGATCAAATGCAGTTATTTCTGCACCTGCAGCCAATAATTCATCAATAATATACAATGCCGGAGCTTCTCTAATATCATCAGTATCTGGCTTAAAAGCCAAACCCCATAAAGCAATCTTCTTTCCTTTTAAATCTCCTTTAAAGTAATCTTTAATCTTAGGAACAATAATAGTTTTTTGTTTTTCATTAATTGACATTACTGAATTCAGTATTCCAAAATGATATCCATGTTCACTACCAGATTTAGCTAAGGCTTGAACATCTTTAGGGAAACAGCTTCCTCCATAACCTATTCCTGGAAATAAGAACCTGTTTCCTATTCGCTGATCAGAACCTATACCAATTCTCACTTTATCTACATCGGCACCAACTTTTTCACAAAAGTTAGCTATCTCATTCATAAAAGTAATCTTAGTTGCTAAAAAAGAATTAGCAGCATATTTTGTCAATTCAGCAGACTTTTCATCCATAAATAAAATTGGATTACCCTGCCTAACATATGGCTTATAAAGTTTCTCTAAAATATTTTTGGCTTTATCGTCAGAAGTTCCAATAACCACTCTATCTGGTTTTAAAAAATCATCAACAGCAAAACCTTCTCGTAAAAATTCTGGGTTAGAAACTACAGCAAAATCAACTGTTGCATTTTTAGCGATTACTGCTGTCACCTTTTCTGCTGTACCAACCGGAACTGTACTTTTATCAATAATTACTTTATAATTTTTGATTATTTTTCCAAGAGTATCAGCTACACCCAAAATATAAGATAAATCAGCTGAACCATCCTCTCCTGGAGGAGTTGGCAATGCTAAGAATATAATTTCAGCATCTTCAACCGCATCTTCAATGATAGTTGTAAAAGACAACCTTCCTTCTTTAATATTTCGTTCGAACAAAACATCTAAATGAGGTTCATAAATTGGCACTTCACCATTTTTCATTTTCGCAACTTTAGCTTCGTCTATATCTACACATATTACATCATTTCCTGTTTCTGCAAAACATGTCCCTGTTACCAAGCCTACGTAACCTGTTCCTATTACTGCTATCTTCATTTTATAAAATATTCATTAACTGATTCTATTATATACTTTAATTGATTTTCATCTAATTCTGTATGCATTGGTAAAGATATTACACTTTTGCATAATTCCATTGTTATTGGATAGTTTTCATTTTTAAATTCTGTCCGAATATACGCTTTTTGTTGATGCAAAGGAATTGGATAATACACCATTACTGGGATTCCTCTTACTTTTAAAAACGCTATTAATTTATCTCTATCAATACTTTTTGTTTTTAATGTATATTGGTGATAAACATGAGTTGATTTATCATCAACAATTGGCGTTTCTAATCCCTCAGTTTCTTCAAAGGCATCATTATAATAAGTCGCTACCTTTTTTCTAGCTTCGTTATATTCATCCAAACAAGGCAATTTAACTCTTAAAACTGCTGCTTGAATTTCATCCAAGCGAGAATTAACACCTATTTCATCATGATAATATTTCTTAGACATTCCATGATTGACAATTGCATTTAATCTTTCTGCCAATTTATCGTTATTGGTAAATAAAGCGCCACCGTCTCCATAACAACCTAAATTTTTAGATGGAAAAAACGAAGTTGTTCCTATATCTCCAATTGTTCCAGCTTTTTTCTTTCCTCCATTAGAAAACGTATATTCAGCACCAATTCCTTGTGCAGCATCTTCTATCACATATAGCTTATTTTCCTTAGCTATCTCCATTATTTCCTCCATATTGGCACATTGCCCAAATAAATGGACTGGAATAATTGCTTTTGTTTTTGGGGTTATTGATTTTTTAATTTCCTCAACATCAATATTAAAACTCTCTCTATCTACATCAACAAAAACGGGAATTAAATTTAACAAGCTAATTACCTCAACTGTTGCTGCAAAAGTAAAATCAGTTGTAATAACTTCATCTCCAGGCTTTAAACCTAAAGCCATTAAAGCAATTTGTAATGCATCGGTACCATTACCACAAGGTATAACATGTTTTACGCCTAAATAATTTGCTAACTCTTTTTGAAATGCTTCTCCTTCAGCACCTTTTACAAATGTTGTTGAGTTAACAACATTCATTATTGCCGAATCAATCTGTTCCTTAATCTTGCTGTATTGACCTTTTAAGTCAACCATCTGGATATTATTGTTAAGCATTATTATTTTCCTTTTATTGGATAAGTCTGCTAAATTAATAAATCTCAATTATTTAATTGTAATTTTATCCCATAACGATTAACTAGTAATAATAGTTCATTTTATTCGTTAATTTGTGTTTTAAACCAATGAAAAAAATAATCTTTTCGATACTCTTTTTATCTAGCTTTTTAAGTCAAGCACAATTCGTAATTGAAAAACCAGCCACAAAAGACACCGCTTTCACAATTCCAATGATAACTGTTTCTTATGCTTACCAATGGTCTGCAGCTGAAATGGCGGACAGATTTGGTCCTAACAGTAATATTGGTGGAACTTTTATGGTTAAAACAAAAAAAAACTGGCTCTATGGTTTTAAAGGTAATTTTTTATGGAATGGAAAAGTTAAAAATGAAAATATCTTAAGCAATCTTACAAATGATGATGGTGAAGTTATAGATAACCAAGGACGATTAACTAAAATACACTTGGGGCAACGAGGTTCTTCATTCTTTTTATTTGGGGGGAAAATGATTAATAAACTAGCTCCAAACAAAAATTCAGGATTTATATTTTATGGAGGTTTTGGAATGCTTCAGCATAAAGTGAGTATTAAGTTTAAAGATGACGTTGCTTCGCTTACTGATGAACATAAAAAAGGATATGACCGTTTTTCTTTAGGTTATGCAGTAAATGGTTTTGCTGGTTATTTATTTTTAAGCAAGAATAGATTATTAAACTTTTTTGGTGGATTTGATTACACTCATGGTTGGACAAAAAGTTTAAGAAAATACAATTACGATACTCAAGAAGTAGATACAAAAAGTTACACCAATATTCTTTATGGAGTCAGAATAGGATGGATAATTCGTTTAAACAAACGAAAATCTCAAGATTATTACTACAATTAAACCCGCCAATTTTAATTGACTATCTTTTATCAAATATTTATTTTTCTTTATTACATAGCGATTAAAGTAGCTTCTATTTTTAATCCAAAAGCAAAACTGTGGGTTAATGGAAGAACTGATGTCTTTGAAAAACTAAAAGCTATTAATTTTGATGATAATATATACTGGTTTCACTGTGCTAGTTTAGGAGAATTAGAGCAAGGGAAACCAATTATTGAGAAACTAAAAGAAAAAGATTCTACCATTAAAATTTTAATCACGATTTTTTCACCTTCAGGTTATGAGTTTGCTAAAAGCTATAATAAAGCAGACTTTGTTTTTTACCTTCCTTTAGACACTAGAAATAATGCTAAACGTTTTATTGAAATTGTAAATCCTAGTAAGGCATTTTTTATTAAATATGAGTTTTGGTACTGTTATCTAAATGAACTTTCTAACAACAACATTCCAACCTACCTAATTTCGGGTGTTTTTAGAAAAAATCAATTATTTTTTAAATGGTACGGATCTCTTTACAGAGAAATGCTTAATTATTTCACCCATTTTTTTGTTCAAAACGAAAAATCCAAAATTTTATTAAACAATTTAGGTTTTCATAACGTAACAACAACTGGCGACACTAGACTAGATCGTGTTTACGAAAATTCATTAAAGCCAGAAAAGCCAGCATTAGTCAAAAAATTTATTGAAAATAAAAAAGTAATTATCCTTGGAAGTTCATGGCTAGCGGAAGAAAAAATTATTGCTGAATTTATTCAATCAACAAAAAAAGATTTTAAATTTATTTTTGCTCCGCATAATATCGACACAAAACACATTAGAATTATAGAAAATTTATTAGAAAATAATTATATAAAATATTCTGATGCTACTTATGAAAATGTAGCTTCATACAATACATTAATTATTGATAATATTGGGATACTAGCCAACACCTATCAATTTACAGACATTGCTTTTGTTGGTGGAGGGTTTAGTGGCTCTCTACATAATATATTAGAACCTGCGAGTTTTGGAAACGTAATTTTATTTGGTCCAAAACACGAAAAATTTCATGAAGCTGAAGAACTAATAAACATAAATGGTGCTTACCAAATTAAAGATGCTGACGATCTTCTTGCAATTATTAATCACCTAGAAACAAACAACAATCTTGAACTATTTCAAGGAATAAATAAAAATTACATTGAAACAGGAAGAGGTGCTACAGAAAAAATTATCTTTAAAATAAATACATAAAAAAAGCCCTAAGAATTTCTTAGGGCTTTGTATTTATAACTTTGAAAGTAATTTTTACTCTTTTAAGATAAACTGAACCCTTCTATTTTTAGCTTTATTAGCTTCTGTACTATTTGGAACTAATGGACTACTATCCGATGTTCCTCTAGAAGTAATCCTACTACTATCAACCCCTTTTTCTATCATATAATTTTTTACATTTTCAGCTCTTGCCGAAGAGACTCTTTCTTTAAGTTCTGCATCCCCTTTATCGCATGAATGACCAATAACTTCAACTTTTAAATCTGGATAATTGTTCAAGACTTTAATCATCTTATTGATTTTATCGATAGATGTTGATGATCCAAAATTAGCATCACCCAATTGAAAAGATATATCTTTTTTAAAGAGGTCTTTCTCATCATCTGTAGGTTCTAATTCTAAAATTGGTTCTTCCTCCACAATTGGTTCTGGTTCAACTATTGGTTCTGGTTCTTCCACTATTGGTTCTGGCTCAACTACTGGTTCTTCTAAAACTACAGGAGGAGCTTCTGACTCAACTCTAGGTTTATCTTTTTTCTCTTTACAGAATTTTAATCCTAACATAATTTCATGAGAACCTGATGAGTAAGAAGATATATTTGATCCGGCAAATTCATAAGCATAACCCAAAATAAATAGCTCTTTTAATTTTAACCTTAATCGTGCCAACACACCAACATCAGTCCTATACCCTACTCCTAATGAGATAGTTTTGTTATAAGTACCCATTAAATTAACATCAAATTGATTAACACCTCCAACCTTTTTCATTAAAGCCGATGGTTCCATATCAATTTTTTCTGAAAGATTCCATTCATATTTGGTAAAGGCTGTAAAATGTCTTTCTACACCAAATTCACCTTGAGTTGCACCCGCCTCATAACTTGCGGTTGTCTCAAATGCTTGTGGGACAGAAACTCCAATCAATAATTTTTTATAATTATAGATTATTCCTACCTCATTATTAAACGTCATTCCACTTTGTGCTCCTTGCACCAGTTCATCACTAGGATCTTGAACCACTGCCTGTTCGGTATTTACTCCAACTCGGAAAACCCCTAAGGAAACTCCTAGCCTCACATTCTGATTTTCTCCCAATCCGATTCGATAAGAAGCACTTAAATTACCAGAAAACCTATTAATCATGGCTGTATTATCACTAATAAAACCACCACCTAAACCTAAATGCTTTCCAAATCCTTTATGTATATCAAGATAATTAGTAGTTGGAGCTCCATCTACACCAACCCATTGTGTCATATGACCTAAATAAGCCTCTAAACAAGTTGGATTATAACCTGCGTAAGCTGGGTTTATATTAAAGATATTCTCTGTATATAAGTTCGTTTGAGGCATTTGTTGAGCACTCACTTTTGAAACTAAACCAATAATTCCAAATAATACTGTAGCTATATATATATTACGTTTCATCGTTTTCATATTTCTTAACATTAGTAAAATTATTATTTAGTTCTTAGTAAAGTTATTGGCCCTTGGAGTATTTCACCATTATGTTCTATTACATAATAATAAGTTCCATCTGGTAATTCTTCACCATTATAAGTACCATCCCAATCATTATCATAATTGGAAGTCTCGAACATCTTAGTTCCCCATCTATTATAAATTGCAACTGACGAACCTTGTATATCACTCACATTACCTATGTACCAATAATCATTTTTACCATCATCATTTGGCGTTAACATGTTACTGACATAAAATGGTTCCGAAGGTGATGCCGGAGTACAAGGTGAATTATCAATGATTACATCTACCGTTGAAGATGCATTTGCACAAGGTGCTACTCCATTTACAGTATAAGTGTAAATTCCTGAAAGATCCGTTCCAGGCGTATATACTCCAGTTCCCGAAACCATTACTGGTGCCCAAAGACCTCCAGCATCAGCTCCACCGATTAATCCAAATAAATCAACTACTGGATCTGTATCACACAAGGTTATTACATTTGCTGTTCCAGCATTTGCAGCTGTATTAACTGTTACAGTAACCGTTGATACAACTGGAGCACAAGGTGCATTAGTAATGGTATAGGTATAAACTCCTGCAGCATTCGTAGCGGGATCAAATGTTCCTTGATCTCCTCCACCTAACACAGAAGAACCTGTCCAAACACCACCTAAGTCGGCTCCTCCTAACATCGTAAATAAATCGCTTGAAGCATCATTACTACAAAGAGAAAGACTTGCATTTGTCCCAGGATTTCCTGGTACAGTAATGGTTACAACTACATCCGTTGTATCATCTCCACAAGGCGCTACTCCAGCAACAATATACTGGTAAGTTCCTGCAATATTTGTAGCAGGATCAAATGTTCCTTGGTCTCCTCCAGCTAGTGCTGATGGCCCTATCCATGTTCCACTTAAATCTGCACCTCCTAACAAGGTATACAAATCAGTTGTTCCTCCAGTGCTACATGCTGTTAATGTACTGTTAGTTCCAGAATTAGGCGGACTAACAACATTAACCGGATTGGTTACACTATCCTGACAAGGACCAGCTGGGGTTAAGTACTGTATGTTATAAGTACTATTAGCGTTCCCATTTGATATCGCTCCAGTTCCAGGCACAATAGATGAACCATCTCCTGGATCAGGATTAAAACTAAAAGTTCCGCCCGGTGTATTGATAACTCCAGGCAATCCTCCTGAACCTGCACAGAAATCCGGGTAAACAAATGTTGGATCATCATTAGCGGTAAGAGTTACTACAACATCTGAGGTATCATCTCCACAAGGTGCTATACCAACAACAATATATTGATAGGTTCCTGCAGTATTCGTAGTAGGATCAAATGTTCCTTGGTCTCCTCCTGTTAATGCAGAAGGCCCTATCCATGTTCCTCCTAAATCTGCTACTCCTAATAAAGTATATAAATCAATAGAGTTTCCAGTAGCACAAATACCTAATGTATTGCTAATACCTGCGTTAGGTGCTGTATTAATAGACACCATCACATCTGCTGTATCATTAGCACAAGGGGAAGCACCAGTAATAACATACTGATATAGACCAGCAGCATTTGAAGAAGGATCATAAGTTCCTTGATCTCCTCCTGTTAATGCAGAAGGCCCTATCCATGTTCCTCCTAAATCTGCTACTCCTAATAAAGTATAAAGGTCAGTTGTCCCATCAGTACTACATACTGTTAACGTTGTAGTCGTTCCAGCATTCCCTGGATTATTAATCGTTATTGTTACATCTGCAGTATCATTAGAGCAACCATTTGTACCAATAACAAAATATTGGTAAAGACCTGCTGCATTCGTAGCAGGATCAAATGTTCCTTGATCTCCTCCAGCTAAGGCTGATGGTCCTATCCATGTTCCACCTAAATCTGCTCCTCCTAATAAGGTGTAAAGATCAGTTGTCCCATCAGTACTACAAGCCGTTAATGAACTGTTAGTTCCTGGGTTAGCAGGAGTTCCAATATTAACCGCTATGGTTACACTATCCTGACAAGGTCCAGATGGTGTTAAGTACTGTATATTATAGGTGCTACCAGCAATCGCACTTGATATCGCTCCAGTTCCTGATACAATAGAGGAACCATCACCTGGACTAGGATCAAAACTAAATGTTCCTCCTGGTGTATTGATTACTCCTGGAAGTCCACCCGAACCTGCACAGAAATCTGGGTAAACAAAAGTTGGATCATCTCCTGCTGTTATCGTTACTGTTACCGTAGATACGGCATTGGCACATGGTGTTACTCCTGTTACCGTATAGGTATACAATCCCGCTATATTGGTAGATGGGTCAAATGTTCCTTGATCACCTCCTGTCAATGGAGGTGGACCTCCCGTCCATGCTCCACCCAGATCTGCTCCTCCTAAAAGAGGAAATAAATCTGTAGCTAGTGCAGTTGCACAAATTCCAAAAATATTCGAAGTTCCTGCATTGGCCGGTATTACTCCTGTTATGGTTACCTGGCTCGTTGAAGCAGCACATGGGGCGTTAGCTATGCTCCACTCAAACACATTGGCTCCAACACCCAATCCAGTAATTCCTGATGTGGCTGAACCTGGTGTGGTGATTGTTCCTGTTCCACTTATTAAACTCCATGTTCCTGTGCCTATTGTTGGCACATTACCTGCTAAGGTCCCTGTTGTTCCACAAACACTTTGTGGTGGTCCAGCAGCAGATACTGTTGGCGCAGCTATTCCAGTAATCGTTACTTGACTTGTTGAAGCGACACATGGTGCGTTAGCTATGCTCCACTCAAATACATTGGCTCCAACACCCAATCCAGTAATGCCAGAGGTTGCTGACCCTGGTGTGGTGATTGTTCCTGCTCCACTAATTAAAGTCCATGTTCCTGCTCCTACTACTGGTACATTACCAGCTAAGGTGGCTGTTGTTCCACATACATTTTGAGCAGTTCCAGCATTGGATACTGTTGGTGATGCTACTCCTGTTATGGTTACCTGACTCGTTGAAGCGGCACATGGTAAATTCGCTATACTCCACTCAAATACATTGGCTCCTACTCCCAATCCAGTTAATCCAGAAGTGGCTGATCCTGGTGTGGTGATTGTTCCTGCCCCACTAATTAAAGTCCATGTTCCTGTTCCTATGGCAGGAACATTTCCTGCTAAGGTTGCTGTAGTTCCACAAATACTTTGTGGTGGTCCAGCAGCAGATACTGTTGGTGATGCAACTCCTGTTATGGTTACCTGACTCGTTGAAGCGGCACATGGTAAATTCGCTATGCTCCACTCAAATACATTGGCTCCAACACCCAATCCGGTAATACCAGAAGTTGCTGACCCTGGAGTGGTGATTGTTCCTGCTCCACTAATTAAAGCCCATGTTCCTGTTCCTACTACTGGTACATTACCAGCTAGTGTAGTTGTTGTTCCACATACATTTTGAGCAGCTCCAGCATTGGATGCTGTTGGTGTAGCTACTCCTGTTATGGTTACCTGACTTGTTGAAGCGGCACAGGGTAGATTCGCTATGCTCCACTCAAACACATTAGCTCCAACACCCAATCCAGTAATTCCTGATGTGGCTAATCCTGGTGTGGTTATCGTTCCTGTTCCACTTATTAAGATCCATGTTCCTGTTCCTATTGTTGGCACATTACCTCCTAAAGTTGCTGTTGTTCCACAAATACTTTGTGGTGGTCCAGCAGCAGATGTTGTTGGTGCAGCTATTCCAGTAATCGTTACTTGACTTGTTGATGGACTACATGGTAGGTTCGCTATGCTCCATTCAAACACATTCGCTCCTATTCCCAAACCAGTAATACCAGAGGTCGCTGATCCCGGAGTGGTGATTATTCCTGTTCCACTTATTAAAGTCCATGTTCCAGTTCCTACTACTGGTACATTACCTGCTAAGGTTGCTGTTGTTCCACATACATTTTGAGCAGTTCCAGCATTGGATATTGTTGGTGATGTAACAATATTAACTGCAATAGTTACACTATCTTGACAAGGTCCAGTTGGTGTTAAGTACTGTATATTATAGGTACTACCAGCAGTCGCACTTGATATCGCTCCAGTTCCTGATACAATAGAGGAACCATCACCTGGACTAGGATCAAAACTAAATGTTCCTCCTGGTGTATTGATTACTCC
>NVUQ01000093.1 GCA_002401955.1 Flavobacteriales bacterium | reverse complement strand
ATTCATGCATAAGGAGAGACTCCTTAAAATTATTCATCTTTTTATGGGTTTTCCATAAAGATTCGGATGCCAATTTAATGGTTGGTAGAGAGCCTATTTCTTGTGCGATTTCTAGTGAGTGTTTTCCGTATCTAATAGCTTTTTTGTAATGACCTTTTCCTCTTCTTATGTTTGAAATTCCAATCATTGATAATGAAATGCCCATTTTATCTCCTATTTCTTTCCTTATCTCAACGCTTTTATAAAAAGATTCAAGAGCTTTTTTGTCTTTCATTTTTTTAGCATAAATGATTCCAATGTCAAAATAAACATCAGCAACACCTTTTTTGTTCCCTATTTCCTGGAAAATAGTTAAACTTTTTCTTAAGTAATCAAAAGCCATATCAAAGTCTTTTTTGTAACCATAAATTATGCCGAGGTTGTTAAGACTTGTTGAATACAAATTTTTGTTATCAACATCAAGATTAATTTTCAGACATTTTTTTTGATATTGAATGGCTTTGTCATAATTATTTTGCTCCAAATAAATTACACCTATATTATTAAGAGCCGAAGCCATTCCCATTTTATATTTAATTACTTCACATATTTTTAAACTTTTATAGAAGTAGTCAATTGCTTTGTCATAATTACCTATATTCTGGTAGACTACCCCTATATTAGCAAGGGAAGATGCAGTGGCTTTTTTATCCCTCAGTGCTATTTTGATTTCTAGGCTTTTGGAAAAATATTCAATTGCTTTATCGTATTCACTAAGCATGGCGTGTGCAATACCTAAATTGTTAAAGGCGGTAGCTACTCCTATTTTATTTTCAATTTCCAAATTTAATGCTGCACTATGATTGAAAAAATCAATAGCAATAATGGCTTCTCCTTTTTTCTTATAGGCGAGACCTAATTTGTTTTTTACCCAAGCTTGGGAAACTTGAAAGTAGACTTTTTCTTTTTGACTAGATTTTTTTTCTTTGTTAAAAGAACAAAGACTATCTATTTTTTCGAGAATTTTAAGCTCACTTTTAGGGTCTGAATAGCGTAGGATAAAACTCCATTCTTTATAAGAGTTTATTATTATAGTGTCATTATTAGCGTTGTTAATGATATTATTTAGAGAATCAATTTTTTGTTCCTGATCTGCTGTTAGCTGAGCAGTGCTAAAAAATGGTAGAATGAATAATATGATTATAAGTTTATTCAATATGATTATTTTAAATACGATCCGTAATTGAAAAGTACTAAAAACATTATAATTACTTAAAGTAATTATAATGTTTAAAAATATTTGATTTCATTATGGCAACCAAATCGTTTCTTTTTGTTATAGGTAGGATTAACTCTTTAGCAAAACAATTAGAAGATTATTAGTTATATTCTTTTCCTTTTTTAGATTTTCTATTTTAAATCTAAAATTCCATTTGGATTAATTCCCATAGGAAATCTCGAGAAATGTTTTAGGCATATTTTTCTTTAGCTGCACCGTATACTTTTTTGGCTCCATAAACTGCTCCTGCAACTAATAACAAAGATATTTCGCTATTTAAAGGAATACATGTAGAAGGAGGCCAACAAGGAGGTCCATCACCACCTGGAGGCCCTGGGGGTCCTGCAGCAATAACAACATTAAAAATACTCAACCCGAATATAATTAATAACATTAATAGTTTATCTTTTAATAGATTTTTAATTTGATCGATTTCTTGCATACTAATTGCTTGTTCAAATTATTTGATTTACATTATTGTATTGTAAATAATAAGTTTACATATGTAAAATTATTTATAGGGTTTGATTTTCGTCTCACCCCTGGGATGAAAACAATAAAGATTCACCCCAGGGGTGAATCAAAAAAATCAATCTTGGAGTGAATCTTTATGTCTTAGTAAAATAGAAAATTATCTATTAAAATATAAAGTAGTGGCTTAAGAAAATTAGTCACATTTTTACTAGGTAGTCCAGTTACAGTCTTTTAAGAAAAAAGTCAGGTTAATAAACCGCCTTAACCAAATCCCTTAAATTGTATTGAGAGGCCATTACTTCTCCATAAGCACCACAAGAATTAATGGCAATCATATCGCCTCTTTTTGTGATAGGAAGCATTAAGGCTTTAGCAAAACAATCAGAAGATTCACAAATAGGGCCAACAACATCATAACGTTTCGTTTCTTCACTAGTACTTGTAAGGTTATCAATTGCATGAACTGCTTGGTATAATGCAGGTCTTATCAATTCTGTCATACCAGCATCAATAATAGCAAAATCGGTATTTACACCTTTTTTAACGTAGAGTACTTTACTTATTAATGTTCCACATTGCCCGGTAATAGATCTACCCAATTCAAAATGTAATTCTTGTTGAGGTCTTAATTCTATAAAATCATTAAAGAGTTTAAAAAAGGCTTCAAAATTTGGAATAGGGTTTTTAGTAGGGTTTTCATAATCAATACCTAAACCACCACCAACATTAATATGATTAACAATTATTTGTCTATCATAAAACCATTCTTGTATTTCGTTTACACGTAAGCAGAGTCCTTTAAAATCGTTTAAGTCAGTTATTTGAGAACCAATATGAAAATGTAAACCAATAAAGTTTACATTTTTCATATCAGCTAAAGCAACTAAAACGTCTTCTAATTCCCAAATGTTAATACCAAACTTATTTTCTTCTAAACCAGTTGTAATATATGCGTGGGTGTTGGCATTTACATTGGGGTTAATTCTTAATGCAATTTGAGCAATTTTATTTTTTGCAGCAGCTAATTCGTTAATCACTTCAAGTTCGGGAATCGATTCACAGTTAAAACAAAAAATATCGTTTTCTAATGCAATATTTATTTCCTCATCAGTTTTTCCAACTCCAGCAAAAACAATTTGCTCAGAAGTGTAATTACACTCTATTGCTTTTTTTATTTCATTTCCACTAACACAATCAGCACCTAAACCATGTTGTTGAATTAATTCTAAAATTTTATTATTGGTATTTGCTTTAAAAGCATAATGAACATGATAATTGTATTTAGATGAAGTAGCTTTTACCGCTTTTAAGGTGTTAGCTAGTAACTCCAAATTATAATAATAAAATGGAGTAGGAGTAGACTCGAAACGAGTTATTTCTTGGGCGCTAAACATGATTAAAAAGGTTATTATGTAATGAGTTTAATGCTTCTTTTTTATCTGAAGTGTTTACTAGTAATGAGACGTTGTGTCTACTTCCTCCGTAAGAAATCATCCTTAAAGAAATGTTTTGAAGTGATTCCATCACTTTAAACGCATAGCCTTTACTTTCGGCAATAAAATCGCCAACCACACAAATGATAGAAAGATCAGTATCAACTTCTACCATTCCGTATTTTTTCAATTCTTTAACAATATCATTTAAGTGTTTAGTATCATCAATAGTAACAGAAACAGCAACTTCTGATGTGGTAATCATATCAATTGAAGTCTTGTAGGTTTCAAAAATTTCAAACACTTTTCTCATAAAACCATGAGCAAGTAACATTCTTCCGCTTTTAATTTTTATGGCTGTAATGTTATCTTTTGCAGCAATAGCTTTAATACCTTTTCCATTTATTTCGCTACTAACTAGTGTTCCCGAAGCTTCAGGCTTCATGGTGTTTTTTAATCTAACAGGAATGTTAGCTATTTTACAAGGTTGTACACTTGCAGGATGCAATATTTTTGCTCCAAAATAAGCCAGCTCAGCAGCTTCATCAAAAGATAAATTGGCTAATGGTTTTGTGTTATCTACAAACCTAGGATCGTTGTTGTGCATACCATCAATATCAGTCCAAATCTGAATTTCTTGAGCATTGCAAGCAACACCAATTAAAGAGGCAGAATAATCACTTCCTCCACGTCTTAAATTATCTATCTCGCCAAAAGCATTTCTGCAGATAAAACCTTGTGTAATAAAAATGGTGTTGGTTGGGTTATTGTCAATTTCCCTGTTTATATTTTCTTTGATATAGAATAAATCAGGCTCACCTTCTTTATCTATTCTCATAAAGTTTAGAGCAGGAATTAAAACAGAATCTATATTTTGTTCATTAAAATAATAATGTAATAAAGCTGTTGAAATTAATTCTCCTTGGGCAAGTATCGCTTTTTCTTCAAACAAGGTAAACATATCTTGAGTAAAGGATTTTATGTGCGTAAAGTGAGAATGAATAAGTTCTTTTCCTTTTTCCTTGTATTCAATAGTTGAAAATAATTGATTAATAACTTCGTAATATTTTTGCTCTAAAGCTAAAATTGCTTCATTAGCGCTGTCATGGTTCTTTTTATATAGATAATCAGCAATTTCTACCAAACTATTTGTGGTTCCCGACATGGCAGAAAGCACTACAACTTTTTTTTGAGAAGTGTTAACCAAATTAGCAACTTCTTTTATTCTCTCTGGCGATCCAACTGATGTTCCGCCAAATTTTAATACGATCATTTCAATTTATTTAATTTCAGATTACAATATTACAAAAACTATTAATTTAAGAATTTAAAATAATGTTAATATTTAAACAGGTAATATTTTACCGTTTATATATTCAAAACCTTTGTTTAACAATTTTTAGCATCAACATCATATAAAAAATATTAAATTTGTTGACTTTGTGAAAAATACGAAATGTTAACATTAATAAATAAAGAAATACGTAGCTTTTTAGGTTCTTTAATCGGATACATTGTTATTGTAGTATTCCTAAGTACTATCGGGTTAATGATGTGGGTTTTTCCTGGAGGAACTAACGTTTTAGATAATGGCTATGCCAATATTGATGCCTTATTTTATGTAGCCCCTTGGGTTTTTATGTTTTTGATACCTGCCATTACCATGCGTTTATTTGCAGAGGAAAGCAGAACAGGAACTATAGAGCTATTGTTAACGAAGCCTTTAACAGATTTTCAGATAGTGTTTGCAAAATACATTGCAGGATTTACATTGGTATTGTTTTCTTTATTGCCAACATTGGTGTATTTCTACTCGATTTATCAATTAGGTAATCCTGTTGGAAATATTGATTTTGGAGGTACGGTAGGTTCTTATTTCGGACTTTTATTTTTGGGTAGTGTTTTTGTCGCAATTGGAATTTTTGCAAGTTCAATTACTAAAAATCAAATCATCTCATTTATAGTTGCAGTATTTTTATGTTTCTTTTGTTATGTAGGATTTGAATCCATTAGCTCATTAGAATATTTTGGAGAAGTAGATGACCTTATTATGAAATTAGGAATTAATGAACATTATGTTTCTATGAGTAGAGGAGTGATTGATACAAGAGATGTTATCTATTTTTTAAGCATAATATTTTTATTTCTAACCTTTACTAAAACAGCTTTAAGCAGTAGAAAATGGTAGAAAAGAAAGCTGTAAATAGAAAGAAAGATCTTACTTTTTTAGTAGTAGGTTTAATAATAGTTTTATTAGTAAATTACATTGGTTCGTTTGCTTTTGAGCGTTTCGATTTAACTTCAGAAAAAAGATTTACTCTTTCAGAAACTAGTAAAGATTTAGCTAGTAATATAGATGATGTTATTTATGTTAAGGTTTATTTAGAAGGAGATTTTCCGGCCGGATATAAACGTTTACGTGATGAAACTAAAGAAATGCTGGATGAGTTTAGGGCTTATTCTAATGGAAATTTAGAGTACGAATTCATCAACCCATCAGAAAGTGCTGATCAAAAAATTAGAGATGAAATATACAAACAGTTGTATAAACAAGGTTTGCGTCCAACGGATTTATCAGAAAAATCTAACGATGGTTTTAGCAATAAGATTATTTGGCCAGGAGCTGTATTTCTATACAAAGGAAAAGAGTTGCCTGTTCAGTTATTAAAAAGCCAGATAGGTGCTCAGCCAGAAGCTATGTTAAACAACTCTATAGAATCGTTAGAGTACGAAATTGCCAATGCTATAAATAACCTAACTACTAAAAAAGTTTCTAAAGTTGCTTTTGTAGATGGGCATGGAGAGTTAACTAAATTAGAAACAGCTTCATTGGCAGAATCGCTATCAGAATTTTATGTTGTTGATAGAATAAACATAGATGGAAATTTAAACAGCTTAACAGAGCGTGTGATGGCAGATAGTACAAAGGCTTATACTGTTAGAATTAAGTATGATGCTATTATTATTGCTAAACCAACCTATAAATTTCCAGAAAAAGATAAGTTTATTATTGATCAATACATAATGTATGGAGGTAGAGTAGTGTGGTTAATAGATCCTGTTTTTGCAAGTATGGATAGCCTTCAAACAGCAAACATTACTATGGCAATTCCGATGGATCTAAATTTGGATGACCAATTATTTACTTATGGAGTAAGAATCAACACCAATATTGTTCAAGATATTCAATCAGCACCAATTCCAATAATTACTGGTATGGTGGGTAATCAACCAAAAACAGAAATGTTTCCTTGGTTCTTTTTTCCTTTGTTAACTCCAGCAAATAGTCATCCTATAGTAAATAATTTAAATGCCCTTAAAGGAGAGTTTGTTAGTAATATAGATACCATTGCTAAAAAAGGAATTCGTAAAACAGGATTGTTGAAAACATCACAATATTCTAAGGTAAGTAGTGCGCCTACAAGAATTGGATTAGATATGGTTCGTTTTGAACCCGATCAAACACAATTTAATGCAGGGCATCAAGTTATTGCTGTTTTGCTTGAAGGTAAATTTGAATCGGTGTATAAGAATAGAATGACTCCTCAGATTAGAGATGCTAATGAAATTAATTTTAAGGAAGAGAGCGTTGAAAATAAAATGATTGTAATTGCGGATGGGGATGTTGCTAAAAATGGTGTAAATAAAAGAACAGGAGAGTATTTAGCACTCGGTTTCGATCGTTATACCAGACAAGAATTTGGGAACAAAGATTTTATGCTAAATGTAGTAGGCTATTTATGTGACGATAGTGGGCTGATGAGTGTTAGGTCTAAAAAGTTAAAAATTAGATTGTTAGATAAAACAGTATTGAAAAATGATAAGTTCGATTGGCAATTGATTAATACGATTTTACCAATAGGTTTAATTTTATTATTCGGGTTGGCTCATTACTTTGATAGAAAGAAAAAATTCACAAAATAAATTACCCTCCTTGGAGAAAAAGATTTTATCTAAATCTTTGATTTAGCTTTAAAATCAGGGCTGGGTTTTTATAATTATAATATAACTATGAAAAACAACAAAATATTAATAATACTATTGATCGTATTAGCAGCAGTAGCCATCTATTTTTTTACAAATAAAACGTCAGGAACATTAGGAATAACGAAAGGTGAAAAATCTGATTTTGCAATAAAAGATACTGCAAGTATTGATAAGATATTTATTGTGGATGCTAAAGGACAATCGGTAACATTGACTAAGTCTGAAGATAAATGGCTGGTGGATGGAAAATATATTGCTAGACCTGATAATATTAGGTTGTTAATGAAAACATTTAGCAGAATTGATGTTCGTTCTCCAGTACCTAAATCTGCTTTTAACAATGTGGTTTCACAAATTGCAACTGGAGCAACTAAAGTAGAAATTTACCAAGGAGGAAGTAAGCCTAGTAAAATCTATTATGTTGGTGGAGCAACATTAGATCACCAAGGAACTTATATGATTTTAGAAACGGATGGAGTAAAATCGTCAGTACCTTTTATTATGTATATACCAGGTAATTATGGTTACTTAACAGTTCGATTTTTTACTGAATCAGCTCAGTGGAGAGATGCTATTGTTTTTAAATATAAAACAGAAGAAATTCAAAGTATAGCAGTAAATTACCATGAAACACCAGAAGAATCTTTTTTTATTGAGAATAAAGATGGTCAATTTTCTTTATTTGAAACCGGTAGAGTAGCACCATTAAAAGTAAATCCTGAACAATTAAAAGAATATGTAGAGCGTTATCAAAAAATTTATTATGAAATGATTGATATAGAATCAGAACAAGCTAAAATAGATTCTACCATTGCTTCACCGCCATTTATTACGATAGAGGTAAAAGATGTTTCTGGAAAGAATAATAATAAAATTGTACTTTATCATATGCCTAATTTTAGACAGTTAGCAGATCCAAAAGATTTAAGCGTATTTGAATTCGATGTGGATAGAATGTATGGTTATTTAAACAATGAGTTGTTTACTTATGTGCAGTTTGCAACTTTTGATAATATTACACTTCCAAAGAAATATTTTACGGGTAAATAAATTATTTTTAAAATAGAGGCAACCATTTTTTAATAGTTCCGTCTTTATATTAGTCTAGAGTTAGAAATGGCTTTAGGCGTTACCTTTTTCTTATAAAATTGCCTCGCTTTTAGCGGGGCATTTTTCTTTTAAAACTTGTTGTCGTAACTGTAAAGTTTAGGTAATTCGTGGACAGTTTTGGTTAAAAACATTAGGAGCGATTCATTTTTTCAAAACACCTTTTTTGGCTTTTTCAATGCTTTTTGAAATAGCTGCAATCATATTGCTTTAAACACTTCCGTGGCATTGCCTGCTATTGTAGCTGATTAATACACTTAAAACTATTATGTAAGATTTTGTAACAACTTTTTTTATTTATGTAAGATTTTGTAATACTCTAATTATAGCCTTTGAAACTAATTAAGAATAGTTTTATGTTGTTAATATCTTCTTTAGAAAGTATAGTCAAAAAACTTACAAGAAATATAAAGCTTTAGTTATGAGTAGTTTGAATTAACAAAAGATGAATAAAAAGTTAGTCATTTAAACAGCCTTGGTTCTATTTTGTCAATTCTTAAAAATCAGTTTTGTTGTTGTTTATTTCCATAACCTACTTGTATTTTTTATTGACTCTAGTTTTTGTAAAGTCGGAAAAATTAAACTATGAACCTTATTGCGCGAATGTTTCACCTTGGTTTTAAAAATGCATATTGTAAATATCTTGCAGCTTTTACCTTAGTTCTTTTTACTTTAAGTAGTACAAAAATAAAGGCACATTCTGTCCAAATTCAATATTGTATTAGCTGCAATCAAGTTTTGCGAATTTGGGTGGAGCATTGGCACGGGGGTGCAAATCCGTCTACTACAAATATGACGATTGAAGTAACAGTAAATGGAAACACTTCTTCTGTTACTTCTTCACCAGGAGGAGGTGTGGAGGATGTTCCGTTTGATTCTCTTCCAAGCTGCTCTTCTTCGATAACTTATGCAACTGGCTGTCCTGGTAAAGAAAACACTTATAATGATTGGGTGTATTATGATTTTACAGGTCTGCCTATGAATACACCTATTTCAGTTACAATTATAAGTGGAAATACGGCTTTTACTGTTGATGGTTGTGATATGTTCCCATTTACGTTCAACGTAACTATACCAGGTGGTAATATAAGTAGTAATTTGAGTGACGTATATATGTGTGAAGGAATTCCAACCGAATCTGTTGTTTTAGCGTTAGGAGATACTTGGACTAACAGTAATACTGCCATTGGATTAGCTGCTTCAGGAACAGGAACTATTCCTTCTTTTATTCCTGTAGGTGCCCCTGGAATCATGGCAACGATTATAGTAACAAACCTTTGTATGAATGACACATTTGATATGTTATTCAATCCAACACCTTTAGCTTTGTTTAATGCAACAACCCCTGTCTGCTTAGGAGATTCAGTTAGCTTTACAAATAATTCAAGTATTTCAGCTGGAAATTTAAATTGGGAATGGGACTTTGGAGATGGAAGTATCGATAGTATCCAAAATCATCCAACTCATCTTTATACTATAGATAGTACCTATAATGTCGTTCTTATAGTAACAAGTGATTCGGGTTGTACTGATACGGCAATGGTTTCTGTTGTTGTTTATGCCAATCCTGTTGCCAATTTTAGTTCTGATACAGCATGTTTAGGTTTTGCTAGTAACCTTATTGATATTAGCACAATTGTTGGAGCTGTAAATACTTGGGCATGGGATTTTAATGGAGATTCTATAGTTGATGATAATAGTCAGAATCCGATGTTTATTTTTCCAAACAGTGGGCAAACAGCAGTTAATTTAGCTGTTATAGATAGTAATGGGTGTGTACATGATACTACGATGAATATCATTGTGTCAGAAAGCCCAATAGCAGGATTTGCTTATAGCAATGAGTGTGAAGATACTGCTGTTGTTTTTACAGATTTATCTAATAATAATGGTGGAGTAATAGATACATGGTTGTGGGATTTTGACAATGATGGAACAGTAGATAATTCGACACAAGGACCTAATACAAATTTATATCCATCATCGGGAAATTATACTGTTGAATTATTTGTTAAAAGTATACTAGGTTGTGTTGATTCTACTACATTATCAGTAATTGTTAATCCAAAGCCAGCCGCAATTTTTACAGGAACTAATGAATGTTTAAATACAACAACAACATTTACCAATACCTCAACAATAGTTTTAGGCTCTAATACATGGCAATGGGATTTTGGAGATGTTTTAGGAGTAAGTACTATGCAAAACCCAACGTATACCTACCTTAATGCAGGAATATTTAATGTTGTTTTAACTGTAATTTCGGATAGTGGATGTGTAGATACAACAAGTTTTAATGTTGAAGTTTATGAAAGCCCTACAGCTAATTTTGATACTACAGATGTATGTTTAAATGTAGCAGCACAATTTACAGATCAATCAACTGGCAATGGAGGAGTTATAAATTCTTGGTTGTGGGATTTTGACAATGATGGAACAGTAGATAATTCGACACAAGGACCTAATACAAATTTATATCCATCAGAAGGCGTTTATACTATAAAACTAATAGTTGAAACGGTTGCAGGTTGTTTGGATACACTAATAAAAACAGTTACTATTTATCCTATGCCAGTTGCTAATTTCTCATTTATCAATGCCTGTTTAGGTTCTCCCATCGTGTTTAGTGATCTATCAAATGTAACCACAGGAACGATAAGTAATTGGCAATGGGATTTTGGAAACCTAAACACTTCTGTTTTACAAAACCCATCAGTAAACTATGCTTCCGAAAATATTTATAATGTAAGGTTAATTGCCATAAACGATAAGGGGTGTGAGGATACATTAACGAAACAAATAGAAGTTTGGCCAGTTCCTATAGCCAGTTTTGGACCAGATGAAGTTTGTTTAAATGAAGCTACTCAGTTCACGGATTCAACAATAGTATCTAATGCTTATACTGTAAATAATATAGTTCAGTGGGCTTGGGATTTTGATGGGAATGGTACAATCGATGATGTAAATCAAAGCCCTACTTATATCTATACTATAGATGGTGTTTATCCAGCTAAGTTAACAGTAGTATCTAACAATGGATGTGTGCATGATACAATTATTAATGTTACAGTAAACCCTCTTCCTCAAATTAGTTTTGGACCCCAACATCTGCTTGTGGTCCAAATGTTTGTGTAACATTTGTAAATACAACAACGATAAATACCAGCAATCAACCATCAGCAACTATTGCTACTTGGCTTTGGGATTTTGGCGATGGTAATTTCTCTTCAGCGACTAATCCCACAACACATTGTTATCAAAACCCTAGCCCTACACAAGTTCAAAACTACAATGTAAGTTTAACAGCAATTTCTGATAAGCAATGTGCAAGTAGTGATACTATGTTAAATTTAATAACGGTTTACCCAAAACCTATTGCAGATTTTAGTTTTAGTCCAGATGATGCGAATGTTTATAATCCTGAAATTACTTTTTCAGATCAGTCAATTGTAGGCTATTTATACGAGTGGAATTTAGGTGATGGAACCATTCTAAATGATGTAAACCCCATTCATGAATATTCCGATTCAGGAACTTATATAGTTACCCTTAGTATAGAGAATATTTATGGCTGTAAGGATAGAATATCGAAGACGGTAATTATTGATCCTGCCTATGCATTGTGGATTCCTAATGTTTTTACTCCTGACGGAGATGGGCTTAATGATTATTTCTTTGCTACTGGATTTGGCATTGTAGAATTACAAACTATGATTGTTGATAGATGGCGAGAGTTATTGTTTGAAGGAAACTCAATGAGTTCTAAGTGGGACGGAAATTACAAAGGGGAGCTTGTTATGTCTGCTGTGTATGTGTATAAAATTAAAGCAAAAGATGTATTTGGTGCTTGGCACGACTACATAGGAAAAGTAACATTGATTAAATAAAAAAAATGCTCCCATTTGGAGCATTTTTTTAATCCCTTAAATCAACTACTTCAAATTTAGGATGCTTTGTTTTATCAAAAGTAAATTTTGAATCTGCAATAGCAGTATTTGCTACAAATGATTTAATAGTATAAGTTGTTGTAGAACCGTCTTTTCCGAAAATATTCACTTTAGAAATTTGATTTTTAGCCTTATTAATAAATAGAGCTATTCTATGAAACTCTTTTTCATCGGCTTGTTTAGGATAAAGATTAATAATGTGCATCCCTTTATCTTCTTTAAAATACTTGTATTTAAAGCCTGTTTCATATAAAGTGAAAATGGTATTCGGACTAATAAAATCTTCCTCATCTTCATCAGGTATACTGTTAATCTGAACCTCTTCAGCATCCTTTAAAACAGTATAAATGTCTTTTCCGTTAGAAATTACATCTTGTCCGGCAATAGATAGAATGTACTTATCACCTTTAATTTGAATTTTACCAGTTTGTGTTTCATTAATTCCCTCAGATTTATTGTAAATAGTAAACTGAAACTCAGCTTTAATAGTTTTATATGCTTTTGTTTTTGCACTAAGCTTATCTAAAATTCCTTTTGCTTTAATGTCTATTTCTTGAGCAAAACTTCCTAAACTGATTAGCATTGTTAACGCTATGATAAATACTTTTTTCATCTTTTTAAATTATTTTTAGTTCAATATTATATTGAAAATGTCAGTTCGAGTGAAATTCTGTAAGAATTTTGTATCCAGAATAACATTTTATAAAATCATTGGTTTTCGATACAATTTTTTTTCAAAAAATCACTCGAACTAACAATGATTTTTGATTATTGTGGAAGAGCTTTCAACAACTGTTCCAAACTATCTAAATCAGTAATTAATACTTGTCTGGCTTTACTTCCTTCAGAAGGTCCAATTATTCCGGCATCTTCCATTTGATCAATTAACCTCCCGGCTCTATTGTAGCCAATTTTCATTTTTCGTTGTAATAATGAAGCTGAACCTTGTTGGTGTGTTACTAGCATTCTTGCTGCATCATCAAATAAAGCATCTCTGTCTTCACCATCAAAAGTACCACTTCCACCAGTAGCAGATTCACCAACATATTCAGGTAAAGTAAATGTTTCAGGATACCCTCTTTGTTCACCAATAAAGTCACAAATGGCTTCCACCTCTGGAGTATCCACAAAAGCACACTGAACACGAATAAGATCATTACCTTGTGAGATAAGCATATCTCCTTTACCAATTAACTGATCTGCACCACTAGAATCTAATATGGTTCTAGAATCAATCCCTGAAGTTACCCTAAAGGCTAATCTTCCAGGGAAATTAGCTTTTATTATACCAGTAATAATGTTTGCTGAAGGACGTTGTGTTGCAATAATTAAATGAATACCAATAGCTCGTGCTAATTGGGCTAAACGTGCAATAGGTGTTTCAACCTCTTTTCCTGCAGTCATAATTAAATCGGCAAACTCATCAATAACCAACACAATGTATGGCAAAAATTTATGTCCATTTTCTGGGTTAAGCTTTCGTGCAATAAATTTAGCATTGTACTCAACAATGTTACGGACCATAGCAGTTTTTAGTAAGTCATAACGTTGATCCATTTCAATACAAAGTGAATTTAAGGTGTTAATTACCTTGTCGTTGTCAGTAATTATGGCCTCTTCGGCATCTGGTAATTTGGCTAAATAATGGCGTTCAATTTTATTGTAAAGTGTTAGTTCTACTTTTTTAGGATCAATTAAAATAAACTTTAATTGAGAAGGGTGTTTTTTATATAACAAAGAGACTAACACGGCATTTAATCCTACAGATTTTCCTTGCCCTGTTGCACCAGCCATTAAAAGGTGAGGCATTTTTGCCAAATCAAAAACATACGTTTCATTGGTAATCGTTTTACCCATAACCACTGGCAATTCCATTTTAGCATTTTGAAATTTATCCGAAGCAACCACAGTTCGCATAGAAACAATTTCTGGGTTTTGATTTGGAACTTCGATTCCTACTGTTCCTTTACCAGGTATTGGTGCAATAATTCTAATTCCTAAAGCAGCCAAACTTAAAGCAATATCATCTTCAAGGTTTTTAATTTTAGAAATACGAACCCCAGCTTCTGGAACAATTTCATACAAAGTAACCGTTGGTCCAATAGTAGCTTTAATACTTGCTATTTTAATGTTGTAGTTAGATAGTGTATCAACAATTTTGTTTTTGTTGGCTTCTAGTTCTTCTGAGCTAACATTTTTTTCGGTATCACCAAAATCTTTTAATAAATCAATAGAAGGTAATTTGTAGGAAGCAAGGTCTAATTTGGGGTCATATTCACCAAAGTCTTTTACTTTACTATCGACCTCTTTATCAGTTAATATTTCATCTTTTTCTATTGGTTCTTCAACCGAAAATTCAATATCACCTTCTTCTTTTGGTTGAGGGGGCTCAGTGTTTTCAGTTGTTAATTCAACAGTTTCTTCTTCGGTAATATTAGGCGTTTCTAATTCAACAATTAGAGGAATAATTTCTGATGATTCTTCAGTTTTAGACTCTGTTTCCACTTCTTCAGTTTCTTCTGGAGTGTATGCTGCTTCATAACTTTCATCAATGGTATTTATTGAATTTTCTTCAAGTGTTTCTTCTTCTGTAATATCGTTTTCAGTTATTGCTTTTGCAGGGGAAAGGTTGAAAGAAATATTGAAATTAATTACTGAGAATATTAATACACTAAGGATTAAGAATAAAAGTATTCCAATACTTCCTATTATACTACCTAGCCATAAGTTGGTTTGAAAACCAAACGCACCACCTAAAATTGGGTTTGACGGAAGAATGTAGTTTAGCAATATTGAAATCCAAACAATAGAAAATATCGAGTATTTAAAAGATTTTCCTAGAGGTAATAAGTCGGATTTGAATAAAACTCTAAAACCAAGAACAAATGATAAGAAAACAAATAAAAAGGAAGTGATACCAAAACCATTAAATATAAATTGATGAGAAGTGTAAGCACCTAACTTTCCAAGCCAATTTTCAACCTGAATGCTTGGGTCGTTCCAATGATTATTGATAATGTTTTGATCAATTTTCCAAGTAAATAGAAAAGATGAAAATGCTAGTAGTAAAAATGCAGAAAATGCTAATAAGAATAATCCAATTGATTTAGTAAGCTTTTCGTTGTTAGCTAATTTGGTAAAAAAAACATTGATTTTAGTGAAAGGATTAAATCGTTTCAACGTCTTTTTTTTAGAAGTTGATTTAGATTTTTTATCTTCAGTTTTATATTCGTTCCTTCCCATTAAGTATGATAATTACTAATAACCAAATGTATTAATAACTAACGCGATAATGGATGGATTAATTGCTACTAAATAACAATTGATTGTGAATAACAATAGGGTGTTCTAGAAATGGTGTTTATTTAAAACTATCAAAAATTTCTTGCATTTCTTCGTTCATTTCCACTTCAGAAATATGCACATAAGCTTCATCTAAATCAAATTCCTTATCTTCAATTTCAATAAATTTTATGCTTTGAGCTTTAAATCGCATGCAAATACCATATTTTTCATATTGGTACTCTAGCATAACACCATTAATTCCTTTAAATTGACTGCTCCAGTTAGGGTTTTCTATTTCAATTTTATCGGTATAATAAACTGTAAAAGCATCGTTTGCTTCATTATCTACAGTTACGATTGCTTTTTCACAGATATAATTTAAAATTTTTTTTGTTTCTCCAGTTTGTTCAATATGAAAAGCAGGTAATTGACTTATAGAGGTGTTAATTTCATCATCCTTTAAGGTTAAAATGTACTTTTTATTAATCAGTTTTACCAGTTGAGAAAATTCATTTTCATCAGGATCAATGATAAAGTTAGTTTTAAACATTCCCATACCAGCTACTAAAGATGTTTTGTATTTGTTATCTTTAAATTTTAGGGTCATTTTTTTAGGCATAAAATCTAACATAAAGTTCTTTTTATCCATTTTTGGATAAGAAACTTTATATTCTATAATGCCTTCAGATTTTCCTGAAACACCCGCACCACAACTAAGTAGCGATAATGAAACAATGGTAATTATGATATGGTATACCTTTTTCAATAACTTCGAAATACACGAAAGACAAAGATATCATTATTTTTAGAGTAATGAAGTTTTAAGTCTGAGAAAACATTCACATACAGTAATTTATAACAGATAAAACACTTTTTATTGAAATGTAATTCATTTTGGATAACTTCGAACCCTCTTTTATAATAACCTTAGTGTTAATTTATGGATAAGATTAGAATTATAAAAAACAGATCAGATATTGGTGCAGGAACTCGTGGCTCTGACATGGGGATTGATGCCATTGAAATAGCTGCTATTAATTGTGGTAGTGATTACTTTAATCGTTACGATTATGTTGATTTGGAAACTGAAAATGACGTTGTTTATAAAAAACAGAAAGCACCATTTGCTAAGCGAATTGGGAAAGTGTTAACAGTTTGTACTCGTTTGAGTGATACTGTTAAATCTACATTAGGAGAGAATCAGTTTCCATTAGTTTTGTCAGGAGATCATTCATCTGCATTAGGAACAATTAGTGGAATTAAAACAGCTTTTCCTGAAAAAAGATTAGGTGTTATTTGGGTAGATGCACACGCAGATATTCACTCGCCATACACAACCCCTTCAGGAAATGTTCATGGAATGCCTTTGGCTGCTGCTTTGGCAGATGATAACCTGGATAGAAAAATTAATGAAGTAAAAGGAGAAACAAATATTGCTTGGGAAGGATTAAAAAATATCGGAGGATTTTCACCTAAAGTTTTACATGATGATCTTGTTTATTTTGGTGTTAGAGATACTGAAGAACCTGAAGATTATGCAATTGCTAAAAATGAAATTAAAAATTACAGGGTTGATGAGGTAAGGTATAGAGGAATGGATGTATGCATCAACGAAACCTTAGAAAAACTTAGGGATTGTGATTTGATATATATATCATTTGATGTGGATAGTATGGATTGCGATTTGATTTCTAAAGGAACAGGAACGCCTGTTTCTAAAGGGTTTGATCAGGAAGAAATAAAAGAAATCATTAATAAAATAATAGAAAGTGGTAAAGTTGCTTGTGTAGAAGTGGTAGAAGTGAATCCTTGTTTAGATAATAAAGGAAATGTAATGGCAGAAACAGCATTTGATGTGTTAAGAGATTTTACAAAAACAATAGAGAAAGTAAATATAAAATAAACTCGTCATTGCGAGGAACGAAGCAATCTTATTATTAAGAGATTGCTTCGTTCCACGCAATGACGTATTTGGATTAAAATGGAAAAAAGAATAATCAATAAAGTTGTTGAAGGGTTAAAGCATTTATACGATGCAGAAGTTGATGTAAAACAAGTTCAAATTCAAAAAACTAGAAAAGAATTTGATGGAGATTTAACGGTAGTTGTTTTTCCGTTTTTAAGAGCATCTAAAAAATCACCAGAACAAACCGCAGAAGATTTAGGCGGATTTATTCAATCTAATATTGATGAGGTAATTGCATTTAACGTTGTAAAAGGGTTCTTAAATTTTTCTATTTCGAGTGATTATTGGTTAGGTGTTTTTAATCAAATTGCTTTAACAGAAAATTATGGACATCAAAAAAGTTCTGGTAAAACAGTAATGGTAGAATATTGTTCTCCGAATACTAATAAGCCTTTGCATCTAGGACATTTAAGAAATAATTTTTTAGGTTATTCTGTTGCTAATATTTTAAAAGCTAACGGTCATAAAGTAGTTAAAACACAAATTATTAACGATAGAGGAATTCATATTTGTAAGAGTATGATTGCTTGGCAAAAGTTAGGAGAGGGAGAAACACCAGAGAGTTCAGGTTTAAAAGGAGATCATTTAGTTGGGAAGTATTATGTTGCTTTTGATAAAGAATATAAAGCTGAAATTCAAGAATTGATTGATGGCGGAATGGAAAAGGCGGAGGCAGAAAAGGAAGCTCCAATTTTTAAGGAAGCACAAGTAATGCTTCGTAAATGGGAAGACGGGGATGAAGAGGTAAAAGCTTTATGGCAAAAAATGAATACGTGGGTTTATGACGGGTTTGAAGTGTCATTTAAAACGATGGGTGTTGATTTTGATGAGTTGTATTATGAATCGGATACTTATTTATTAGGCAAAGGAGTTGTTGCAGAAGGATTAGCTAAAAAAGAGTTTTATCAAAAAGAAGATGGTTCTGTTTGGGCAGATCTTTCGGATACAAAATTAGATGATAAGATATTGTTAAGGAGTGATGGAACTTCTGTATATATGACTCAAGATATTGGAACAGCTATTGAGAGATACAAGAAGCACGAAGACTTAAGTGGGTTAATTTATACGGTAGGGAATGAGCAAAACCATCATTTTAAAGTGTTGTTTACAATTCTTAAAAAGTTAGGATATGCTTGGGCAGAAGAATGTTATCATTTATCTTACGGTATGATAGAGTTGCCAGATGGTAAAATGAAATCTCGTGAAGGAACAGTAGTGGATGCAGATGAGCTAATGGAAATGATTGTTGCAGATGCTAAAGCAATGACCCAAGAAAGAGGCCATTTAGAAGGAATGAGCGAAACTGAAAAAGAAGAGTTGTACTCAACTATTGGTTTAGGAGGATTAAAGTATTTCTTATTAAAGGTAGATCCTAAAAAAGGAATGATATTTAACCCTGCAGAATCAATTGATTTAAATGGAAATACAGGACCTTTTATACAATATGCACACGCAAGAATACAATCTTTATTAAAAAAGGCTGAAAGTTTAGGATTTTCTAAAGAGTACGATACCGTAGAAATGAATGCTAAAGAGCAAGAATTGATTAAGTTAGTTAATGATTATCCTTCAGTAATAAAAGAAGCAGGTAAATTGTATAGTCCAGCGATAGTGTCAAATTATGTTTTTGATTTAGTAAAAGAGTTTAACAATTTTTATCAAACAGTAGATATATTACGAGAAGAAGATCAGCAAAAATTAGCGTTTAGATTGTGTTTATCTCAAACTATAGCAAAGGTTATCAAATCATCAATGATGTTATTAGGAGTTAAAGTTCCTGATAAAATGTAAGCATGCTTATATCTAAAAACGATATTATACAAGGAAGACATGGCAAACCAATTTTGTTGGATTTTGGATATAAATCTAATGGGAGACAAAAACCAGTTGTAATCTTTGCTCATGGTTTTAAAGGCTTTAAAGATTGGGGACATTTTAATGAGGTAATGGAATACTTTATTGAAAATGATTTTGCTTTTGTAAAGTTTAATTTTTCTCATAACGGTGGAACAGTAGAACAACCAATCGATTTTCCAGATCTAGAAGCGTTTGGGAATAATAACTATACAAAAGAATTAGATGATTTACGAACTGTTGTAGATTGGATAGAAAATATACAGAGTACAGAAATTGATAAGGATCAAATTTATTTAATAGGGCATAGTAGGGGTGGTGGAGTTGCTATTTTAGCTGCAAATGAAGACAGTAGAATTAAAAAGTTAATTACTTGGGCGGCTGTTTCAGATTTAATAAATCGCTACCCTGAAGCAGTAATTGAACATTGGAAAAAAGAAGGCGTTCTTTATGTTGAGAATACAAGAACCAATCAACAAATGCCATTGTATTACCAATTAGTAGAAGATACCTTAAAAAATTTAGATCGATTTAATATCGAGCACGCAGCAAAAGAAATAGCAATACCTCATTTAATTATACACGGAACAGTTGATGAAGCTGTTCATGTGGATGAAGCTAAAAATATTAGGGTATGGAATAAAAATGCTGAAATACTCATAATTGAGGGTGCTAATCATGTATTTGGAGCTAGCCATCCATACAATAATGTTTCATTTCCTAAAGATGTTCAGTTGGTTTTAGATAAAACCTTAGCTTTTATTAAAAAATAACATTCCCGATTATTGGACCAAAAATATCCGTTTAGGGATAAATACCTACCGTTTATAAATTGAGTTTATTCATAAGCAACTTTTAAAGGGCTACAATCGTTTTTAATACAGAAGAAAGTTCTTAAACATTATTGAAAATAAGCGCTTATTATTAAACTTAATTCCCCTTTCTTTTTAGATTAAAGAAATTATTATTAACCCTAAAACTAATTACCATGAAGATACACATAAGCAAAACAACAGAATACAACATTTATACTTTAGTAATAATAGGATTAATGTCATTTATAGTTACCGTTGCAACAATGACTGTATTTTAAATAAATTAGCTTCTCTAAGACTCGAATATACCACCTTATACTGCAATGCCTTGTACAGAGTCTTAGAGGAGTTTTCTTACTACCACTAAAAAAAACGCTGAAAATACTTAGAATTATTATATAAAGTATTTCAGCGTTTTTATTATCCAAAAAAAATAAGAAAAAAAAGATGAATTAAATAGTTAAAGTATTTTGCAGAGTTAAATTTTTAATTACTTTTGCTTTCCCTTTAAAAGGGATGTTCTTTATGAAATATAAGCGAGAGTAGCTCAGCTGATAGAGCGCCACCTTGCCAAGGTGGAGGTCGCGGGTTTGAACCCCGTCTCCCGCTCACTTTGGCTCCGTTCAGTAAACTCTGTTTTACTGTCGCAAGTTGATAAAATATACCAATGTTCTTTCCGATAACTATCGGGAGGTACAATTGATGCTCGAGTGGTGGAATTGGTAGACACGCAAGACTTAAAATCTTGTGTCCATTAGGACGTATGGGTTCAAGTCCCATCTCGAGTACGAAAGCCTTAACTTCGGTTAAGGCTTTTTTGTTGCAAAACGCTATTAGAAAGGCTTCCACCTTCTATAAGCAAACTTAAAACCCAAGCATTTATGTTTGGGTTTTTTGCTTTTTAGGAGGTTTTTTTGCCTTGAAATTTACAACCAAGCGTGGTATCTAAGTGCGGAAATCAGATCGGAAGTAGATCATCTTGAAATTGATCCGGAGGTTCCTGTTGAATATTCCTGAAAACAAAAAAACCTCCATCTTTAAAAGAAATGGAAGGAAAAATTTTGTGACCCGACTGAGGCTCGAACTGCATGTTGTATTTGTCTAGTATTCAGTAGTTATACCGATTTGTAATCAAAATTCCCTATAATTTCGTTACTCTCATTCTCTTGCTTTGATTATCTATCGGCATTATACAAAAACCATTGTTGGGTGTTTTGAAATTAAATTGGTATTAGTAAAGTTTTTTGATTGTCACTTATATCAATGATTTTGTTTGATTGTTGTTTTTTCACCTACATCAGTGAAGTTCAAAATCTGATAATTCACTAGTATTGATATTGTGAAACAAACATATATAACAATTTAATTATGACTAATATGAAAACTTTAATGATGATTACGATGCTCATGGCATCATTTGGGCTCACACAAGCCCAAGAAGCGGCACTAGTATATCCAGGTAGCAACGGAAAGCTGGAGTACGTACTTCATGCCAATACCGGAGAGACCGACTCTGTTAATGTTATTCCTGACTTTTCCCATTGTGGATATATGGGCGGAGGCGTTGCCTTGCCGGTAGGGCAAGTTCCTGTAAAATATACACTAAATCCGCAAAACGGAAATGACAGGCAGCGAATTCAGGATGCAATAGATTTTGTATCTGCCTTACCCCTAGATGCCAACGGCTTTAGAGGTGCTGTACTGCTCACAGCTGGTACCTACGAAGTAAATGACGGGAATATAGATGAGGAGGAGGCTGCTTTGGTGATTTCTGCAAGTGGTGTTGTATTGCGCGGTCAAGGTCAGGGATCTAACGGCACTATTATTTATTCTGACTGGGAAGAACAGCATATACTATTAGAGATAAAGCCGACCAACGAGCCCGATTACGATGAAACTAATACCACCCCAATTACTGATGCTTATGTAGGCACCGGAGCCTTTAGTTTCAATGTCGCTAATCCTTCTGGTTATTCAGTCGGTGATGATATATATGTCATTTTTACACCCAACCAGCAATGGCTTGATGATATATATGCTAATGATTATATGGGTGCGGGAGATATTCATTGGACTACGGGAGACTATACCAAGGAATTTGAACGTAAAATTGTGGCCATAAACGGCAATGAAATCACCATTCATTCACCGATTGTACAACCTTTGCAAGCCCAATATGGAGGAGGAGAAATTTCAAAAATCAGTTTAAGCTCGGGAGAACGGCTGAATAATGTGGGTGTAGAAGATATTCGCTTTGAGGGTGTAGGTGTCACCTCAGGAACCGGTGCCCTAGACAAGCATCGTTTGCAATATGCGGTCTACTCCAATGATCTTACAAACGGCTGGATACACGGTCTTACCTCTGTCCATGTAAGCGAGTCTCTGATTAAAGCTAGAACTACCAGTTATTATACTGTGGAAGAATGTGCATATTTAGCTCCTTTAGGGCCTAAGTCAGGAGGGTGGCGCTACCCCTACAATCTTGCTAAAGAGTCCAATCATATACTTATGCATCGTAACTATACAGAAGACGGACGACATGATTTTGTGAGTGCTGCAAGGATCACAGGACCTAATGTATTTTTAGACAGTTATTCTACTATGGGAGAGATCAGCGGCCCTCATCAACGTTGGACTATGGGTACTTTATTCGACAATATTCAAACCAACGATGGTTCGCTGGTTGCAGAACATCGCGGAGGTGGCGCATCAGGTCATGGATGGGCAGGTGTAACTCAGATATTTTGGAATACAGAAAGCAACGAAATAATTTGTGACGCACCTATGGGACATTTAAACTATGCCATAGGCTGTATCGGCACAGAGATTCTGTCAACAAGAATTCCCAATACATGGCCGGGGGCTTATCGTGGACATTACGACAGCCCCGGTACCCATGTCGATACAAGAAGTCTTTATTTAAAACAATTGGATGACAGATTGGGCTGTGCAGCAGTGAGCCTGATTGCAACACCCGAGCAAATGACAGGCAACATATATACTGCATTAGCCAATTGGGCCGGAGAAGGCCCGTTTGGCCCTGGTCCAAATGGTTCCCCTTGTGTCAATGTAGATCCACCGCTTGCACAATTCACCTCTGCCTCTTCACTTTGTGATGGCAGTGTTACTTTTACAGACCAATCTACCAATACGGTTAGTTCCTGGTTGTGGGACTTTGGAGATGGTAATACTTCTATCAACCAAAACCCAGGGCATCAGTATTCCGGAGATGGCACCTATGATGTGACCCTAACAGTTACCGGACCTTATGGTAGCGATGTTGAAGTAAAAGTAGGAGAGATTGTTGTTAATTTACCGGAAGTAACCTCCACCACAGGATCCAGCTCTTGTGGTACCAATTCTCTTACGTTATTAGCAACAGGTAAAACAAGTCTGCAATGGTACGATGATGCTGGTTTGAATAACCTGGTTGGGACCGGAACCTCATTTACTACGCCAGTTTTGAATACAACTACCAGTTATTGGGTCGTCAGTAATGTAAGTACTGCATTTGATGGTGGGCTTTTGAACGATACAGTTGGAGGCAGTGGAGCTTATTTCAATGCCAATACCAATCATGGATTATTCTTTGATGTATTGGAAAACTTTACCTTAAATTCAGTAAGGGTATATGCGAATACAGGCGGAAACAGAACCATTGAAGTTTTGGATGCCCAAGGCGGAAATGTGATTCATACCGGCAGTTATAACTTACCGGTAGGAGAAAGTGTCGTAACACTGAACTATGAAATGACTGTGGGGAATGGTTATTTTATTAAAGTATCGGGAGCAACAGTCGATTTATTCCGAAATAATGGGGGGGTCAATTATCCGGTAAGTACACCTGGGATATTAGATATTACTGGTAGTAGCGCTGGCGTTGCTGGTTATTATTACTATTTCTACGATTGGAAGATTTCTCGTGAATGTGCCAGCGCTTCAACAGAGGTTGAGGCTACAGTAAATGCTTTACCAACAGTAGTTGCTAATACAACTGCTACAGGTTTATGTCCTGGAGAGTCAGTTACCTTAACAGGAAGTGGTGCTACTTCTTATTTATGGGATAATGGAGTTGTTGATGGTGTTTCTTTTACACCTGGAGCAACTAATACTTATACAGTAACTGGGACTGACGCTAACTCATGTGAAAACACAGATCAAGTTACAATAACAGTAAGTTCAATTTTACCTGTTGTTGCAAATGCATCTGCTACTACTGTTTGTGTAGGAGATCTTGTTACCTTAACAGGAAGTGGTGCTACTTCTTATTTATGGGACAATGGTGTTGTTGATGGTGTTGCTTTTAACGCAACAGCGACTACTATTTATGAAGTTACTGGAACTAGTGGAGCTTGTAATAATACCGACCAAATAACAATTACAGTTAACGCATTACCAACTATTGTAGCTAACACTACTTCAGATACCATTTGTTCAGGTGATCCTGTTACATTAAATGGTTCAGGTGGTGTAAGTTATTTATGGGATAATAGTGTTGTTAATGGAGTTACTTTTAATCCAACAGTTACTAATACTTATACTGTTACAGGAACAGATGCTAATAACTGTTCTGATCAAGACCAGATTACAGTGATTGTAGATATTTGTACTGGGGTTAATGAGTTAAATGAAGAGACTCAAGTAACATCGTTCATAAATACATCTAACGCTTTACAATTGGAAATGAGAAATCTAAATGGTAGATATAATTTGGTTGTATTAAACGCTTTAGGACAGGTTGTTGTTTCTGAACAAATAAGTGTAAATTCAACATTACAAATAGAAACGATAAATGTGAGTAGTATATCTAAAGGATTATATTATATAAATATTTATAATGAGGTTGATAATTATACAATGAAATTGGTAAAGTAGAAATACCTTAGCCAAAAGAGCCTATTCGTAAGATAACGAATGGGCTCTTTTTATTATAAATATTTTTTATTCAAATAAGTAAACAGTTCTTTTTTGATTATCGGGTCTACTAATAATGTTACAGTAAAGTTTATGACAAATAAAGCTCAGTGAATTTCACTGAGCTTTATCATTTTAAACTACTATTTTTAGTTTGGAATCATTACTTGATGATTCAAAAAACGAAGAGCACAACCTCCGAATAGTTCCGCCTCTTCACCCCTTAATCGACCAAGCGCGGTATTTCACAGAAATTGGTTAAAAATGCAGTAAAATGTTCCATAATGTACTAGAATGTAGGTATTAATAAGGGCTTAAAATCTTGTGTCCATTAGGACGTATGGGTTCAAGTCCCATCTCGAGTACGAAAGCCTCAATTTCGGTTGAGGCTTTGTTGCAAAACGCTATTAGAAAGGCTTCCACCTTCTATAAGCAAACTTAAAACCCAAGCATTTATGTTTGGATTTTTGCTTTTTAGGGAAGTTTTTTTATATTCCTTTTAATTTATTACATTTAAAGTATCTCTTTAATTATTCTTAAATGAAAAAATTAGTAATCATTCTATTTGTATCTTTTTCACTGAATGTATTTACACAGGACAATTATTACCTGATTGATACTACAGGAATTAATTTTGAGACATTATCAGAGATCGACAAACTCCTACTAGACTCTATACTCCCTCTTGCAAATGATGCAAAACACGATTCAACTCTTTTAAGATACCTCGATTATTTAGGTGAAAATATTTGGGATGATAACATTTGGCCTAAATATAATCGACTAGTTATTGAAATTGCAGATAAAAACTTAGCTCAAGGAATTGACTCTCTTTATATTTCTTATAAAGCGACTGCAATTTGTAACATAGGCTATTATTACAACAGTAAAGGAAAGTCTGTTTTGGCGCTAGAAAATTATAAAGCTTCTTTAAATCTATTTAAGCAAATTAACAACCTTAAAGGTCAATCTGGTCCACTTAATAACTTGGGATATACCTATGATAATTTTGGTGATATAGATAAAGCACTAAATTATTATCATCAATCACTTAAAATAAGAGAAGAATTAAATGACGAAAAAGGTACTGCCATTGTACTAAGTAATTTAGCAAAATTGTATGAGCAACAAGAAGATGATTCGATAGCAATGCTGCTATACAGAAGAACCCTAGCAATTAGCTACAAATTAAAAGACAAATTTACCCTCTCTTTTTCCTATGCTAATCTTGGTAATATATATAATAGGCAAAATAAAAAAGATTCTGCATTATATTATTGTCAAGAAGCGTATAACTTAAGAGAAGAAATTGGTGATAAAAGAGGAATGGCAATGTCTCTAAAAGAATTAGGGGGAATATATCAAAAAAATAATCAGCTTGAAATTGCTTTAGAATATTACATTAATTCGTTAGAAATAACGGAGGAACATAATTTATTAAGACAAACAACTGTCACAAAAAGACATGTGGGACTTGTATATTTTAAATTAGGAGATATTAAAAAAGCCCAAAAAATTAGCGAATCTGCTTTATCTGATGCTAAAAATTTAGGACATCCTTTTCAAATCAGCACTATCTCATTCCTTCTGAGTGACATCTATAAGGAATTAGGAGATTTTGAGAAATCACTTGAGTTCCTTAAGTTGTCAATACAAATGGGAGACAGTGTTACTAATCTAAAAAATAAAAAAGCGGTATACCGGACTCAAATTAACTATGAATTTGAACAAAAGGAAACTAAACGAGTAATAGAAGAAGAGAAACAAAAAATTATAGCAGAGAAAGAAGAGGAACAAAAAAAAATAATTCTATATGCTGTTTCTGCAGGAATGGCTATATCAATACTCTTCCTAGTCTTCCTTTACAATAGATTTCGACTCATAAAAAAACAAAAATTACTTATCGAAAGTCAAAAGAATATTGTTGATAATCAGCGAAATGAATTGCTCAGTAAAAACGAACAATTGAATCTGAAAAACAACATGATAACGGATAGTATATCCTATGCAAAAAAGATTCAAAATGCAATTTCACCAACATTAGAGCCATTTAAGAAATATTTTAAAGATGCATTTGTACTCTACCAACCGAAAGATATCGTGTCAGGCGATTTTTATTGGGGATATCAAAATGAAAATACTATTTTATTTACAGTAGCCGATTGTACGGGACATGGTGTTCCTGGAGCATTTATGAGCTTAATTGGCAACAATATTTTAGACAAAATTGTTGGAGAATCAAACATTACACAACCTGATTTAATATTAGAACGACTTAGTGAAGAACTTTACAATAGATTAAGATCCGATAACGACTCCAATATAAAAGATGGTATGGATCTCGTAATTTGTTCCATAAATTTAGATACGCTTCAACTTCAAATGGCAGGCGCTTATAATCCAATGTACCTCGTTAGAAACAATGAACTAACTCAATTTAAAACAGACAGGTATCAATTAGGTAATCCTGAACAAATTAACAACAGAAAATTCACACTGCAAGAATTTCAACTAGAAAAAGAGGATGTACTTTATTTATTTTCTGACGGATTTGCCGACCAGAAAGGAGGCCCAAATGGTAAAAAATTCTACTACCCTCCGTTTAGAGATCTGCTGACTAAAATTTCGAAATTACCAATGAACATTCAAGAAAAAGAACTTACCAGAACCCTCTCAGAATGGAAAGGTGCTGGTGATCAAATTGATGACATTCTTGTATTAGGATTAAAAATTTAATTATGAAATCGAATAATTCAGAAATCATATATAACTTATTTAACACCTTAAATAAAGAGAAAATAATTTGTGCTTATCATGGTGATTTTAACTATAAGGTTGTAAATGGGCTTTTAGAGTCTACTAAAAAAGATTTAAGTCATCCTGAACACAATATATTCTCAGCAAAAAAAACCTATAATGTACTTGTGGAATGTTTAGAAAACATACATAAACATTCAACTAAAAATAACGAAACTACTGAGGGGATTTTTATACTTTCAAACCCTTCTACAGGATTTAACATTACGGTTGGAAACTTAATTCATAACGATTACGTAGAAATACTCAAAAGTAAAATAGATACAGTTAATAAATTATCTAGGGACCAATTGAAAGAAAACTACCGTAAAATAATATTAAAAACCGAAATTTCTCCAAAAGGAGGGGCAGGTCTAGGGATTACAGATATTGCTTTAAAATCTGGGGCAAAGTTAAACTACAATTTTCATGAATATGATGAGACATCAAAATTCTTCACATTAAGTATTCACATTAAAAATAAATAGCAAAATGAAAAACTATAATATAGAAGCTACTGAAAACACTCCTAAATTAGAATTGAATTCCGATAATAATACATTACTTTTTGAAGGGGAATCACGACCTGAGGATGTTCAGAAATTCTATCAACCAGTACTTTCATGGCTCGAGGATTATAGCAAGCACCTCTATTTTATAAAAGACCAAAATGACACTCTAATTGAAGTAAACTGTAATTTTAAATTTGAATACTTCAACTCTTCTTCTGCTAAATATGTAATGGATATTATCAATTTTCTTAAAAAATTAAAATCTTCTACACAACTTAATATAAATTGGCACTATGAAGAAATGGACGAAGATATGCTTGAAGCTGGTGAAGAATTTGAAAAGATGTTAGATGTGAGTTTTAATTTTATTAAAGAATAAAATACACAACCTTTTGCCCATCTCGAGTACGGAATTCTCAATTTCAGTTGAGGTCTTTTTTGCAAAACGCTTGTAATAAGATTTTCAGCTCATACAGCATAACTTAAGCCCCAAGCATTTATGTTTGAGGTTTTCTTTTTGTCTTAAAATAGAATGTCCATCTATGCGGATAGCCATTCACTTATCTATTGCTCAATCATTTAAAACTTAAAAGACTGCTGTAGTTAAAGTAGGCTCTTAATTAAGAGCCTACTAATCTATCTATTATTCAACTTGTAAAAGGAAGTTAAAAACTATTGTATAATGTATAATACAAAATGAATAAAAACAGATTTATACTAATACGGATGTTATTTTCTTTTCTCAAGTCCATTTTTATGCTGCTTTTAGTTTGCTAAAGCCATTTTTAAGAACGTAAAGAATTAACTCAACCGAGCTTCTAACTTTACATTTTAAAAACATATTCCTTTTGTGTACCTCTATTGTTCTTGGACTTAAGTTTAATTGTTCGGCTATCTTAACAGTAGATATACTGGAATGTCTAGTATTGTTGTGACGAATTAATTAAGTCCATAACTTATATATTTGAATTATGGAAAAGAGACAGTATGAGAATGAATTTAAGACAATGA
>NVUQ01000047.1 GCA_002401955.1 Flavobacteriales bacterium | reverse complement strand
TTATCAATTATCAATTATCAATTATCAATTATCAATTATCAATTATCAATTATCAATTATCAATTATCAATTATCAATTATCAATTATCAATTACTTGTGCTGAGCGTAGCCGAAGCATCAATACCCCAACCCTCTATAATTTTCATCTTCGTCATCATTGTAAATACTCAGATAATTATTATACCTAAAAGCTGAAATCTCATCATTTTCAAGTGCTTCTTTAACGGCACATTTTGGTTCGTTAATATGAACACAATTATTAAAATGACAAGCATTTAAGAGTTTTCTCATTTCCAAAAAGTAATGGGAAAGTTCTTCTTTTTTAAAATCAATTAACCCAAACGCTTTAATTCCGGGAGTATCTATTAAATAACCCCCAAAATGAAGCTCAAACATTTCTGCAAAAGTTGTTGTGTGTTTACCCTGTTGATGCATTTCAGAAATTTCGCTTGTTTTTAAGTCTAAAGTAGGCTCAATAGTATTTAGTAAAGTTGTTTTTCCAACACCCGAATGACCAGAAATAACTGAAACTTTATCTTTCATTATTGCTGTAACACTATCAATGTTAATTTTTTCAGTAGCAGAAACTTCTAGACATTTATAACCAACTTTTTCATAACAAAATTTCAGAAAAGAAAGCTCTTCTTTTTCTTCGTCAGAATAGATATCAATCTTATTAAAAACAATAATTGTTGGGATATGATAAGCTTCGGCTGAAACTAAAAAACGATCAATAAAAGCAGTATAAGTTTTAGGCTTTGATAATGTTACAATTAAAATTGCTTGGTCTACATTAGCTGCAATAATATGTGATCGCTTAGAAAGGTTAATGGATTTACGAATGATGTAATTTTTCCGGTTTTCAATTTCTGTAATTACTGCAGTTCCATCGGTTTCTTCTTTTAAAACAACATTATCTCCAACAGCAATAGGATTAGTTGTTTTAATTCCTTTTAATCGAAACTTCCCTTTAATTCGGGATTCAATTCTCTCTCCATTCGTTAAACGAACAGAGTACCAACTACCAGTAGATTTTATTACAATGCCTTTCAATAGATAAAATAAAAATTCAAAAGTAAAGAATAATAAGGGTTTACCTAAAAACCTTACTTTCGTATTATTAAAAAGTTTTAGAGAGTGGATTTTCTCAATTCAAATCTACTTTATAACTTTTAATTTTATAACTAAGAAAAATGTCTATAGAAGTAAAAAATGTAACAAAGATTTATGGAGAGCAAAAAGCATTAGATGCAATTTCTTTTTCTGTAGAACCAGGAAACATTGTTGGGTTTTTAGGTCCAAACGGAGCAGGAAAATCAACCATGATGAAAATTATCACTTGTTTTATCCCTCAAACATCTGGCAGTGTTAGTGTTTGTGGTTATGATGTTATAGAAAACCCTATAGATGTAAAAAGGCAAGTTGGTTATTTGCCAGAACACAATCCTTTATATTTAGATATGTATGTTAAAGAATATTTAGATTTTGTTGGAGGAGTTTATAAAATTGACAATAGAAAAGGCCGTGTTAAAGAAATGATTGATATGGTAGGTTTGGAAATAGAGCAAAATAAAAAAATTGGTGCTTTGTCTAAAGGTTACCGACAAAGAGTTGGGTTGGCTCAAGCAATGATACACGACCCTAAAGTGTTGATTTTAGATGAGCCTACAACAGGTCTAGATCCCAATCAATTAGAAGAGATAAGAGGGTTAATTAAGACTATCGGAAAAGAAAAAACCATTATGCTCTCTACCCATATTATGCAAGAGGTAGAGGCAATCTGTGATAAAACAATTATCATTAATCATGGTAAGATTGTGGCAAACGATACAACGAAAGAGTTACAAAAACAGCAAGCACAAGAAATCGTATTAACGGTTGAATTTGATAAACCTGTTGAAACCAAAGAGCTTCAAACAATAGATGGAGTATTACAAGTAAAAAGATCTAAAGATAATTTATGGTTACTTGAAATAAAAGAAGACAATGTTAGAAATAATATTTTTCAATTTGCCATGAAAAAAGAGCTTGTTGTATTAACGATGCAAAAAGAAACACAGAGTTTAGAATCTGTATTCAAAAACCTTACAACTTAAATTGTGCTATTTTTTTATGCGTTCTATTGCCTGAACGATAAAATTTTACGATTTTTGGCAACCTAAAAAAATGTGGAATGATTTGGCTGCTTGTAACCACACAAAAAAATGCTAAAATGTATCTTAACAGATCATAGCTTTTTCAGCCGATTTTTATAAAAAAAAACAAAATAGATTATGTCGTATTTATTTACATCCGAATCAGTATCAGAAGGGCACCCGGATAAAGTTGCCGATCAAGTTTCTGATGCATTAATTGATAACTTTTTAGCATTTGATAAAGACTCAAAAGTTGCTTGTGAAACATTAGTAACAACAGGTCAGGTTGTGTTAGCTGGTGAAGTAAAATCTAAAACATATTTAGACGTACAAAAAATTGCTAGAGATGTAATCAACAAAATTGGTTACACAGAAAGCGAGTATATGTTTGATGGAAATTCGTGTGGAGTATTTTCTGCAATACACGAACAGTCACCAGATATTAATCAAGGAGTAGAAAGAAAGAAAAAAGAAGATCAAGGAGCAGGTGATCAAGGAATGATGTTTGGTTACGCAACCAACGAAACAGAAAACTATATGCCGTTAGCCTTAGATATTTCTCACCTACTATTGGTAGAGTTGGCTGCTTTAAGAAGAGAAAATAAAAAAGTTAACTATTTGCGTCCAGATTCTAAATCGCAAGTTACTATCGAATATGACGATAACAATAAACCAATAAGAATTGAGGCGATTGTGCTTTCTACCCAACATGATGATTTTGATACAGAATCTAAAATGTTGAAGAAGATTAAAGAAGATGTAATTAATATTTTGATTCCTAGAGTTAAAAAGAAATTACCAAAGAGTATTCAAAAATTATTTAACGATAAAATAAAATACCATGTAAATCCAACAGGTGTTTTTGTTATTGGTGGCCCACATGGAGATACTGGTTTAACAGGAAGAAAAATTATTGTTGATACTTACGGAGGAAAAGGAGCTCACGGTGGTGGAGCATTTTCTGGAAAAGACCCTAGTAAAGTAGATCGATCTGCAGCTTATGCAACACGTCATGTTGCAAAAAATTTAGTTGCTGCTGGTCTTTGTAGTGAAGTATTGGTTCAGGTTGCTTATGCAATTGGAGTTGCAAAACCAATGGGTATCTTTATTGATACTTACGGTACATCGAATACAAAATTAACCGATGGTCAGATCGCGAAGAAAGTAGAGAGTCTTTTTGATATGAGACCTTACGCTATCGAAACAAGGTTTAAGTTAAGAACACCTATTTATTCCGAAACAGCTGCTTACGGACATATGGGAAGAATTCCAGAAACAGTAGAAAAAACATTTACAGATGGCTCGGGTAAAACAAAGAAAGTAAAAGTAAGATTATTCCCATGGGAAGAATTAGACTATGTAGCTAAGGTTAAAAAAACATTTAGTTTATAACCTTTGCTTTAGGGTTAGCTACCGTTAATATAACCTTTGTAAAAAAAATGATTTTTTAAATTATTTTTTTTGTACTTTGGCAATCTGTTTTAGAAAAAAGAAAGTATTTTTTGAATTCATAACCGAAAAAGAAGAAATACGACCTTTAGTTGAATAGAAAGATTAAAAAACAATAAGTAAAAATAAAATCAGTTAGATTACAAACTATTTAAATTATGAAACGAAAACAAAAAGTGCTTTTTTAGAAGTTTTACCTAAAAAAGGATTTTTGTGAAAGTTACATGAGTAGATAATTTAAATTTAGCTTTTTAAAACAATTTAAAATTAACTAAGAATGAAAAAAGTATTTGCATTATTAACAGTTGTGGGCTTATTAAGCTTTGGAGGTTTTAACCCAGTTTACGCAGAAGGCGAGCCAACACCAGAAGAGCAAGCTATTATCGACTCTACTGAAGAGGCCGATGCAGCAGCAGCAGCCAAAGCTGAAGCTGAAAAAAAAGCAGCAGAAGAGAAATTGGCAGCAGATGCTGTTGACGAAAATGCAGCTGAAGCACCTACTGAAGATTTATCTTTCACTCAAGTAATTAAACAAAAATTTATTGAAGGTGGTCCCGGATTTATGGGGATTGTATTGGTTTGTCTTATCTTAGGATTGGCTATCGTTATTGAGCGTATTATCTACCTTAATATGGCTACAACGAATACAGATAAATTATTAAACAGCATTGAGTCTGCTTTAAATAGTGGCGGTGTTGATGCTGCTAAAGAAGTTTGTAGAGATACAAAAGGACCAGTAGCAAGTATTTTTTACCAAGGTTTAGATAGAAGTCATGAGGGTATTGATATGGTTGAAAAATCAATTGTTTCTTATGGCGGAGTTCAAATGGGATTATTAGAGAAAGGAATTTCTTGGATTTCATTATTTATCGCATTGGCACCAATGCTTGGTTTCATGGGAACTGTAATTGGTATGATTGGAGCCTTTGATGCAATTGCTGAAGCTGGAGATATTTCTCCTGCAGTTGTTGCTGTTGGTATTAAGGTGGCATTATTAACAACAGTATTTGGATTAATTGTAGCAATTATTTTACAAATTTTCTTTAATTACATTATTGCAAAAGTAGATAGTATTGTTAATGATATGGAAAATGCTTCTATCTCTTTAATTGATATGTTGGTAAAGAACGAATTAACAAATAAATAAGAACTATGGGCGATAATAATAAATTATTCAGCATCATACTAATTTCATTATTAGGGCTTTCAGCCTTATTAACGATATTGTTTTTTGCTGGAGTTGTTAGCGAAGGCTTATTAATAACATGGTGTTATATATTGCTAGGAATAGCAGTTGTGGTAACACTTGGTTTTTCAGTACTAGGGATGGCACAAAACCCTAAAAATGCAAAAAATGCATTAATTGGTGTAGCGGCACTTGTACTTATATGTGTTGTTGCTTATTTTATGTCAAGTAATGAGGTTCATTCTAATATGGATGGAGATATTTTAGCTGATCCAGGAACATCTCAGCTTGCTGAAGGAGGATTAATAGCATTTTACATTTTAGCAGCAGTAGCAATAGGCTCTATTGTTTTTACAGAGATATCTAAAGGATTTAAATAATTAAGTAAAATGGGGAGAAGAGAAATACCAGAAATAAATGCCGGATCTATGGCGGATATTGCCTTCTTGTTACTTATCTTTTTCTTGGTAACCACTACCATGGATACCGATAAAGGATTAATTAGAAAGTTGCCACCAGTTGTTGATGATATCCCAGAAGAGATTAAACAAAAACAACGTAATATATTTGAGATTTTAGTAAATGCTAATGATCAGTTGTTGGTGGAGGGTGAGTATATGCAGGTAACAGAATTAAGAGCAAAAGCAAAAGAGTTCATTAAATCTGACCCGAGCAACCCAAATATGCCAGAGTTTAAAGAAACAGATATTCCAGGTCTAGGTGTTGTAGCAGTTTCTAAACAAATTATTTCTTTACAAAATGATAATGGAACCTCTTATGAGATGTACATTAAAGTTCAGAATGAATTGGTTGCAGCATACAATGAGTTAAGACACGATTTCGCACTACAAAAATTTGGGAAACCTTATACGGAATTGGTTCAAAAAGCTGGTTCATCTGATGCTATAAAGGAAAAAATGAGAGCAGTTAAGAAGTTTTATCCTCAACGAATTTCAGAGGCAGAACCTAAAAAAGTAGGAGGAACTGAATAATGTCAAAATTTAGAAAAAAAGGAAAAAAAGGACAACCAGCTGTAAATACAGCTTCGTTGCCAGATATTGTTTTTATGTTATTATTCTTTTTTATGGTAACTACTGTAATGAGAGAAACATCATTAAAAGTGCTTAACATTACGCCTAAAGCAACTGAAGTTGCTAAGTTAGAAAAGAAATCTTTAGTAGCTTATATTTACATTGGAAAACCAATAAAAGCGTTACAAGGTGCTTTTGGTACAGCTCCAAGAATACAATTAAACGATGCTTTTAAAGGCTTAGAAGACATTCCTTTGTTTGTAGAAATGGAAAGAGATGCAAGAGATGAAAAGGAAAGAAATAAGATTGTTTGGTCGTTAAAAGTAGATGTAAAAACTAAAATGGGTATTGTTACTGAAGTAAAACAAGAACTTAGAAAAGTAAATGCCTTGAAATTGAATTACTCTGCGAACAAAACAGAGAGGATTTCTAACTAGTAAACATTAGAAAAATAAATTACAAAGCCTTCCTTTTTAGGGAGGCTTTTTTATTCCCCGAGAAATATTCATTAACATCATTACGAGGCACGAAACAATCTCGTTTTCATGACAATAAGATTGCTTCGTGCTTCGCAATGATGTACTTTTGTGCCGTGCCAATTGATTCATCATATCATACTACAGATACAACTTTAAACGAAACTATTTATGGCATAAGTAACGAATCGTTAATGCCTGTAAGAAAAGCAGAAGTGCAACAAATGGCAGAACAACCAATAGAGCAATTATATCATCCAACCCCACATATTATTAATGTTGCTAGTTGGCAAATTTTTGTGTTGTTGGGAGCAGTTTCACTGCTAGGTTTTGTAAAAGCGTTTAGTAACAATCGTTTTAAACAAGGTATAAAAGCATTGTTTAATTATGGTGTTGCTCAAGAAATAACGAGAGAAGAAAAAGTTTTTTTTCACCGATCAAATTTATTGTTTACAGCCATGCATTTGTTAACCACAGCGTTATTTATTTATCAATTAAAAGAGATTATTAATACAGGCGATTTTGCACCAAACAATTTTGGGTTATTTTTACTCATACTTGCTTTTTTAGTTGTGCTATACATTGTAAAGTATCTATTTTCAAAAGTGTTGCTGTTTGTTTTTAATGATACCACTATTGCTCCAGAGTATATTTTTAATGTATCATTATACAATAATTTATTAGGAGCATTTTTTATAATTATCCTTTGTGTTATCTATTTTACTTTACTTCCGCTTTCATTTATTCTTACTTATATAGCACTACCATTAATTATTTTCACTTTCATTTTACGAATTTTGAGGTTGATTATACTTGGAAAAACAAAAGGAATTTTGTACTTCTATATATTTTTGTACCTTTGCACCCTTGAAATTTTACCATTGGTCGTTTTGTATGGGATTTTCATCCATAAATAAAGCGAATTAGACTAAAAAAAAGAAAAGGATAATGTTGAAAGTAAAGAATGTTTTAGTATCACAACCAAAACCAGAGACAGAAAAATCACCGTATTTTGATTTGTCTACAGATTGTAAAGTAAAGATAGATTTTAGACCCTTTATTCATATAGAAGGGATTCCGAAAAATGAATTTCGTCAACAAAAAATAAATTTACTAGATTTTACTGCTGTAATATTTACCAGTAGAAATGCGGTAGATCATTATTTTAGAGCTGCTGAAGAAGCTAGAATTACTATCCCTGATGATATGAAATATTTTTGTATTTCAGAATCAACAGCATTTTACTTGCAGAAGTATATTGTTTACAGAAAAAGAAAGATATTTCATGGTCAACAACGTTTTGTTGATTTAATGCCTTTATTAAAAAAGCATAAAGACAATAAGTATTTATTACCATGCTCAGATATTTTAAGATCAAACATTCCTAACTTGCTAGAAGAAAATGAAATTGATTTTAAAGTTGCAACATTATACCGAACGGTTTGTAGCGATTTATCAGATTTGAGCGATGTTAATTATGATGTGTTGGTTTTCTTTAGTCCATCAGGAATTAAATCACTTTACCAAAACTTTCCGGAGTTTAAACAAAATGATACAAGAATAGCCGTTTTTGGACCAACAACAGCTAAAGCTGCAGAAGAAGCAGGTTTAATAATAGATATTGCTGCTCCTCAACCAGAATCACCATCAATGACACGAGCATTAGAATTATACATTAAAAAAGCCAATAAAAACGGCAAAAAAAAGTAAGATATCTAATTAAAAAAAGAGCTTGAAAGCTAAGCCCTTTTTTTTATGAAAATAAAATTAAGAGTCCCACTTTCTTATTGAGAATATGACTTGATTTACGAGTTATATATTGTTACATTTGCACCCAATTTTCACAAGAAAAAGACACATTAAAAAATAGATATAACTATGAAGCTATCTAAGTTTAAATTTACATTACCCGAAGAATTACTAGCAGAACGACCATCAGAAGAAAGAGAAGATGCAAGGATGATGGTTCTTCATAGAGACACAGGAGAAATTGAACACCGAAAATTTAAAGATATTCTTGAATACTTTGATGATGGAGATTTGATGGTAATGAATGATACCAAAGTTTTTCCAGCAAGAATGTATGGCAACAAAGAAAAAACAGGTGCTCGTATAGAAGTTTTCTTATTAAGAGAATTAAACAGAGAGAGTTTACTTTGGGACGTATTGGTTGATCCAGCAAGAAAAATAAGAATTGGAAATAAGCTTTATTTTGGTGATGATGATTTAGTTGCTGAAGTAATTGACAATACAACATCAAGAGGAAGAACATTACGTTTTTTATTTGATGGACCTTACGAAGAGTTTAAGGCAATTATTGAAAAATTAGGAGAAACTCCAATTCCTAAATATATTAAAAGAGAAGTAGAACCAGAAGATGCAGAAAGATATCAAACGGTTTATGCTAAAAATGAAGGAGCTGTTGCAGCCCCTACAGCAGGACTTCACTTTAGTAGAAATCTTTTAAAGAGATTTGAAATTAAAGGAATTGATTTTGCATATTTAACGCTTCATGTTGGTTTAGGAACATTTAGATCTGTAGAAGTAGAAGATTTGACAAAACATAAAATGGATTCTGAAGAAATTCACATTCCAGAGAACTGTGTTGAGCAAGTAAATTCAGCTAAAAAATCAAAAAGACGAATTTGTGCTGTTGGTACAACATCAATGAGAGTGCTAGAATCATCAGTATCTACAGATGGATTTTTAAAACCTTTTGATGGATGGACAAATAGATTTATTTTCCCACCATTTGAATTTAATTTAGCCAATTGTATGGTAACTAATTTTCACACACCAGAATCAACATTGCTAATGATGACAGCTGCTTTTGGAGGTTATGATTTAGTAATGAAAGCTTATAAGGAAGCAATTAAAGAGAAGTATCGTTTTTACACTTATGGTGATGCGATGCTAATTATATAAAAGAAATAAGAAAAAGGAATATTAATATTAAAACTACTTAAATGAAACTAGAAGACTTAAAACTTTACCAAGAATGTTTAGATTTTGAACAAGAAATTTGGAACATTGTTAATGATTGGGAGGGGTTTAACAAAGATACTGTCGGTAAACCATTTGTACAAGCTGCTGATGCAATTTCAGGAAACATTGCACAAGGTTACGGAAGATACAATTTTAAAGATAAAAAGCATTATTGCTATATTTCTAGAGGTTACTTATTAAAGACCAAAGGATGGCTACTAAAGTCTAAAGAAAGAGAATTAATTGGCGAAGAAAAATCAGATGAATTGATTGAATTTGTTGAGAAAATTCACAGAATGTTAAATGCTTACATTCGTTCTATTGGTAGACCAAAAGACGAAAACTACACTAAGCCTTCTTACAATAACAATAAAGAAGAAAACAAAACAACAAATGAAGAATCTAATGGTAATGTGGTAGAAGCAACTACTGCTGTAGAACCAGATGGAAATTCATTTACAGCAAGTGCTGACGAGTTTTTTAGTGCTGATGAATTGACTAATGCATAAATATGCAATAATAGTTGCTGGAGGTAAAGGCGAAAGAATGGGAGCAAAAACCCCAAAACAATTTCTTGAACTGGCTGGCAAACCTATTTTAATGCATACACTGGAAAAGTTTAAAGAAACGATTCCAAACATAGAAATTATACTGGCCCTTCCCGAAAATCAGATCGATTTTTGGCAAGGGCTTTTTCACGAGTATAAAGTACCTAAAGTAAAGCACCAAATTGTAAAAGGTGGAGAAACCCGTTTCCATTCTGTTCAGAATGCGTTAAAGTTGGTGAAAGAAAACAGTATTGTTGCAATTCACGATGGAGTAAGACCTTTAGTTAGCAAACAAACAATAGAAACTTGTTTTGCTGAAGCAGAAAAAAAAGGCAATGCTATTCCTGTGGTTGAAGTGGTGGATTCTTTAAGGCATTATTCTAAACAAGATAAAACCAACGAAGCCGTTTCAAGAACGTGTTACAAAATAGTTCAAACACCTCAATGCTTTACATCAGAATTAATTTTAAAAGCTTACAAACAAGACTTTGATAAATTATTTACCGATGATGCTACCGTTGTAGAAAGGCTAGGAGAAACAATAAATTTAGTTAAAGGGAATAGATCAAATATTAAAATTACAACTGCAGAAGACATTCTAGTTGCAGAAGCTTCTATGAAATAGAATTAAACTTAGCAACACTTTTTTTAAGCTTTCTTACTTTTTTATCAGCTTTACTAATTGATTTTTCGTTCTTTTTAATTTTTGATGTGTTCTTTTTGGTTTTAGCTTTAAGCTTTTCAATTTTTCCAGATAATTTCTCTGTTTGCTTAATTAGCTTATCTCTCTTCTTACTTGTTTTCCCAGTATTTTTACCTTTTTCTACTTTCTTTATTAATTCCTTGTTTTTCTTTTCAACATTTTTTTGTGCTGATTTTACTTCAGAATTATGATCCTTTAATTCTTTTTTTAATTTGCTGTTTTCTTTTTTAAGCTCTTTGTTAGATGTTATTAACTTTTCTTTAGAAGCTAATAGACTAGTTATTTTATCATTCATTTTGATAATCTTTGGATTATCTGCCGTTACAACTGTAGAGTCTGCAGTTTGAGCTAATGAAGCGATAGAAATTAATAATGTTATAAGTGTTAAATTGAAATGTTTCATTTTTATTGAGTCTATTAAATGATCCTTTTTACGGATGAGTACTTACCTAATTTCATGCCATCTAATCCTGAAATTAAATTTAATCCAGGCTGTTTTCCTTTTTCGATTAACCCCAATTTTTCAAAACCTAAAAATTGGGCACCATTAAAAGTAGACCATTTTATTAATGTTTCCAAAGAAATAGTAGAGTCTTTTATTGAAATAGTTTTGAGCTCATCTAAAATGGAGAGACTCCAATTAGAAGCTAAACTATCCGTTCCAATAGTACATTTTTCGTTTATGAAAAGAGAATAATTAGGCTGCCTTTTTTCTATATATTCGTTTGCATTCGGACAAAAACACCAATAAATAGAATCGGAATATGCCTTTGCAAAAGAAATATCTTCTTTATTAGTAAATGTATTGTGAACTAAAAGTATATTTTTTGAAGAATCAAAATTTGGCAAGAAAGAAGGTAAAGAATTTTTGCCAGTTGCAGTCCAGTTTTTAATATCTTCACTAAAGCTCGATAGTTCTTCGTAAAGCTTTCCCGTTTTAGTTAAAAACAACTCGTTTTCACTTGCGGTTTCTTGGTTGTGAATGGTGAGTATATTTCCAGAAGCTTCATTTACAGCATTCATTAATTCTTGAGACATTGAATAGGGCGCATGAGTGGTAATAGAAACATGTTGTTGATTTGGATATGCTTCTTTTAACCTAGTTGTCTTTTCAATTACCTCTTTAGCTAAAGCAGGATTTAAACTAAAAACCTCTAAAAAAGTGTGGTAATTTATTTTTGATTCAGCTTTTTGGTTGAAAGTAGAATTACCATTAGAAATATCACCAACAGCAACAATTCCATTATTTATCATTTCATTATCGGCCAAATCAATCGCTTTTAGCCTTTCTTCTTCCGTAAATTTATCTCTAACAGAAATTATTTCTTTTATAAAACCATGTAATTCGGTTTCTTTAGTAAGTTGCCCTTTTAAGTACGACAACTCTAAATGACAATGAGTATTTACAAACCCAGGGCAGATTATACCTTCGTATTTTTCTACCTCGTTCCAATCTATTTTATCTAATTCTGGATTAAGAATAGTTTCAATAGTTCCGTTAACATCAAAAACAACAACACCATTTTTAATTGGAGTTGAGTTTCCTGGAAAAATAAATTCTGCTGAAATTTTTTTCATTTCCTCAAAAATACGTCATTTTGAGGAGAGTTTATGCTGAGTATGTTTTGCGAGAGCAAAAGCTTCGAAGTAAAGAATCTTTGACTAAAAAACTAATCTTACTTTTGTACTCACAATGTCAGAAAAAAAGAACATAAGAGTATTATCAAAAGAAGAATTATCTGCTCTTTTTATCGAAAAAGGAGAGAAAGCTTTTCGCGCTAAACAAGTTTATGAATGGCTATGGAAGAAAGGAGCGACTTCTTTTGAAGAGATGACAAACCTTTCTTTAGGGGTTCGCGAAATGCTCAATAAAAATTTTACAATTAACGCAGTAGAAGTTGCAGAGAAACAAGTTAGCTCTGATAAAACCATTAAGAATGCATTTCGTTTATACGATGGAAAAATTACTGAAGGAGTTCTAATACCTACTCCAAGAAGAATGACTGCTTGTATTTCTAGCCAGGTTGGATGTAGCTTAAGTTGTGCTTTTTGTGCTACAGGGAAGCTAGATAGATTAAGAAACATTGATGCAGAAGAAATTTTTGATCAAGTTGTAATCATTAAAAATCAAGCAGAGCAACATTACCAAAGACCATTAAGCAACATTGTTTATATGGGAATGGGAGAACCATTATTGAACTACAAAAATGTGTTGCGCTCAATAGATATGATTACATCTGAGGAAGGATTAGGAATGTCTCCAAAACGAATTACTGTTTCTACAGCTGGCATTGCTAAAATGATAAAGCAATTAGGAGACGATGAAGTAAAATTCAACTTGGCGTTATCATTACACGCTGCAACAGATGCCAAGCGGAGCGAAATAATGCCAATTAATGATTCTAATACCTTAGAAGCATTATCAGAAGCTTTAGTTTACTTCCATGAAAAGACAGGGTCAAGAGTAACATTTGAATACATCATTTTTAAAGATTTTAATGATTCGTTGGAAGATGCGAAAGATTTAGCAGCCTTTGCAAAAGTGGTTCCATGTAAAATTAACATCATTGAGTACAACACAATTGATGATGCTCAATTTCAAAAAGCGGATTCCGAAAAAACAGATAAGTTTGCCGCCTTTTTAGAAAACACATTCAACCTTATTGTTAATGTTCGTAGAAGTCGTGGAAAGGATATTGATGCTGCTTGTGGGCAGTTGGCTAATAAGAATGAAGCAGCAAAGTAACGTAGAGATGTCATCCTCAGCTCGACTGGGGATCTGAATACAAAAATTACTTTTTTTCTTTGGACTCCCTATTTCTCGGAGAACGGAAAATGTCAGTTCGAGTGGTTTTTGTTTTTTGTTCTCGATACATCCGCTACCTGGCGGATACTCGAACTGACAAAAACAAAAATTGTATCGAGAACAGTTGTTTTCTAGAAATATATTCTTCATGTCATTTGTTATGCTTACTAAAGCAATCAGAAAATTATTGCTCAGAATGACAATTGGGGTGGGCTAAAAACCGTATTTTGTATCTTCAAAATAAACCATAAACTAACAACCAAATACTATACACTAAATAGATGTCAGACAATAATAAAAAGCTTTTTTTACTCGATGCCTTTGCGCTAATCTATAGAGCATATTTCGCTTTTGGAAAAAACCAACGATATAATTCTAAAGGGTTAAACACCTCTGCAATGTTGGGTTTTACCAACACTTTAATTGAAGTTTTAGAGAAGCAAAAGCCTACACATATTGCTGTTGTTTTTGATGCTCCAGGTGGAGCTTCCAACAGAGAAGAAGTTTTTACTGATTATAAGGCTGGTAGAGAGGCCATGCCCGAAGATATTAGAACAGCAATCCCTTACATTAAAAGAATTATTGAAGCCTTTAATATTCCGATGTATTTGTTAGAAGGCTATGAGGCAGATGACATTATTGGAACAATGGCAAAAGAAGCTGAACGACAAGGATTTCAAACCTATATGATGACCCCTGATAAGGATTTTGGGCAGCTCGTTTCCGAAAACATATTTATGTACAAGCCTGCTGCCTATGGTAAACCTGCTCAAACACTAGGAATACCAGAGGTATGCGAAAGATTTGGTGTAGAAAACCCTTTACAAGTGATTGATATTTTGGGCTTGTGGGGCGATGCGGTTGATAATATCCCTGGAATACCTGGGATTGGAGAGAAGACTTCTAAAAAATTAATAGCTCAATACGGTAGTGTTGAAGGATTAATAGAACATGCTCACGAATTAAAAGGAAAACAAAAAGAAAATGTAATTGAATTTGCTGAACAAGGATTACTATCTAAAATGTTGGCAACTATTATTTTGGATGTTCCTGTAGATTACGATTTGGAGGATACTAAATTGGAAGGCCCTGATGAAGAAAAGATAACCGAGCTTTTCGCTGAGTTAGAATTTAGAAACTTGGCAAAACGAATTTTAGGAAGAGAAATTCAAATAAAAGCAGCACCAATTAAAGTTCAGGCTGGTGGACAAATGGATTTGTTTGGCAATGTGATGGAAACTACTGTTGTACAAGAAGCAGAAGTTGCTGTTGAAGAGGAAGAAGTTTTTTTAGAATTAAAAAATCTTGAAAACACCAAACACGATTACCACTTTGTTCAAACCAAGGAAGAAAGAGCTAAATTAATAGCTGATTTAAATAACCAAAAGTCATTTTGTTTTGATACTGAAACAACAGGATTAAATCCCTTTGAAGCAGAGATTGTTGGTATGTCTATCGCTTATAAAGAAGGCGAAGCTTATTACATTCCTTTTTCAGAAAATAAGAATGAAGCTACGGTTGTTTTAAATGAATTTAAAGGGTTGTTCGAAAACGGAAACATAGAAAAAGTTGGTCAGAACATTAAGTACGATTTAAATGTATTGAGTAACTATGGAATTCAATTAAAAGGGAAATTATTCGACACCATGATTGCCCATTATTTGATTCAGCCAGATATGCGACACAATATGGATTTGCTGGCAGAAGCTTATTTAGGATATAAACCGGTTTCCATTGAAACGTTAATTGGTAAAAAAGGAAAGAATCAAAAAACGATGCGCGATATTTCTCAAGAAGAAATTGTGGATTATGCCTGTGAAGATGCTGATATCACCCTGCAACTAAAAAATCAGTTTGAGCCTAAAATGAATGAAACCTTAAAGAAATTAATGGACGAAATTGAAACACCATTAATTCCTGTTTTAGGTGCCATGGAAAAAGAAGGAATAAATTTAGATGTTCCGGCTTTAGCAAAATTCTCTGATGAGCTTGAAATATTGATCACGGACTTAACAAAAAAGATCTTGGATTTAACTGGTGAAGAGTTCAATATTGATTCACCAAAGCAATTGGGGGAAGTGTTGTTTGATAAAATGAAAATTGTTGAGAAAGCTAAGAAAACCAAAACTGGTCAATACTCTACTAGTGAAGATGTACTGTCTAAACTCAAAAATAAGCACGAGATTATTCCATACATTTTAGAATACCGATCGCTCAAAAAATTAAAATCTACCTATGTGGATGCACTACCAGAACTAGTGAATAAAGATGATGGTAAGATTCACACCAGTTATATGCAAACAGTAGCAGCAACAGGGCGGTTAAGTTCTAACAACCCAAACTTGCAGAACATTCCTATACGAACAGAAAAAGGAAGAGAAATTAGAAAAGCCTTTATCCCAAGAAATGATGATTACACACTATTGGCAGCCGATTATTCTCAGATAGAACTAAGAATTATTGCGGCACTAAGTGGAGATGAAAATATGCAAGAAGCTTTTGTAAAAGGAGAAGATATTCATACTGCTACAGCGGCTAAAGTATTTGGTGTAGAAGCAAAAGATGTAGATAGAGATATGAGGAGCAAAGCCAAAGCAGTAAACTTTGGAATTATTTACGGACAATCTGCTTTTGGATTGTCACAAAATTTAAACATTCCTAGAAAAGAAGCCAAAGAAATTATCGACACCTATTTTGAAAATTACCCGAAATTAAAGGCTTACATGGAAAGCAATATCGATTTTGCGAAAGAGCATGGTTATGTAGAAACGGTAATGCAACGCAGGAGAAACTTAAAAGATATCAATTCTGCCAATGCTATTGTAAGAGGAGCTGCAGAGCGTAATGCTATAAATGCCCCAATACAAGGTTCGGCTGCCGATATTATTAAAATTGCCATGATTAACATTCACAAAGAATTTGAAAAACAACAATTTAAAACGAAAATGTTGTTACAAGTACATGATGAATTGGTTTTTGATGTTTTTAAACCAGAATTGGATCAAATTAAAGATATCGTTAAAGATAAAATGGAAAATGCGGTAAAACTTGTTGTGCCCTTGGATGTAGAAATGAATGCTGCAGAAAATTGGTTGTTGGCACATTAATCTAGCGAACGTCATTGCGAGGCACGAAGCAATCTCATGTTAATACTTCACCGATATATAAAAACAATATTACTTGCTCTAAGCATTTTAATATGCTGGATTAACATTTCTGCCCAATCTCATGTATTTAAACATTATGGAGTAGAGGATGGATTACCCTCTTCAGAGGTGTATTCTGCCTTTCAAGATTCTAAAGGGTATATGTGGTTTGCTACCGATGCTGGTGTTAGTCGTTTTAATGGTTATGAGTTTGAAAATTTTGATGCCTCTGATGGATTAACGGACAACACCGTTTTTTTTATTACTGAAGATTATAAAGGAAGAATTTGGTTTGGGACGTTTAATTGTCAATTGGCGTATTATCAAAATGACAGTATTTTTCCTTTTGAGCATAATGAACAATTAGACCAAGCTGGGTTTAGAGAAAAAGGAGTGTTACAATCATTTGTTGTTGATTCAAACGAGACGGTTTGGATGGGGTTTCATTACTCTGGCTTGCTGAATTGTGATACATTGGGGAGAATTGAGCAAGTGATGAGCACTCCTTCAAGTATCGATATATCTATTGAGTTGAAAGAAAAAAATGATAACATTATGTTTGGGTATTTGTTGAATCTGAATAGACTATCCCTGAACAAACCTTTTTATCGAGAAAATGGTTTTGTTGAACGAAAATTAGAAGTAAAGCTGAGCAATGAACAGGGTAGCATTGCTCATCGAATGAAATATACAGAATATATGGAAAATGTTTTTGGTTTCTGTTTTGAAAAACACCGATCGGATTACTTTTTTCAATGCTTTGATGCCTTTTTTATCATGAGTGTAAAAGATGGCTTATTGGAGAAGATGCCAATAGAGGCGAAATTTTTAAAAGAAATAATAATCCATGAAATCAAAAGCGATGGAGACTATTTGTGGTTTTCAACACAAGATAATGGCGTTTATCAGTGTTTAATTGAAGGGGATAGCTTGATTGTTGTCGGTCATTATTTTGCAAAAGAAAGTATTTCTCGAGTTTTTAAGGACAATAACAATGGCTATTGGTTTATGAGTTTAAAAAATGGTATTTATTATATGCCGTCCAAAGAAATTAGTTACGTACCTGTAGAAAAGGGAGATGCTATTTTAAGTTTAGCTGCTGACATAGTTGATTCAAATCTGTTTATAGGCTTTTCAAAAGGAAGGGTTGCAGAACTCAAACAGAAAGGGGCTGTTCCTTATTTTAGAGATTTATTTAATGTTGATGGAATTTGTTATTCGCTACTTTTTAAAGTCGAGGAGAAAGCGTTAATTGTGGGAACAACAGATTCACTGAATCATATGCCCCAATATAAAAATGGAGCCATATCTTTTATAGAAATGACTGGAGGAGGATGGTTTAAATCAATGCTCGATGTTGAAGGAGTGTTTTATGGTGTTGGTCAGGGAGTCTTCGAACGAAATTTGGATGGTGAATTTTCGGAGACTCACTATAGTGATGAAGAACAAATTTGGTGCACCAGTATTGCGCATCAAAATGGTAAAATTTGGATCGGCACCAAAGATGGTCTGCGAATTTATGCGGATAAAAAAATAAGAAACCCTTTCAAAAAAGATATTAATTTATCTGGAGCTATAACCAGTTTAGCGCAATGGGGTTCGGAGAAATTGTTAGTGGGGACTAAGACTTCTGGAGTTTTGGTTGTCCAAGGAGATACTGTTAGTTCTATTTTATCTAAAAAAGAAGGCTTGTCGAGTAATTTGATAAAATCATTGCATGTAGACCGCGATGGAGTTATTTGGGCTGGTACGAATAAGGGCTTAAATAGGATTGATTTTAAGTCTTCTTTGGCGTGTGATATCCAACAGGTTAGTATTAAACAAGGGTTAATATCTGAGGAGATAAATGCTATTCATTCCATAGGGGATCAAATTTTTGCGGGGAGCAAATCTGGGCTAATTTATTTTGATAAAACAAAAGTAAAAAGGAATAGTGTTCCGCCACCAGTTTACATTACCGCTTTTAATGTAAATAACGAGCAGAGAGAATTGGAGCAAAAAATGCTGTTGACTTATCAGGAGAATTTCATCAAAATTCATTTTGAAGGATTAAATTACAGAAGTTTAGGAGAGGTAGAATATCAATATAGAATGTTGGGCGTAGATACTAATTGGACAAGTACAACTTCAAGATCAGTTCAGTATCCAACATTACAACCAAATGATTATCAATTTCAGGTAAAAGCGAAGAATGAGGATGATATTTGGAGTGAACCTAAGAGCTTGCCATTTTCCATTTCTCCACCTTTTTGGTTAACTTGGTGGTTTATTTCGTTAGAAATATTATTCGGAATTGGAATTGTCTTGGGCATATTTTGGTATAGAGAAAAACAAATTAGAGGTAAATCAGAAGTTTCTAAAAAAATGGTAGAGTTAGAGTTAAAAGCATTGAGATCTCAAATGAATCCGCATTTTATTTTTAATACACTAAACTCTATTCAACACTATATTGCTGTTAACGATTTTAAAAGTACTAATAAGTACATTGTTCAATTTGCAACCCTGATAAGAACAATCCTTCATTTATCTGAGAAAAATGTAATTACACTTCAAGAAGAAATTACATCCTAACGATGTATATGGATTTAGAAAAA
>NVUQ01000092.1 GCA_002401955.1 Flavobacteriales bacterium | reverse complement strand
CTTCACTCTCTTTAATGCCAATTATTACTCGTTTTCCCATATAATAAAGGTACACAATTTTCTGAATATATCAGGCGTTTTGTTTCAGAATTGGTATTAGAGTGTTGTGTTGAAAGTACGATGTATCGAGAACAACATTCTTATTTAAATCGTTTGTTCCCGATACAATTTCTAAAATAAATTCGGAATCACTCGAACTGACCATGATTTATTACAGAACAACTCTTATCTTCGTGTTCTAAATTCAAACAAAAAAATATGGCTGATTTCATTTACGAAAATCCATTTTCTTTACAAAAGGATCCAACCCAATATAAATTAATTTCTAAAGAACATATTTCTACAATTGAGGTTGATGGAAGAGAAATTTTAAAAGTAGATTCAAAAGCATTAGAACTTATCGCTGCAGAAGCAATGGCAGATGTTTCATTTATGTTAAGAACGGCCCATTTAGAAAAAGTAGCCAAGATTTTAGATGATCCTGAAGCAACAGATAATGACCGATTTGTAGCACATACTTTATTGAAGAATGCAGAAATAGCCGCAGTTGGTCAACTACCTTCTTGTCAGGATACTGGAACAGCTATAGTAATGGGAAAGAAAGGTGAGAATGTTTTTACAGGAGTAAATGATGCTGAATACCTTTCTAAAGGAATTTATAACACTTACCAAGAAAGAAATTTGAGGTATTCTCAAATGGTTGCTGTAAATATGTTTGAAGAGAAAAACTCTGGAAGTAATTTGCCTGCTCAAATAGATATTTATGCTGAAGAAGGAAATGAGTACAAATTTTTGTTTTTAACTAAAGGTGGAGGCTCGGCTAATAAAACCTTTTTGTACCAAAAAACAAAAGCCTTGTTAAACGAAAAATCCATGACTGAATTTATTACAGCAAAGATTAGAGATCTAGGAACGGCAGCTTGTCCACCTTATCACTTAGCATTTGTAGTGGGAGGAACATCTGCAGAAGCGAACTTAAAAGCAGTTAAAATGGCTTCGGCAGGTTATTATGATGAGTTGCCTACTGTAGGAAGTGCTGGAGGAAGAGCGTTTAGAGATACAGCTTGGGAAGATAGAATTCAACAGATATGCCAAGATAGTCAGATTGGAGCACAGTTTGGAGGTAAATATTTTACACATGATGTAAAGGTTATTCGTTTACCAAGACATGGTGCTTCTTGCCCCGTTGGGATAGGAGTGAGTTGCTCAGCAGATAGAAACATCAAAGGAAAAATTACCAAAGATGGAATTTTCTTGGAGCAATTGGAAACAAATCCTGGAAGGTTTTTGCCAGAAAAAGCACCGCATTTAGAACCAGCAATAGAGATTGATTTAGACTTGCCAATGGAAGAGCAATTGAAAATACTATCTCAATATCCAATAAAAACAAGGTTGAGTTTAAAAGGAACATTAATTGTTGCTAGAGATTCTGCTCATGCACGAATTAAAGAAATGATAGATGCTGGAGAACCAATGCCAGAATATTTTAAGAAACATCCTGTGTATTATGCTGGGCCAGCAAAAACACCAGAAGGAATGCCTTCAGGAAGTTTTGGGCCAACCACAGCAGGAAGAATGGATCCTTATGTAGATGAATTTCAGTCTTTAGGAGGCTCTATGATTATGTTGGCAAAAGGAAATCGTTCGCAAGGAGTTACTGATGCGTGTAAAAAATATGGTGGTTTTTATTTAGGATCTATTGGCGGACCAGCAGCAATTTTAGCAAAAACTAATATTAAATCTGTTGAGTTAGTTGCTTTTGAAGAGCTAGGGATGGAAGCTGTACGTAAAATTGAAGTAGAAAATTTCCCTGCTTTTATTATTTGTGATGATAAAGGCAATGATTTTTTTGAAAATATTTAGGCTTAACTATTATATTTTTTTACTTTTACATTACTAACGATTAAAAACAACAAGCATGGTTACTTTAGGTGTATTATTTTTCTTCTTAATTTTCTTTATGGCAATGTGGGTACTTATGTTTTTATTTACAATTGTAGTACCTGCTTCTATTAAGTTGTTTTTATTAAACAAGTTTGGTCCAACTTGGGCTAAAAGGTTGGCAGGTTTAGAAGAGTAGATTTATTATCAAAGGATATATAAAAAGCATCTATTTTATTAATAGATGCTTTTGTTTTTTAAATCAAGTCTAAAACATTTTCTGGCGGCCTTCCTAATACTGCTCTATTCCCTCTTATAACAATGGGTCTTTCAATTAATTTAGGATACTCTAACATTATTTTTATCCATTCATCATCATTAAAATTGCTGTTTTTAAATTTTTCCTTGTAAACAGCTTCGCCTTTTCTTATAATATCTTTGGGTTTCAGGTTTAGCTTCATTAAAATCATTTCTAACTCTTCAGTAGTAGGAATCTCTTTTAAGTATTCTACAATTTCTACATCTGTTCCAGAATCTTTTATTAATTGTAAAGTTTGTCTGCTTTTACTACAACGAGGATTGTGATATATTTTCATAATAATTTAATGAGTGAATGATAAAATGATTTAATGCGAAAATAGAAATACTTTTAATTTATTTACTTATTAAAGCATTCAAACATTAAACTATTCTTAGGACTTTCCAAATTCCATTAAGTATGATTTTAGGAAGCCATCTAATTCGCCATCTAAAACTTTACTAGGGTCATTAACCGTAAAGTTAGTTCTATGGTCTTTAACTCGTCTATCATCTAACACATAGCTTCTTATTTGTGCTCCCCATTCAATTTTCATTTTGCTATCCTCAATTTCTGCACGAGATTCCATTTTTTTACGCAATTCAATTTCATACAATTGAGATTTTAATAATTGCATTGCTTTTTCTCTGTTTTTTAATTGAGATCGTGTTTCAGAATTGGTAATCATAATGCCTGAAGGAATGTGTCTAAGAATCACTTTCGTTTCAACCTTATTTACATTTTGTCCTCCAGCACCACCCGAACGCGCAAAATCTAACTGAATATCTGCAGGGTTTATTTTTATTTCGATGGAATCATCAGCCAAAGGATAAACATAAACAGAAGCAAAAGAAGTCATTCTTTTTCCTTGAGAGTTATAAGGACTAATTCTTACTAAGCGATGAACACCATTCTCTCCTTTTAAATAACCAAAAGCAAAATCCCCTTCAATTTCTATTGTTACAGTTTTAATTCCGGCAACATCTCCGCCTTGATGGTCAAGTACTTTAATTTTACATCTGTTGCTTTCTGCCCACATTTTATACATTCGGAGTAGCATTTCAGCCCAATCGCAGGCTTCTGTTCCGCCAGCACCAGCTGTAATTTGAAGCACAGCGTTTAAAGAGTCTTCCTCTGCGCTAAGCATATTTTTAAACTCTAAATCTTCAATTTTTTTAATACAGGTATTGTGCTGATTATGAACATCTTCATCAGTAGCTTCACCTTCTTTATTAAAGTCGAAAAGAACTTCTAAATCATCTATTTCTGAAGCGATAGAAGAATAATTTTCTGTCCATACTTTAATGTTTCTAACAACTTTTAGTTGTTTTTCTGCTTCTTTAGGGTCGTCCCAAAAATTAGGATCTTGTGTTTTTTGATCCTCTTCCTCTAGTTGTATAAGTTTGGCATCAATGTCAAAGATACCCCCTTAACGCATCCAGGCGCTCAACTAATTCTTTTACTTGTTCTTGTGTAATCATGGGCTAAAATTAACACAAATAATCAGTAATTTTAGGGATTAATTTTAACAAAATGAAGGTTTATACAAAAACGGGAGATAAGGGTCAGACATCACTTTTTGGAGGGAAACGAGTGCCTAAACATCATATTAGGATAGAAGCTTACGGAACGGTTGACGAATTGAATTCTTATATTGGTTTAATCAGAGATCAGGATATTGATAAAGAGAGTAAAACTATATTAATAGAAATTCAGGATAGGCTGTTTACTGTTGGTTCTATTTTGGCAACAGAACCTGGTAACACCAAAGTAAAAGTGCCAAAAATAAATGAAGCGGATATTTTCTTGTTAGAAAAGGAAATGGACAAAATGAACGAATCTTTACCAGAAATGAGGTCGTTTGTTTTACCAGGTGGGCATACAACGGTTTCTTATTGCCATATTACACGATGTGTGTGTAGAAGAGCAGAGCGTTTAGTGAGTCATTTATCAGAGTTAGAGCTTGTTGATGAAATTGTATTACGTTATTTAAACAGATTATCAGATTATTTGTTTGTATTAGCTCGAAAAATTGTTTTAGATAAAGCGGTTGAGGAAGTGGAATGGGCCCCTCGTATGTAGCTCTTTTTCAGCATGATAAAAATAACATAAAAGTTCCTAATAATTATTTTTAGTTTTTTCTTGCTTAAGCAAACAAATAATCTATTTTTGCGTAAATTATAGCATATAAATTATAGACTATGTATTGGACTTTAGAATTAGCATCACATCTAGAAGATGCACCATGGCCAGCATCAAAAGATGAATTGATTGATTTCGCAATTAGAACGGGAGCACCATTAGAGGTTACTGAAAATTTACAGCAACTTGAAGGTGAAGACGATTCTTATGATAGTATAGAAGATATTTGGCCAGATTATCCAACCAAAGAAGATTTCTTTTTTAATGAAGATGAGTATTAAGAAAGTTTAAATAAATAAAATAGAAGAAAGTCCTAGCGTTATTGTTAGGACTTTTTTTTATGCTAAAAATAAAGAACAGCAAATTGACAAATTACTCCAACAGCAAAACCTACATAAATTTGTAAAGGGGTGTGTGCTTTTAAAATTAACCGCGAAGATCCAATAAGACCCGCAATTAATAATGCATAAACAAGATATGGAGTAATGTAAACCTCTAAGAGCATTGAAATACATAATAAGGCACCTGTGAGACCTCCTATACCAATCATATGAGCGCTAATCTTCCATCTTATATTAATAATAAATGCAAGCATTACCGATAGAGTTGCACCTTTCATAAAGTTAAAAATGATAGGGGGTGCTGGAGATTTTGCAAGTTGATAAAGAGTAATAATATAGCAGGTAATAGTGAATAAATACGGTATTATTCGTTCTTTTTGAGTTTCCATTTCAAGACTATTAATAAACTTAGAAAATAAGAGTAATAGAGTTGTTAAAATAGGAACGATTAGGGTGTAGATGCTAATTAATAATAGTGTGATGATTTTAGTTTCAATATCTATAGCATAATTAATGTAAGAATCAGTGTTGAAAATGATTAACAACCCGATAATTGGCATTGCCAGTGGATGGAAAACCGTAGAAATAATTTTGGCTGCTGTTTTCATTAAAGATCTATAGTTCTTTTCTTAAACGAGCAACAGGTATATTTAATTGTTCACGATATTTAGCAACGGTTCTACGAGCAATGTTATAACCTTTATCGTTTAAGAAACGAGATAATTTCTCATCTGTCAATGGTTTTTTCTTGTCTTCATCCTCAATGTTATCTTGTAGTATCTTTTTTACTTCTCTAGTAGAAACATCTTCGCCACTATCGGTGCTTAGCGATTCAGAAAAGAATGTTTTTAAAAGAAAAGTACCATAAGGTGTTTGCACATATTTACTATTTACAACCCTCGAAATAGTTGAAATATCTAAATCTACTTCTTCTGCAATGTCTTTTAAAATCATTGGATTTAAGAGGATTTCATCACCTTCTAAAAAGTAATCTTTTTGATGACGAATAATGGCATGCATGGTAGTGATTAATGTGTTTTGACGCTGTTTAATTGCATCAATAAACCATTTGGCAGAATCCATTTTTTGTTTTACAAACATTAAAGCATCCTTTTGTGATTTAGATGGTTTTTCTTTTTGAACTTTATAACCTTCCATCATATCGGCATAGGTTCTACTTACCCTTAGTTCAGGAGCATTTCTCCCATTTAAAGTAAGTAGAATTTCATCATCCTCAACTGTTAAGTTAAAATCAGGAACAACATGTTGTACTACTTTTGAAGTTCCGCTTGATGAATTTCCAGGTTTTGGATTTAGTTTTAAAATTTCTACGATTACTTGTTTTAAATCCTCTTCAGAAATATTTAAACGGTCAATAATTTTGGAGTAATGTTTTTTTGTGAATTCTTCGAAAAATTTTTCTAATACCTCCACAACATTTAATGTAAGTAAAGAATGATCGTTTTTCTTTTTTATTTGTAATAACAAACATTCCTGTAAGTTCCTTGCACCAACTCCTGGGGGGTCAAAATGCTGAATTATAGTCAATATTTTTTCAATGTGCTCAGCATCAGTAATTACATTTTGAGTAAAAGCTAAATCGTCAACAATTGCATTAATTTCTCTTCTTAAGTATCCAGATTCATCTAAACTTCCAATTAAATGGACAGCAATAGTATGATCATCATCATCCAAATTAAATAATGTCAGTTGAGCTTCTAGTAGCTCCTGAAAAGTTGCTCCACCACTTAAAGGAACTTGTTTGTCTTCATCGTCTTTACTTTGGTTGCTAATGTTTAATTTATAAGATGGCGTATCATCATCATCACCTAAATAATCATCAAAATCAAATTCTTTTTCGGCTTCACTAATTTCTTCTCTTCCAAAATCATCTTCTTGTTCCTCCTCTAATTCTTCATCCTCTTTACCTTCGTCTAAAGCAGGGTTATTCTCCATTTCCTCTTTAATTCGTTGTTCTAAAGCAACAGTTGGTAATTGCAACAATTTCATTAACTGAATTTGCTGTGGAGATAGTTTTTGTTGAAGTTTTAAACTAAAAGATTGTTTTAATGCCATAATAAAGTGTTTTAATCGCGGTAAACGATTTCTCATCCAAATATAAGAAAGGTGTAAGCGATATAATAAAAAAGCCTTGAAAATTTTCAAGGCTTTTGTTGTTCAAAAAATAACTAAAATTTTATCGCTAGTTTACAGGGAGTTAACGTAGTTAATTATAGTTGAAATTTTCCGCTAGCAATACTCGTTAAAAGCTTCTGCTAAATTTTCAGCAATCATTTCAGCAGGTCTTCCTTCAATGTGGTGTCTTTCTATACAATGCACTATTTTTCCATCTTTAAATAAAGCCATGCTTGGTGATGATGGAGGGTAAGGAAGCATATATTTTCTTACTTGAGCAACAGCTTCGCCATCAACACCCGCAAAAACAGTAGTTATTTTATTTGGTTTTTTATCGTTGGTAATCGACATTTTAGCCGCTGGTCTTGCATTTGCAGCAGCACAACCACAAACAGAGTTGATAATTACTAAAGTAGTTCCTTCAGCAGTTATAGCTGCATCAACTTGTTCAACAGTTGTTAAATCTTCAAAGCCCACAGAAGTTAATTCTTCTTTCATTGGAGCTACTAATTCTGGTGGATACATATATTTTATATTAAAGTTAAATTATACATCAAAGTTACCAATTATAACATTCTTACATTAATTCATTGAAGTATTAATTTCAAACTCCCCATTTACCGAAAATTTACTGCAACTCACCTAATAACTATTTCATACCCCAGTACGTCAACTTACATTTGAATTATAATTTAAAAAACAAATATTATGAAATCAATAGAAAAACACAGTAAAAGAAAAAGTAATAAACGTTCCCTACTAGGAATTATTTTTATAGTTGTAGGAGCAGTATTAATAGCTAAAAAAATGGACATAATTCCGGCAAGTATTAGTCATATAATTATTTCCTGGCAAATGTTATTAATAGGTATAGGAGTTGCAAACATTTTAACTAAAGCGAATTATCGCTCAGGATTAATATTAATATCTATAGGTACATTTTTTATACTACCTAAAATGTTTGATATCCCTTTTGAGGTAAGAGAAATGTTTTGGCCAGCAATTTTTATTGTAATAGGAGTACTGATGGTTACTGTTAAAAACAGACACAGAAGTTTTGGTAATAATGAATCATCAGAACATTGTATAGATATGCTAACATTGTTCGGTGGTGGAAATAGAAAAATCACTTCAGATCAATTTATAGGAGGAAAAGTAACGAGTATTTTTGGTGGAAGCGAAATAGATTTAACTGGAGCAAGTCTTAGAGATAATGAATGTGAAGTTGATGTTTTTACCATGTTTGGAGGAGCAGAGATAACTGTTCCTAGAGGTTGGGAAGTGCAGGTGGATGTTACATCAATTTTTGGAGGATTTGATGATAAAAGAGGTCCTGTTGAATTGACAGATGGTGAATTTAAAAAGACATTAGTAATTAAAGGATTTACTATTTTTGGAGGAGGAGAAGTAAAAAGCTATTAAGTTTCGCCCTCTCTAGAGGTTAATTAACGGGCTGTTAGTTAACAAAACAAATTCTTACTTTTAAAGCAAAGATGTTAAACCCAATAACAAGCAATAAAAATTACTTAATTAATTACGCAATGGTGTGGTCCATAATTATTGGAGCACACTTTGCTGTTATGCATTTTTATTATGGCTTGTCTGTTGGGGTTTCTGTGGCAGATAGCTTGTTGTTTAATGTTTTTTTTGCTTTTCTAGGGATTAGTTTATGGTATTTAGTTCGTTATAATAAATCTAATCAAAACTTTCTTATTTTATTTTCGAGTCATATCGTTTCATCATTACTAATTATTGGTTTCTGGCTGATAACGGGCTACTTAATTTTAAAGTATACGATAAGCGATGTTCATTATTTATCTTTTTTAGATGGTTCATTTCCTTGGCGAATTATTAGCGGAATGTTTTATTATTCCCTATTTATTTTGGTATACTATGTAGTGGTTTATTATCAAGATATTCAAGAAAAAATTAAACAAGAATCTAATCTTAAAACATTAATTAAAGAAGTGGAGTTAAGTGCGCTAAAAAATCAAATTAACCCTCATTTTCTGTTTAATAGTTTAAACTCTGTGAGTTCATTAACGATTACAAGTCCTCAAAAAGCACAAGAAATGATTATTAAGCTTTCAGAATATTTAAGATACTCTTTAAGTAATGAGCGAAAACAAATAACTACGTTAAAAACAGAATTAGAGAACATTAAGCTATATTTAGACATAGAAAAAATCCGTTTTGGAGAGCGATTAAGTTTTCAATTTAATTGTGATGAAAAAACCTTAGCAGCCAATATTCCAGCAATGACCTTGCAACCATTATTTGAAAATGCTATAAAACATGGAGTGTACGAAAGTATAGACACTATACATATAATTTTAAATGCAGAGCTAAATCAAAATGGACTTCAACTTTCTTTGCAAAATGATTTTGATCCTAAGGCTAAGCCAACAAAAGGAGAAGGAATAGGGTTGAAAAACATTAGAGAACGATTGTTTTTAATTTATAAAAAGAATGATTTACTAACGATTAACAAATCAGAACAAACATTTACAGTTGTTATAAATATTCCACAAAATGACTAAGCGAGCCATTATTATTGAAGATGAAAAATTAGCTAGAGATTTAGTTAAAAATTACCTTTTAACTCATAATGATATCGAATTAATTGGTGAATTTTCTGATGGTTTTAGTGGTTTAAAAGCGATTAATGAATTAAACCCAGATCTTGTTTTTTTAGATGTTCAGATGCCCAAATTAACTGGGCTCGAACTATTAGAGTTAGTTGAAGATGCTCCTCACATCATATTTACAACAGCTTATGATGAGTTTGCAATTAAGGCTTTTGATTTGAATGCTGTAGATTATTTATTAAAACCATTTTCTCAAGAACGGTTTGATAAAGCATTAGCTAAAGTGTCTCAAAAAGAGAATAATAATTCTTTAGAAAGTATTAGTCAGCTTAAAACACATGTTTCAGAAAATACAAGTATAGATAGGGTAGTTGTAAAATCCAATAATAACATACATGTAATCCCTTTAAATGAAATAGTTTATATTGAATCGGAAGATGATTATGTGATGATACATACAGCTGCTGCCAAACATCTAAAACATCAAACTATGAAGTTTTATGAAGAACATTTGGATGCGTCAAAATTCATCAGAATTCACCGTTCTTATATTGTGAATATATCTGAGATAAAAAAGATAGAAAAGTTTGGAAAAGATACTTATCAGGTAATGCTAAAAAGTGATGTAAGTTTAAAAGTGAGTCGTTCTCGATACCAAGAGCTTAAATCTATTTTAGGAATTTAGTTTCTTTTTGATTTAAAAAAAGTAGTCAATAAATCACCACATTCTTTTTCCATTATTCCGTTTACAATTTCTGTTTTAGGATGTAATAGGTTTTCTTGGTGCTTTGCAAACCCTCTTTTTTCATCACTAGCCCCATAAACTACTTTTTTGAGTTGAGCCCAATAGCTAGCTCCTGCACACATTACACATGGTTCAAGCGTAACGTAAAGGGTGCATTCATTTAAATATTTTCCACCTAAAAAATCAGTTGCAGAAGTAAAAACGAGCATTTCTGCATGGGCAGTAACATCATTTAATCGTTCAGTCATGTTGTGGGCTCGTGCAATAATTTTGTTGTCACAAACGACAATTGCACCAACAGGCACTTCATCTTCATCAAAAGCTTTTTTTGCTTCCTTAAAAGCTTCTTTCATAAAATGATCATCAGAAAAAACAGATAGCATTTTTAAGCAGTAACAGATTTAGAGTTATTCTTAAAGTTTAGAATAATTGACCAAACAATATAGAAGATAACGATAACGGGCATTGCAACAATGTTCATGAAAATGAGCATTATAAACCAAAGTAAAATAAAGTTAAAAGCCAGGGCATTGTCTTTCCATTTCATGTTTTTAAACTTTAGAGAAAACATTGGTACTTCAGCAACTAACATTAAGGAAAGTAAAACACTAAGCCCTAGTAGAACTAAAGGGTTAGAAACGATAGGGGTAATAAAGTCAGTAACATTAATGATTTGAGGTAGATTTGGATAGAGATAAAGCAACACAATAAAGATGTAAAATGATGCATGAGCAGGAACTGCTAACCCTATAAACGAACTTGTTTGTCGTGTATCAATGTTAAACTTTGCCAATCGTATTGCAGAAAAAATAGGAATAGAAAAAACCATATAATGTAACCAAGGGTAATCTATTAAAAGCTGAATTTGTTGTGTTTCTTGAGCCATTTTGGTTACTTGATATAATAACATTGCAGGAGCAACACCAAAGGCAATCATATCTACCAACGAATCTATTTCTTTACCAATAGGATTGTTTACTTTTAATGCTCGAGCAGCAAAACCATCAAAAAAATCACAAACACAAGATCCAATAAGAAGATAAGCAGCAATAGCTAATTCTCCTTCAAAAGTTAAAATTATAGCCAAACAAGCTAAAACTAAACTTAATATTGTAATTGAATTTGGAATCTGATTTTTCATAAGTGACAAAATTAATCATTTAAATTTTTTAGAACATAAATCTATTTTATTTTTGATGTTGGAAACAATAAAACATTACGAATACAGTTTCTCAATAGCGAAAAGAAAACTTAAATAATTACAGAATTTGTGTTATTTGCCGATAAAGTATTAATTTTCGTACCTATTTTAGCATTGAATGAAAAAAGTAATATTCATCATTTTGGTTTTATGTGTTTCTGATGTGTTTTCGCAATCAGCACCAAAATTTAGTAATGAATTTTTATCTATTGGTGTTGGTGCTAGAGCTTTAGGGATGTCTAATTCTTATGTAACAACAGTAAATGATGTTACTTCTGGCTATTGGAACCCTGCAGGGTTAACGCAAATTAAAAAAGATTTTCAAATTGGTTTAATGCATGCCGAATATTTTGCTGGGATTGCAAAGTATGATTACGGTGCTTTTGCAGCTAATATTGATAGTGCAAGTGCATTTGGGTTCTCTATTATACGTTTTGGAGTTGATGATATCCCCAATACAACACAATTAATAGATGCCGATGGAAATGTTGATTATGATAGGATTACTTCGTTTTCGGTAGCTGATTATGCCTTTATGTTTTCTTATGCCCGAAAATCTAAAATAAAAGGATTAAGATATGGAGCAAATGTTAAAATTATTTATCGACAAATAGGAGATTTTGCGAAAGCTTGGGGTTTTGGTTTGGATTTCGGAATTCAATATGATCTTAAAAAATGGAAATTGGGATTGATGGCAAGAGATGTTACTTCAACCTTTAATGCATGGAGCTTTTCTTTAGATGAAGAAACAATTGATGTTTTTCATGCTACAGGCAATGAAATACCAACAAGCTCCACAGAAGTTACTATGCCAAAAGTTATTTTAGGGATAGGAAGAGAAGTTAAGATTAGTAATAAATTTAACATGCTTGGAGAGATTGATTTTGACTTATCTACGGATGGAAAAAGAAATGTATTAATTACTGGAGACCCTGTAAGTGTTGACCCTCACATGGGAATAGAAGTAGGGTATAGTAAGATGGTTTTCTTAAGGTTAGGAGTCGGAAATTTCCAAAAGGTGACTGATATTTTGAAAAACGATAAAATCACTTATCAGCCTAATTTTGGTGTTGGAATCCAGTTTAGAGGTATAGCACTTGATTATGCTTTTTCTGATATTGGAGATCAATCAGACGCCTTATATTCAAACATATTTTCTTTGCGATTTGATATCAACAAGCAGTATCAGGCTCAAAAGAGATTTGAGTAAGAATTTTTGTTAATTAACCCCAATTATTTCGTAATTTTATGCAACCACCATTTACGTGTAAATACGTAGTGTAAGTGTTTTAATGACTGCTTATTAGTTTGATTTATATCAATAACATAATTAAGAACTTTAAGAAACTGTTGTTCCTTACATTTTTTGTAGGGTTAACTTCTCTTGTATTTTCTCAACCTTATAATAATAGTTGGATAAATTACTCACAACAATACTATAAATTTAAAGTAGCTGAAACAGGTATTTATCGTATAGATTCTACTGTTTTAGCAAATTCAGGAATTCCATTATCAAGTATAAATCCTGCAAATTTTCAATTATTTGCAAGAGGGGTAGAAGTACCGCTTTACATTCAAGGAGAAGGAGACGGAACATTTGATGGGACAGATTTTATTGAATTTTATGGGCAATACAATGATGGTTGGTTGGATGAAAACCTCTATGGAGGAGCAACAAACCATCCAAATCCATATTATAGCTTGTTTAACGATACCATTTGTTATTATTTAACATGGAATTCTTTAACCACAAATAATCGATTAACATTAGAAACAGATACTAATTTTTCAGTTTATACCCCCATTAATTATTTTAACAAAGAAGCTGTTGAATATTATACCTCTGGGCATTCAGCAGGTCAAGCAGGGTATGTTTATTACGATGGACAAACATTTGGTAAAGCTCTGTCTATGGGGTATGTGCCAACAGAGGGATGGTTTGATGATTGGTACACAATTGGAGCGAATAAATCAAAAAGTATATCTACAGCAAACGCTTATACTTTAGGTCCAAATGCAATAATGAGTGCTGTAATTTTAGGAGAATCCGATTTTGCAGGTTTAACGCTAGATCAACATTTACGAATTAGTTTGGGGGCTAATCAATTTGATTCCATTTTTTCGGGATATCAAAAAATTGACGCTCAAATGTCTATTCCGATTGTAGATTTAGGAGCAACAACTACATCAATAAACTTTGAGAGTGTTAACGATTTAGGATCCTCTGCTGCTAAACAAGCTATTTCTTACATTAAGGTAAAATATCCACACACATTGGATATGGAAGGGTTAACAACTGTTGATAATCTTTATGTAGAGCTACATCCAACAGAATTGAAATCATATTTAAATTTTAACAATTTTAATGCTACAGGGAATGTTATCTTTTATGAAATTACCAATGGAAAACGAATTGATGTTGTTTCTGCTGGAGGAATCCATAAATGTTTGGTGCCAAACACTATAGCTTCGGAGGTTGAATGTTTTATCGGTTCGGATGGAGAGGTAAAAAGTATAACTAATCTTGTGCCTGTTGGTGGTACTGGTAGTTTTGTAGATTTTTCAACTGTAGCTATTGATACGGCTTTTGTTATTATTACGCACTCTAGTTTAATGACAGAGGCAAACGATTACGCTGCTTATAGATCGTCAGGGCTTGGAAGCAAACCTAACCCCCAAAACCCAATAATTTTTAATATTGACGATTTATATGATCAGTTTGCTTATGGTGTAGAAAAACACCCTTTTAGTATTAGAAATTTTATTGATTACATTTCAGATGTATGGCCTTCACAACCAAATTATCTTTTTTTATTAGGAAAGGCAATTAAACCAAGTCAGTCTAGAAAAGATGCTGCTAATTTTAAAAACAATTTAGTTCCTTCTTTTGGAGATCCCGCATCTGATAATATGCTAAGCTCTGGTTTAAACGGAACAGTTAATGAACCACTTATTCCTACAGGAAGAATTGCTGCAAAAACAGGAACAGACATAACATGGTATTTAAATAAAATTATAGATTATGAAAATCCCTTACAACCTATATCTTATCCATTTGATGAGAATAAATGGATGAAAAGAGTGTTGCATTTTGGCGGGGGAAGTACTTCAAATGAACAAGGGTCAATTATTTATTATTTAAACAATTATGAAACAACGATAGAAGATACCTTGTTTGGAGGTGATGTGCATTCTTTTTTAAAAAATTCTACTGCACCAATTCAAATAACGCTTGCTGATACAATTAAAGATTACATAGAAAATGGAGTTGCATTAATGACTTTTTACGGTCATTCTTCTGCTGCTGGTGGGTTTGATCAGAACATTGATGATGTAAATTTATGGCCAAATCAAAATGGTAAATATCCATTTATGTTAGGGCTTGGTTGTCATGCCGGAGATATACATATGGCCGCTGCTAATAGTACCAGTGAAGATTATGTGATATTTAATGATAAGGGTGTAATAGGTTATCTATCATCAGTAGGTACAGAAACAATTAGTGATTTAAATGTTTTCGCAAGAGAATTTCATAATAACCTGGCTTATAGTAACTATGGAGGGAGTGTAGGTGGGCACATTAAAAATACAAATATGCAACAAATTGGTGTAAACCAAAGAACAGCTGCGGGGATGACTTTACACGGAGATCCCTCTTTAGTAATTAATTCGTTTGATAAACCGGATTATATGATAGAAGCACCTACTGTTACCTTTAATCCATCAGTCGTTACTTCAGATATAGATTCATTTGATATTAATGTGTTGGTTACTAACTTAGGAAGAGCAGTTAATGATATTGTTGTGCTAGAAGTGATAAGGAACTTTCCTGGAACCTCTTTTACTGACACAATTTATACAAGCGTATTTCCATGTAACAATTATCAACAAACCATTTCTTTTACAATGCCAGTTGACATTGTTAGAGGATTAGGATTAAATGAGTTTACCATTACGATAGATGCTGCAAATGCAGTAACAGAAAGTTTTGAAAATAACAATGTTGTTACAACTTCATTAAATATACTTTCCGGAGAAATTATTCCTGTTTACCCTTATGAATTTATGATAGTTCCTGATACTTTTCTAGAACTTACTACTCTAAAAGCATCTACTGCTTTTCCATTTGAACCTGCTAAAGATTATATTTTTGAAATTGATACAACTGATTATTTTAATAGTCCTATTAAACAATCTACTACAATTAATTCAGTTGGAGGTGTTGTCTCGTGGACTCCAACAATGTATTTGTCAGAAGATAGCGTGGTTTACTTTTGGCGTGTTAGTAAAGATTCTGTTGATGCTACAGGATATAATTGGAGAGGTAGGTCTTTTCAAAGAATTCAAGGAAAAGAAGGTTGGGAACAAGCTCATTTCTTTCAATTTGAAAATGATGGTTACGAATTTACCAAACACAATAGACCAACAAGACATTTTAGTTTTGTTAACGATCTTAAAGAATTAAAAGCGACTAATCATGGTAAGGCGGATTGGGGTGAATTAAACCAGGTGGCATATTATATAGCGGGTGTTAGAAAAGGGAAAAATGCATTTGGAACCCCGTGTGCTATTCATGTTGCAGTTCTCGATTCTGTAACCTTAGAGCCTTGGTCTGCTGATGAAAGAAACCATGGGCAAGACAACGTACTTGGATGGAACAATGGTTCTACTAGAAATTGTTTTGTTTTCAGGCATAATCTGACTCAAATGGCGGCATTAGAAACATTTATAAAAGATACAGTCCCTAGTGGAAATCACATATTAATGTGGTCGGTATATATTGTAAACCTTAGTAATTTTACAGATTCTATTCAGCCAAGTTTAAGAAATTATTTTAATACTGTAATGGGAGCTCCTCAAATGGAGACAATTCCTAATTTATACCCATTTATACTTTACCATCAAAAAGGAAATCCAGCTTCAACTATTGAGGTAATTGGAGATTCTATTACACATAAAGGGTTATTATTAACTAAGACTTTAGTGACAAGTGCAAATTATGGTAATATTTTTTCTGAAATTATGGGACCAGCAGTAAGATGGGATTCTCTCTCATGGAGAATGTCATCTTTAGAATCGCCCACTACCAAAGATAGTACTGTATTAAATGTTATTGGTGTTAACGCAAGTGGAATTGAAACGGTATTAATTAATAATTTGCCTACAGATTCTGGTGATATTCGAATTACAACCCAGGTTGATGCTTCGTTATATCCATATTTAAAATTACATGCTCATTTAACAGATGACTCATTGCTAACTGCACCTCAATTAGATAGGTGGCAAATAACTTACGAAGGAGTTCCTGAAGCAGCGTTAGATCCTAGTATCTATTTTTCTATTCAGAATGATACCGTAGATGAAGGAATTGATATTACAGTTTCTATAGCGGTTAAAAATATTAGTCCTTATAATATGGATAGTTTATTGATTTCATTTGCAGTAATGGATAAATATAATAACATCCAATTTTTACCTTATGATAGGCAAAAACCGTTACTCTCAGATAGTGTTATTATGGCAACAATCACTTTCTCTACGGTTGGGATTGCTGGGCTAAACAGCTTATTGGTAGATGTTAATCCTAATAATGACCAACTAGAACAATATCATTTTAATAATGTAGCTCAAATACCGTTTTACGTAAATGCAGATAAGATAAACCCTATTTTAGATGTTACTTTTGATGGTATTCATATTTTGGATGGAGATATTGTTTCGCCTAAAGCAAATATAGTAATAGAGTTAACAGATGAAAATCAATATTTATTATTGGATGACACCTCTGCTTATGCTGTTTACATAAGCACACCTAATGGTGCAGAAGAAAGGATTTATTTTTACTCTGGAGTAGTAGAAAGAATGCAGTTTGTGGCAGCATCGTTGCCTAAAAATAATTCAAAAATTATATTACAAGGTGATTTTCCTGAAGATGGAAAATATAAGTTGAGAGTTCAAGCAAGTGATAGAACTCAAAATAATTCTGGAAATTTTGATTACATTATCAGTTTTGAAGTAGTCAATAGATCAACAATTACTAATATTTTTAACTACCCAAACCCATTCACAACTTCAACTCGATTCGTATTTACATTAACAGGAAGTGAAATTCCTGAAGTGTTTAAAATTCAAATTATGACCATAACAGGTAAAGTTGTTAGAGAAATACATAGAGATGAATTAGGAGCAATTAATATTGGAAGAAATATCTCCGATTTTGCATGGGATGGAACAGATACTTATGGTGATAGATTGGCAAACGGATTGTATTTGTATCACGTAGTAACTAAAATTAATTCAGAAGACATAGAGCATAGAGATACCTCTGCAGACGGTTATTTTAAGAAAGGCTTTGGCAAAATGTATTTGTTTCGATAATTTTAAATTCTGAATGAAGCCACTATTTACAACTCTTTTAATTCTAATATTTTCTCCTTTATTTTCACAAGTAGATGCTGAATTTAATATAATAAGTAAAAAAGATTCTACAACTAAAGAAAATATTTATTATACCGACTTAACAGATAAATTATTGGTAAAATTTACGAATAGTTTTAAGTACACAAAGCTAGATATTACCAATACGAATACAAACAAAAAGCTTGAACTTTCCCCTGCTGGAAGCTTGGATTTAGGTTTGGCGTTTAATTACAAATGGTTCGGTTTGGGAGTCTCACTAGGTTTGCCTTCAGGGGCTCAATCGGATTCTATCAAGGGTAAATCCACAAGGTTTGATGTGCAATTAAGTATGTATAGTAAAAGGGTTGTTGTAGATGCCTTGTATCAAAAATATAAAGGTTTTCATGTTAAGAATCCAGGTGATTTTACTAATTGGGATAGTACTGCTATTTTGCCTCAATTACCAGATATGGAAAATTATTCATTAGGAGCTTCTGCTTACTATATCTTAAATTATAAAAAGTTTTCATATCGAGCAGCTTATGTTAGAAATGAAATTCAAAATAAAAGTGCGGGAAGTTTATTGATTGGTCCTTTTTTTAATATGGATGCAGCTTATACTGATAATCAGTTTATACCTAAGGTTTTGCCATTAGAAGTTCAAGATACTTTTGCAATAGATTTTTTCTCTTCAACATCTTACGGATTAGCTATTGGTTATACCTATTCGTTAGTGGTTAAAAAGAAGATTTTTATGAATTTTTCCTTTGTGCCAGGTATAGGAGTTAAAGATTTAAAGACAAGCCTTAATGGAGTGGCTAAAGCTACAAAATCTGGAATTGCAGCAAGAGTAACATATAGATTTGCTATGGGATATGAGCATCGTTGGTTTTTATTAGGCCTAACACTTTACGGAACCCAAGGGACTATTGTGATAGATAACTTTGAGTTTAGCCCAGGTGCAGGGATGTTAAAACTCTTTGTTGCTAAACGATTTGATCTAAAAAAGAAGAAATAATAAATTCTTTTATCCCTTGCAGAACACAATAAAAGCTAACATTTAGCTGTTTACAATTTCAAGGCTATTTTTTATTCGCAATAAGCCATAATCGTATTTTAGCTTGGTATAGATATAAACTTAAAAAAATGTTGAAGAATTTTTTATTACAAATGACAGTTGGAAACACGGCTGTGGTAAAGGCTGCAGAGGTTGTTGTTCCAGAAGAAAAAACACTTACTGTATGGCAATTAGTTAGTTCAGGAGGTACTGGTGGAGCAATTATAATGATTACTTTATTGATCCTTTCAATTTTGGCGGTATACATTATTATTGAACGATATTTAGTGATAAAAAAGGCAGGTAAGGAAGATTTAAGCTTTATGAATCAGATAAAAGATAATATTTTAGATGGTAAAATAGATGCTGCTAAGGCTTTATGTCGCTCAAATACATCGCCAATTGCTAAGATGATTGAGAAAGGAATTACTAGAATAGGAAAACCCTTAAATGATATCGGTGTAGCTGTTGAAACTACAGGGAAATTGGAATTAAATAAATTAGAAAAAAACCTATCTACTCTAGCTACTATTTCTGGAGCAGCCCCTATGATTGGTTTCTTAGGAACGGTAATAGGAATGATATTGGTGTTTCATAAAATGGCTGCTGGTGGCGGAGGTGTAGATTTACAAACATTGTCTGATGGGATTTTTACTGCAATGGTAACAACTGTAGCAGGTTTAATTGTTGGTATTATTGCGTATGTTGGGTACAACATGTTAGTAGCAAGAGTAGAGAAAATTGTTTTTATTATGGAAGCAAGATCAGTAGAGTTTTTAGATATTTTACACGAACCAGCAGTATAATGGCAATTAGATCGAAAAATAGAGTAAGCACTAATTTTAACATGTCGAGTATGACCGACATTGTGTTTTTACTATTGATATTTTTTATTATTGCTTCCACATTGATAAGTCCAAACTCGTTGGATGTTGAATTGCCAAAAGCAAGCCATGTAGCTCCAAGACCACAAACGGTAAGTGTTAGTATAACAGCCGATTTAAAATATCATGTAAACGAAAATGAAGTAAATGAGCAAGAAATTGAATCTCAACTTTTAGCTTTAGTTGAAGGAGAAGAAAATCCTGGTATTATTTTAAAAGCAGATAAATCTGTGCCCATAGAAAATGTAGTAGTGATTATGGATATTGCCAATAGAAACAAGTTGAAGTTAGTTTTAGCGACCTCTTCAAAATAATTTATGGAATAATATCATAAAGAACATCTAAGTGATAAATGGAAATTATAAAAGAAAAAAATAGCAGATCAGGAGTAATAGGGACTATCGTAGTTCACTTATTACTATTGCTTTTATTTGTTTCTGCCGGAATGCCTTATCAAGACCCTCCTCCTGTAAATGAGGGTACTATGATGATTAACTTTGGCACGAGTGAAACTGGCTCTGGAGATGAGCAGCCAACCGAACCCAAAACTTCAGCTGCAGAAAATATAACACCAACTGAAAGTAGTGCTGCAGCAGAAAATGTATTAACTCAAAACAATGCTGAAGCACCAGTTGTAAATTCATCCCCAACAGAATCAGTAAAAGAGGTAGTTACACCAACAGAAGTGAAACCTGTTGTTAGTGAGAGTCTATCAAGTGTAGAAAACGCATTAAAGAATGCTGAAAATTCAAAGAGTGAGGGAGGGTCTGAGGGGCCTGGTGATGAGGGTGATTTAAAAGGTGACCCTAGTACTCATGGAAGTAGTCCTTCTGGTGGTAGCAGAGGTATAAAGTTTGATTTAGGTGGCAGAGGGAAAGTAAGTTTTAAAACACCAGACAACCCTACTCAAGAGGATGGAAAAGTTGTTGTTGAGATATGGGTAAGCAGAGACGGTAAAGTTATAAAAGCAAAAACTGGAGCAAGAGGTTCAACTACTACTAATCCAGTTTTGCAGAAAAAAGCAAAAGAAGCAGCTTTAAAAGCGATATTTAAAAGAGATGATAATGCTCCTTTTGAACAAAAAGGAACAATGACCTTTGTTTTTATTCTCAATTGATTTTGCCCACTGAGCGAAGTCGAAGTGTAAAAAAATCAAATGAACTACCAACAAACATTAGCTTATTTATTTACCCAATTACCAATGTACCAAAGGGTAGGTAGTGCTGCCTATAAAGTAGATTTGTCTAACACCCATTTGTTAATGGAGTTATTGGGTAATCCTGAAAACAAGTTTAAATCTGTTCATGTTGCTGGCACAAACGGAAAAGGTTCAACATCACACATGTTAGCCTCTGTGTTGCAAGAAGCTGGTTATAAAGTTGGATTATATACATCTCCACACTTAAAAGATTTTAGAGAACGAATAAGAATTGATGGGGAAATGATTTCAGAAAATGATGTAATTGATTTTGTGAAGAAATATAAAGAACGATTTGAAGCAATAAACCTCTCTTTTTTTGAATGGACTGTTGGATTGGCTTTTGATTATTTTTCAGAACAAAAAGTTGATGTTGCAATTGTTGAAACTGGTTTAGGAGGGAGGTTAGATTCAACAAATGTAATTACACCAGAATTAGCTGTAATTACAAATATAGGACTGGATCATACACAGTTTTTAGGAGATACTTTAGCATTGATAGCGAAAGAAAAAGCAGGGATTATTAAGAATAAAGTCCCTGTGATTATTGGCGAAACTCAAAAAGAAACAACAACAGTTTTTAAGCAGAAAGCATTAGAAATGAATGCTCCAATTTATTTTACAGATCTTAATTCAGATTTGAATTATCAAACTGATTTGAAAGGAAACTACCAGTACAAAAATGTAAAGGCTTGTGTTCAGACTATTCAAACCCTAAAAGAAATTGGTTGGAATATTTCAGAACAATGTATTACGAAAGGACTAATGTGTGTTGTTGAGAATACAGGATTGTTGGGTAGGTGGCAAACATTAGGGGATTTACCAACAATTATATGCGATACAGGCCATAATGAGGAAGCTGTTAGAGAGATAGTTGCTCAATTCAAAACAATGACCTATAATAAACTCCATATTGTTTTTGGGGTTGTTAATGATAAGTCTATTGGAAAAGTGCTTGATTTACTTCCTAAAAATGCTAGATATTATTACTGTAAAGCAAATATACCAAGAGCTTTAGATGTTGATGAATTGTTGATGTTGGCTGAAGAAAAAGGGTTAAAAGGGAATAAGTATGTTTCTGTTAAGGATGCGTTATTCGCTGCCAAAGAAGTTGCTAATTCGGATGATTTAATATTTGTAGGAGGTAGTACTTTTGTTGTTGCAGAGGTCGTGTAGAAAGTAGAAAGCATAAAAAAAGGTTCAACTAAGTTGAACCTTTTTTTTATTTCTTGAAAGTCAAGATTAGTGAGCAGCTTCTTCAGCAGGAACTTCTTCTGCTTCTTCAGCAGCTTCTTCTCCTTCAGTAGTAGCTTCTTCAGTAGCTTCTTCTCCTTCAGTAGCAGCTTCTTCAGCAACTTCTTCAGTAGCTTCCATTTCTTCTTCTAATCCTTCAAACATTTCATTTACTGCTTCTTCAGCAGCAGCTTGATTAGCAGCAGCTTCTTCTTCTGATGGTCCACAAGCAACTAAACTAAAGATACTTGCAACCATTAACATAGATAAAAATTTTTTCATTTTGTTAAGTGTTATAGGTTATTGATTATTTATTATTGATTATTTTTTAGTGCGCGTGTTCTTCACCTTCTGCATGATCATGTCCTTCTTCTGCATGGTCATGTCCTTCTTCAGCATCTGCCTTACAAGCATCAGAACATTCGTGGCCTTTCTCTCCACAAGCAAAATGACAAGCTTCTTCAGTACAATTGTCGCTACAAACGTGCTCAGCTAATTCAACAGCAGCAGCCTCTTCAGCCACTTCTTCAACAGCCTCTTCAAGTCCGTCTAGCATTTCACCCATCATTTCTTCAGCAGCAGCTTCATTAGCAGCAGCTTCTTCTTCTGATGGTCCACAAGCAACTAAACTAAACATGCTTGCTACCATTAATAATGTAAATATCTTTTTCATCTTTTTAAAATTTTAAGTTAGTTAGGCTACAAATATATTATAATATATTTGAAGTAATCACTTTTCTTGATAAATTGTGTATAATAAAACTTCGCCAACAGCAGAAAGAGTAGATTTGTCAATTACATCCATATTGTCATTGTGGGTGTGCCATGTTGAATGAAAGCTGCCAGAACCCCTCTCATAATGTATAATATCTATACTAGGTATTCCTGCAATTGTGTTAACATATTCATGGTCATCAGTTCCTACAAAAGCTGTTTGTTGGTTAACGTAGTGATTACTATAACCTAGTAGTTTTCCATTGTTCCATACTTTTTTCATGATTTGAGGTGCATACCTCATAGAAATGGCTTCTTGAGTAAAATAGGCATTTGAGTTGCCAACCATGTCAAGTAAAATTCCATACTCAGCAGTATATCCTTTTTTATGCATGTGTTTAGCCCAATATTGGGAGCCTAAACAATAGGTTTCTGAAATGTTACTATTCATTCCTGCTGGTTGACCATAGTCTTCGGCATCAAAAAAGATGATGTCTACACCAATGTTAGGTTTTGTAATGGTTAATTGTCTGGCTACTTCAATTAAAATTCCCACGCCACTAGCACCATCATTAGCTCCTAAAATAGGTAGCGTCATATTTTTTGTGTCTTGATCTGCAAAAGGACGACTATCCCAATGTGCAAAAAGTAAAATTCTTTTTGTTGCTTCAGGGTTGTATTCTCCAATAATGTTTTTAATGATTATTTTTTTATTGTTGAAAGTGGTTGCTTCACCTATTTGGGTGGTAGTATTTAAACCAATTGAAGAGAGTTTGTTTTCAAGAAATTTAGCACATTTCCCGTGGGCTTCGTTATTAGGAAATCGTGGTCCAAAATCTACCTGTTGATTTATGTATAAATAGGCCGAATCTGGATTGAAATCAGGTCGCTCAATTTTAGGTTGGGGAGTAGTCGGTTTAGTTACTGTTATACCTTTCTTTTTTGTGTTAGAGTCATCTCCACAGCTAATAATTAGGCCTGCGATTAATAGGTAGAATAGTTTATTTTTCATAATCCCAAGTAGAAGAATCTTTTGTGTCTTTAATAGAGATATTCAGTTTTTTTAATTCATCACGTATTAAATCTGCTGTACTCCAATCTTTATTTTCTTTTGATTGATTTCTAAGGTCAATTATAAGCCCCATTAGCTCGTCTGATAATTCATCATTAGAGCTAGAAGAATTCTCTTTAGTTAATCCTAAAATATCAAAAACAAAAGTGTTGTAATGGTTTTGAAGTATTTTTAGATCAGCATCGTTTATTGTGTTTTTATTATCGTTTATAGAGTTAATCAGTTTTACACCATCAAACAGATGAGCAATTGTTGTAGGGGTATTAAAATCATCATTCATACTTTCTTTAGATGCTTTTATAATTGCATCTACATCAACATTTGATTGCTCTGAAGTTGTCAATTGCATTAGCGTATCTATTGCGGTCATTAATCGATTTAATCCCTTTTCAGCAGCTTGAAGCGCTTCGTTAGAGAAATCTACAGTGCTTTTATAGTTTGCCTGTAAAAAGAAAAAACGAACAGTCATAGGTGTATAGCCTTTCTCTAATAAAGGATGATCACCAGATATTAGTTCTTCCGGTAAAAAAGAATTACCTAGTGACTTACTCATTTTGGTTCCGTTAACAGTTAGCATATTCCCATGCATCCAATATTTTACAGGGCTTACTCCATCGGCACCAATAGATTGAGCTATTTCACATTCATGATGAGGGAATTTTAAATCCATACCTCCACCATGTATGTCAAATGCTTGACCTAAATATTTAGTGCTCATAACAGAACATTCTAGGTGCCAACCAGGAACACCAATTCCCCATGGAGAATCCCATTTCATAATGGTGTCTTTTGCAGCTTTTTTCCAGATAGCAAAATCAGCAAAAAATCTTTTTTCATGCCCACCCTCAAGTTCATCTCTGGTTTGATTTAATAATTCATCAAGTTTTCTGCCAGATAATTCTCCGTAATTATGCTCTTCGTCATATTTTTTCACATTAAAATAAACAGAACCATTTACTTCGTATGCATAACCATTTTTAATGATTCGTTGAACCATTTCTATTTGTTCAATAATATGCCCAGTTGCTGTTGGTTCAATACTTGGAGGAATCAAATTAAATTGATTAACTGTATTGTGAAATCCGTTCGTATATTTTTGTACAATTTCCATTGGCTCAATTTTCTCTAATCGAGCACGCTTTTCAATTTTATCATCACCTTCATCTCTGTCATCTAATAAATGGCCGACATCAGTAATGTTTCTCACATACCTTACATTGTATCCTAAATACGTGAGATATCGGTAAACAACATCAAATGTTAAAAAGGATCTAACATTACCCAGGTGAACATCACTATAAACAGTTGGTCCACAAACATACATTCCAACAAAAGGAGGGTTTAGAGCTTCGAAAACTTCTTTTTTTCTACTTAAACTATTGTAGATGTATAGTGGATTTGATTCAGGCATTTTATTTAACTAATTTAGGATGTAAAAATAGGGTATTAATTAAAAATAAAAAACCCAGTTTTGAAATTTCAAAACTGGGTTTTTTAAGTGCTTTGTTTTTTATTCTTTAGGAAGTGGAGCATCTCCAATATATCTTCCATCTTTAAATAATTTTACTTGAGTTAGGATTCCATTATCATTATAGATGTATTGTTTGCCCTCCATAAAACGATAAGCCTCAAATAAACCATCTTTTGAAATTTGGCGATCAGCATTATACATTTTATATTTTCCATCTCCTTTAAAATCTCCAGAGTTGACATATTCATCTTTACTTACTGTTACGACTTGTATTACGCCTTCAGGTTTTTTCTCTTTTATTGGTTCTGTTGATTCGTAAACTTTAGTGTTGGCAACATCTAATTTCCCGTCAATAAAACTTTTCTCTGCTTTTATTGAGCCATCTTCATAAAATTCCTTGACAAATTTTTCTTTTCCAGCTTCAATATCGGCTTCAATCATTACTTGTCCATTTTCATAGAAATAAGTTTGTCTTCCATCTCTTTTTCCTGTAGGGTTAAAAGCAAATTGCTGTGATACTTGTCCGTTTTCATAATATCGTTTAAAATCACTGGTGTTACGGTTGTTTTTCCAACTTCCTTCTTCTTCTATTTGTCCATTCTCAAAATATGTTCTATAGGCTCCGTTAGGACGACTGTTTTTGTATTCTATCTCGCTTTTTGTTTTTCCTGAAGGGAAAAACTTAGTCCAAAGACCTTGTTTTCTACTATTGGCATATTTTCCGTGCTCAATTAGCTGGTCTGGTTCATATTCTTTCAATTTCCTCATATTACCGAAAATTTTCCAAAAACCTTGTTTCAAATTGTTTTCGTCAACTACATTGATGGTGTCTCCATCAACAATTATATAAGGAGGTACGCTTTGAGCAACACTAATGCTGCAAATAAAAATAGGAATAAAGATGTATAGTATTTTTTTCATTTTGCTCATACCTTTTTATATTTCAGAAAATAAATATATGTAAAATTCGTGCTTCTTTCTTTAATTTTTAGATTAAAACTGGTTTTTTCACGACTAACGCCTTTATTTCCTCTTAATATTATCTTTAATTTACGTTGTCGAACTAAAAAAGTTACATTTTTTTAAGATTAATTTTCTAGAGGTAATAATTGTTTCAAATTTTCTAACATAATTTCGGTTAGTGTAGATAGATTAATATCTGGTGACCATCCCCAATCTTTAATTGCGTGTTGGTCATTGATGGATTTAGGCCAAGATTCTGCAATTTTTTGCCTATCATCTGGTTTGTATGAAATACTAAACCCTGGAATATATTTTTTAATTCTATTAGTAATTTCTTTTGGAGAAAAACTCATTCCTGATATGTTGTAACTAGACCTAATTTTTATATTAGAACTATCAGCCTTCATAATGTTGATGGTAGCTTTTATTGCATCAGACATATACATCATCGGTAGTGTTGTGTTTTCTGATAAAAAACATTCATAATTATTAGATAAAATTGCTTGATGAAAAATATCTACAGCGTAATCTGTTGTTCCTCCGCCCGGCTTCGATTTGTATCCAATTAAACCAGGGTATCGGATGCTTCTTACATCTACATTATATTTTTCATGATAGTATTCACACCATCTTTCTCCGGCTTGTTTACTAATTCCGTAAACAGTACTTGGTTCCATAATAGTATATTGTGGAGTGTTTTCTTTTGGGGTTGTTGGTCCAAAAACAGCAATAGAGCTTGGCCAAAATATTTTATCAATAACTTTATCTTTAGCAAGATTAAGAACATTAAATAAACTGTTCATATTTAAATCCCAACCAAAAGATGGATTTTTTTCGGCTGTAGCAGATAATAATGCTGCTAATAGGTAAACTTCTTTTACGTTGTATTTTTCAACGATTTCTAATAATTGAACTTTGTTTAGAATGTCAAGAATTTCAAACGGTCCGTTTTGAGCAATTTGAGGTTCTCTTATGTCTGAGGCAATTACATTTTCGTTGCCATATATAGTTCTTAATTCCTCTACTAATTCGGTTCCTATTTGACCAGACGATCCTATCACTAATATTCTATCTACCATTATTATGCCTTTAATTGTCGTAAAGGTAGCTATTTATGGAAGACTTTTTTATTTGAAAAAGAAATTTTGAGAATTAAGAAATAAAAGATTAAAAAGAACTTCTGAAGCAGTATTTTATTTTAAAAAAACCAGAAAAGACAATGTTATTTATTACCCTTTTTTATTCCTTTTATCTTTGGTCGTAAGCTTTTTTGGTAATCTAAAAGGCCTTTAGCTTCTCTAACTTTTCGTAATTCTTTTTGTTCTTCAATAGGAAGTTTTGAATATTCAAGACATTCATTTGAGCAACAATTTTCAAATTCTTTTTTGCAATTTTCGCATTGTATGAATAAGAGGTTGCAATCTAAATATTCGCAATTGGTGTGATCATCACAAGTTTCTCCACATTGGTGGCAGGTACTAATTATATCATCAGAAACTCGTTCTCCTCTTCTTTCATCAAAAACAAAGTTCTTACCAATAAAGTTGTTTTCTAGCCCTTCCGCTTCAATTTGTCTGGCATAATCAATAATTCCTCCATGTAATTGATTTACATCTTCAAACCCTTCGTGCTTTAGATATGCACTGGTCTTTTCACATCGAATGCCTCCTGTACAATAAAGAAGTATTTTTTGATCTTCTTTACCTTTTAGTTTTTTATGGATTTTTGGCAGATCCTCTTTAAAAGTGTCAGAACCAGCACAGACAGCTCCTTTAAAATGGCCTATTTCATTTTCATAATGATTTCTAACATCAACTACGATAGTGTTTGGGTCTGCCATATCTCTATTCCATTCGGAAGCGGTTAGGTGGTTTCCAACATTAGATGTGTCATAGCTGTTATCATCCATTCCGTCTGCCAAAATTCTGTCACGAACTTTTATGGTTAATTTAATGAATGATTTGCCATCATCTTCAACGGCAATTTTTAACGGTACATCTTTCAGATAATCATAATCTTCAAGAGTTTCATTAAAAGCTTCCCAGTTATCTTCTGGACACGAAAATTGTGCGTTTATTCCTTCTTTGGCGAGGTAGATTCTTCCTTTAATGTTAAGTTCTGCCCAACAACCATATAAAACATCTCTGAATATGTCAGGGTTTTTGATGTTAACGTATCTATATAAAGAAACGGTTATTCTTTTAAAAGTCTCGTTATTGAGTTCTTCTTCTAAATCTTCTCGACCTAATTTATTAAATAAAGCGACCTTTTTCTCTTTCATATCAATCGGTTAAGCTACAAAATTACGAGAATTTCAATTATTAATAACTGATTTTCGTCATTCGGAAAATTAGAGCTTTAATTACGCTTCTATTTTGGTCTTTAAATCAATGTTTAATTCTTCCAATTGTTCTGAGCTGATTGGAGAGGGAGAATCGATCATTACATCTCTACCGCTATTGTTTTTAGGGAAAGCAATAAAATCTCTGATGGTTTCTTGTCCGCCAAATAAAGCACATAATCTATCAAAACCTAAAGCAATTCCACCATGTGGAGGAGCTCCATATTCAAAAGCATTCATTAAAAACCCGAATTGAGCTTTTGCTTCTTCTTCAGAAAATCCTAAATGCTTAAACATTAAGGCTTGAGTTTTTTTATCGTGAATTCTAATTGAACCACCACCAATCTCAGTTCCATTAAGAACTAAATCGTAAGCATTAGCTCTAACTTCTCCTGGAGCAGAATCTAATAAATGCATATCTTCTTTTTTAGGAGAAGTAAACGGGTGGTGCATTGCATGATATCTTTGAGAATCTTCATCCCATTCTAATAAAGGGAAATCATAAACCCATAACGGAGCGTATTCATTGGGGTTTCTTAATCCTAACTCATCTCCTAAATGTAAACGTAAAACGTTCATTTGAGTTTGTGTAGTTGCTTTGTTTCCCGATAATACAAGAATTAAATCTCCAGCTTTTGCATTACATTTATCTGCCCAAGCTTTTAAATCATCTTGATTGTAAAATTTATCTACAGAAGATTTAAATGTTCCGTCTTCGTTACACTTTACATAAATTAATCCTTTAGCTCCCACTTGCGGTCGTTTAACAAAATCAACTAATTTATCTAACTCTTTACGAGTGTATGTTGAACAATCTTCTGCAACTATTGCTATTACGCTTTCTGCATCATCAAAAATTTGAAAACCTTTGTTTTGTGCCACTTCATTAATGTAGTTAAAAGTCATTGCAAAACGAATATCTGGTTTATCAGAACCATATTGCTCCATTGCTGAAGCATAATCCATTCGCGGGAAAGAAGACAATTCTACACCTTTTACTTTTTTGAAAAGGTAATCTATCATTCCTTCAAAAGTGTTTAAGATATCTTCTTGATCAACAAAAGCCATTTCGCAATCAATTTGCGTAAATTCTGGCTGACGATCTGCTCTTAAATCTTCATCTCTAAAACACCTTACTATTTGGTAGTATTTATCAAAACCACCAACCATTAATAATTGCTTAAATGTTTGTGGTGATTGTGGTAAAGCATAAAATTGTTGTGGGTTCATTCTGCTTGGAACCACAAAATCTCTTGCTCCTTCTGGAGTAGATTTGATTAAATAAGGAGTTTCAATTTCAAAGAAATCGATACTGTCTAAATATTTTCTAATTTCAATAGAAAGTCTGTGTCTTAGTTTTAATGCATTTTGAAGAGGTTTCCTTCTTAAATCTAAATAACGGTATTGCATTCTTAATTCTTCGCCACCGTCCGTTTCATCTTCAATAGTGAAGGGAGGAGTTTTGCTTTTGTTTAATACAGTCAGTTCTGCAACAGTAATTTCAATTTCTCCTGTAGGAATGTTTTTGTTTTTGCTTTCACGCTCAATAACAGTTCCTTTAATTTGAATAACATCTTCACGACCTAAAGATTTTGCCGCTTCGCTATGTTCTTCTCCAAAAATTAATTGAGTAATACCATATCTGTCTCTTAAATCAACAAAAGTCATGGCTCCTAAATCTCTCGATTTTTGCACCCATCCACAGAGGGTAACTTCGGTGTTTACGTTTTCTAATCTTAATACTCCGTTTGTGTGTGACCTATACATCTTTTAGCAAATTTTTGAATGGCGAAATTAAGAATTCAAAATGGATTTCATCAATATAAGTACGAAGCGGTGTGTTCAATTATAGATTGTTTTTGGTGTGGAGTAAGAAATTTATACCCTTCAACATTATTTATACAATGATCTTGCTTGCAATTGCATAAAAATGGATTAGACATTTCAAGTTCAGTAGTGTTATAATTAAAGGTTATTTCTTTATTTTCAGAAATATCGGTTAAAGCAATTAGTTGCATGTTTTTAAAAAAAGCATTGGGTTGGCATGAATGATTTAAAAAGGCCCAATAATAATCTTCGTTTTTTTGTGTAAATTGTTTAGGAATATCAATGTGTAGTTCTTGTCCAATTTGCACTGAATATTGTGTAGGAGAAGAGGTTCTACTTCCTTCTAGTTGGAGAATAACAGTTCCTTTTCTAATGTTCTTCTTTGTAACTAGAGTTTTTTCTTCGGTCCTTTGTTGAATCAATAAGTCTATCATTCGTCAAAAATAAAAAGGATTATTAAGAAATAATTTATTTACTTCTTTTTTATGATGAAAGCACTACATGTATAGCGTTATCAATACCTGTTAACTCAATAAATAATTATTAAATGAAGGGTTTGGATAAATTGTTAGCTTTTGTCCGATTATTCCTTCCTTTATGCCAATTGTAGTACAATCAGAAACATTAGTATAAATACTTCCACATTTTCAAAATAACTTAAGGATTCTTTTAGCCAATAATGGAATACAACAAACGGTATTTTTTGGGCTGAAATAGTTGCTATTTTTTTTAAAAATGCTTAACTTCGCAACTCAATACAGTAAGTTGGGATATCCTAATCGGGATAGTGTGGCGTTGGCAAGAGAAATTATCCATAATAAGCTGTTTTTTATTTAATTTATTGGTGTATCGTTTTTGGTTTTATAGCGTTTTGAAAAATGCTTTAGACTAATTACCACACACTAAATACGAAACACTTTTAAGATGGCATTTGACATTGAAATGATTAAAGCTGTTTATGCAAAATACCCAGAAAGGGTAGCAGCAGCTAGAAAGGTAACGGGCAAGCCTTTAACTTTGGCCGAAAAAATTCTTTATACCCACCTTTGGGAAGGGGAAGCAACGCAGGCTTATGAAAGAGGAAACTCCTATGTAGATTTTGCTCCAGATAGAGTAGCGATGCAAGATGCTACGGCACAAATGGCTTTGTTACAATTTATGCAAGCTGGTAAAACAAAAGTTGCAGTTCCTTCTACAGCTCACGCGGATCACTTGATTTTGGCAAAATTAGGAGCAGATAAAGATTTACAAGAAGGAATTAATAAGAACAACGAAGTGTTTAACTTCTTAAGTTCTGTTTGTGATAAATATGGTATAGGTTTTTGGAAACCAGGTGCTGGAATTATCCACCAAGTAGTATTAGAAAATTATGCTTTTCCAGGAGGAATGATGATAGGAACAGATTCTCATACAGTTAATGCTGGTGGTTTAGGAATGGTTGCTATTGGTGTTGGCGGTGCTGATGCTGTTGATGTTATGGCGGCAATGGCTTGGGAATTAAAAATGCCGAAACTAATAGGTGTTAAATTAACAGGCAAATTAAATGGTTGGACCGCTCCTAAAGATGTAATCTTAAAAGTGGCTGGTATTTTAACTGTAAAAGGTGGTACTGGAGCAATTGTTGAATATTTTGGTGATGGTGCTGAATCTATGTCTTGTACGGGAAAAGGAACCATTTGTAATATGGGTGCTGAAATAGGAGCAACTACTTCTACTTTTGGTTACGATGATTCTATGAGAAGATATTTAGCCGCAACAGGGAGAGCTGATGTTGTTGCTTTGGCTGATGAAGTTGCTGAACATTTAACTGGTGATGCTGAAGTTTATGCGAATCCAGAACAATATTTTGATCAAGTTATTGAAATTAATTTATCTGAATTAACTCCACACTTAAACGGACCATTTACGCCAGATTTGGCTACTCCAGTTTCAGAAATGAAAGCTGCTGCTGCAGCTAACGATTGGCCAACTGATATTGAATGGGCTTTAATAGGTTCTTGTACCAACTCTTCTTACGAAGATCTATCTCGTGCAGCCTCTATTGTTAAGGATGCAGTAAACAAAGGCTTAAATGCAAAAGCAATTTTAGGAATTAACCCAGGTTCTGAGCAAGTTAGATTTACTGCTGAACGGGATGGGTTTATTGATACCTTTAATACACTAGATAATACAAAAATATTTACGAATGCTTGTGGGCCATGTATTGGACAATGGGATAGACCAGGGGCTTCGGAAGAAAAGAAAAATTCTATTGTTCATTCTTTTAATAGAAACTTTAAGAAAAGAGCAGATGGTAATCCAAATACTATGGCGTTTGTTGCTTCACCAGAAATGGTTGCTGCAATTGCAATTTCAGGAAGATTAGATTTTAATCCAATGACAGATACCTTAACAAATGCAAGCGGAGAAGAGGTGAAATTAGCTGAACCAACGGGAATGGAATTACCAGAAAAAGGTTTTGCTGTTGAAGATAACGGTTACCAAGCTCCTGCTGAAGATGGTTCTGGAATTGAAGTAATGGTTAAGCCAGAGTCTAAAAGATTACAACTGTTAACTCCTTTTTCTCCTTGGGATGGAGGGAACATTACAGGGGCTAAATTGTTAATTAAAGCAGAAGGTAAATGTACAACAGATCACATCTCTATGGCTGGACCATGGTTACAGTTTAGAGGGCATTTAGATAATATTTCTGAAAACTGTTTAATTGGAGCAGTAAATTCATTTGGAGGAGCTTCTAACGAAGTAGTGAATCAATTAACTGGAGATAAAGGAGCTGTTCCTGCTACGGCAAGAGCGTATAAAGCTGCAGGAGTTCCGAGCATTGTTGTTGGAGACCATAACTATGGTGAAGGTTCTTCTAGAGAGCACGCAGCAATGGAGCCTCGTCATTTAGGTGTGTATGCGGTAATTGTAAAATCTTTTGCAAGAATCCACGAAACAAACCTAAAGAAACAAGGAATGTTAGGCTTAACTTTTGCTAACGAAGCGGATTACGATAAAATTAAAGAGGCCGATACTTTCGCTTTTTCTGATTTAGCTGATTTTGCTCCTGACAAACAATTAACATTAGATGTTGCTCATGCAGATGGTTCTTCTGATACCATTATGTTGAACCATACTTATAATGCACAGCAAATTGATTGGTATAGAGCAGGTTCTGCTTTAAACTTAATTAAAGTGCAGAATAATTAAAACTAACGTGATTGTGGGTTTAATCAGCAATCTCTTTATAAGATATTCTGAATCAAGTTCAGGATGACATAGAAGCAAAAATCCCAACTCAAAGAGTTGGGATTTTTCAATTACTTAGTTCCTTTTCAGGGATTTCAATTTCCATATTATATCCTTCCTTACTGTATTCTTTGTATTTCCCTGTCATTTGCTTGGTTATTAATAA
>NVUQ01000091.1 GCA_002401955.1 Flavobacteriales bacterium | reverse complement strand
AAAAACAAACTATCTGTAAATCAAATTTTAAGTATTACACATAACAAGTATTTTTTAGAAGCTTATAACGGGTGTTTTGATTCATAATTGGTATTATACCGATTTGTAATCAAAATGCCCGATAATTTCGTTACACTCATCCTAAGGAGTTGATTATCTATTGGTATTATAAAAAATATTGTTGGGTGTTTTGAAATTAAATAGGTATTACAAATAGCTTAATAAAATAGTGAATAGAACTAAGTTACTGAAAGAATGATTTGCACTAGAATAAAAAAAGTAGTTTAGTTATTTAACCAAGTGAATTTTTCCATGATGACGATGAGAGGTTCCTTCAGTATCATAAGTAATGACCTGCCATAAGTAAATACCTTCAGTTAAAACTTGTCCGGTATTGTTTGTTTTACCATTCCAAGGCTCATTCTTGTCAGAAGTTTTATAGATTGCTTTGCCAGATTTGTTAATTATTGTCATTTCAAACTGAACATCCCAGCCTAATAATGCTTTAGGAATAAATGTTTCATTACCCCCATCGTTATTTGGTGTAAACCCGTTTGGAGCTAATAAATCTATACTGTTTTTGATGTTAATTTTTTCTTTTGTGGTTTGAGAGCATCCATTAAGGTTGTCTTTTACTGTTAAAGTTACAGTATATTCTCTAGCTCTTTTGTAAATGGTTTTTCCATTAGCAGAAGATGAAACCTCTTTATTTCCATAATTCCATTTATAAGAGTACTGTTTTTTAGTTGCATTTACTTTAAAAGTAGTGTAAGGATGTTTTAATGTGTTATCATCATTTTTAATAGATGTTTCTGAATAAGAAAAACTTGTTTTTGGTGTTGGTAATATATTTACAACATCTTGTTGTATCGTTGTAAATTCTTGTCCAGTTTGTCTGTTTAACAACGTTAAAGAAACCGTGTAAATATTACTGGTTTTGTATCTGTGTGTTGGGTTAGCTTCTTTAGAAATTGTGCCATCCCCAAAATTCCATGTATAAGAAACAGGATACTCATTTTCTGATGATTCAAAGCTAACATCCTCTCCTAAGCATATTTTATCGTTATATACAATAAATTCAGCGTTCACTTTTTTGAGGTTATCAGTTGCTATTTCAGTATGAGAAGTTTTTTCAACCTCTTCCGTTGGCGTGGTATTTTCAGGAGCAATGGGCTTAATTTCTTCTTCGGTTGCAACAGTTATTCCGTTTTCTATTGCTTGGTTTTCTATCGCGATAACAACTTTTTCAGAAGTGTTGTTAAGAATTGTTTTAACTTTTTCTGTATTGTTGGTATTAGCTTCAGTCGAATTATCAGAAACAATAACAGTGTTGTTGGTAGTGGTAATAATCTCATGGTTAGAGAAAATAAAATAACTAGAAATAGCAATAAGAGCAACTACGGAAACACTACCAAGAATTGTGTTCTTGATTTTAGTCGTGCGAATAGCATTCAGTTTTCCTTCCATTTCTGCCCAGTGAGCATCATTGAACGGAACCTCAAACTGTTCTGCTTTTTGCTTTATTATTTTATCAAAATTATCCATGTTTTAATCTGGCTTCTTTTTCTAGTAATATCTTTTTTAAATTCTGTTTTGCCTTTGCAAGGTTCGATTTAGAAGTTCCTTCACTTATGTTTAATTTTTTGGCAATCTCTTTATGTTGATAGCCTTCAATTACATTTAAGTTAAAAACAGTTTTGTAAGCAGGGCTTAACGATTGTATGGCTTCCATAATTACACCTTCGCCAAACTGACTATAAATAGAGTCAGCACTTTCTACTTTACTGTTTTCAAGAATATAACCCTCATCATCATCTACAAAAAACACATCTTTATGTTTTCTAAAATGATCAATGGCGGTATTTACCATTATTCTTCTAATCCAACCTTCTAAAGAACCTTTAAAATTGTACTTCTTTAAATTACTGTACACTTTCACAAACCCATCTTGTAATATATCTCTAGCATCTTCGGCATTATTCGTATACCTATAACATACTCCCATCATTTTACTGTAAAACATTTCATACAGTTCTTTTTGGGCCTTCCGATCACCTTTGACACAGCTTTTAACAATGTTATCTAAAATATGCTGATCATTAGGAGTCATATTATTTAAACTAAAGACGTGAGTTTATAAAATTGGTTGCCTTGTAGGGTCTTAATTTAAAGTGAAAGTAGTTATTTCTTTTACGATTAAAAAAGAAAAAAGCCGATGAATTTACTCATTGCTTATATGAAATTTGTTTATTGGTTGACAAATTAAAATTTATAAGAAAGTCCAATTCCTAAAACTTCTTTAAATTGAGTTCTTGGTCCAGCAGCGTCAATAACGCCATCGCCATCCGTATCAACAGCAATATCTATATCATGATCATATAATAATTGTGTAGATATAGTTGCAGAAATAAACTTGTTTACTTTCATTGCAATTAATACTTCCCAGTTTACATCAACATGAGTAGGCTCTTCTGTATAGTTAGTGAATAGCTCTAACTTTGTTTGTAGATTAACATTTTTCATGATATCTTTTTTGAAAAGAGCCCTTAAATACCCTCCATATTCTGAACGAGTAGTTAATCCATTTTTTGTTAAATTCCCTGAGTCATCATATTCGGCAGATTCAACACCAAAAGCACCTGCATCAGCTAAAGTTTGATCATTAACAATGGTCATTTTCATGGTGATAGGAGAGATAAATAAAGAAAACACTTCGCTAGGCTTGTAATCCATACCAATAGCACCTAACACATATCCAGGAGCTAAAAAGGTAGAAATTTCTGTAGAATCATCAGGATAATTATAGCCAGCTGTCATTTGAGATTTAAAATTAACTAAGCCAGCATAATACCAGTTTTTAAAAGCTTTTTGACCATACTTAGAGGTGAAATCAATTTTGTCATCTGTTTTTCTAACATCAGCATCACCTTGCTGTAATAGACCATAAGAGAGATCTAGAGAGTTGTCCCAAGTAGAATTTCCCTTTTTAAGATTGGCAAATAAGCTTAAAATTCCGTTTACTGATAGTGAATTTTCTCCACCAGCTGACCAGTTGGTTAAGCTAACCTGTGTTAAGTTTAAAGAAATTATCCCCCCTGTTGTCCACCCATCAAGTGTATCTTTGCCCTGAGTTTTTAAAACCTTTTCTGCCTCAGTAGTTTGTGCAGTAATGTTTACTGTTGTCGCAATTATACTAATTGCGATAAGTGCTTTTTTCATCTTTTATTATTTGTAAGCGAATTATTAAGATAGAGTTATTTTAAAGAGAATTTGGTTTTACCAATGTCAACACCATCCGCATACACTTCAACATTGTATTCTCCAATAGGAAAGTCTTCTGTTTTTTTCCAGTCAATAGTTAATGTTTGTTGTTGATTGTTGTATTCTATTTGTTTTTTAGAACTGTACAAACCTCTTACCCCGTTAAAATCAAATTTATTGCTATCATCCGTTTTTTCAGATAAAACTTTGCCATCAGGCGTAAGTATTCTGATGTAAACCCATTTTTTACCAGGAACGGTAATGCTATTTTTAAGGATAGTAAATTGTGTTCTAACTTTACCAACTTTTTTAGCCCTATCTGTTTCTTTTCCGGTGTTATTGCTTTTAATTCTAACTCCATGTGATTTTAATGCTGAAGTTTTAAGGTAAGAAGCAACAGTAACTAGGTCTGATAAACCCTCATTCTTTTTGGTTAAATCTTGTGTTTTACTTTTTTCTGATGATAATTCAGTTCTAACCACTTTGTTTTCTGCCGTTAATCGGCCATTAACCTGGTTTAAAGAATCTATTTGAACAACATAACCTTTCATAATTGTTCTAAGAGTTTCGGTTTCTTTTCTAAGCTTATGGATGGTCCAATTTTTTCCTTTAGCTTGTTTAAGAAGGGTTTCAATTTTTGTTCTTTCAGCCTGTAATTCTTCACTAAGCTCTTCATTGTTGGCTGCCATCTCATCATATTGAGCGAGCATATTCTCGAGATCTTTTTTTACCTGATCTCGTTCGGCAGATACTTCTGTATAAGCAATGCTTCCTTGTTCAAGCAATTTCTGTAACTCAAGATTTTGCCATATTAAATAACCGCAAAAACAGAATAGAAGAAGAATAACAACAATTAATAATTTGTTGGTTTTGTTTCCTTTTTTTTCTGATGTAGAATTTGTTTCTCCCTTATTTTCCATTTTAAAACTTATATTTAATGCGTTAAAATTATATTATTTTGAGGTGTAGCTTTTTTGATGCCCATAAAGTTATACATATTTACATGTGCATAAACGAACTGAATGTTTAACGATTTTTTTAATCTAATATTTCCTAAACTATGTTGTGCATGTAATACTACATTGTTGAAAAACGAAAAAGTTATATGTGTGAATTGCGTGCTTACACTGCCTAAAACTAATTTTCATTTAGATAAAGAAAACCCAGTAAATAAAGTGTTTTGGGGGAGAGTTCAGGTAGAAATGGCCACCTCTTTTTATTTGTTTAGCAAAAAGAGTAGGGTTCAGCATTTGCTGCATCAGCTTAAGTATAAAGGAGGTAAATATGTGGGTGCTGTTGTAGGAGAATTGCTTGGTAACGATCTAAAAAAAGCCAAGTATTTTAAAGGAATTGATTTTGTGATTCCTGTTCCATTGCACAAAAATAAGTTGAAAAAACGAGGCTATAATCAAAGTGAATGGATTGCGAAAGGGGTTGCCGAAGCAATGAATATTTCAATAAATACAACCACACTGTTTAGAAAAGAAGACTCTCAAACCCAAACGAGAAAAAGCAGGTATAAAAGGTGGGAAAATGTTGGTGAAATTTTTGGAATTGCAACAAATGAGCTTGAAGGTAAGAAGGTGTTGCTTATTGATGATGTTGTAACCACCGGAGCAACAATTGAAGCTTGTGCTCAAGTTTTAATTAAACAGAATTGCAAAGTATATGTAGCAACTATTGCCTATGCATAAAAGTGAAAGCCTCCATATGGAGGCTTTCTTTTGCACTAACTAAACAGGAAGGTAATTTGTAGGTAATAATTATTAAATAAATAATAACAGTTCAAAAGTAATGGTCTTTGTCTTTTGGTTTTGTTAAAACTCCGTTAACAGATGTTAAAAAGTGTTAAAGCCTTAATACTTATAGGCTTTAAATGTAAATTTGAAAGGTGAAAAAGCAATACATCTATATATTAATTGGAATTATTACTGTGGCTTTAATTGGCCTAGTGGTTAGTCAAATTTATTGGATAGATAATGCAGTAACCTTAAAAGAGGAGGGGTTTAAAAGAAGTGTGAGATCTGCCTTATTTTCAGTGAGCAATAAATTAGATAAAATAGATGCTACATTTAGAATTAAAGCCCATCGACAAGGTCAGCAGCTTTTTAATCAGCGAATGAATGTATTAAATAATTCCATTCAAGATGGAATTGACTCTGCAGCAACATATGAAAAAGACGGGGTAACTTATCGTGATAACGAACAACAATCTGAAGACGGACAAGAATATCAACAATCAATAGAGTCTATATTGCAAAATGGACAGGTTGGTTTTCAGATGAATGTTCAAGGTCAAGTTACATTTACAGGTAGTGCATTCCCAAGCGGACAACAATCGTTGCTTAATGAAATGCTTGAAGATTTGTCTAGGAGTACATTTAGAACAATGAAAGAACGAATAGATAAGAACGTGCTTGATTCATTAATAAAGTTAGAACTGCTAAATAGAGGAATAAAAGCAAAGTTTCAATACGGTGTTTTTGATTATGATGGCAAGGAATTAATTGTTGATTCTGTTTCAAATATTAATAAAATTAGACAGTCTGATTTCTATACCCAGCTTTACCCAAATGATGTTGTTGAGATACCTCATTTTTTAACCATCTATTTCCCTTATCAAAAAGGCTATTTACTTAAAACAATGTGGTTGATGCTTTCCACATCAGTATTGCTCCTTATTATTATAGTTTGGGCATTTACTTTCACTATTCAAACCATATTTAAGCAGAAAAAACTATCTGAAGTTAAAAATGACTTTATTAGTAATATGACTCATGAATTAAAAACCCCAATTTCTACTATCTCTTTAGCGTGTGAAGCGCTTTTTGATAAAGACATGTCGAGTAATCAAGAAATAAGAAACAATTATGTTGGGATGATAAGCCAAGAAAACAATCGTTTAGGCTTATTGGTAGAAAGCGTTTTGAAAAGTGCCACTTGGGATAAAGGCGATTTAAAGTTGAAAAGAGAAGAGTTTGACTTGCACCAAGTAATAAATCGTGTTGCCGACAATATATTAATACAGGTTGAAAGTAAGTCGGGGAGTATAAACAGGCAGTTGAATGCTGCAACAAGTTTAATAATAGGAGATCAAGTACACATCACTAACTTAATTAATAATTTGCTGGATAATGCCAATAAATATTCTCCCGAAGTACCTGAAATTAATATAGGAACAGAAAATTATAAAGAAGGAATGTTGCTAACGGTTACAGATAAGGGGCAAGGGATTAAAAGAGAAAATTTAAACAAGATTTTCGAAAAATTTTACCGTGTTCCTACAGGTAATGTACATAACGTAAAAGGCTTTGGTTTAGGCTTAAACTATGTAAAGGCAATTGTAGAAAAACACGGGGGAGAAATAAGTGCGTCAAGTTTTTATGGAAAAGGTTCAACATTTAAAATATACATTCCATTTAATCATACAGAAACAGGAAACACCAAAAAATAGATATTATGAGTAAAAACATTAAGATACTTTTAGCAGAAGATGATGCCAATCTTGGCAATTTATTGTGCGATTACCTAAAAGCAAAAGGCTATCATACTGTTTTGGCAGCAAATGGTGAAGAAGCTTTTAATCTATTTGCAAAAGGGACCTATAATTTATGTTTGTTAGATGTAATGATGCCAATAAAAGATGGGTTTACAGTAGCAAAAGAAATTAGAAAAATCAATGAAAAAATCCCTATTATTTTTCTTACAGCAAAATCTATGAAAGAAGATGCACTTGCAGGTTTTGAGGCTGGAGCTGATGATTACATTACAAAGCCATTTAGCATGGAAGAGTTATTGGCAAGAATAAGTGCGGTTTTAAGAAGGTCGCTAGGCGATAATAAAGAGCAGGAGAAAACAAGTTTTGAAGTTGGAAAATATTCATTTAATTACCAAAAAAGAGCACTATCTATTAATGAAGAATCAATCCGATTAACATCAAAAGAAAACGATTTACTTCGTTTATTATGCTTAAATGAGGGAAAGGTGTTGGAGAGAACTTATGCTTTAAAGGCCATTTGGGAAGATGATAACTATTTTAATGCAAGAAGTATGGATGTTTATATTGCCAAGCTAAGAAAGCATTTAAAGAAAGACGACACTATTGAAATTATGAATGTTCATGGTCGAGGTTTTAGATTTATGATTCATAAATCAGTCTAAAACTTTTCAGTTTCAGTATTTGCTGTTTATATTTGAACAAACATTTAAGATATGCTAAAAGATAAAATAGAAAAAGCGTTAAACGATCAAGTTAGAATTGAGGCACAATCCTCTCAAATATATTTAGCAATGGCTTCCTGGGCAGAAACTGAAGGTTTAGGTGGAACAGCACAATTTCTATATAAACATTCCGATGAAGAAAGAATGCATATGTTAAAGCTGGTGCAGTATGTTAATGAAAGAGGAGGGAAAGCATTGATTCCTCAATTATCAGAGCCAGCAAGAAATTATAAATCGTTAACTAATCTGTTTCAAACCCTACTTGATCATGAGGTGATGGTTTCGGGTGAAATCAATAATTTGGTAGATATTTGTTTGAGCGAAAAGGATTATACTACCCATAACTTTATGCAGTGGTATGTTGCTGAACAGATTGAAGAAGAGGCTTTAGCAAGAACAATTATGGATAAATTAAACATGATTGGAGAAGATAAGGGCGGGTTGTATTTGTTCGATAGAGATATAGAAAATATATCAATGGTCGTAGATACGTCCAAGCAGGTTATCAACACAATGTAATATTTGTTAATAAGTTGTCTCTTTTAAAGACTGGTTTGATAATGCATCTTATTACATTTACTCCCTAGTTAAAAAAATAGCACCAGAATTGTTGTAATTATGAAGCATTTAATATATATACTAATAGGTCTTTTTGTACTTTGTTCTACAGCTAATAACAGTTATGGGCAATTTTGGAAAAAGAAAGGAGGTTCTAGTAAGAAGGATGCTTTCTCAGGAAAGTCAAAAAAAGGACCAAATATATATTCTTCAAAACCACCAAGAGGTAAGTCAAGAAGTAAGTTGTATGGCCACTCGGTGTCTAAAAAGAGATTGAAAAAGAAGAGCGGGCCAGGGTTTTCATCCACAAAGGGGAGATACAAATCAACAGTTAATTCTAAGCCTAAAAAAGGAGGCAAAGGTACTTCAGGTTCTTCTGGAGGAAGAAAGTCTGGTAAAGGAAGGAAAAAAGAAAAGTAGTTTTTCTGGTGCTGTCTGAATTTTGTCATAGAATTTTCAAAACAAAAATATTTTTGTAACTTGCGTTCAAGCATTTTGGCTTGAAACTTGTAAAGTAAGCAAAAAGTGAAAAAAATAGTAATCATATTAATTTCATTATTAATCCTAAATTCGGGATTTAAGATTGGTGTAGATACCAATTCTAAAATGAAAGCTATTTTCATAATGAACTTCACAAAGCTAATTGAATGGCCCGCCTCCTATAGAGAAGGTAATTTTATCGTAGGTGTAATAGGAGATTCTCCACTTTATGCAGAGCTTGTAAAAATGGCTAAAACCAAAAAAGTAGCCAATCAACCATTAGAAATTAAAAGGTTTTCCACCGTTAACGATATTAGCAAATGCCACATCATATTTGTGAGCGAAAACAAAAGCCAAGAGATTAATTCTGTAGTAAAAAAAGTAAAACCAAATAGCACATTAATTATTACCACTAAGCAAGGGCTAGTTGATAAAGGCTCAGGAATAAACTTCATTGTTAAAAATAATCGTCAAAAATTTGAATTAAATAAACAAAACGTAGAAAGGTATAAGCTAAAAGTAAGTTCCAATTTGGAGGCTTTAGCATTTACTGTAAAATAGATGGATAAAAGAATTTACATATTATTGATTGTTTCAATGCTTGTTAACTCAGCGTTTGGACAGTTTGTAGGTAGAGATCATTTATCTGTTTCACTGTTCTATATGCAAAAAACAGAGTTGGACAGTGCTAAAAAATACATTGATTTAGCTGTTATAGATGAGACTTTAAAGACTGCAGCTAAAACATGGTATTACAGAGGCTATATTTACAAAGATCTTTACAAGAAACAAGATAAAAACAATAAAGTTTCTCCTGTAAGGTTAACATCAATAGAGTCGTTTAGGCAAATGTTAACCCTTGAGGGAAAGGATGAATTTAAAGAAAGCACATTCAAAATATTAAAGTATGAAGCATCAACGCTATATAATGATGCTGCTAGAATGTTGAATCCTGAGCAATATAAGTTAGCATTAGGAAACTATGAAGTGTTTAGAAGTACCATGCTTTTAATTAATCCCAATGCTGATTTAACAACAAGAGATGTTAAATTTAAATTGGCTTTGGCATCTATGCTAAACAGACCAGTAAAAAATTCTGCGGGGTTAGATTCGGCTCAAACAGATCAAATTAAAGGCTTATATATGGAGATACTTACTTTAGATACAAATAACCCTGCAGCTAACTATAACTTAGCAATATTGTATTACAACGAAGCGGCTGATATCATTAACAATATGGGTTACGATGTGGACATCATGAGATTGAATGAGATTCAAGATTATTGTCTTGAAATCTTTTTAATTGGTTTGCCTTACATGAAGAAATCGTATGAATTGAAATACAAAAGAAAAGAAACGCTCACTGGACTATCAAACATCTATTACGGACTTAATGATATGGAAAAATCAAAACTTTACAAAAAAGAGTTGGAATCTATTGAAGTTGAGGAACGTTACACACTGCTTAAAAATAAATTGAAGGAAATCGAAGAGAAAGGGCTGAAAGATTCTGATCAATATAGAAAATATGAAGCAGAAATTCAAAAACTAGAAGATAAGTTTAAAGATTTGAAAAAAGAATAGTAGATTCGTATGTTAAAATAATATGGCATTTAGATTTACTATAGGAAAAAAAATAGGAACTGGATTTGGAGTTTTGCTTTTTTTTATTGTCATTGTTTTTTATATTACTTACACCACTCTTAACGAAAGCACTAATAAAAATGATGAGATAACGAATGTTAATAACCCTACAGTTGCCTCATTAGAAGAACTCAAACTACTTACCGTAAGATCAAAAATGCTCATTTTTAACTGGGCATATATTCAGTCGCAATCCGACCATCCTGATAAACAAAAATTAACACGATTAATTGACAGAGATTATCCCTTTCTTATTGGAAAAATAAAAAAACTTGCAGTTCATTGGGGGAAGGAAGATCAGAAAAGAATTGAGGTTGTTTTTGAACAGCTTTTTGAACTTTTTGAATTACATAAAGACGTTATTCTATTGTTGCCAGATTTTGATAGCTATGAGGATCCAACCAGTGTGTTTCCCGCAAAATTTTACATGGAAAATGATGGAGAGATTTTTAAGAAAACTTCAGATATTCTTTTTGAATTGAATGACTTAATTGCCAATCAAAAATTCCAGACCGGAGAGGTAACCGAAAAAATGCAAGCTTCTTTTAGCGATTTAAAATGGTTAACAAGATGGTTGGGAATTGCACTTGTTATATTTGGAGTGTTGGTTGCTTTTTATACAACTAGGAGTATTATTCGTCCAGTTCATAAATTAAAAATGGTATTACTTAAATTGAGTAAAGGAGTTTTTCCAAAACAAACACTAAAAGAAAAAAATGATGAAATTGGTGAAATGACTGGAGCTTTAAATCGTGTAATATCAGGATTAGAAAGAACGAATAATTTTGCCGTTGCTGTTGGTGCTGGACAGTTTGATACAGAGTATGAACCATTAAGTAATGAAGATTCTTTAGGGAAAACCCTAATGGAAATGAGAGATGACTTAGCTGAGCATGAAAGACTCTTAGAGCAAAAGGTAAAAGAACGAACTGCCGAGTTGGTTGAAAAACAGAAAGAAGTAGAAGAACAAAACGAAAAAATTAGTGAGTTATACGAAGAGGTAACAGATAGTATTAAATATGCAAAAGGCCTGCAAGAAGCAATTTTGCCGCCAGATGAATTTGTGAAAAAATCTATGCCAGATTGTTTTGTTTTGTATAAACCCAAAGATATTGTAAGCGGGGATTTTTATTGGATAGAAGAAAAAAATGATAAAGTTTATTTTGCTGCAGTTGATTGTACTGGGCACGGTGTGCCAGGTGCATTTATGAGTATTGTTGGATACAATGCGTTAAATGAAGCATTAAGAACCAATGATAATCCTGGAGGAATATTAGATTCGTTGAACAGGGGTATTAGTAAAACATTACATAATAATGCAATGGGCTCCACTACCAAAGATGGAATGGACTTAGCCTTATGTTCTTACGATAAAAAAACCAAAACATTAGAGTATGCAGGAGCATATAATCCTTTGTATTTGATTAGAGATGGTGAAGTTGAGCAGATAAAAGCAGATAAATTCGCTGTTGGAAGTTATTATGAAGATAAAGAGTCAAGATACACGAACCACGTTCTTCAACTACAAGATAAAGATTATGTCTACATTTTTTCTGATGGTTATGCCGATCAATTTGGAGGGCCTAAAGGGAAGAAATTTATGTACAAAAGGTTTAGAGATTACTTGCTCACGCTAAATGGGAAAAACATGTCAGGTCAAAAACAATTTTTAGATGACACCCTCGAACAATGGAAAGGCCCATTGGAACAGATAGATGATATTCTTGTGATAGGTATTCATATTGATTAACAAGTTTATTCGATTTGTTAATGTTATTCTTTTTATTTCTAGCATTTTATCTCTTAGGTTGAAAACAAAATAAACTTGACTCGTATATCTAAGATGCTTAAATTTGTCGGCAAACTACTTTTTTAATTCGACAAATGAAGAAATCAGCTCTTTCTCTTGTACTTATATTAATGACTACATTAGTATATTCTCAAGTGCCCCAAAAAGTAAATTATCAAGCAGTCGCTAGAGATTTGGCTGGCAACCCTTTGGTAAGCACTCCAGTAAATGTGACATTTGATATTTTACAAGGATCTTCCTCAGGAGTTGTTGTTTACAGTGAAACTCATGCAGGAATAACTACGAATGCATTTGGGTTGTTTACCGCTGTAATTGGAGGAGGAACTGCGAATGCTCCTTTCACAACAGCAAATTTTGCTAGTATTAGTTGGAGTGGTAACCTACAATTTTTACAAATTACGGTAAACGGAGATGTAATGCCAGCAACACAATTGCTATCGGTACCTTATGCCTTACATGCAGGAACAGCAACTTCAGGAACCCCAGGAGCAAATGGAATTCATTGTTGGGATTTAAATGGTAATGGAGTGGGAGATTTAGGGTCTGAAGATTTGAATTCGGATGGATCTGTTAATGTATTAGATTGTAAAGGAGATTCTGGAATAGCAGGAGTGCCAGGAACAAATGGATTAGGAATTAACTGGCAAGGAAGTGCTACTTCAAATCCTTCAACACCTAATGCTAATGATGCCTATTATAATTCTACAGATGGGGTGTCTTATATATACAATGGAACAACATTAGCTTGGGACACTATAGCCGCAGGAGGTTCGGGAGATAACGATTGGATTGTTAATGGAGCAAATATGTCCAGTGGTTTATTAGGTAATGTAGGAATTGGCACGATTAATCCTTCAAGTAAGTTAACAACAGTATCGGCAGACACGTTAATAGCTAGTTTTATTGGAACCAACCCCGGAGGAGCGGGCATTGCGGTTGTAGGCTTTTCTCCAAATACTCCAGTTGGGGCACTGTTTGTTTCAGGACTTGATTCAGGTATTGTATTGGTGGATCCACCCAGTAATACCATGTTTGTATCTAATAATACCATAGGTGGTAATATGACCATTTCAACTGATAGTACTGTTGCAATGTATGGAATCCAAATTGCTAATTTTGCTTCCGATTTGATTTTTAATAAGACAAAATTTATCTACAACAATGTTGATTCCATTATTAACTATTCAAACTCAGGTTCAATATTTAATTACAACAATGGAACATTCCTTACAGACTCACTATATGTTAGAGGTATTAATTCCAATAATTTTAACTGGGTATTGGCAAATAATGGTGTTGGAAAAGCAGTTTGGAAAGACCCTTCCTCATTGGGTGGTTCAGGATTATGGCAGTCAAGCTCGCCTAACATTTACTTTAATACAGGTTATGTTGGAATAGGGTTAACAAACCCTTCAGTAGAATTGGATGTTGCAGGAGCCATTTTAGCAAATGACGTAACCGTTCAAAATAATTTTGTATTTCAAGATTCAGGAAATATGGGTGCAGGATATGTGTTAATGGATGATGGAAGTGCTGTGGGAAATGCCATTTGGCAACATCCAGATTCTTTAGGAATAGCAGGTGGAGTTTGGACATCTAATGGATCTGAGACAATATTAAAAAGTATTAATGATAATGTAGGGATTGGAACAGCTACACCAATTGAATTATTACATCTTTATAAGGGAGCAGATACTCCATATATTTTGGTAGAATCTGATGGTAATTATGATGCAAAATTAATTACTGCAAATGGAACTTCATCCGCATGGGCTATGGGTATAAATAATAGCATTAATGATAATTTTAGTATTTCTTATGATACAGATAGAGACCCTTCTTTAAGTGCACCTCACTTTGTGATAGAAACTGGAGGGGGGGTTGGAATAGGAGTAACTAATCCAGCATATAAATTACACGTACATGAACCTTCAGTCGCGGCAGCTCTAATATCAATGACTAATACTTCAACAGGGACATTTGCTACAGATGGATTTGTAATAGGCTCGGGTAATTCTGGAAAAGCATTACTAATGAATAGAGAAGCAACAGATATGTTGTTTTATACAAATAATACTCCGTATATGGCTCTTGATGCTACAGGAAATTTAGGAGTTGGAACGCTTATTCCAGCAGCTAAATTACATTTAAACGGAACACTTCGGTTAGGCAATTTAGGAGGAACTGCTCCTGTAGTAGGTTCGGTATTAACATCTATAGGAACTAATGGGGATGCACAATGGCAAGCACCTGTTGGTGGGGCTTTTACATCTAATGGAACAGAAACAGTTTTAAATACTATTAGTGATAATGTTGGGATTGGTATTGCTAATCCATTATCGAAATTACATGTAGACAATGGATATATATATAATAATTGGACAAATATAGGTGGGGCTTATGCAAATTTATCTATTCTTAATGCTACGGGAACAACCCCAAGTTATAATACAGGAACCCTTGGTATTGTAGGAGTTGTAGCATCTCCATCAACTGAAAATAAAATCGCAATACAAGGTGTTGCTGGAGGAGATGCAGGACTTAAATATGGAATAACGGGAGCGGCTACTGGTTTAGGAAGTAATTATGGTGTTTCTGCAACAGCTTATGGAGGGTCATTAAACAACGCTGTTCATGCTATTGCTACAGCATCAGGGTCTTCACAAGCTATGGGGATCTATTCTACTGTTGGTGGAACTACTAGTAATACGACTTACGGTATTTACGGACAAAATAGTTCAGCTACAACAGGTTTAGCTTACGCTGGATATTTTCAAAACATGAATGGTACAGGTTCTGGAACTTATGGTGTTCGTGCAGATGTTAATTCTTCTAATCCAAACAGACAATATGGTTTTTATGCTGAGGTAACTTCATCAGGTGGAGGTCTTAAATATGGGTTATATTCTAATGTTGCTGGAGGAACAACAAACTGGGCAGGATACTTTGCTGCAGGAAATGTTTTTATAGCGGATACTTTGGTTATTTCAGCAGGAGCAGGAGTAGGAAAAGTTTTAACTTCTGATGCTACTGGTAAGGCAAGTTGGAAAGGTGGGCAAATAGCTTATGAAGCTTATGTTTCAACATCACAAGTCATAGTTCCGGGAGCATTTGGTAGCGTTGCTAATCTGGTTAACTTTGGTAATGAAATATTTGATGACGGATTGGGATATGATCCTTTGGCAGGAGTTTCAATGTTTACTGCACCAGTAGATGGTGTTTACCATATTGAAGTAGGTCTATTGGTTAATTTTGGAGTGGGAGGACCGCCTAGTGATATTGTAAAGTTAGGATTAATGAAAAATGGTCTTGCTACACCTATAAAAGCAAGCACAATAACTGTTGCTCAAAATTCGGAAACATCAATGGTTATTTCAGCTACAGTTAAGTTATCTAAAAATGATAAATTACAAGTAGAGGCAATTTCTCAAACAGGAGTGCCAAATATTATACCATCAGAAGCAACTTGGTTTAGTGGTCATTTGGTTTATGAATATTAAGAATTACAACTTTTCGTTCCCTGAGACATCGTGGCTCCAGAAAAGAACAAGATAAAAAGCAGTAAAGACATGAAAAATATAAAAGCAATAATCGTTTTCACATTAGTTAATTTGCTAATTAGTACATCAACTTTTGCTCAAGTACCTCAAAAATTAAATTATCAAGCAGTAGCTAGAGATTTAGCAGGGAATCCTTTAATTAGTACACCTGTTAATATAACATTTGATATTTTACAAGGCTCTGCATCAGGAACTGCAGTTTACACAGAAACATATAACGGAATAATTAATACGAATGCATTTGGTTTGTTTACTGCAGAAATTGGTGGAGGAGCACCAGCTTTAGGAACTTTTGCAGGAATTAACTGGAGTGCCAATATCTATTATTTACAAGTAACGGTAAATGGAGATGTAATGCCAGCAACACAATTATTGTCGGTGCCTTATGCCTTACATGCAGGAACAGCAACTTCAGGAGTGCAAGGAATTCCAGGAGCAAATGGGATTAGCATAGACTGGTTAGGAACTTTTACTTCAGCAACAATTCCTCCAACACCAAGTTTAAATCAAGCGTATTATAATTCTACAGTTGGTAAATCTTTTATTTGGGATGGATCAGCATGGCAAATATTGGCTCAAGATGGAACAGGAGCAACCTTTGTGGCAGGATCAGGAATTAGTATTTTAGGAGGGGCAATATCAAATACAGGAGATTTAGATTCAACCAATGAACTGATTTCGTCCTTTAGTTTACTTGGGACAAACGTTCAGATAATAGAGGCAGGTGTGCAACACACAGTATCATTATTGCCACTTTTAACTTTGGTGAACACTGCTGATACTTCTGCAACCAATGAATTACAAACACTATCATTTAGTGACCCTAATTTAACCCTATCCAATGGAGGAGGAACGGTAAATTTAAGTAGTTTGTCTGGGGGGATGTGGCAATCAAATTCATCTGATATCTATTTTAATACAGGCAGTGTTGGTATTGGAACATCAAGCCCTTTTACAGGTCTTGATGTAGCAGGTTTAACTCAGTATACTGCTCATATGTCGGTTCAACAATATGGGACTGGTTTGGCTGATGTTCCACGTATAAGCATGTTAAAAAGCAGAGGGGCTTCTGTTGGGGCTAATGTAATCGTTCAACAGAATGATGTAACAGGTCATATCTATGGATGGGGAGCTGATGGTTCCTCTTTTTGGCCAACAGCAAGGATAGAATTTGCTGTAGATGGAATTCCTGGGGTTGGTGATATGCCAGGAAGGATGGTTTTTTCAACTACCCCTGCCGGATCACAGGTTGTTTCAGAAAGGATGAGAATAAATGAAGCAGGAAATGTAGGTATAGGAACAACAGCACCGCTTTCTAAGTTAGATGTAAATGGACAGGTAACAATGACTACAGGAGCTGCCAATGGTTATATTCCTGTTTCTGATGCAAATGGAACCATGACCTGGACAGACCCTGCAACAATTAATACAGCAAGTTTATGGCAGTCTAATGCTCCAGACATCTATTTCCTTTCTGGAAAAGTTGGCATAGGATTAAATGCTCCAAATGGATTATTACATATTGATGATGCTTCAGGAACTGCTGGTGTCGATTTATTAAATGTTGGTTCGGCAGGAACCCCTGTTTTTACTGTGAAAGAAGGGCCTCTGGTTGGAATTGGATTGGCAAATCCAGTAAGCCCATTAGATATATTTTATACTACACCAAATATCAATGCTAGTGCCGCACATATTACTTATAATTTTACTGGGGGAGTAGGATTTGGGGTTAATTCAGGCTTCAAAGTTGATGCAAACAATAGTGGAGGTAATAGTGTGCATGGAATTTATTCAAAAACAACCGGAACTACCAATGCAGGATATTCAGATGTAGGTGTTGGTGCCTATGCAACAGCATCTGGCACTGGTAATCATAGGGGGATTGATGCTGGAGCAACAAGTTCTACCGGTAATAATTATGCTGGTTTTTTTGGTGCGACAGGAGCTACTACACTTGGTAATAATTATGCAGTTTATGCCATGTCAAGTGGTGCAGCAAATAATTGGTCGGGATATTTTGCTCAAGGCGATGTTTATATTGCCGATAATGTAGGAATAGGAACGACCACCCCTACAAATAAACTTGAGCTATATAATTCTAGCTCAGCGGGGTTATTAAAATTAAGATCAGGAGTAAATAGCACACAAATAACAATGGATGATTCTGGATCTGATGATGTATATCTCACATCTAGCTTAGGTGTTTTTGATATTTGGACTGGTGGTAATAACAGAAGAATGACTGTATTAACTAATGGAAATATCGGAATAGGAACTACAACCCCATCTTCTAAATTAGAAGTTTCTGGAAATGTAGAGATTTCATCTACTGCAAACAGTTATATGATTGCAAATGAAAATATGCTTAGAAGCGATGGGTCAACCTCTATTTATGTTGGACCAACATTAGGGACAGGAGGCTATGGAGTGTATGTTGGATATCGTGCAGGAAATATAAGTACAGGGGTGAGTAACACTTTTGTAGGTACTGAATCAGGAGAAGTAACCACTTCAGGCACACAAAATTCTTTTTTTGGGCTTCGGTCAGGTCTAAGCAATACATCAGGAAGTTACAATACTTTTATTGGGAGAAGTGCTGGAACAACTAACGTAACTGGTAGTTTTAATACCGTTTTAGGATATTCTGCTGATTTGACTAGCACTTCTTTTTCAAACAGTATTGCAATTGGATATAATGCGTCCGTTACAGCAAGTAATCAAGTGCGAATAGGAAGAGCTACGACAACAAGTATAGGAGGACAGGTTGGCTGGACAACTTTAAGTGATGCTCGGTTTAAAGAAAATATTAAGGAAGAAGTGCTAGGATTAGACTTTATAACTAAACTTAAGCCAATTACTTACACTGTAAATATTCAAAAAGTTGATCTATTTTTAGGGAGAACAGAAAGTGATAAGACATCAGAACAAAATAATGTTATACAAACTGGATTTTTAGCACAAGATGTTGAAAAAATAGCTAAAGAACTAGGGTTTGATTTTAGTGGTGTGGACAAACCAAAAAACGATGATGATTATTATGGATTGAGGTATTCAGCATTTGTTGTTCCTCTTGTAAAAGCCGTGCAAGAACAGCAAAAAATGATAAATGAGTTACAAGAAAATCAATTGTTATTAGAGAAAGAACTAGAACAATTAAAGAATAAGTAATTTACGACTAAATTAAAAATTATTTTTACAAATCAACTTATACTATTATGCTGATGTTTATGAAACAACAATTATTTTTGTTATTAATGCTAATAAGCATAGGGGTATTTGCTCAAGCACCACCTCAAAAATTAAATTATCAAGCAGTAGCTAGAGATTTAGCAGGGAATCCTTTAATTAGTACACCTGTTAATATAACATTTGATATTTTACAAGGTTCTGCATCAGGAACTGCAGTTTACACAGAAACACATAACGGAATAATTAATACGAATGCATTTGGATTGTTTACTGCAGAAATTGGTGGAGGAGCACCAGCTTTAGGAACTTTTGCAGGAATTAATTGGAGTGCCAATATCTATTATTTACAAGTAACGGTAAATGGAGATGTAATGCCAGCAACACAATTGCTATCAGTACCCTATGCCTTACATGCAGGAACAGCAACATCAGGAGTGCAAGGAATCCCAGGAGCAAACGGTATTAGTATTGATTGGCAAGGAACACAAGCAACACCTCCAACAACACCAAGTTTAAATCAAGCTTATTATAATTCTTCAGATGGTATATCATACATCTGGGATGGAACTGCTTGGCAGATAATATCTCAAGATGGAGCAGGCTCAAGTTTTGTTGCAGGAGCTGGAATTACTATTTTAGGAAATACAATTTCTGCTACAGATACTTCTGTAACAAATGAAATTCAAGTTATTACGATAAACGGAACTAACGATACTATCTTTTTAAGTAATGGTGGAGGTTCTGTTCCTTTACCATCAGTTTCAGGAGATAATTGGGGGACAGATACTGTTGCTCATACTGGAGCAAATATATCTGGTCAAGGAACAACAGGAAGTCCTTTAATGATTACAGATAATGACGGAGACCCAACCAATGAGTTAGAATTACCAATGACGGGGAATACCGTTGGTGATGTTTTAAAATGGAATGGATCTGCTTGGGTTTCTGGTAACGATTCTGTTGATGATGCGGATGCAAATGCATTTAATGAAATCCAAAATTTATCATGGAACCCTACTAATGGTAATGTTATTGATATTGTTGGAGGAATAGGGATTTCATTAGCATCTAACACGCCAAGTGCCAATCAGATTTTAACATGGAATGGAGCAAATTGGATAGCTCAAAACTCTGGTTCAGGAGCAGATAACTGGGGTACACAAGTTGTTGTTTCTGATTCTTCATTAAGTGGTGACGGAACATCTGGGAATCCTCTTTCTGGTTTTGATGGACAATATTCTAGTTTATTAGGAGTGCCAATCATACCAACTTACACTGCTGGAACTGGTATAGCGATTAGTGGGAGTAATGTTATAAGTAATACTGCAGCAGTTAATACCGATAGTCAAGATTTAACCAGCACCATTGCAGGATCAAATGCTACGATTAACATTAGTGGAGGAGCATCCACAAGTTTTAGTGTCAATGATGCAGATGCAGATGCAACCAATGAATTAATTACTTCATTCGGCTTAAATGGAACAAATGATAGTTTAGTAATTAAGGAGGCTGGAATTGACCATACATTTGCACTATCAAATTTAAATGATGGCGATTGGACAAAAGGATCAGGAAGTATTTTATATAATAATACCGATAATATTGGTATAGGAACTACGACTCCTACTTACGCATTAGAAATTAAAAGAAGTCAGGCAGGATCAGGAGCATTGTTGGGGATAACAAACCCAACCACAGGTGATGCAACAATCCATTTTTCAACAGGTACTGGAAACTTTTCTATGGGAAGAAGTGGGAATACATTTCAAATAGCTCACGCGTCAAATCTTGGGTCAAATGTAAGAATGACTATCGGGAGTACAGGAAATGTTGGGTTTGGGTTAACTGCCCCCACAGCTAGGATTCATGCTGAAGGATTTGGAGGCCAAGCATTAAAAGCTCAAAATAGTAGTTCAACAACTGCAACAATGAATTTGATAAACAATAGTGGTGGACCGGCATTAACTATTACTAATGGTTATACGGGTCTTAATGTAGCAACACCTACTGCATGGTTTCATTTAAATAATACGCTAAGGCTACAAAATTTAGGTGGGGCAGCTCCCTCTGCAGGTTCTGTATTAACGTCAATTGATGCTAATGGAAATGCTCAGTGGATAACTCTACCATCAAACACCTCTTTTTGGAGTGGTTCATCAGGAGTAGTATATCCAGCGACAATAAGTGATAATGTAGGTATTGGAACAAATAGTCCGACTGTAAAATTAGATGTTCTTGGTGGAGTAAATATTTTAAACACTTCAGGGGATCCTTTGGTTATTCGTTCATCAACTGATGGGTTTGGGTTGAAAGTAAAAGAATCTGATAATGGCAATGATGCAGTAACTATTTTGGGTTATGCTTCAAGAGGAAGGATATTGATAAATGAGAATGGAACTACAACCATTAATTTTGATGCAAACTCAAGTTTAGCCTCTTACATTAATGCAGGTAATTTTGGTATAGGAACTTCAACGCCAACTAGGAAATTAGAGGTTAACGATAACTCAACAAACTCCGCAGTACTTATTCAGCAAACAGGATCAGGTCAAGCTTTACACGTTTATAGTGCCACAAGTTCAAGTCTTCAAAATGTTTTTGAAGTAAGTAGTTTTGGGGCAGGGATTGGTTTTAATGTTATGGGTGATGGTAAAGTAGGTGTTGGAACAAGTTCTCCTTCACAAGAATTACATGTAGTAGGGAATACAACCTCAGATGATTATTTATACAATACACCTAAAGTACATTACTTAAACGTTTCTAATAAAGCGTTTAATCTTGCTCAACGAAATTCTGGGTTGCATATGAGTGAGCTTGGTAATTATTATAGATATATTCAAAATGGGACTGTAGGAACCCAAGGCTATATGTATGCCCCTGTTAATCTCCCTGATGGAGCAACAATAACGAATGTGGAAGCAAATATTTATGATACAGATGCTCCTTATGATGCAACTATAAGGTTAATTTATTTTAATCCCTCTGGTCCTTCTGCATCAGTAGTTACAGGAGGAAGTTTAACTTCATCTGGATCATCTGGATATCAAACGTTAACATCAGTTGCATTACATACTGTAAATAACTCTACTTATGCTTATCATATTGAATTCCTTACAAGACAAGCTGCTGGGACATTAGGTGTTGTTAATTTTAAAATTACTTACACAGTAACTAAAGCAGATTAGATTTTCATTAAAAGAGATTAAAGAATAAATAAACCAAATAAAATGAGACAAATAACCTTTATATCAATATTGTTACTATTAATTAGCAGTACAACATTTGCACAAGTAACAATAGGAAGACAAGTAATAGGAAGTACAGGCGGGTTTCATCAAGTGCCTGGGGGGAATTCTTATTCTTACACAGTTGGAGAAACAGTTGTGCAAACAACTCAACAAATATTTTCTGCAAATTTAATCTTAACACAAGGATTTCAACAACCTATACTAACCAACGGACCTGTACTAAGTTATGAAGTGATTAATGAATCATGTCCGGGAGCAAACAACGGTTCTATCTATATTGATGATGTATTAGGTTGCCCTGGACCATACACAGTAGCAATTACCATGGTGAGTGATACTGCTATACAGTTTGGACAAGATACACTTGGTAAAGGAGATTATAGTGTAGTTATTACAGGTAATAATGGATGTTCATATACTGAAATAATTACAGTAGATAGAGATAGTGAAGAAGATTGTACTTTGAAATTTTATTCAGGATTTACACCTAATGGAGACGGTGTAAATGATGCTTGGATAATTGATAATATTGACCAGTTTCCAGACAATACAGTACAAATATTTAATCGCTGGGGTAATGAAGTTTGGACTGGCGAAGGATACGACAATACCAATGTAGTTTGGGAAGGCTTAAATAAAACAGGTGTAGAAATGACTACGGCTACTTATTTTTATGTTGCCGTTGTTGCCGAAAAAACATATAAAGGTTGGATAGAATTAACGAGGTAAATATTAAAAGAAACAAGAAACAAGAGAAAAGATTAGTTTTCGTCTAAGAGCGAAGCAATCTAGTCTCTAATATCTAAAAAGTTATGAAAAAAATAGTACTAATATCAATGTTGTGTATGATGGGCTTACAAGGCTTTTCGCAACAAGATCCGCAGTATAGTTTATACATGTTTAATCCACTAGGAGTTAACCCTGGTTATGCAGGAAGTAGAGAAGTATTAAGTGCAGTGTTAATTCATCGTAGCCAATGGATAGGTATGGATGGAGCACCCGAAACACAAGTTTTATCGATTAACACCCCATTAAAGAACAAAAAAATGGGTTTAGGGCTACAAATTGTTAATGATAACATAGGAGCTCATACAAACCAAACACTTAAAGCAACTTATGCTTACCGATTAAAAATGGGTAGAGGAAAATTAGCTTTCGGATTAAGTGGAGGGATAATGAATTATAGTTACGATTGGGCTAAAATTGAATATAAAGAAGCAGATGATGCTGTACCAACAACATCTGCCGAAAGCTTTATGATTCCTTCTATTGATTTTGGTATTTACTACAATACTAGAACACTTTATATTGGGCTAGCTGCAGAACATTTAAATCAAGCAACATTTGATATTTCAGAAGTAGAGCCAGCTAATTCGCTAAATGCAGGAGAAGGCTCAGAAACGTCAAAAAAAGACATTAACATTATCGGAACTTTTGGTAAAGCATTTGTTATTAACGACAAGTTAGTATTAAAAACTTCAGTACTAACAAGATTATCTAGTGGAGGAATTTCAATGGATTTGAATGGTAGCCTACTAATAAAAAATAAAATTTTATTTGGGATTTCGCTTAGACAAAATGCAATAATAGTAATGACAGAAATTAATTTAACTAAAAGTCTAAAAATGGGTGTAGCATACGATTTGGATGGAAGTGATGTTGCAAAATCAACTTCAGGTTCATTTGAAGTGTTTTTAGGTTATGATTTAGGTTTGTTTAAATCAAAAGTAATTTCACCAAGATATTTTTAATTTAGGGATGATACAAAAAAGAATAATACAAACAGGGCTAATACTCTCTATCATACTTGGGATGAGTAGTGTTTCTTTTGCACAATTAAAAAGAGCAAACAGCTATTTTGCAGAAGAACAATATAGTGATGCGATAAGTTATTACGCTAAAGTTTTAAAAAAAGACGATTCTAATCAAGAGGCTGTACAAAATATTGCATTTTCTTACCGTAAATTAAAAGATTACAACAATGCTGAAGTGTATTATGCAAAAGCAACAAAGTTGAACCCCGAAAAAGGCGATAATTATCTTTATTATGGACAATCGTTAAAAAATAACAATAAAGTAAAAGAGGCAAAAATTCAGTTTCAAAAATTTGTAGAAAAGAATCCAAACAGTTTTATTGGTAAATTGATGGTTCAATCATGTAGCGATATTACTGAGTGGGAAGTAGAAGAAAAAGCTTTTGAAGTTTCTAATGTTGAAAATATAAATACTAAAAATGCAGATTTTTGTCCGCTGGTTTATGAAGATGGTATTGTGTTTGTTTCAGAAAGAGGGGTGGACTTAGTAAACGAAAACCATTATGGAATGTCTAGTAAACCTTATTTATCTATCTTTTATGCGAAGAAGGAAAAAGAATATAAAAAGGCGAAACACTTTTCTAGTCAGATAAACTCCCTATATCATGACGGACCAATTTCTATTTCTGCAGATCAAAAAACAATTTATTTTTCTAGAGTAGATAAAAAAGAACAAGGTAAAAGTTATACCAACAGATTGAAAATATTTACTGCAACGTTGGAAGGTAAAAAATGGAAAAATATTACACCTTTCCCTCATAATAGTGGGAGTTATTCTGTAGCACATCCATGGATTTCTGAAGATAATAAACAATTGTTTTTCGCATCAGATATGCCTGGAGGGTTTGGAGGGATGGATATTTATGTATCTAAAAAAGAAGGAGAAAACTGGGGTAAACCAGTTAACTTAGGATCAGGAATTAATTCATCAGAAAATGAAGTTTTTCCTTATTTTAGAAAAGGAGTTTTATATTTTTCATCAGAAGGGCATTCTGGCTATGGCGGTTTAGATATTTATTCTGCTAATGAAGCTGATAAATGGCAAAATGTAGCCAATTTAAAATCGCCATTAAACTCGCCAAAAGATGATTTTGGCATCTTTTACAAAGATGATGAAAACGGCTATTTCTCTTCTGATAGAGAAGGCGGAATGGGAGGTGATGATATTTACAGTTTTGCATGGCACACACTAAAGCCGCAAACAGAAATGTCTGGTCTATTAGAATTTGAAAAATTAGCGTCATCAGGTACTACCATTAATTTATTAGATGAAGATGATAATGTAATTAAATCGACAGTTACCGATGAGAATGGAAAATTTAAATTTGAAAAATTAGATTTAGATAAAAACTATCTATTAGCAATTGATGCTGATGATGATAGTTTTTTAGAAGGAGCGAAATTGTACATGACCAATTCAAATGGCGAAAAAGTATTGCTTGCCAATAGAGTGTCTAAAGGTAAATTTACTTTTCAATCACTACCATATACCTACTATGATGATTTAGAGTTGTTGGTTGAAGAAGATGAAAGTTTGTTTACAGTTAGTATATTTGGACAGGTTTATCAAAAATTACCTGGTGATTATTCTGATGGAATGGAAATATGGGTGGTAGATGATAACGGAAATATTATAGGTAAAACAACATCTGATAAAAATGGAAAATTTACATTTGAGAAACTTTCGCCAGACGATGAATACTTATTTATGTTGGCAGAAAATGATGGCTCATTAAACATGATTATTTTAGATGAAAAAGGGAAAGTATTAGAAGCTACCAAACGATTGATTGATGGTAAATACCGTTATGTAAGATTGGATGCTGATCAAAATGTAATTACTCTGATTAATGAAATTGACGAGGTGATTAAAATTGCAGAAAACGAAAACTTTATTATTTCTAAAGTATTGTATGATTTTGCTTCAGATGAAATTAACGAAGCTGCCGCATTGGAGTTAGATAAATTAGTATTGATTCTTCAAAAAAATAAACATGTGGGTGTAGAATTGAGCTCACATACCGATTCTAAAGGAACTGATGCAAGAAATATGAAGCTTTCTCAACGAAGAGCAGATGCAGCAGTTAATTATGTAGTGACTAAAGGAATAGATGCTGCTAAAATTATTGCTAAAGGATTTGGAGAATCAATGCCAGTTGCCCCTAATGAGTTAAACGGAAAAGATAACCCCGAAGGAAGAGCGAAAAACAGACGTACAGAATTTAAGGTTATTAAATTAAATTAAACCCTTGAAACGATTAATCTCATTTTTCTTATTCATATTTATTACCACTACAATTGTAGCTCAACAGAGTAGTATTAAATTTAGTCATTTAGGGATTAAAGATGGGCTCTCTCAAAGTGATGTAGTTACTATACAGCAAACAAATAATGGGTTGTTATGGTTCGGAACCCAAGATGGGTTAAATGTATATAATGGGTTTGATTTTACTGTCTATTCTCACGATTTATTAGATAAATCTTCTATTTCTAATAGTTATGTACATGTTATATTAGAAGAAAATGATAGCCTTTTATGGGTTGGAACCGACAATGGCTTAAACTTATTTAGCACAGCCACACAAAAATTTACTAATCTTTTTAATACAGAGGAGTATAAAAAAAAGAAGGTTAATGTATGGGCACTCACCAAAGATTCTGCAAATGATTTATGGGTAGGAACAGATAAAAATCTTTTTAAGGTAAATACTAAAACCTTAAAAATAGAAAAAGTTTACTTACAACTAAGTACCCAAAATAATAGAATTAACATTAGAAAATTATTACTTACTAAACAGAACCAGCTACTCATAGCAACAGAGGGTAATGGCTTATTACTTTATGACATAGAAACAGAACAAACAAGACAGTTTTATAGAGGAAATACACTTTTAAAAAGTGATGTAGTATGGGATATACATGAAGATTCTGGAGGAAGAATAGCAATTGCAACAGATCAAGGCCTTAACTTTTTTGATTCTAAAAAGAAGAAACTAATTACTACAAAAATTATAGATGATGTAATTGGTAATGCTGTAATCAAAACCATATATGAAGATAAGTCTGGAATTATATGGATAGGCACAGAAAGGAATGGAGTTTATAAGTTAAAATCCCTTTCCAATATTGATCATTATGTTTATGATGCCAATATAAATACAAGCTTAAATAGTAACAAAGTAAACATTATTTATGAAGATGATTATGGAATTATTTGGATAGGTACTCAAGCAGGATTAAATAAATTTGATAGAAAAAAACAATATTTTAAACATCATCAGCACTGGCCTAATAAAGATAAAACAATTAATAGTAATATGATTTGGTCATTGTTTCAGAACGATAATGATGGGAGTGTATATGTAGGAACCGATAAGGGGGTAAATATTTTTGATGGTAAAACAGGGAAAGTAAATGTTGTTGTTCCCAATTTCCCATTTACAACCAAGAAAAAAAATAAGGCAATTTATTCTGTTTTTAAAGATAAGGATGATGTTGTATATGTTGGTACCGATGGAGGCGTTTTTTATTTTGAAAAAGGAAAATTGATTCATATTACTGATAGAATAAATAATAATAATTCTGAAAGAACATATATAATAACAGAAGATGGTAAAAAGAAATTGTGGTTTGGTACAAAAGAAGGGTTAGTTATTTTAGAAAATGATAGGAAAACATTTAAAAAGTACACTGTTGCAGAAGGATTACCCAGTGATGTAATAAGGGCTATTTTTTGTGATAAAGATGGGAATGTATGGCTAGGAACAGATGGTGGAGGCTTGTGTAAAGTAATAGAAAAAGAAGAAGGTTTAGAGTTTAAAACTTATCAAAATGATCAAGAAAAATTAAATACCATTAGCAATAATACCGTGCTATCTATTCATCAAGATAAAACCGGGTTTTTATGGTTAGGAACCTTTGGTGGAGGCTTGAACAAATTTGATTTAAAATCAGAAAAATTTACAACATTCACCAAAAAAGAAGGGTTAACTAATAATGTTATTTATGGCGTATTGTCAGATAAAAAAGGGAACTTATGGTTAAGCACAAATAAAGGAATATCTTCTTTTAATATTAAAACCAGCGAGGTTAAAAACTTTGATGAAACAGACGGATTACAAAGTAATGAGTTTAATACAGGAGCGTATTTTAAAAGTGAATCTGGACAATTATTTTTTGGAGGGATAAATGGGTTTAACTCTTTTTATCCTGAAGATATTACCATTAATACCACTAAAGCAAAACCACTTATTACTCAGTTTTATTTGTTTAACAAACCTGTTAAAATAGGTCCTAACGAAATATTAAAAGGACATATTTCAGAATTAGATGAGATTGTTTTAAAATATCGAGAAAACGTAATATCGTTTGAGTTTGCTTCATTACATTATTCTTATCCATTAAAAAATCAGCATAAATATATGCTCGAAAATTTTAATGAAGAATGGGTTAATATCGGAAAGAATAGAAGAGCGAATTACACCAATTTAGACCCTGGAGAATATGTGTTTAAGGTAAAAGTAGCTAATAGTGATGGTGTTTGGAGTGAAGAAATTGCTCAAATACGAGTAATAGTAGAACCCCCATTTTGGAGAACATTATGGTTTGTAATCATATTTTATATTTTAATACCGGTATTATTGATTTACGGAGTTGTTATGTATAGGATAAATCAAGTAAAAGAACAAAAAGAATTGCTAGAAGTGCAGGTGCGAGAACGAACACGAGAAGTAATTCAACAAAAAGAATTATTAGAAGTAGAAAAAGATAAAACGGAGAAACTATTGCTAAACATCTTACCTGCAGAAACGGCTGAAGAATTAAAAGCAAAAGGACAGGCTACTGCTCGGAAATACAGAATGACATCCATTATGTTTACTGATTTTAAAAGCTTTACCAAAATTGCAGAAGAGATAAAACCAGAAGATTTAGTAGCTGAGTTGGATAACTACTTCAAAAAATTTGATGAAATAATAGAAAAATTTGATGTAGAAAAAATTAAAACTATTGGAGATGCTTATATGTGTGCTGGAGGGATTCCTATCAGAAATAAAAGTAATCCGATAGATATCGTTTTGGCAGGATTAGAAATTCAGCGGTTTATGAAATCGTATAATACGACAAAGGCCGAAAATGGAGAAAAAGGATGGGGCTTAAGAATAGGTGTTCATACAGGGTCTGTTATTGCAGGAGTTATTGGAAGCAAAAGGTTTGCATATGATATTTGGGGTGATAGTGTAAATATTGCAAGTAGAATTGAAGCAGCAAGTGCTGTTGATAAAGTAAATATTTCTGGTGTAACCTATGAATTGGTTAAAGAGTTTTTTACTTGTGAATATAGAGGTGAGATTAGAGCGAAAAATAAAGGTAAAATTGACATGTATTTTGTCCATTCAATTAAACCAGAATTATCGGTTGATGGAGAAGGAATTGTGCCCAATAAGTTATTTCAAAAATACGTTGATTTACATATTTACAGTAGTATACACTATCGTAAAGCAGAAAAATATATCGTAGAACGATTGAGAAAAGAATTACCAAATAATCTTTACTATCATGATTTAAGACATACCACAGATGTTTGCGCAGCTGTAGAAAGATTAGCATTGATGGAGGGTGTTGAAGGGGATGATATCTTTTTATTAAAAACTGCAGCATTGTATCATGATGCTGGTTTTGTTCATCAATATGCCAATAATGAAGATGTTGGAGCTGTTTTGGCTCAAGAAGTATTACCAAGATTTGGTTACACCCAAGAACAAATAGATAAAATAGGACGATTAATAAAAGCAACCAAAGTACCTCAAAAACCAAGTAATCATTTACAACAAATTATTTGCGATGCCGATTTAGATTATTTAGGTGGCGATGAGTTTCATGTTATTGCCGATAAGCTAAAACGGGAGTTAACAGAAAGAGATATTATTACCTCAGACAAGCAATGGGATGAATTACAAATTAAATTTTTAGAAGCCCATACCTATTTTACTAAAACAGCTATAAAGCTAAGAAGAAACAACAAACTAGCTCGTTTAGAAGAGGTTAAAGAGCGATTAAAAACATATACGTAACTATTTCGTTAAACTCACAAGTAGGCTTAGCCGTTAACCCTAACCCTATTATTGAGCTTATACTTTGTTGTAACAGTTTTGATAATTAAGTTAAAATATAAATAAAAACAGAAAAAAATGAATAGATCGGCAACAGCAATATGGCAAGGAAGTGGTAAAGATGGTAAAGGAACTTTAACCACTCAAAGTTCAGTATTAAACAAGACTCAATATTCTTTTAGTTCAAGATTTGAAAATGGTACAGGAACAAATCCAGAAGAATTAATTGCTGCAGCCCATGCAGGATGTTTTAACATGAAACTTTCTTTTGTGTTGGGCAACAACGGATTTACCCCAGATAAATTAGAAACAACATGTGTAGTTACTATTGAAGATGGAACTGTAACTAGTTCAAAACTTAAGTTAGTAGCTAAAATTGATGGTATTGATCAAACAACATTTAAAGAATCTGTAAAAGATGCTGAAGAAAATTGCCCTATTTCAAAATTATTAGACACAGAAATTTCAGTTGAGTTTTCTCTCATTGAAACAGTGTAAAATTATCGGGCATTTTGATTGCAAATTGGTATAAGTCTTTAATGATGGTTTTGTAATACTTAAATTTAGACAGCAATGCAAGACAGAAGAACTATATTGAATTTATTAAATAAATTTTCAAATGATCATAAGAATATTTCTTGGAAAATGAAATGTTCCTCTAGCGATGGTATGGGAACAACAATTAATCAAATAAAGATAGTAGCTCAACCTGGTAATCGTACTATTGGCATTTTTTCCTATAGAGTTGAAACAGGAATAGTTTCATTTTGCCTGTATAAAAAGTTAAAAAAAACTAAATCAGAAAATATAGTTGATATGTTATTGGATATGATGAATTATTCGAAAGGAGAAACAATAATTTGACAAAATTACTTTAATATAAAAAGGTGGTCTGTTCTCAGGCCACCTTTTTATATTAAAATAATTATTCTGGCAGATCTAGTTCAAATCGAAACGATCTAGGTTCATTACTTTTGACCATGCAGCCACAAAATCTTGTACGAACTGCTCTTTACCATCCTCACATGCGTAAACTTCAGCAAGAGCACGCAGCTCTGAGTTCGAACCGAAAATCATGTCCGCTCGCGTTCCTGTCCACTTAACATCACCTGTGGTACGATCACAACCCTCAAAGAGATGTTGGTCTTTCGAAGTTGCCTTCCAGGTCGTTCCAAAATCAAGTAAGTTAACAAAGAAGTCATTGGTGAGTGAATCTGTATTTTTGGTGAAAACACCATGATTGGAATTGTCGAAGTTCGTATTAAGAACACGCATACCACCAATCAAAACTGTCATCTCAGGTGCAGAAAGTGTTAACAGTTGTGCTCTGTCAATTAACAATTCTTCCGAAGATGCAGTGTGTCTTCCTTTTAGGTAGTTTCGGAATCCGTCAGCAATAGGCTCTAATGCAGCGAAAGACGCTGCATCGGTTTGTTCTTGTGAAGCATCTGAACGACCAGGAGTAAAAGGCACCACTATATCTTGCCCCCCATTCTTCGCTGCCTGCTCAACACCTGCACATCCACCTAAAACTATTAAGTCTGCTAGAGAAACCAACTTACCATCAATTTGAGCACCATTAAATTCTTGTTGAATACTCCCTAACGTTTTTAATACTTTAGATAGTTCTGATGGGTTGTTTACTTCCCAATCTTTCTGTGGTGTAAGGGAAATACGTGCACCATTAGCACCACCACGTTTATCTGACCCACGAAAGGTTGAAGCTGAAGCCCAAGCCGTAGAAATCATTTGAGATAAAGATAGCCCTGAAGTAAGGATATTACTCTTTAGAGATGCAATGTCTTGATCATTAATCAATGAATGTGTTACTGTTGGAATAGGATCTTGCCAGGTTAACTCCTCCTTAGGAACTTCTGGTCCAAGATAGCGAACAATTGGTCCCATATCACGATGAGTCAGTTTGAACCATGCCCTAGCAAACGTATCTGCGAACTCGTCTGGGTTTTCAAAGAAACGTCTTGAAATTTTCTCATAAGCAGGGTCTTCCCTCAAAGAAAGATCAGTTGTTAGCATAATTGGTGTATGACTTTTAGAAGGGTCATGTGCATCTGGCACTGTACCTTCACCTGCACCACCCTTTGGTTTCCATTGGTGAGCACCAGCAGGACTCTTAGTTAGCTCCCAGTCATAACCAAATAGATTCTCAAAGTAGTTATTACTCCACTTCGTTGGTGTTGTAGTCCATGCCCCTTCAAGTCCACTAGTAATCGTATCTCCTGCATTTCCAGTGCCGTAACTATTTTTCCAACCGAAACTTTGTTCCTCCATGCTGGCAGCTGCAGGTTCTGGCCCAACATACTTGTCAGGATCAGCAGCACCATGAGTCTTCCCCAATGTATGGCCACCGGCAATAAGTGCTACAGTTTCTTCATCGTTCATTGCCATTCGCCCGAAAGTTTCTCTTATATCATGAGCTGCAGCAATAGGGTCAGGATTTCCGTTTGGTCCTTCCGGATTAACATAGATTAAGCCCATTTGAACCGCACCAAGAGGATTCTCAAGTTCGCGATCACCTGTGTAACGCTTATCATCTAGCCACTCAGTTTCAGAACCCCAATTAATATCTTGTTCTGGTTCCCAAACATCTTCACGTCCACCAGCAAAACCAAAAGTTTCGAAGCCCATAGATTCTAACGCACAGTTTCCCGCGAGTATCATCAAATCGGCCCACGAAATTTTTCTCCCATATTTCTTTTTAACAGGCCACAATAATAAACGTGCCTTATCAAGATTTCCATTATCTGGCCAACTGTTGAGTGGAGCAAAACGTTGAGTGCCTGAACTCGCACCACCACGACCATCAGCTATTCGGTAGGTGCCAGCACTGTGCCAAGCCATACGAATAAAGAATGGACCATAATGACCGTAGTCGGCTGGCCACCAGTCTTGTGATGTTGTCATTAAATCGTTAATGTCTTTTTTAAGGGCAGCCAAGTTGAGACTATTAAACTCTTTAGCGTAGTTAAAGGACTTACCCATGGGATCAGATTCGGCCGTATTCTGACGAAGTATATTTAATTTCAATTGATTAGGCCACCAGTCTCGATTACCCGTCCCTTCTCCAGCACCTTGCTTTTGTGCTCCGCCTAAAAACGGACACTTACTTATGTCGTTACTATTCGTGTTATCCATAGTTTTATTTGATTTTTTCAACCTACAAAATAATAAAATTTACTAAAAGGGTAATCTATTTTTATAGATTTATCTACAACCAGAAGTCTAAAATTAGCTTTAGCGCAGTTCCCTATATATTAGCTGATTTTACTTTATCTCGGATAAAGTTAGGATAATTTTAAGAGAAATTGATGTTAGATGGTGTTGTGAGGAATTTATTAAACTCACTCAACCTCCCTCCAAGAAAATTGACACCTCATTTTATGTTGAAAATTGTGTTAAAAATGGAATGTATTTCCCAAAACAGGAAAATAGAATCGACCAATATCTCTGAACAAAACCATTTATATTGTTGACAAACAGCGTATTGATGTTTTTTTATAAGTGTGAAAATTTTGGTGGAATAGTTTATGTTTAGGTTGTTTACAAAACTATAATTATGAAAAACATCATCAATCAAAAAAGTTTATCAACTGCAATATTTCCATTAGAATTATCTCAAAATCAACAGGAACTTTTAAGCGGTGAAGCACTCAGGTTTTTGAAGGAAATTCATCAGGAATTTAATGAAGAAAGAAAACAATTATTGTTAAACAGAGCAGATCCAGGGAAATTGAATATGCATTTAAAATTTAAAGATGAAACCTCAAAAATTAGGGAGGCAGATTGGCAGGTGGGAAAATGTCTTGACGATTTGCAAGATAGAACCGTAGAAATTACTGGTCCAGTTGATCGTAAAATGGTTATTAATGGGCTTAATTCTGGAGCAAATGTTTACATGGCCGATTTTGAAGATTCTTGTTCTCCTACATGGGAAAATATAATTGAAGGACAAATAAATTTATACGATGCCGTTCGTGGTAACATTGACTATGTTCACCCTAAAACAGGGAAGCTTTATCAATTAAATGAACAAATAGCTACTTTGATGGTTCGTCCTAGAGGATTACATTTGGAAGAGAAGAATGTTCAAATAGAAGGTGAAAATGTTTCTGCATCGTTTTTTGATTTTGCTTTATTCTTTTTCCATAATGCAAACTATTTAGTTAATAATGGAAGAGCCCCTTATTTTTATCTTCCAAAGCTCGAAGATCATAAAGAAGCAGCGTTATGGAATTCGGTATTTGTTAAAGCACAGGATATTTTGGGCATACCACAGGGCACTATCAAAGCTACAGTATTGTTAGAAACCTTGCCAGCTGCATTTCAAATGGATGAAATCCTTTACGAACTCAAAGAGCATTCTGCAGGGTTAAATTGCGGAAGGTGGGATTATATCTTTAGTTACATTAAAAATATGCACGCTATTCTGGCGTCTCCACTTCCTGACCGATCGAAAATAACTATGGAAAGTCATTTTATGAAATCGTATTGTCAGTTATTGGTACAAACATGTCATAAAAGAGGAGCTTTTGCTATGGGTGGAATGGCGGCACAAATACCAATTAAGAAAGATCTCGAAGCCAACGAAAAAGCGATGCAAAAAGTAAAAGATGATAAGTACAGAGAAGTACTGGCAGGCCATGATGGAACTTGGGTTGCCCACCCTGGACTGGTGAAATTAGCCCACGATTGCTTTAAAGAACATATGAGTGGAAACAATCAAATTAATAAAGTAATTAATGGAGAACTGAACATTACTACACAAGATTTGTTATTACCTCCAGAGGGTAGTGTTACTGAAGAAGGGATTATTCTCAATATTGATGTGGGAATTCGTTACATAGTTGCTTGGCTGTTAGGTAATGGATGTGTTCCAATTTATAACCTTATGGAAGATGCCGCAACAGCGGAAATATCTAGAACTCAATTGTGGCATTGGTATCATAGACGAACCATCTTGGAAGACGGAAGGGTATTTAACCATGAACTCTTCGATTTACTTGAATTAAAAGCTATTAAAAGAATACAAGAAGACATTTCAGAAGAGGTGTACCTTAAGTATGGATATGATAAGGCTGCTCGAATTATGAAGACTTTCATAAAGAATAAGGAATTAGATAACTTTTTAACGAATGAATTATATAAACAACTATAAAAATTTAGAAATTATGGATAAATTAGACAATAAAAGAATAAAGGAAGAATGGAGGGATAATGAACGATGGGAAGGCATAATAAGACCTTACGATTCGGAAGATGTGTTGAGTTTAAGGCCCAGCATTTTAGTTGAACATACTTTAGCAAAATATGGGGCTAAAAAAATGTGGAATGCCCTCAAAAAGTCTAAGTGTCTAACTGCATTGGGAGCCTTAACAGGAAACCAAGCCATCCAGCAAGTTCAAGCTGGATTAAGAGCCATTTATTTAAGTGGCTGGCAAGTTGCTGCAGATGCAAATTTGGGAGGTAAAATGTTTCCAGATCAAAGTTTATATCCCGCAAATTCAGTTCCGAACGTAGTTAAGCGAATTAATAACGCACTTTTGTCTGCGGATCAAATTAATAAAACGGACCCTGAAAACAATGTAGATTGGTTGGTCCCGATTATAGCTGATGCCGAAGCTGGATTTGGTGGAAACCTAAATGCTTTTGAATTAATGAAATTGATGATAGAAGCAGGTGCTTCAGCAGTACATTTTGAGGATCAACTTTCTTCGGCTAAAAAATGCGGTCATATGGGTGGTAAAGTTTTAGTGCCCACTCAAGAAGCTATTAACAAGTTAGTTGCAGCCAGACTAGCTACTGATGTTTTAGGAACAGAGACCTTGATTATAGCACGAACGGATGCAGATTCTGCAGGCTTAATTACATCCAATATTGATGACAGAGATAAACCCTTTATAGTTGGAGATCGATCTTCAGAAGGTTTTTACAAGGTGAAAGCTGGAATTGATCAAGCAATTAATCGAGGATTGTCTTATGCTCCTTATGCGGATTTAATTTGGTGTGAAACTTCTAAACCAAACATTGAAGAAGCTAGGAAATTTGCCAAAGCAATACATGCAATATTTCCAGGAAAATTACTGGCCTATAATTGTTCGCCAAGCTTTAACTGGCAGGCGAATTTAAGTGAGGAAGAAATGCGGACGTTTAGAGAAGAATTAAATGAGCTTGGATTTAAATTTCAATTCATCACTTTGGCAGGGTTTCATGTGTTAAACACAAGTATGTTTGAATTGGCAAAAAAATATGTTAAAGATGGAATGGCAGGTTATTCTAAATTGCAAGTTAAAGAGTTTGAAATGCAAAAAGATGGTTTTAAAGCTGTGAAGCATCAAGAATTTGTAGGTGTAAATTACTACGATAAAGTTCAGGAAATTATTACCTCTGGTAAAACTTCAACCAAGGCAATGGAAGGCTCTACGGAAGAGGAACAGTTTCATTATAGCAAAGCTTCTTAACTGGTTGGCAAGTTTAAAAGCTCATTAGTTGCGGGGTCAAGCCCGCAATTTTCTATTTTGAATTAGATTGCTTCCCGCTTTTACTTTCGCAAAATACTCGCAATGTTGTAAGCAATAACAATACGAGCCAACTCCTCCCCGGACTTGATCCGGGGTCCAGATGCAAGAGATTGCTTGGTGGAATAGAATAAATAGTTCAAGTTAAAACAATCTTTCTATTTTGAATGAGATTGCTTCGTACCTCGCAATGACGTAGTACTGAGAATGACAAAACACCCCTCTTAATCTCCCCTCAAGGGGAGAATAGTTACTGTATTAAACTCAAAAGATTCATCATGTCATTTTCTATGTTTGCTGAAGCAAACAGAAAATTTAATTCAGGATGACAGTTTTGGTTAACAACAATATGAACCAACTCCTCCCCGGGCTTGATCAGGGGTCCAGATGCAAGAAACTGCTTGGTGGAACAGAATAAATAGTTCAAGCTAAAACAGTCTTGCTATTTTATAATGAGATTGCTTCCCGCTTTTGCTTTCGCAAAACACTCGCAATGACGTAGCACTGAGAATGACAAAACACCCCTTTAAATCTACCCTCAAGGGGAGAATAGTTACTGTATTAAACTCAAAAGATTCATCATGTCATTTT
>NVUQ01000090.1 GCA_002401955.1 Flavobacteriales bacterium | reverse complement strand
TAGTTTTATTTTTTATAATGGTTTGTGAATAAATAATTTTGTTTTCGAAAAAAAACCTCTCCTTTACAGAACCTTTACAGAACTGACAGCCTGTTCTCTTTTTTCGATTAATTTGTTATTTTAGTACTAAAAAGTATGAGTTTGCCCTGTTCATCTAATACCAATTTAATTTCAAAACACCCAACAATGGTTTTTGTATAATGCCGATAGACAATCAAAGCCAGAGAATGAGAGTAACGAAATTATCGGGCATTTTGATTACAAATCGGTATAACCTACTTTTTAGAACAAAATCAAAAACATTCTGTATCTTGCAATATAATTTTGCATTAAGAATAAATGAGTAAGCTTTTATATATTACTTTAGTACTGATTGGATTAACACTTATGGCTTGCCCATATGAATCTAAAGTTGAACTCAACACTTATGAACAAGCTATTAAAACTGATAAAAAGCTACTAGACCAATGGGTTTCATTTCATAAAGAAGGTGGTAGAGAAGAATTGTCTATCTCTAAACTCGAAAAAGCAGTTCTGCAGGTTTACCATAAGCAATTTGGTAAGACCAACAAATTAGAGTCTCGAGAAAGTTATAGGGTTTATGCTACTGAAATAAATGAGTATGAAATCCTTAACATTGAGACTAAAGATGAAAATAAATATCTTTTTGCTAAATACGGTTGGACTGGTAAAAATGAATTTTATATTCAGTTTGTTGATGCTAATTACATGGAAAACAATTTTAAAGAAGATACCGTTACAACAAAAAATTTAAGAGCTTTTATTACTGAGCATGTAAACAAAGAAAACCTGTATACTAATAAGATAGAGTTTTACAGAAAGCACTCTCCAGAATACGAAAAAGTAAGAATGTTTATGAAAAAATCAGGGTTTTAGTTTTTTTTCTTCTTAGCTGCTTTTTCTTCTCTCTTAATGTTTTTAGCATACTGTATATCAAAATTAAATGAACCCTCATCTTTTTTATATTTAATTAAAGCAGAAGGATAATCTTCATCCATTCCCTTTATACCTTTTTCTGTAGCAACAAGTTCCATAACAAACATAAATGGCTCTACACCTTTATCTCCTTCAAATGTAGAAATAGCAATTCGTTTAGAAATAAACCCTTCTTTAACCAATTCTATCGTGTAATACTTTTCTAATTCAAGATTATAGTCGAATTTTTTATCCCAATTTTTAGTTGATAGCTTCTCATTTCCTTGGTAAAGATTAACCTCCACATTTTTTATTTTTTTTTCATCAGCATCTACTAAATATCCTGTAAAGGTTACTTGAGTAAAAGCAGTAAAACTTAATAATAAATTAATTGCTAGTAATATTAACGTATACTTCATAGCGTTAGGTATATATGTTTAAACCTTTAACGCACTTTTATCTAAAAGGTTGCGAATCATTATTTATGGTTAAAACCTAGCTTATTAAAGCTGATTATGTTTGCTATTTTATATTTATTATTTTCGTAAAAAAAGGAATGAATTCTTATAAAAAAATATGCTCGTTTTTACCAGCTGCAACCAATATTCTAGTTTCACTTGAATTAGAACATCTAATAGAAGGTGTTACATTTGAATGTTCTATTGATAAACCACGTGTTATACTTTCTAAAATTTATGATAAACAATTAAGTGCTAGCGAGATTAGTAAAATTGTGTCTGAGCATAAAGAACAAAACATTGCAGTTAACACAATAGACTATGAATTAGTAAAGAAGATAAATCCTGACATTATTTTTACACAAGCCATTTGTAATGTTTGTCAGATTGGTGAGGCCGATGTTTGCAATGCAAAAAAAGAATTATCCCTTTCAGCTGAAATTTATTCACTAAATCCAACATCATTAGAAGAGGTATTTGATAACATTCTTACTGTTGCAAGAGTTGTTGAGCATCCTCAAAAAGGAGAAGACTTTCTGAAAAATATCCAAATTAGAATTCAACATATTGAGCAAACGATAAGTACTTACAATCTTAATCCAAAACGAATTTCTTTTTTTGAATGGATGAACCCACTTTTTAATGCAGGACATTGGATTCCGGATCAAATAAGTATTGCTGGAGGGCATGATCCTTTAGCTAACCCAAGAGAACACTCTTTTGTTATTGATAATGATGCTATTGTAAAGGTAAACCCTGAAGTAATAATTTTTTCTGCTTGTGGTATGAGTATGAAACAAAGTATAAAAGAGGTAACTCAAGTATTACAACAAGATTTCTGGAAAGATTTAGCTGCTTACAAAAACAATAATATTTGGGTTGTTGAAGGCAATCTATTTACGCAACCCGGAAGTGATTTAGTTGATGGTATTGAATTACTTGCAGGAATTTTTCATCCTAATCATTTTACAATTCCAGCTAAACTGAATAATGAATATTTACAGTTGGATTTATTCGATAAGAAAGATTAAAACCAGAACGTAATTGCGTTATTATTACACCACAAGCGGGACGCTTGCGGCAGCGGAGGGGTTTTATTTGAGAGATAACCGAACGTAATCTTCAAAACCACAATTATTATTGAAAGCGGGCATTCAAAAAGTTGATGTTCTAGTCGAAGTAAAAATGTAGTAAGACTGGAAAGTTGAGGGCTGGGGCCCGAAAATCATCCAGCCGAACTTATTTTTAGGAAGAATAGGTTATCAAGGTTTTGTAAGCCTTGATTTTTTGCTTTCTTTTTTATCAAGAAAAAAGAAAGTGCCTGCACGGCATGAGTGCAAAAGACAATTAAAAGAGGTGCATGGCAAAACATACCGTCATTGCGTTATTACTACACCACAAGCGGGACGCAATTTATACCTCATAAAAAAAGCCCCAACAATGTTGAGGCTTTCTAATATCTATTTTGTTTTGAGCTTACCCTCCAAAATCATCAAACCTGATGTTTTCTAATGGTATACCAAAATCTTCTCCCATTTTCTGAACACAAACATTCATCATTGGTGGCCCACAGAAATACAACTCGATATCTTCAGGAGTCTCATGTTTATTTAAGTACTCATCAATAACAACTTGATGTACAAATCCAGAGAATCCATCTCCTTCTGTATCATTTACATCTTTTTTGTTTACCCACTTATCCGACTCTATTGCATCAGACAATACCATGTAAAACTTAAAGTTTGGGAATTCTTTTTCTAAATCTCTAAAATAATGGATGTAGAACAATTCTGCTCTAGATCTACCTCCATACCAATAAGTAACAGTTCTACCAGTTTTAAGGGTCTTAAACAGCTCGTACAGGTGAGAACGCATAGGTGCCATTCCTGCTCCACCACCTACATATAACATCTCAGCATCAGACTCATTAATAAAGAATTCTCCATAAGGTCCAGATATCGTTACTTCATCACCTTCTTTTTGATTAAAGATATAAGAAGAAACAACTCCAGGATTTACATCCATCCATGCATTTTTATCTCTATCCCATGGTGGTGCTGCAACTCTTACGTTCAACATTATTTTTCTTCCTTCAGCAGGGTAAGAAGCCATAGAGTATGCTCTAATTACTTCTTCATCATTTTTCATTACCAAGTTTCTAATGGCAAATCCACCTTCTGCCCAATCCTTCTCAAATTTATCTGGCTCTCCTGGATGATCTTGTGGATGTGCTTTAATGTCCATATCAGAAAACTTAATGGTACAGGCAGGTACATTAATTTGAATGTATCCACCAGCCTTGTAGTTCATATCTTCTGGCACTTCAACTATAAATTCTTTAATGTAAGTTGCTACGTTATAGTTAGAAACAACCTTCGCTTTAAATTCTTTAATTCCTAAGATTTCTTCTTCAACTTCAACCTCCATGTCTTCCTTCACCTTAACCTGGCAACCTAATCTGTGATTAGTTGCTATCTCTTTTCTTGAAAAAGAAGGTTCTTCTGTTGGCAATATTGATCCACCACCTTCATGAACTTGGCAGATACATTGAGAACATGTTCCGCCTCCACCACAAGCAGATGGTAAAAAGATACCTTGACTACTTAAAGTATTTAAGAGTGTATCTCCTCCATTTACTTCTAATTTTTTATCTCCGTTAATGGTAATTGTAATTTTACCCGAAGGCATTAATTTCGCCTTAGCAAATAACAATACACTTGTTAGTATAATTACAACTCCAAAGAATACGATAATTGCTACTATTATTAATTGAATATCCATTTTATATCAGTTATAAAGTTTTTAAAGTTTTTAAAGTTAAAAGTCTTGTCTCTTTTAATCTTAATGTCTTAAATTCTATTTTAAAGTTCAAATCCTAAAAATCCAAGGAAAGCTAATCCCATAAGACCTGTTAATAAAAATGCCATTCCTACACCTCTTATTGGACCAGGAATATGAGAATATTTAATTTTTTCTCTAATTGCAGCAATTAATACAATAGCGATAAACCAGCCAAACCCCGAACCAAATCCGTAAACAGTTGCTTGGCCAATATTAGCAAATTGTTTTTGTTGCATAAATAACGCTGCTCCTAAAATTGCACAGTTTACAGCAATTAACGGTAAAAAAATACCCAGTGCTCCATATAGTGCTGGTGAAAATTTCTCAACCAACATTTCAACCAATTGTACAATAGAAGCAATTACTGCAATAAACATGATAAAGCTTAAAAAGCTTAAATCCATTGTTGCGTATTCATCTCCTAACCATGCTAATGCACCTTCTTGTAATACAAGTGTTTCTAATAAATAGTTAATCGGAGTAGTAACTACCAATACAAATATTACTGCAGAGCCTAAACCTACAGCTGTTTTTACTGTTTTTGATACCGCTAAATATGAACACATTCCGAAAAAGAAAGTGAAAACCATATTATCGATAAAAGCACTTTTTATAAAAATATTTAAGTATTCCATAATTTGTTAATGTAACAATGAGTAAATGATTTAATGTAATAATGCTTTAATTAGCCTTTTCCATTTTTACATTTTCACATTAGTTTATTTTTTTTAATCTTCAATTAATTCAGGTGTTCTAGCTTTTTGCACCCATATATATATTGCAACAAGAAACAATGATGATGGTGGCAATAACATTAGTCCATTATCCATGTAACCCAATTCATAAAAATATTCTGGCACAATAGTTAATTTACCTAAGCCAGGTATTGTTAATGTTCCTGATCCAAACACTTCTTTAAAGAAAGCAACAATAACTAACACTAAGCCGTATCCGATTCCATTTCCTAAACCATCTAAAGCTGATGCCCAAGATTTGTTACCTAAAGCAAATGCCTCTAAACGTCCCATAATTATACAGTTGGTAATAATTAATCCAACAAATACTGAAAGCTTTTTAGATACATCATATACATAAGCCTTTAATATCTGATCAACTATAATTACCAATGCAGCAACAATTACCAATTGTACAATAATTCTAATCTTACTAGGAATTATGTTTCTCATTAAAGAAACAAGTACGTTTCCGATGATCAATACAGCAGTAACTGCTAATGACATAATAATTGCATTATCCATTTGCACGGTTACTGCTAATGCAGAACAAATACCCAATACCTGAATGGTTACCGGATTAATTGCGTTTAATGGATTCGTAATTAACGCTTTATTCTTTTTTGAGAATAAGGGTTCTGATTTTTTTTCTTCACTCATTATAATAAGTTTACTCGTTAAGTAATTTATTTAATAATTTTTATTTCTGTTCTTTTATTTTGATCTTTTCCTTCTTGTGTATCGTTAGATGCAAGTGGTTGAGAAGCTCCATATCCTTCAGTAGTAATTTGCGTTTCATCTACACCATTTTCTATTAAATATGTTTTCACTGCTTCTGCTCTATTTTTAGACAGGGTCAATAATGCTTCTTCTTCACCTGCATTATCTGTATGACCAGAAAGCTCTACCTGAGCACCTACCATAGTTTTTAATCCTTCTACTATTTTTTCAAGTGTTTTAGTACTTGAGTGTTTGTTAATGTTTGCACTCCCTGCAGAAAATTTAATTCCAGAAAGTATAAATGATCGTGAATCTCCTATTTCTAAATCGCTATAACTCAATAAAAACAAATCAAAATTATCTGCAAAAGGTAATAACTCCATTGTAATATTAGTGTCAGCTTTTAATCTTACCGCTCCTGTGGATTTACTAGAATGAGATTCTTTTTTATTTGAGACAGTTGAAAATTCTGAATTATTTTTAAAGAAGTCATAATACACTTCCATACTTCTACCTAACATTTCATCTACTCCAACTCCAGTAAAAGTTGCTCCACTAATTCCATCTATTTGATGATTGTTTAAATCGTTACCAGGCTTTTTAACTTCAATTGGTACGAACTTTCCATTTTCGGCAATTATTTTCCCAATAAATTGATCCTCAAACCAAGCTTCATTAATCTTAGATCCTAATCCTGCTGTTTCTTGTTTGTGATCAAAAACAGTCCCGTTAATAGTCGCTAAATCAGAACTTAATCCAATATAACCCCAGATATCATCCCAAAGTCCTTTTCCACTTGCAGAAAGCACGTAAATAGTTTTTCCGTTATTTTTACAAACAAAAATTGGAAAGTGAATATCAGTAGAAGCAGTTAATGCCGCTTTAATAGCTTCATCATCTCCTTTGTTTTGATTCATAATAGGCTTAACAAATCTTGTATATTCCTTTCTTAAATCAATGTTAAAAGCATCTAATTTATCTAGTGGGTCAATTACATCTTCTGTAGTTTTATCACTTAAAATTTCTCCTTTGTAATTAATGGTAATTCTTCTTTTAACGTAATCGTTAAAGATTGCTCCTGCTTCATCTCTCTGAAGTTCACGCATTTCTTCTAATCCAATTGCTTGCAATATGTTTTGCATTTTTTCATTGGTAGTATTTGCTTTTTGAAGAGGTTTTAAACTTGAAGCAATAAATGCCAATAAACCACCTACTATAATTACCATTATAGTGGCAAAAACAATTGTATATACGTTACTATCTCTATCTATAGCCATAACTATGCTGTTTTAACTCGTTTTATTCTTTTCTTAATATTTGAATTAATCACTACATGATCAATTAATGGTGCACATACATTACCTATTAGTATCGCCAACATCATTCCCTCTGGATAGGCTGGATTAGCAACTCTAATTAGAATTGCTAGAATACCAATTAAAATACCATACACCCATTTCCCTGAGTTTGTTTGTGTTCCTGTAACAGGGTCTGTAGCCATAAAGACTAACCCAAAAGCAAAACCTCCCATTGCCAATTGATGTACCGGAGACATTGCCATAAACAGATTATCTCCAGCTGCTGCATTAAATATTAAACACATTACATAACCACCAATAAAAGTCGACAACATAATTCTCCAACTAGCAATACCTGTAAATAGCAATAAGATTGCTCCTAATCCAATAGCAATTACTGAAGTTTCTCCAATAGACCCAGGAATAAATCCAACAACTAATTCCATAAGTGAAGGCATTTTTTCCATAACTCCATTAGCAGCATTACCCATAGGTGTTGCTCCTGAATACATATCAATTAAATGTTCTCCTTCAGCTAAATCAGTGTTTGTCCATACTTTATCACCCGACATTTTTGTTGGATAAGCAAAGAATAAGAATGCTCTGGTAACCAAGGCTACATTTAATACATTCATTCCTGTACCTCCAAAAACTTCTTTTCCTAAGATAACAGCAAAAACTACTGCTACTGCTAACATTGCCCATGGAATATCTACTGGTACAATTAAAGGAATTAACATTCCCGACACCAAAAAGCCTTCTTGTATTGGATGCCTATTAATTGCCGCAAAAACAAATTCTACTCCCAACCCTACTCCGTAAGAAATAATTACCAGAGGCAATACTTTCATTGCTCCAAATAAGAATTTATCCATAAACAAATCACATACATGATCTGAGGATAAACAATCTCCTATTGCTAAAAAATGCTGATGTCCAACGTTATAGATACCAAATAGTAAACATGGAATTAAAGCCAATACAACAATAATCATTGTTCTTTTTAAATCCACACTATCTCTAATGTGAACTCCATTCTTATTGGTATGCCCAGGAACAAATAAAAAGGTATAGGTTCCATCCCAAACCGCATGAGCTATAGGAAATTTCCCATCACTCTTCGGCTTTACTTTTTGCATGAATTTTTCTAATGCTTTCATTTATTTAATGTATCAATTTGTCAATAAATCAATGTAACAATTGTTACATTGTTTAATTGCTTAATTATTCTAGCTCGTTTCTTTTCGTACTAAGTCTAATGCTTCTCTTACTATTTTTTGTGTTTCGATTTTTGAAGTACATGCGTACTCACATAAAGCAAAATCTTCTGGAGCAACTTCGTAAACTCCTAAATTTTCCATTAAATCGATATCCTTATATATCATAGATTTTACTAAATGAACTGGAAAAATATCCATAGGGAAAAGTTTTTCGTACTGGCCAGCCATTACAAAAGCTCTTTCCTCTCCATTTATGTTTGCATCTAAATCTCTTTCTTTATTAGGGTTTAAAAATGAGAATGAAGTTCTTGATAAACTAAATCCAGTAAACCCTAAAAATGGTAACCATCCCATAAATCTTGGTTCTCCACCTGCTGGAATTGCCGTTATTTGGTAATTGTAAAACCCTAAATGTCCATCAGATTGAATATGAGTTCCTGTTAAAGGGTTACCACTGATAACACGAGCTTCTTCTTCTAAATTTCCTTTAAGAAAATCGCCAACATTAGCACCTAAAATAGTTTTCACATATTTAGGAGTAGTTATTTTAGAACCTGCAACAGCAATTGTTCTAGAAGCGTCAAATTTCCCTTCTTTAAATACCTTTCCAATTGTTAAAACATCCAATGCGTTTAACACCCATACTACTTCTCCTTTATTAATAGGATCAATATGATGCATTTGTATACCAACATTACCTGCTGGATGTGGTCCTGATATTTTATTTATTTGAACACTTTTAGCACTATTAAAAGCCTCATCAGCATTAGCGTTACCAGTAATGTTTAAATGAACTGTACCTGAAGTTAATTTTGTTAAAGCATCTAAGCCAACTTGTAATAAATCTCCTTGTCCGTGAGCAATAAAACCAAAATCTGGTGCTAAAGGTGCAGAATCAAAAGCAGTTACATGAATTGCCTTTGGTGTATCCATAGGATTCGCAATAACATCATAAGGTCGTTGACGAATAAAAGGCCAAACTCCACTCTTTAACATCGTATCAAGAATTTCTTCTTTAGCCATGTTATCAGGGTCTCCCTGTTTAAAAGTTTCGTAAGTATTACTTCCGTCAGCTCTTACCTTTACCTCTAATATCCTTCTTTTTTCTCCTCTGTTAATTTCTGTAACCTCTCCACTAATTGGAGAAGTAAATAACACTCTATCAATTTCTTTATTATAGAAAAGAGGAGATCCAGCCTTCACTTTATCGCCAACTTTAACAGATAATTTTGGAATTAATCCCGGAAAATCAGTAGGTTTTATTACAACATCAGAAGTGGAAGAAGCATCAGCATAAAGTTTTTCGGCAACGCCTTTTAACTTAATATTTACGCCTTTTCGAATTTTTACGTCTTTTGACATATATCTTTTTTTGTGGAATAAGTATGCAAAAATAGAAGAATAAGCTTTTTTTTCTATCGACTTATTAAAAATAAACTCTCTAATAGCTAATTTAGAATCATTCTAAATAGTGCGTGTTGCAACAAAAATATATTCATCGATGAAATTCTGATACTCATTGTTAATATTGATTAATTACTCATTAATATAATAAAATATTTAAAAAAAAAATTGGTGCTGATTTTGCATCCTTCAATATCGTATTTTTACCAACTAAGATTACTTTTATGGGCATTCATTTCTTAAAGCTTTCTGCAATAACAACCTTAATTTCAGGATGTATCTTTGTTATCTGTAGCTCTCATCAAATTATTGATAATGATGATGATTATGCTCTTGAAAATTACATACGCTATGATGATTATATTTATGATGATAGTATAAAGACTGTTTTACTTTATAATTCACATTCTCAAATGAGCTATCCTATCATTAATATGAATGGAAACGAAACTATTATGTTAAGTTTTGATGATTTAAGAAGAGATAATAGCATTTACAATTATACTGTTATCCATTGCGATGCCACTTGGGAACCATCTGATTTATCTCCTATGGAGTATCTTGAAGGGTTTCAAGAGGATGAATTATTCGACTTTAACTATTCAAGTAATACAGATTTATACTACACGCACTATAACCTTACTTTCCCTAATGAAAGCATGAAACCATTAATATCTGGCAATTATATTTTAATGGTTTACAAAGTAAATGATAAAGAAAATCCAATATTAACCAAACGTTTTATGGTTTATGAAAACAATGTTTCTATAAACATGAACATTAAACGAGCAACTGATGTAAACGAAAGTTATTTTAGACAAGAAGTAGATTTTAAAATTAACCATGATGGTTATGACATTACAGATCCTTTCGAGAGATTGAATGTTGTTTTGATGCAAAACTATCGTTGGGACAATGCCATTACCGGTTTAGAACCAAAACTTATTAAAGACACCGAATTAAACTATGATTTTAATAATGGTGAAAATGTGTTTGATGCCAACAATGAGTTTAGAGAATTTGATTTAAAAAGCATTAGATACAATACCATCAGAGTAAAAAAAATACAGTTTGAAAACCATGATAAAATGGTACACGCTTATTTATTGAAAGACGAAAGACGCTCTTTTAAACAATATTATTCTCAAGCAGATTTAAACGGAAACTTTTTAATTAAACGTAACGAAGGAGAAAACAGTGACATTGAAGCTGATTATGTTAAAGTACATTTTACACTACCCTACTCTCCTCCAATAAGGGATGGCAACCTTTATTTATTTGGTAAATTTTGTGATTGGAAATTTAAGGAAGAGCTAAAATTAGATTATGATACGCTAAAACAACAATACACTAAAGAAGTATTATTAAAACAAGGTTATTACAACTACGTATATTGCTTTGTAAAAGATGGTTCTAAAAACAAAGGAGATATTGCTCTAGTTGAAGGCTCTCATTATGAAACCAAAAACGAGTACTCTATTTTAGTTTATCATAGACAGCTTAACGATAATTTTGATAGATTAGTTGGGTTTGGCAGTGCTACTAATTAACGTTTAGTCATTGCGGTCTTGACCCGTAATCTCCACTATAACCTTTTACTTAGACCCCAGTCAAGCTGAGGATGACATGTTTACTAGCAAATTTGAGGAGAGTAGAATGTCATACCGAGCACGTTTTGCGAAAGCAAAAGCCCCGAGGTATCTTTTGAGTTTTTAGTTAACAACACCACGAGCCAACTCCTCCCCGGACTTGATCCGGGGTCCAGATGCAAGATACTGCTTGGTGGAACAGTATAAATAATTCAAGCTAAAACAATCTTGCTATTTTATAATGAGATTGCTTCGTGCCTCGCAATGACGTAAAAACTAAATGCACCATTACTGTATTAAACTCAAAAGATTCATCATGTTATTTTATTATCCCGATAAAGCGGGAATAAAATATTGTTCAGGATGACAGTTATGAATGTAACATCAATTATAAATTTTTCTTTTATTTAATTCTCTTTGATATTTACGTGCGTAAATTAAATGCTGGTTGTAGTTTTTTGCAAAATTATGATACCCAGAGAAATCTTCTTTTGCACACATGTATAAATACTTGTGACTTTCATAATTTAATACTGCATCTAAACTTTTAATATTGGGTAAGTTTATTGGTCCTGGTGGCAAACCTTTATGTCGATAAGTATTGTAAGGAGAGTCTACTTCTTTGTGTTTATTAAGCACCCTTCTAATTGTAAAATCTCCCAAGCCATAAACCAATGTAGGATCCGATTGTAAAGCCATTCCTATTCTTAATCTATTAATGTAAAGTCCGGCAACTTTTGGTCTTTCATCACTATGTACTGTTTGTTCTGCCTGAACAATAGAGGCCAAAATGGCTACTTCAGATTGAGACAGGTTGAGCTTACTCGCTTTTGCTTTACGTTCAGCTGTCCAAAACGTTTTATATTCTGTTGCCATTCTTTTTATAGCCTCTTCAGCAGTTGTAGCCCAATTAAATTGGTAGGTATTTGGTAAAAATAAAGTTAAAATGGTTTTTTGATTAAACCCATACTTAGCAACAAATTCTGGGCTATTTATCAAATCTAAAACTTCTAGGCTATCACACTCCAAATTTCTAGAAAGTTTACCTGCTAAATCAGCCTTGGTTCTAACATTATTAAAGGTAACTTTTACAGGTACTGTTTCGCCCGAGCGAAATAAATCTACCAACTCATTGTTACTCATCCCATCTTCTAATAAATATCTTCCTGGATGAATATTGTTTTTAAATCCAGCTTTCTTTTCAGCCACAAATTCAAAAGATTCTCTATTAATAATATATCCTTTTTCATATAGATTATGTACAATATCATCAAACTGAGAATCAGAAGATACATAAAAATATTTATCGGTAGAATTCTCTAAAGTTACGTTTGGTTGATAAACTTGTTGATACATATCGTAAGCAATATATGCTCCTACAAATGCAGCAATTAGAAATAGTGATATAATTACTTTTTTAAACATTTTATTTTATTCGTCATTGCGAACGAGGCACGAGTGCGGCAATCTTATATTTACTATATGAGATGGCTTCGATTCTCGCAATATCGTAGATTCTACAATTTTAATTCATAATAATTAATTGGTTTTTTAAATAATATTCGTTCTTCAACAAACTGAAAACCATTTTTTTCAAATAAACGAATACTAGCAATATTATCTTTAAGAATGTTGCAAAAAATAGTAACAACGTTTAGTTCATTACTGCAATAATCACAAATAAGATTTAGAGAATCGGAAGCATAACCTGTTCTTCTATTCTCTGTTTCTGCAATTAGAACTCCTACTCCAACTGTTTTATTTTGAGAATCAAACTCAAACAAATCTAACGCTCCAATTGCCCTATTATTAGCTACTAAACAAATAACGTAGCGAATTTGCTTATTTTCATAAATATCATGATTTCCATTTACAAATTGCTCTATCTCCTCTTTTGTAAAAGGTTTAACTGTTCCACTTACTTCCCAATTTTCAATATTATTCTCCCACTCTAGTATCAAATCAACATCGGTTGATTCAAGTTTCCTTAAAAAGATATTTTGTGATTTTAACAAGTAATTTTCTCTTTTCGATTTAACGCAGCTAAACAATCCTCAACATCTTGTTTTGTGTATTTAATTATTTCAAAAATGTTATTTTTTATTTTATGGGCAAGATTTAGCTCCCAAACATCAGTTATCAAATCATTTTCATATAAAAGAGGAAGCAATTCAAAAATAAAATTTGTTTCACTTACATTTACATACGTCTTACTAATAAATTCTTTAACAGGAACTAAACAGCTTGTATCTGTAGTTACTTTATAATGGTTTTTAACCATTGCTGTAATTATTTCATTAAGATTTGATACTTTAGAATCTTTAAGTTCCACAAACAACACTTCAGTTTTTCTCTTAACTGCTGTTTTATAAAAATCCGCTACTGGTAAATCTATGTTTGGTCCAATAGAAGTAATATCATACAATAAACCATTTACAACAACGCCAATATGTGGTGGTATTCTAGAAGCTCTATAAATAAAGATGAAAACTCCTTTTTGGAGATTTTCCTCATTTACTGTTGCTGTTATATTTATTGGGTATTTGTTCATTAATCAATCTCATTTAACCGCAAAGAGAATAAAGTTTTACGCAAAGATCGCTAAAACTATTTTTATTCTTAAGAATTTAAGAAACCACACTTCTTTTCTTAGCGAAGTCTTAAAATTCTCTGCGGTTATTCTCTTATTAAATAGATCCTTAGTTAAGCTAAGGTTGGTTTTATAATTCTATGGTTCCTTTAAAAACAAAAGTGGCAGAACCAATTAACCAAATGTCTTTAAACTCATTTCCAGCTCTTTTAAAACCTACCTTTAGGTTTCCTCCAGCTGCATTTACATGAACTACTCCTTCTTGTAAACCACTATTATCAGCATAGCTTAAAGCAACTGCCGTTACTCCTGTTCCACATGAAAGCGTTTCATCTTCTACTCCTCTTTCATAAGTTCTAATATCTAAGTGAGTCTCTCCATACTTCACAAAATTCACATTTGTTCCTACGGCTTTAAACCTTTTATTATAACGTATAGCAGCTCCTTCAGTTTTTACATCAACATTATTTACATCCTCAACATTTACAATGTAATGTGGTGAACCTGTATCAATAAAATAATAATCATCTCCTTTTTCAATACTCGTTACATCATGCATTTTCAAGGAAACCTCTCCATCCTTATTTATCCAAGCTTCATGTTCTCCATCTGTAGATAAAAACATTGCTTGTTTTTCTATAATCCCTAAACGTTTTGCAAAAGCTACAGCACATCTACTTCCATTTCCACAAAAACTCTGGGTACCATCTGCATTAAAATAGATCATATTAAAATCTAAATCATCAAGGTTTTCAATCAAAATTAATCCATCTGCTCCTATTCCAAATCTTCTATTACAAAGGTATTGAACATGTTTTAAATTGGTTTTATCAAAGACATTATTACGATTATCAATCATAACAAAATCGTTTCCTGTTCCTTGATATTTATAGAATTCTATTTGCATGATGTAAAATTAATTAAAATCACCCACCTTAATCCTCCCTCAAGGGAGGAAATCTATAATTTTATTCTCCTTTAAACTTTCTATTGGATTTCTTTTCGGAATGTTTCTTTTTATTATCTAGTCTTTTTCTAACAGACGATTTACTTGGCTTAGTTGGTCTTCTTTTTTTTACAGGGGTTAAAGCCGTTTTTATCAAATGAATAAACCGTTGAAATACTATTTCTTTATTGGTTAACTGACTACGAGTTTCATCACATTTTAAAGACAACACACCTTCTTGTGAAATTCTATTGGCTAATTTTTCTAAAATAATGGCTTTTTTCCTATCAGTTAATACCACCGATGCTTCTATATTGAACAACAACTCTACTTTTGTAGAAACCTTATTTACATTCTGACCACCAGCACCTCCACTCCGGCTTGTTCTATACTTTACTTCTTTATGGAAATCTTCGTAATTCATTTACATCGTCATAAATACTTTATAAAGGTCAATATAAATATGGTTTTCTCCGTTTATTTTATGATAATTTTACCAAATCTAATTGATTAAATAAGCATTGTATAAAAAGATTACATATCTATTGTTATTTCTTTATTGCTGGAATAATCTACAGGCTCAAGAGAATATGGGTATTGCAAACAGTAATTACGCACCAACCAATTCGGTTTTAATCAACCCCTCCTCTATTGGAGACTCTAAAGTGTATTGGGAAATTAATCTTATTGGAGCCTCGGCATTTATCGATAATAATTATGTTTATTCTCCTGGGTTTTCTGTTCTTAACGCAATAAGAAATCCAGAATCAGCCCCAGAAAACTTAGACAAGTTAAAAGTTCACCTCACTCTTTTTACAACTTTTGTTTATATAAATTAAGATAAGAAATTTCATCTAATCTTATAAAAACAAAGCTAAAGGTCATTTTACTCCCAACAAAAAATGGAAAAAGAAAAAACGTTAAAAAACCGTTTATCAAAGTAATTTAACCATTCGTGTATATTTTATATTAATTCATCTATACTAAGCTATATTTGTTCTATATAAATAGATATAAAATGGCAACTTTAAAAATAAACAACCTTTCAAAAACTTATTCAAATGGTGTTAAAGCATTAGATGATATCAATATTGAGCTTTCTAACGGAATGTTTGGTCTACTTGGTCCAAATGGTGCTGGAAAATCATCCTTAATGAGAACATTAGCAACATTGCAAGAAGCTGATTCTGGTTCTGCTTTTTTAGATGATATTGATATTTTTAAAAACCCAACCGAACTTAGAAAAGTATTGGGTTATTTACCTCAAGAGTTTGGTGTTTATCCTCAGATTACTGCCTATCAATTACTGGAGCACATGGCTATTTTAAAAGGAATTACTGGTAGTAAAGAGCGTAATGAGTTAGTTAATTACTTATTGCAAAAAGTTAACTTATTTCCTAAAAGACATGAAAAAGTAAAAGGATTTTCTGGAGGGATGAAACAACGTGTTGGTATTGCCCAAGCCTTAATAGGAAATCCTAAATTAATTATTGTAGATGAACCTACTGCAGGCTTAGATCCTGGAGAAAGAAATCGTTTCCATAACCTTTTAGCAGATGTTGCTGAAGATGTGATTATTATTCTATCTACTCATATTGTTGATGATGTTACTGAACTATGTTCTAACATGGCAATAATGAATTTAGGAAAAATGGTTTACCAAGGAACACCTCAAAATGTAATTAATGAGCTTAACGGTAAAGTTTGGCAAAAAATTATTGAACGAAACCAAGTTTCAGAATATCAAACTAATTATACAGTAATATCTGATAAAATGGTTGCAGGAAAACCACTAATACATGTATTAAGCGATAGTAACCCAGGAGAAGGTTTTGAAAACGTAGCTCCAAGCTTAGAAGATGTGTTTTTCTCTAAAATTAATGTTTCTGAAACTGTAGCTGTCTAACTTAAAAACAACTTACTCGTTATGTTTAAAGAATTTTTTATAAAAGAAGTTGGTGCAGCATTGCTAAGACCAATGATTTATGTTTTTATATTGATGATGGCCCTTTTTGGTGCATTAATGGTCATTTTTGGCGAAACAATTGGCTCTACAGGGAATGAATATGCGAACTCCCCTCATACCATAACACAGATAATTGCCGCTTTTTCTCTTTTAGCTTTATTAATTTCTACTGCTTTTTTTAACAATGCTGCTTTAAAAGATTTTAAATCTGGCTTTAATGAAATCTTATTTACAAGCCCTATTCATAAATCTGGTTACTACTTTGGACGATTTACAGGAGCACTATTCCTTTCTACTATTCCATTAATAGGGATTTATATCGGCTTTATGATTGGCGCTGAAATCGGGCCTCTTTCTGGGCAAATTGATGCTGAAAGAATTGGTCCTTTTTATTTTGAAACACTACTAAATAGTTACTTTCTATTTATTTTACCAAATATGTTTATTGCAGGAGCAATTATTTTTGCAATGGCAACCAAGTGGAAAAACACCATTATTTCATTTCTCGGAACAATTGTTATTATTGTTGTTAACTCCATTTCAGGAACGTTAACTTCTGATTTAGATAATGAAACTATTGGGGCGTTAATAGATATGTTTGGTACTGATGCTTTTTCTATTGACACCAAATACTTGACTCCATCAGAAAAAAACTCGCAAGGAGCTGCATTTAATGGTTTATTGTTATTAAACCGAATTATATGGATGTTGGTTGGATCTGGAATACTGGCTTTATCTTATCTCTCTTTTAGTTTTATTAATAAGAATGAGAAGGTTAAAAAATCAAAAAATAAAGATGCTGCTGAGGCTAAAGAAATATTTACTAAACCTACAGCTATAAGTGTATTCAACTTTAGCTCAACTCTTAGTCAGTTTAAAAGTTTTTTCGCCATTAATTTCTATAGTATTATTAGAAGTAATCTGTTTAAGATTTTATTTGTTATTAGTGCTGTAATTCTAATTGTTAGCTTATGGGGTGGGTTTGATTATTATGGATTACAATCCTATCCTGTTACCTACAAAATGATGGATGTAATTAACGGAATTACAGGGTTATTTGTTCTTATTATTCTGGTATTTTATAGTGGGGAATTGGTATGGAGAGATAGGGATAGTAACATTAATGGAGTTATTGATGGCACACCTCATATTTCAATCATATCATTAATAGCAAAAACCCTTTCCTTAATAAGTGTTGGAATTTGTTTAAACCTCTTTTTTATTATTGCTGCCATTGTATATCAAGTTCTAAATGGATATACAAATATAGAATTAGGTGTTTATATGCAAGACTTTATATTTAAAGCACTACCAATGTATGTTATTTGGTCTATGATATTTGTTTTCTTACAAGTAATCTTAAACAACAAATACATTGGATACTTTGTTTCTATTCTATTAATTTTCTTACTGGATATTCTGATGTTAATATTTGAATTTCAATCTAACATGGTTAACATCGGATCCTCTCCTTCTTATAAGTATTCAGATATGAATGGATTTGGAGCTGAGTTATATTCTTCGAACTGGTTTAATGTCTATTGGATTTTATTTAGTGTTTTACTACTTGTTTTAGCGGGTTTAATTTGGGTAAGAGGAACAACTTTTGGTTTTAAAAACCGTTTAAAATCTGCTGCAAAACACCTTACGCCTAAGTACGCTTTAGGTTTATCTATTGTTACCATATTATGGTTAGGAACAGCTAGCTTTGTTTATTACAATACTCAAGTACTTAACTCATACGAGAGTATCGATTCAAGAGAAGATGATCAAATCAGGTATGAAAAAGAGTTAAAAAAATATGAGGGAATAGCACAACCTAAAATAACCAGTGCTAAATACATGATAGATATTTATCCTGAAAAAAGAAATTTCTTAGCTAAATCAGGATTAATCCTTAGCAATGAAACAAACGAAACGATAGACTCTCTTCATTTTATTGTTGATGAAAGTTGGAAAATGAAAATTCATATCAAAAATTCTAAAGTGGTATTTGAAGATAAGAATTTAGGATATATCATTTATCAATTAGATAAACCTCTAAACCCCAAAGAGAGAATACCTATAGTTGTTGAGGCATCTCATATTTCAAAAGGGTTTGAAAATGATGTAAGTAATTCTTTTATAGCTGAAAATGGGACTTTCATTAACAATTTTGCTATACTTCCATCTATTGGATATAATGAAAGTTATGAGCTTAGTGATAAACAAAAACGAAAAAAGAACGATTTACCAGAAAAAGAAAGAATGCCTAAGCTACAATCGGAATGCAATAGTGCTTGTAATAGCAATTACTTATCTAACGGAACATCAGATTGGATAGATGTAGAAACGTTTATTACAACTTCTAGCGATCAAATAGCAATTGCTCCAGGAACTTTATTGGAAGAAAGCTCTAAAAACGGACGTAATTACTATCATTATAAAGTAGATCATAAATCTCAAAACTTCTTTAATTTTATGTCTGCACGTTATGAAGTAGCTCGTAAAAAATGGAATGGAATTGATATTGAAGTTTATTATGATAAAGCGCATCATTACAACATAGATATGATGACTGCTGCGGTAGAAAAATCATTAAAATATTACATTGATAATTTTGGTCCTTATTACCACAAACAAGCTCGTATTGTTGAATTTCCGAGGTATTCTACATTTGCTCAAGCTTTTCCTGGAACTATGCCTTATTCTGAATCTTTCGGTTTTATAACCAACTTAGAAGATGAGGATGATAACAATGTTATTGATGCTGTAATTGCACATGAAATGGCACATCAATGGTGGGCACATCAAGTGGTTGGAGCTACCATGCAAGGAGCTACTATGTTCTCAGAAAGTTTTGCAGAATACTCCTCATTAATGGTTATGAAACATTCTGTTAACGATGATATCCAAATGAAAAACTTTTTAAAATATGATTATGATCGTTATTTAACCGGACGAAGCTTTGAACAGAAAAAAGAACTTCCTTTATATAAGGTTGAAAACCAGCAATACATCCATTACGGAAAAGGAAGTGTACTACTTTATGCTTTACAAGATTACATTGGAGAAGAAAAAGTGAACAATGCTATGAGAAGCTTTTTAGAGGAATATAGATATGTAAAACCTCCCTATCCTACTTCTTTAGATTTTTTAAGACATTTAGAAACTCAAGTACCAGATTCTTTTAATTATTTAATTACAGATTGGTTTAAAGAAATTACTTTATATGATTACAGATTAAAAAAAGCTACTTATAAAGAGCTTTCTAATGGTAAATATGAAATATCTATGGATGTTGAAGCTTATAAAATAAAAGCTGATACTATTGGTAAAGAAATTAAAGTAGATTTTAATGATTGGGTTGACATTGGCGTATATGCTGATGAGGATGAGAAGGATTTAATGTATCACAAAAGGGTTAAATTCAACAAGAATGAAATGAATTTTAAATTTGAAGTAGATTCTCTTCCTGCAAAAGCAGCTATTGACCCTAGAAGGATTTTAATTGAAAGAAACATTAAAGACAACGTTAAAACAGTTGCTAAAAAAGAATGATACAACAAGTAGAATTTAGTTTACCTCAATATTCAAGAGGCTTTCATATTATTACAAATAAAGTATTAGATAATATTGGAGAACTACCTGAAAAGGGAGTTCTTCATGTTTTTATAAAACATACTTCTGCAGGTTTAACCATTAACGAAAATGCTGACCCTACTGTTTTACATGATTTTGAAAGTAGTTTTAATCATATTGTAAAAGAAAACGAACCCTTTTACAAACACACCTATGAGGGAAGTGATGATATGCCAGCCCATATAAAATCGAGTTTTGTTGGAAGTTCTGTTTCAATTCCTATCACCAATTACAGATTAAATTTAGGTACTTGGCAAGGGATATACTTATGTGAATTCAGAAATAACGGTGGTAGAAGAAATCTTATTCTAACAATCAATTACTAAGGTTTTAACTACAAGAAACTACAACCAAAAGTATCAACACTATCATTGGAACAATTCCTAAAACTACAGCTAAGGTTTTATTAAAAAAACCTAAACTAGATCTACAATACATTTTATTATACACAACGTTAATTACTGTTTTCATAGATTTATTTATTCTCTAATTTCTCTAACCTTTTAGATAACTCTTCAATTAACTTTGATTGTTCATCTATAATTTTTTGTTGTTCTTGTGTTGCTTTAACCAGTGGAACGACAAATTCCGCATACCTTAACCCATAATGATCATTCTCATTTTTAGGGGCATCCACCCCACTAAAATTAAAGCCTAATTCTTTTGCACTTGCCTCTACATCCTGAGCTAAAAAACCTGTATACAATATCTCAGACTTCTCTTGCATTGCTTTTTTTGTAACATCACTTTTTAAATCTTCTTCACTTACATTTAAAAAACCATTCAATTTATTTACATCAATGTTGTAAGTAACAGGAGTTAATTTCGAAATAAACTCTATACCAGGAACATTTTGCTTAATATTCTTTTTAAATCTTTTATCTGACAAATTAGACCAGTTAACATAACCTCCTATTGAGGTCAAAGAAGCTGTACCGACAACAGCTACATCTGAAGCAGAATATCTAGCAGAATGTCCAATAGCAATAGAACCTGTCCAACTTCCTGCTGAAGGCTCTACATTATAACCAATTAAAGTACAATGATCAAAATCTCTAACATCAGAAGCACTTCCAGAACCGACAATAACAGCCTGTTCCGTATTACTAGCAAACATAAGTGTGTTATAACCAATTGATACATTATTACTTTTTGATGTACTTATAAGTAATGCATTCGCACCGAGTACAGTATTAAACTCTCCTGTAGTATTATTCTCCATAGCCTCACTTCCAACAGCCGTATTCCACCTTCCTCCAGAAGCACCACCTGTATTACCAAGTGCGTAATACCCTAACCCGGTATTACCAAGTGCTACAACATTATCTTCAAGAGCTCTAAATCCAACTGCAGTACACCATTTTTGAGACGTCATCTTATTTAACGCATTGTACCCTACAGCTGTATTATTTATTCCTGTAGTTAAACTAGAAAGTGTTCCATAACCAACACCTGTATTGGTTCCAGTTCCAGATGTAGTTAAATTACCAGAGTTGATACCAATAAATGTGTTATTTGTACCAAAATTATGAATAAAACGATTACCTGCTTTATAAATAATACCTGTAGTAGCAGTAGTCGAAGGCAATCTGAAATTTTCAGAAATTTCAAGTTGTTCATTAGGAGAAATTACACCAATTCCAACATTTCCTTGGGTAAAAATATTATCCGTAATCGCATTCGGAGCTGTAGAAGTTCCTACCTCATGCCAATCATTGTCAGAAGCCCCACCACCTCCACCTGAAGCTTGCCATGTTCCCACTCCATTTGCATCAGAAGTTAAAACGAATCCATTTTGTTCTGTACCATCTACTAATCTAAATGTTCCATTTATATGAAAAGTTTCTGTAGGAGTATTGGTAGCGATACCAACCAAACCTGTCGTTGTTATGGTCAATCTGGTATTAGCTGTAGCTAATGTACTTGCATCATAAATTTTAAACTTATCTAAATCACTGTTATCAATACCCATAGACATGAACTGTGAGCCTGCATTAAAAGTCAATGTTGCATCTCCAGTTCCTAACTGATCTAAATAGATCATAGCATTAGTATTACTATTATTAGTTTCTTCAATTTCTAAATGGTAAGCAGGAGTTGTTGTTCCAAATCCTACTTGACCTTGATCTTCAAAAGTCACTCTATTAACTCCTGTTTCTTCAAAATTCAAATCGCCACTTGCATCAACTCCTATTTGCCAATCTTCTCCCCCACTATTTTCCTCTATATGAATTGCGTCTCCACCAGCATCCGAAACGATATGTAAAGGGTCTGCAGGTGTTGAAATACCTATACCAACATTTCCTTGAGTAAAAATATTATCCGTAATCGCATCTGGTGCTGTAGTTGTTCCTACCTCATGCCAGTCCTCATCAGAGCCTCCTCCTGTAAGTACTGCATTAGGATCTACCCATGACATAACACCATTTGCATCTCCTTGAATAATAAAATTAAGAGCTGCACCTGTACGCATACGCATTTGACCATTTACATCTAATTTATTAGTTGGTGCATTTGTAGCAATACCTAAATCACCATCATAATCTAATCTCATCATTTCATCAACTTCACCAACTGAAGTTGTCCAGTCATTAGTTTTATTTAAAGCAAAAACCATATGCCCCCTACCAAAACCTGCATTACCTGATTTAAAAAATATAGCTGCTTTAGAAACAGAAAGGTTTCCTAAAGCAAAACCATACCCAGCAACAGAATTATTTAAAGAGAAAGTAGTATTTGAAACCAGAACTGTTGATATTTCTCCATCATCAGGATTTGCTATATGCATCTTAGATTTAGGCGTAACTTCACCAAAACCAACATCACCAGCAGTAGTAATTACCATATCTGTATTAGCATCGGTAGTGCCTAAGCTTGTTCCATCATAAATTTTAAACTTATCAGCATCACTATTATCAATTCCCATAATCACTATTTGAGACCCTGCATCAAAGCGCATTGCTGCATCTCCTGTACCTCCTTGATCTATAGCTATCATAGGAGCTGTACTACTGTTAGTTCCTGATTCTTGTACAACAAGGTTAAATGCAGGAACTGATGCTCCAAAACCAATACCGACATTACCTCCATCATCTACAGTAAACACATCTTGACCTCCATCTCTACACGTTAAAATAGCTTCTCCTCCTGGAGAAGATCCATGGATAAGATTAAACACCCCTGCCGTTCCTTTCTCTGATGTTCCTTCGACTCCAACCCCTCCACTATTTGGACCCCAATGCTGCCCCAATATTGCCCATGAATTAGATGGGGAAGCAAAGTCATTAGTTGCATAAAGGCTAATGAATTCTGAAGAAGTATTAATTTGTGCTTGAGTTAATGCCGAAGGGGTTGCAATGCCAACTCCTAAACGACCTGCTGATGTTATTCTTGCTCTTTCAATATTGTTGGTTTTCATTACCCAGTCAACAGCATCTGTTGTTCCGATAAAATTTGTTCCTGCTATAGTTCCTGCATTACCTGTTAATTGCCAGGCATCTCCAGACCCATCTAATAATTTTACCCACTGTGAACCATCCCAATAATAATATCCTTTACCAGTGGTTAAATTTGTATTGTAAACCAACAGGCTTTCTGTTGACCCTCCAGTAATTGGATCTATAGTAGCTAAATTTATAATGTTTACCCTAGGTATTAACAATGCTTTTGTTGTTGAAACTATATCTAGTAAAGCATCTCCACTAGGAGCTGCTCCTGATGAGTTTATCCCAACATTTTGTGTATAAACTACACTACTAAAACTCAATAGTAACAATATAAGAGCTGTTTTCTTAAGCCTATTTAGCATCTTTTTTTCTTTAGTTACATTTTCGTTTTTTAACATCTTGGAGCGTTTTTGTTACGTAATTGGTTATTAACCTAATACTAATCAAATATACATTTTTTTAGGTTACTCAGCAAATATTTTGCATTTTTGATGTCATGAAAACAAGAAACCTTATACTCAATTCAGCATTAGATTTTTTTAATAAAAAAGGATTTGAGCACGCTTCGACCTACGACATTGCAAAAAGCATAGAAATAAGTCAAGGAAATTTAACTTATCACTTCCCTACCAAAAGGGATTTAGTAAACGTTTTGGCAAAACAAATGATAGCCGAAATTGACACTACAATACTTGAAATAAATGATGATTTTTCGCTTAAAGTTTTTTATGATAATTTAAAATTCACATTTACTGTAAATTTGAAGTATTCATTTTTGTATATGAATTACAGTCAGATTGTTTTAAATGATGAAGATTTGAACGATTATTTCATTCAAAATTCAGCAGGAAGAAAGAAACTCTTAAAAAAGATGCTCATCGCACTTGAGAGGAATGATTATATCGAAAAAAATAGCATCATAAAATTAAATGATCACGTTGCTGATGTTATTAATCTTATTGCAATTTATTGGGTTCCTGAAGCCGAAATTTATCATAGAAAGAATACTGATCAAGAAAAAATTAATCATCACCTAAGCCTTATCTTCTTACTTTTTAAACCTTATTTAACACAAAAAGGTGAAGAGAACCTAAAAGAGTTTTTCAACTACTAAAGTTTTTCAAAAAAATCATTTTTTACTAGTTAAACTGCTCTTATGTATTACTTTTGCCGAAATTAATAAGTCAAAATAAAAATTACATAATGGCAACAAACAGAACTTTTACAATGATTAAACCCGATGCAGTTGAAAAAAATGCAATTGGAGGGATATTAAAAATGATTAATGACGCAGGATTTAAAATCGTTGCGATGAAATATACTCAGCTTTCTAAAGAAACTGCTGGAGAATTTTACGAAGTACACAAAGAAAGACCTTTTTATGGTGAATTAGTAGACTACATGTCTGAAGGACCAATAGTAGCAGCTATTTTAGAAAAAGATAATGCTGTTGAAGATTTTAGAACGTTAATTGGTGCAACTAACCCTGCCGAAGCTGCTGAAGGTACCATTAGAAAAATATATGCTACAGATATTTCTGCAAATGCAGTACATGGTTCTGATAGTGATGAGAATGCTGAAATTGAAGGAAACTTCCATTTTACTGCTGCTGAAAAGCACTAAACAAAAAAACATTCGATATTAAGCCTCATTTGTCAACTGACAAATGAGGCTTTTTTTTGACATTTATATATCTATAATAGTATTTTTGTTAAATGAAAAAAATACTAGTCCTCCCTCTTCTTCTTCTTTCCTTTTTTGGTATTAGTCAAACACTTTACAACCCACAAGATCTGTACGATTCTCCAACAGGCTTATTTGATACTGACTCATTAAGGACTATTTCTATTAATTTTTATGATTCAAATTACGATGCAATTCTTCAATCTGCTTGGACAGCTAATTCTGGATTAAGGTTGCCAGCAACGGTACAGTTAAGTAATGGTATTTTTTTAGATAGTGTAATGGTGCGTTATAAAGGAAATTCTACCTACTCTATTCCACAAAGTTTTGGCAACCCAAAGCTACCTCTAAACCTTGACATGAATGATGTGATTGGCGGTCAAAAATTAATGAATTATAAGAAAGTTAAATTGGCAAACGCTATGTTCGATCCAACTTTTGTAAAGGAGTTGTCAGCTTTTAATATCTACAGAAAGTATTTACCTACTTCTCAAGGGAGCTTTATGAATGTTAAGCTGCAAGGCAACTACCTCGGTCTTTATGTAAATACAGAATCGGTTGACAAACAATTTCTTAAAAAACATTTTGATAAAAAAAAAGGAATCCTTTTTAAATGTGATCCAGTTCAACAGTTTAATCAGCCTGGGCCACAAGGCAATTCTGATTTAACATTTTTAGGAACAGACTCCACATTATACTATGATCATTATGATCTAAAATCTGATTATGGCTGGACTGAGTTAGTCAATTTAATAACGACATTAAACTCCAATCCAAATGAAATTGATTCAATTTTAAATGTTGATAGAGTATTATGGGCTTTTGCAGCCAACCAAGTAATTGCTAATTTGGATGTTTACGATGGATTGTACCAACATAATTATTATCTATACCAAACAGAAGATGGCTTATTTCAAATGATTCCATGGGATCTGTCTGAAAGCTTTGTAGGTGCATTATTAAGCCATCATACAATAAAGGATTCTTTATATTATTACGATCCCTACTATGGATATAACTGTTATTGGTACCCCTTAATAACTCAATTAATTTCAAATCCCAATTCAGAATATGCAAAAACCTACTCGGCACATTTAAGAACTATAATTAATGAAAGTTTAGATTCAACAACCATTAAAAACTATACCACTTACTTGCAAAATATTGCAGCAACTTCTGCTAGCACTGACCCTAACAAGTTTTGGGGAATGACCGAATATTATGACAATGTAGATAATGAATTTATCACTTTTGGTTTTATGACCGCTGGCATATTATCAACGGTTACTAAAAGAAATGCATTTCTCCAATCTCACCCTAAGATAAACAAAATACCACCAAGTATTTCTAACGTTCAAATTATTGATATTACTGGAACAAAATATGTTACTGCAAATATTAGCAATGAAGATTCCGTTCAGCTTAGAACTACAACTAGTATTTATAATTCTAAATTTCAAAATACAACAATGTATGATGATGGTACAAATGGCGACCTTATTGCTGGTGATCAAGTATATACTTCACTCCTTCCTCATCAATTAAGTGGATTAAATGTTAAATTTTATGTGAGAGCTTTTAATACAGATGCTATCAAACTGAACCCCGAAAGAGCTGAGTACGAATTTTACATTTATACTCCTACAACAGATATTAATTTCTTAACTACCATAAATCAAAGGCTAACCATTTTTCCTAATCCAACTCAATCTCAAATAAATATAAATTCAATTAAAGAAATAAAGAACATTAAACTCTATACTATATATGGAAAACTTGTGTTTGATAAAAACATTAATTCAACTTCATACAACTTAGATTTATCAAACCAATCGGCTGGATTTTACATCATAAAAATTGATGGAGTAACGCATAAAATTCAAAAGATTAATTAAAGTACCATCTTAAACTACTTTCCAAATCCTTTTGCTTTCTTTTGCAATATGGAAATAAAAACAATTGTATTAAATAAAGGCAAAGAAAAATCACTAGAAAGAAAACATCCTTGGTTATTTTCTGGCGCAATTAATAGAATAATTAGCGATACAGGAGAGGCTCCAGAAAATGGCGAGCTGGTTGATGTTGTCGATTTTAAAAACAACTTCTTAGCGTTAGGACATTTTAGTGACGCAACCATTGCTGTTCGAATTATTTCTTTTAAACAAATTGAAATAGATCAAGAATTTTGGAACAGCAAAGTTCAATCAGCATATAATGTAAGAACATCATTAGGGTTAACAGAAAACGCATCAACCAATATTTACCGATTAATGCATGCCGAAGGGGATGGAATTCCTGGTTTAATTATTGATTTTTATAATGGAACGGCTATTATTCAAGCTCACTCTATAGGCATCTATAATGTTATTAATGAAATTAGCAATGCTTTACAACATGTTTATGGAAAACAGCTAATTGCTATCTACAGTAAAAGTGCTGAAAGCTTATCAAAACAAACAGAAGAAGAAGTTGTTAACGAATACATTTATAAAAATGGCGAACCTAATTTGGTTGGTTTAGAAAATGAAAATCAATTTAATTTGGACTGGATTAATGGTCAAAAAACAGGTTTCTTTTTAGATCAAAGAGAAAGTAGGAAGTTAATTGCTGATTACAGTAAAAATAAAAAAGTATTGAATACTTTTTGCTACTCAGGAGGATTTTCTATTTATGCACTAAAAGCGAATGCAAAAGAAGTTCATTCTGTAGATAGCTCTCAAAAGGCGATTGACTTAGTAGATAAAAACGTAAAATTGAATGGTTATAAAAATCACAAATCTTTTACTTCTGATACACTAGATTATCTAAAAGAAAACACCATTGATTATGATGTTATTATTTTAGACCCTCCAGCTTACGCCAAAAATTTTAAAGCTAAACACAATGCCATACAGGGATATAAACGATTAAATTTAATGGCGATTAAACAAATAAAGCCAGGAGGCATTTTATTCACATTTTCTTGCTCTCAGGTAATTAATCGTAAACTTTTTTATGATACAATTACCGCTGCAGCTATTGAAGCAGGAAGAAACATTCGGGTTTTAAATCACCTCTCTCAACCAGCCGATCATCCGGTAAGTATTTACCACCCTGAAGGAGAGTATTTAAAAGGTTTAGTTTTATGTGTGGAGTAAATAAATAATTAATTTTAGGCTTGATTATTGAGAGATCCCATAAAATGAAAAAAGCATACTTAATACTAATACTTACTATAACACCATTTATTGGTTTTAATCAGAACATAGGTATTGGTGGTTCTGCTATCTATAACTTTCAATCTGAAAGTTTTGGTGCTGGAGCAAGAGTAAACTTCTTTCCGAACAACAACTTAAGTTTTGTTCCGCAATTTTCTTACTATTTTTTTGGTCCTGTTTCTGAATGGACTGCTGGCTTAAGTTTAGAACTAAAAGTAGTTAAACTAAATACTTTTAACTTTTATTTGTTAGCTCATGGCGGTTACAATACTTGGATAAATTATGATGCATCAAACATGGAAGGAGCTTCTCCAATCAATAGGAACGCTGAGGCGGGCATTGGCGTTACAACTAATAAGTGTTTAAGACCGTTTTTAGAATACCGCTATAATATTAAATTTCAAGAAACCCATTTACAACTAGGTTTATTGTATATATTTGGTTGTGGAAATGATGGCGGTAGCTACAGAAACACTGGTCGAATGAAAAGAGGCACCGTTTGCCCAGCATATAATTAACTATTATAAAACTTAAAAAATGAGAAAACTAAATTTACTTAATACACTTATAGTTATAACAACATTATCTTTAATCAGCACCAGTTGTAAAAAAGATAGAATTGAACCACCAGAAGAAACACTAAACGAATACAACTCTGTAAATCAATATTTAGATTCAAAAAAACAAAATGAACAAGATTTTGAAATAACTGGACCTAGCAATGATACCATTACAGGAAATCAAGGGACAAAAATTATAGGAGGAAAAAATTGTTTGCAAGATGCTAATGGAGATACTATTGCCTATCCTTATACCATCCACTTAGTTGAATTATACACTCCTAAAGACATGATTTATTGGCAAATGCCAACAGTTTCTGGAGGTAACATTCTAGAAACAGATGGCGAAATTAGAATTAGAGCAACTAAAAACGGACAAAATTTATCGTTAAGTTGTCCTTATTCTTTTTGGATGCCTAATTCAGCTCCAGATAGTAGTATGACTATTTTTACTGGTGCTGATAATGGATCTTTTGTAGATTGGTCTAACACTAGCACAGCTTTTAACTTAATCAGTTATGGCTACGAAGGCTCTACGAGTGCGTTTGGATGGTTAAATGCCGATATACAAGTTGGAACAGGAAGCGGACATACGCTTACTTTTACTTCTCAAGTAGATGATTTAACTAATGTTGGTATTTTCATTTACGTTCCGGCATCACAAACAGTAATACAAGTTTATAACATGACTTCAGGCTTAATTCCTAATGGAACTAGTGTAAAAGTGGTTATGATGGCACAAGATGCAAGTGGCAATCTTTTTAGCTATACAGAAAGCCGCACAGTAAACAATAGTGTTACCATCGATATGGCTCTAGGCCAAACAACAGATGCAGCATTAACAACTCATTTAAACGGATTGTAATTCAGTTAGATTAACAATTAAACCTTAATAACTTACTATTATTAATAGTAAGCGACTTATGAAAAGCTGATATATTTATATAGTAATCATATAGATTACTTAATTTTTAGTTCGAAAAGGTAGGAGCATTTATGTTTCTACCTTTTTTTAACGAATCTTAATTACCAAAAACCTTTTTTAATAAATCTGTTGCTCTAGCGGATGGATCTTGCCTAATCTTTAACTCTTCTTTTGCCACTTGTATAAATAAACCCTTCAATGCTTTTTCTGTAACATACTTTTCTAAATCAGGGTTTACCTTACTTACAAATGGAAGTTTATTATAAGTTCCAAAAACAGTTTGCCAATGTTTGGTGGCCCCTACCTTATCTAAAGAAGTTTTTATTACTGGCTCAAATTTTTGTGCTAACTCAATATTAGTTGCTTTATTAAGGTATTTTGTAGCCGCATCATCTTCTCCTTTTAAAATACTCATGGCATCAGTTAAAGTCATGCCTTTAATTGCTGCAACAAATATATCTTTTGCTCCTTCAGCAGCATCTTCTGCAGCTCTATTCATACTTTCAATAGCTTCATCTACTTTCTCTCCTTGACCTAACGACCTTAATTTCTCTTCCACATTTTTAGCCTCATTTGGCATGGGTATTTTAATTTGAGGATCTTTTAAGTAGCCATCTTTTTTATTTAATTGCTCTACTCCTTTTTTAACACCTTGGTTTAACGCTTCTTTTAAGCCTCTACCAACTTCATCCTGACTTAAATCTCCTGATGATGGAATTTCTTTAGGTATTGATACTTTTTCTGTTTGAGCTTTTGCTTTATTTTTTAAACTTTTCCAGCCTTGAGCCGAAACACTTGCAGTAGAAACTACCATTAAAGCTAGTGTGATGTACATTGTTTTTTTCATAATCTTATGTTTTTTACGAGAGCAGTCAAATACTGTTCCAATTATATTTTCTAATTCAACAACAAGTAAATACCTAACGATAAACGAAGTATGTCCGTTCGTGAGGTAAAACTTTCATATTCATGATTTCCTTCCTCATAAACCCTCATTAATTCTGGATTTTGATAGGTGGTTGGAGTACCAAGTAGATAGCAAGCCTTAGCATTTAAATACAACATATCTCCCTTGCTTATTTTCAGTTTAGCTCCTACTCCCGCTCCGCAACCCCATGATGCGGTTGTAGATGTGATTGTTTCTGAATGTACATGTTTATCTGTGATTGCTTGATGTACATTAACTTTTTTATCCAAAATGATCATTCTCACCCCAACTAATGCTTCCATATATAACTGAAATTTTGAGTTCAATGGCTTGGTGGTGTAAAGTCTTGAAACAATATGTAATGGAATCATAGAATTAAATGTTTTTGTTTTTACCTCAAAAGTTTCTCCCCAAGTATCATTAAAATTATAAGTTGGTTTAACGTAACTCATCACTAAATATCCCAGTTCCATTCCAATATGAAATCGTTGTGATTTATTTACTGGAAATAACATTGTTAACCCTGCTCCAGGTATCGTTTGTTTCTGATAAAACTGTTTAAATTCACCTAAAAGAAAAGCCGATTGAAAGCTTAAATCAAAGCTTCCTTGAGCTTTAACCACCTCATTATTAAACTCTAAATGACTTGCATGTTCAGCCTGAGCTAACGTAATTAAATTAAATACTAATATAAAGGTTGTAAGAAAATATTTCATTTTAAATGAATGACACTCAAACGAAATTAAATAACAAATTCCTAACACAAGCCAACTTCATGTAACTTATTTCTTATTTTTTATATCTTTAACCCTCAATTATTAAAATTCAAATAAAATGGCAAAAGCAAAATTCCCTTCCGATATTGATATCGCTCAAAAAAACACGATGGTTCATATTACAGAAATGGCCTCTAGATTAAATATCGATCATGATGATTTAGAACTTTATGGTAAATACAAAGCCAAATTACCTTTAAGTATTCTTGATGAAAAGAAAATTGCTAAAAACAATTTAGTACTAGTTACTGCTTTAACCCCTACTCCAGCTGGTGAAGGAAAAACAACAACATCTATCGGTTTAACCGAAGGATTAAATAAAATTGGGAAACAAGCTACAGTCGTTTTAAGAGAGCCTTCTTTGGGTCCTGTATTTGGAATTAAAGGTGGGGCTGCTGGTGGTGGTTACGCTCAGGTTGTTCCGATGGAAGACATTAACCTCCATTTTACTGGAGATTTTTCTGCAGTAGAAAAAGCCAACAACTTATTATCAGCTTTAATCGATAATAACATCCAAAGTAAAACAAGAAATTTAAGAATTGATCCTCGTACTATCGTTTGGAAACGTGTTATGGATATGAATGACAGATCTTTAAGACAAATTACTATTGGTTTAGGAGGAACTGCTAACGGAATCCCTCGTGAAGATGGATTCAACATTACTCCAGCATCTGAGGTAATGGCAATCTTATGCATGGCTGAAAGTTTTGAAGGTTTAAAAAAGAAATTAGGTAATATATTTGTTGGATATACTTTTGATAAAAAGGCTATTTATGCTAGAGACCTAAAAGCAGAGAATGCAATGGCAATCTTATTAAAAGATGCTATTAAACCCAACCTTGTACAAACATTAGAAGAAAATCCTGCAATTATACATGGTGGTCCTTTTGCAAACATCGCTCAAGGAACAAACACGATTATCGCAACAAAAATGGGATTGTCTTTATCTAATTATGTAATTACTGAAGCAGGTTTTGGTGCTGATTTAGGTGCTGAAAAATTCTTAGACATTAAATGTGTTTCTGGAGGATTAAAACCAAAAGCATTAGTGTTAGTAGCAACCATAAGAGCATTAAGACATCATGGTGGAGCAAAAAAAGAAGAATACAATGATCCTAATATTGACAGGGTTAGTAAAGGTTTTGCGAACTTAGAAAAACACATCGAAAATTGTAAAAAGTTTGGACTAAACCCTGTTGTAGCGATTAATGCTTTTCCAACTGACAGCCCTGAAGAAGTAGAACTAATACAAAAAAGATGTGCTAAAATGGGTGTTCAAGCAATTGTTGCTGAAGGATTTGCGAAGGGTGGTGATGGAATGACCAACTTAGCTGAAGCTGTTGTTAAAGAAGTAGAGTCAGGGAAAAACAATTTCCAACCACTTTATAACTGGAACTTAACTATTAAAGAAAAAATAGAACGTATTGCTAAAGAAATTTATGGCGCAGATGGTGTTGAATATTCTAAAAAAGCAAATACTGATTTGAAAAAAATTGATGCTTTAGGTTTACAAGGACTTCCTGTTTGTATGGCTAAAACTCAAAAATCATTTTCTGATAACGATAAATTATTGGCAAGACCAACTGGTTTTACTGTTAATGTTAGAGAGTTTGAAATTGCCACTGGAGCAGGGTTCGTTATTCCTATTTTAGGAAACATGATGCGTATGCCAGGATTACCTGCAACTCCTGCGTCTGAAGGAATGGACATTGATGATAATGGAAAAATTTCTGGTTTATCTTAATAACATCAATAAAAATGAATTCAGAAAAGCCACTAATTCTTGTTATAAATGATGATGGAATAAATGCTCCAGGAATTAGAGCTTTAATTGATGTAGCAAAAGAATTTGGAAACGTAACTATTGTTGCTCCAGACAAACCACAAAGTGGTATGGGACATGCTATAACATTAGACTCTACTTTACGAATAAAAAAGATAGAAATAGAAGGTACTGAAGCTTACGCTTGCAGTGGCACACCTGTAGATTGTGTTAAGATTGCTGTAAATAAGATCTTACCTAAAAAACCTAATTTAATTGTTTCAGGAATAAACCATGGATCCAATTCATCTATTAATGTAATTTATTCAGGCACTATGTCTGCTGCTTTAGAAGGATCTTTAGAGAACATCCCATCCATTGGTTTTTCATTATTAAATCATTCTATTGATGCCGATTTTACTGCAGCAAAACATTATGCTCAAAAAATTATTAGTCAAGTTTTAAATAACAATAAAAATAAAGCACTGTGCCTAAACGTTAACATTCCTTACTTAAGCACAGAGTTAATTGCTGGTATTAAAGTTTGTAGACAGGCAAAAGGAAATTGGAAAGAAGAATACGATGAAAGAACTGATCCTGTGGGCAGAACTTACTATTGGCTTACGGGTAAATTTGTGCTGGAAGATAATGGTAAAGATACTGATGAATGGGCTCTAACGAACAACTATGTTTCAGTTGTTCCGATACAGCCAGATGTTACTGCCTATAATTTATTAACTACTATAAAAAACTTAGAAAATGAATAAAGACGATTTATTAAAATTTAATCACATTATTGTTGGAGCTCTTCTAGGATTGATAATTCCTATTATTATCATGCATTTTTGGTTAGGAATGTATTTAAACATATCATTATTAGAAGTTATTAGAAACCCTTATTTTGCTGAAATTGTTAATATTTTAAAAGGAAGTCTTTTTGTTAATCTGGGTATCTTTTTTCTGTTTTATTGGTTCAAAAAAGATAAATCGGCTAGAGGAGTTGTGCTTGCAACCCTTCTTTATGGTGCTTTTTATATGTACTACATGTTCGTGATGTAACTTCTTAAAATAGATGAAATACTACTTAATAGCAGGAGAAGCTTCAGGAGATTTACAAGCCTCCTATCTTATAAAAGAATTAGCCAAAGCTGATACTAATGCTGAGTTTAGGTGTTTTGGTGGCGATTTAATGGAAAAGCAAGGAGCTACCATTGTTAAGCATTTTAGAGAACTTGCATTTATGGGAGTTGAACAAGTACTCCTAAATATTAGAACCATCTTTAAAAACATTGCTTTCTGTAAAGAAGACATTAAAGCATATACGCCTGACGTACTTATTTTAGTGGATTACCCTGGTTTTAATATGAAGATTGCCAAATGGGCAAAAGCAAACAACATTAAAGTTTATTATTACATCTCTCCTAAAATTTGGGCGTGGAACCAAAAAAGAGTTCATAAAATAAAGAAGATAATAGACAAGATGATCTGCATCCTTCCTTTTGAAGAGGAGTTTTATGCTAAATTTAATTATCCTGTTGATTTTGTTGGACATCCACTACTAGACTCTATTGCTGATAGACCATCAATTAGTTTTGGAGATTTCTGTAACGAGCACCAACTAAACGATAAACCGATTATCGCATTGTTACCCGGTAGCCGAAAACAAGAAATTTCAGCCATGTTATCATTAATGCTTAGCGTTGTAGATAAATTCCCTGATTACCAATTTGTAATTGCAGGAGCACCTTCTCAACCTCTATTGTTTTATAAACAGTTTATCGATAAAGATATATCCATTATAGAGAATAAAACTTACGACTTGTTGCAACATTCAACTTCAGCTTTAGTGGTTTCTGGTACTGCAACCTTAGAAACAGCCTTGTTTAAAGTACCACAAGTTGTCTGTTACAAAACAGGTTGGTTATTCTATAATTTAGCCAAAATGGTGATTAAGACAAAGTACATTTCTTTAGTTAATTTAATTATGAATAAAGAGTCTGTTAAAGAATTGATTCAGAAAGAATTAAATACACCCAACTTAACTTATGAGTTAAGTAAAATTACTACTGGAAAATCTCGTAAATCTATGCTAACCGACTACGAAATTTTACACCAAAAACTAGGGGGAATTGGAGCATCTAAACGAGCTGCAAATCTAATTGTTGATTCTCTAAAGAAATAAAAAAACCATTGTGAATAACTGTTGTTATCGGCATCCTTTTTGCTAGTTCATTAACAATACTTTTACGCAGTGATAAAAAGACTTTTCATATTTACTATTGCTTTATTATTACTTCAGAATATCTTTGGAGAAATAGTAAACATTGGCATTTACCACAACAACAAAATAACTTCTTTTATTTTTCATCCCGAAGAAGGTGAATACAGTGTTTTTACTGAAAAAGGGAAACTTTTAAAGATTGATAAGTCTGAATTGTTAGAGCTTAAATATAGCAACAATCAAATTCACATTAAATCAATAGATAAAGATTACGGAAGCTTTAAAAAAGTACGATTCATTGGTGTTTCAGCAACTAATTCATTTAAAATAAAACTTTCTAAAAGTAAAAGAATAAAAGTTTATGAAGATAACCTTTTTGTTAACCTACACAGCTATTACAACTATTTCCAGCTAATCAATAACATAGAAATTAACAACTATATTGCTGGTGTTGTAGAATCTGAAGTGGGTAGAAGCCCACCCCCCGAGTATTTTAAACTACAAGCCATTATTTGTAGAACTTATGCTTTAAAAAATATAAAACGCCACCAAGCAGAAGGTTTTAGCCTTTGCGACAAGGTTCATTGTCAAGCTTACAACAGAAAACCAAAATCGGAACTAATTAAAGCTGCTGCTAAAGAAACCAATGATATTGTGATTGTTGATAGTGATATTGATTTGATTGTTGCTACTTTTTATTCTAATTGTGGTGGAGAAACAGCAAAATCTGAAGAGGTTTGGAGACAAAAGCTATATTACTTAAGAACGGTTAAAGACACTTTTTGTTTACACGAAAACAATGCCATTTGGGAAAAGAAAATACCAAAAATAAAATGGATTAACTACCTCATTAATCATGGCTTTCCGAAAGGAAGCTTAAAACACGAATGCGATGTGGAGTATTTTCAGAATAATTGTAGAGAACAATTTTTTGAGAACCAAAACGTACAAATTCCGTTTACAACCATTCGTAAAGATTTCAAATTAAAATCGGCTCAATTCAATGTTATACCTGAAGAGAATTTTGTTCGATTAGAAGGTAAGGGTTTTGGTCATGGGGTTGGTTTATGTCAAGAGGGAGCTATGAAAATGGCAAAAACAGGATACAGCTACATTGATATTTTACATTTCTATTATGAGGATGTACACATGATTAACTTAGAATCCTTAGACTTTTTTAAGGCGGATTACTAAGCCCTCCCCTTTTTAATCATTCATTTTACTATTTTGATGCATTTCAACGGCATTTTCTTTCTCAATAATCATAGTTGGCATCCCATCAAAATCAGCAATTTTTCCTTTTAGAGTTACCTCTTTTCCTTTCCATTCCTCTAAAGGATCATAACTAAAATTAACAATGTTTTTTTTCCATATTGCAACAGTAAATATTTGGTTGGGATAATTTTTATCTAAATTAAAAAACAAATGCCCGTTACGAGTTTTTCGTGTACCAACTACTGTTCCTTTTACAGCTACCTGTCTTCCACTTCCCATATGTCGTTTAGCTTGAACCGTGTTATAGACTCCTTTAGGCAAATCTGGCTGATAAATAGGATCAACATCATTTTTTTGTTTTTCAGGCACCCAAACAGTTACTTCTTTCTGAGCCTCTAATTCTTCTTCTAAAGCATCTTCTAACTGATAAAAGAAATTGATACCTGTTACTTCTTCCACTTCGTTAATTGTAACCGCATAGCTCGATACTGGGTATTTCATATCTTCATTGGGCATAATAAACGCGATGGCTTTTTTATTGGTCAAATCTAATACCACCTTAAAGTAAAATTTAGGAATACTCACCTTATTCACTCCTCTCTCTATAACTGGCAAACTATCATTTAACAAAGGCCCAGTAACTACATACAATTGTATTGTTGGGTGATCATAAATATAACCACGCAACAAACCCTCTAAATCCGCCCATTTCTCTCTATTAAATTTAGCTAATTGAGGCGACATGTTTGAATAAAAATAAGATTCTGACAAGGCTTTCTTACTCCATCTAAAATCTGCCGAAGGAGCTAAATGGCCTCTATCGTAACCAAATCCATCATAATCATATTTATCCGTAGAACCTGTTTTTAATGCTTTTAAGAAATAATCCTTTTCGGTTGCACTACCTGTTTTTACTAATGGGTCTTCTCTAAAATCGTTAGACCTTCCTGTTGTTCCATTAATAATATCTGGGGTTATGATATGGGCAACCCATTTTGCTTGCTCGTGCTGTTCAGAATACACCAAACTCATAGCTGAATGAACAAGCACTTCTTCTCCTGTTTTAATTTCTGGTTGACTAACCTTTAAAATGTCTTCTCTTATTTTTTCAAGCTTTAACTCATCAACCCCTTCTTGAAGTTCTACTTTTTGTTGATCCAAACGCTCCATATTTTGTTGGAGCTTATTTAATTTTTCTTCAACGGTTTGAGAAAATACTACTGAAGTAATTAAGAGAGAAAGTATAGATATTAATGTTTTTTTCATACGGTCTATTTTATTCTTCTATTGTTTTAAGATCTAGTGTAAATTTTATGATAAAGAAATAATACAAGATTATAGGGCACCCTAATAATTTTATATACAGATAATAATCTTCAAATAAAAATGGCAATCCCAATCCAGCTATAAGGGAAAGACAAAATGTTATAATTAATAAAATAACAGCATATCTTAAAAATTTAATTGATGAGTAACTATGCACGTCCATTCTCAATATTTTAACTACCCACACAAACATCAATGGTATTGCAACCATAGTAATTACAGTGCCTACAATTGATGGCATCTCTATATTAATTATGTTCAATAAATAAAATAGATCTTCAGCTATGTATGAAATAAATAAAAAGAGTGTGACTCTGGCTAACACTTTTAATTTATAATAGTTAAAATAATTAAGAAAAAAATAACATGAATAAGCTTCAATAACAATAAGCATAACACTCAACAATTGATTTTGAGCCAAAGTAAAACCCGTAACATGCGGAAAAAACATTCCAAAAGAAGACCGAACCATATCTAACATGATAATACCTGTACAAAAAAGCATATAGTTTCTATGATTAAGTGTTATTCGATATTCAGAAAAATCCAGTTTTTCAGAACCTTCCCTTATCACATATTCATCTAAAGGTCTATCTTCCATTACTTTTTCTTTCTTTTTGCCTTGCGATCTTGTTTAGCCTGCTCCTTTTTTTGTTGTTCAAAATACTTTTTTTCAGCGTATTCTCTTCTTATCTTATCCTCTCTTGTTTCAATTTGTTGATCAAAAACAGCTTTGTTTTTAGTCATGTTATAAGAAATGTATTTTGGTCCACTAGCCACGTTCCTAGAAGAAACGCCAACTGGCCCTATTCCAAAACCAATACTAACGCCTCCACCACTTTGTTTTGGCTCGTCTGTTTCTAGTTTAATGTTTTTTTGATCGTTTAATTTTACCTCTCCTAGTACCTCTCCTTTTTTTCCAACAACAGTAACTATATCTGGTTCTGCTTTAAAATACCATGATCCTGATATTGTTTTTTCACCTATTTTAGCAGTTATTCCTTTCCCTTCTTTAAAAACGTTTCTTACCTCTCCATCTTTAGTAATAAGAATAACGTAATACTTTTTATAGCCATCCTTAGATTTTTCTTCAGCTTGAGAAAAAGCTACGGTATTAAAAAATAATATTAAGAACAAAATAACTACTTTCTTCATACTAACAAACTTAACAAAAATCATGCAAAAGAAAGAAGTAATCAAAAAAACATAAATTAGCTGTTTTTATTGAACATTAACTTTAACCATATTCCATTATTAAGATTACTCATTCCTTTTATTGGAGGGATACATAGTATAACTTACTTAGAACCAGAAATAACACTATCACTTACTGTTTTCGGAGCATCATTTTTGCTACTCATTACTCTTCTTTTTATTAAACGGATTAATACTAATTACAACATAAGATGGTTAATTGGATTATTAATTTATATCAACATAACATTGGCTGGTGCTTGTTTAACCAGTTTAAAATACAAAGACACCAACACTATTTCTAAACTATTAACTGAGCAGAATAATCAATTACTAATTGGCGAAATAACAGAACCTACACAAATAAAAGAGCGAACCATTAAAGCTATTCTTAAAATTAAAGGAATTAAAAATAAAAACCGTTGGAAAGAAGGAAATGGTAAGGTGATTATTTACTTACAAAAAGACAGTTTATCCGAAAAATTAAACGTGGGAGATGTTATTTCTTTTGAACCAAAATTAAAGAATATTCCTCCGCCTAAAAACCCTCAAGAGTTTGATTTTAGAAAATATTTGTCTTTTCATTTAATACATCAACAAGCATTTTTAAGGTCTAACAATTGGAAATTAATCCAACAAGCTACAACAGGCGGAATTTTTAAGTTTGCTAATGATAGCAGAGCTTATCTTATTAAAACGCTAGAGAAAAAAGGAATTAAAGGAAATGAACTTGCTGTTGCTTCAGCCTTAATTCTTGGCTATAAAGATAGTATTGATATAGATTTAAAAAGTGCTTATTCTAGTGCTGGAGCAATGCATGTATTAGCTGTTTCGGGATTACATGTTGGTATAATTTTCTTAATATTTAGTCAATTATTTTATTTTTTGGGAAAATACAAATACGGAAACATCATTAAAGGTGTTTTACTTATTCTTATACTTTGGAGTTATGCCTTATTAACCGGACTATCTCCTTCTGTGATGCGTGCAGCTACTATGTTTAGTTTTATTGTTGCAGCAAAAATGACAAAAAGAAACTCTAGCTTCTTTAACACATTAGCTGCTTCTGCTTTGGTTTTACTTATCTACAATCCTTTACTAATTATGGAGGTTGGTTTTCAACTTTCTTATATGGCCGTTATTGGTATTGTAATTATCCAACCATGGGTAAACAATTTGTTTAACTTTAAATGGTGGTTACCAATAAAAATTTGGGAAATAACCGCTGTTTCTATTGCTGCACAAATAGCAACTTTCCCTCTAGGATTACTATACTTCCATCAATTTCCGAATTATTTTATGCTATCTAACTTAATTGTTATTCCCTTAGCCATATTCATATTGTATTTAGGCATTTTCACGTTAAGTTTCTCATTTATTCCTATTGTTGGAGATTACCTCGCAACTGGACTTAAATACCTTATTCAATTTTTAAATTACACTGAATTCAGAAGGCGCAAGAGGGGTGTCGTGGGTTATGGTGTTCTTGTACATGGGATAAATGTAGGCAATAGTGGCTATAAACAACAAAGGCCCGATCTAGACGTCCCGATTGCTATCGGGGGGCAGGATCAGGCCTTGGTAATTAGATTTGAGTCTCGAATTAGTTTCCTGCTTCAGGACTTCCGAATACTTTCTTAAGTAGGTCACTTACACGTGCCAAAGGATCTTTGCGAATCTTGCCTTCTTCCTCAGCGATAAGAGTGAACATACCTCTAATGGCAAGTTCAGTTACATACGCATTGATGTCTGTATTGACAGGATCTCCGCCCGTAAACAACATCGCTTTGTTGTATGCTTTGGTGAGTGGCTCCCATGCTTGAGCAACTTTTACTTTGTCAATAGACTCTTTTACTCTTGGGCTAAACGCTGCCGTCAAACCAGAAGTTGTATTGTTTCTCAAGTAATCAGTTGCTGCATGATCACCGCCTTTAAGAATAGCGAATCCATCAGCGATAGACATGTTTTTTACAGCATCCAGGCTCGCATTGAAGAGGTAAAAGAACATT
>NVUQ01000089.1 GCA_002401955.1 Flavobacteriales bacterium | reverse complement strand
CTAAACCACTATTATTATTTAATGTTATGTTATAAAATGATTGAGTTGCTGTTGCAGTTATTGATTGAGTAGCTGAACCAATAAAGTTAACTGTACTTTTATTGGCTGTAAATGTTCCGTTGTTATCCCATATCGCATAAACATCTAAAGAATTAGAAGTGCTAATTGTTACATTTGCACCTGTTTGTATGGTAAGGTTATTACATTCAGCACTAGCTGCATTAATATTTGGGAAAAAGTTTCCTCCAGAAGGGTTTGTTGGTATAATAACACTGTTTCCTATGATTGGTATAGTTCCTTTAGACCAGTTGCTTCCATCAAACCAATCTGTTTTGTTAGCAGCAGCACCAGCTGTCCAAGTTAATTCTGGAAGTTCATATTTTATACAAAGTTTAGCTGCACTAGAAGGGTTTCCGTCATAAGACTCTGCAGTTCTTTCTCCTGACCCAGTAATAATCAAGCTAATTGCATTTCCTGAGCTGTATCCGTTTCTGTCAACAATTTCTTGAATAATAGTTTTTAAATCAGGGGTTTTTTGATTGGGTCCATTCTCTCCAGTGGTTGTCCAATTTGATGGAGACCAACTTACGGAAGCATTTGTAGTATTTCTGTTTGATACATTATTTGTGGTGGTAGTAAAAGCAGAAGAATTATCAGCATCTTCCCCTTTAATGGATAAGTTACATGCTCCAGAGTTTGTTTCGTCTACTGTAAACTGTAGGTATGCATTTATAATAGTAGATCCTTGGGGAATGAGTAGTGCAGGATACCTTAAACCAATAACTTGATCACCTCTTGATCCATCGTTAACTAGTTCAATATCTGAGCTGTTTGTGTAAATAGAGCCATTATTTCCATTTTCTTCAACATCATCTAAACTTGATGAGATTTGAGCACAAATATTTACCTCGGCACTTACGTATGTCACGCATAGCTGGGCTGCATTTGAAGGGTCTCCGTCATAAGACTCTGCAGTTCTTTCTCCTGATCCAGTAATAATCAAGCTAATTGCATTTCCTGAGCTGTATCCAGTTCTGTCAACAATTTCTTGAATAATAGTTTTTAAATCAGGGGTTTTTTGATTGGGTCCATTCTCTCCGGTGGTTGTCCAATTTGAAGGAGACCAATTGATGGAAGCATTCGTAGTATTCCTGTTTGATACATTATTTGTGGTGGTAGTAAAAGCAGAAGAATTATCAGCATCTTCCCCCTTAATGGATAAGTTACAAGTGCCAGAGTTTGTTTCGTCTACTGTAAACTGTAGGTATGCATTTGTAATAGTAGCTCCTTGAGGGATGAGTAATGAAGGATATCTTAAACCAATAATTTGATTGCCTTGGTTAGAAAAATCATCATAAGTTAGTTCAATATCTGAACTATTAGTGTAAATAGAGCCATTATTTCCATTTTCTTCAACATCGTCTATGCTTGATGATATTCTTTGACATATGGTTGTTTGGCTAGATAATTGGGGAATAAGGATAAGGAACCCTATCAATAGAAGTATTACATTTTTCATACTTAATAAGTAATTAGACAGTCTATTCATTGTGTCTAGCAATCTTTTTGCACTAATAGGTTGTCAAAAAAAGCATAGTATTTATTAAGTACGTATATATACGTATTAGGGTTGCATGTGCAAAGGGAAAAATGCTAGTAAGATATTTTTTATAAAAGGGTTGTATTTTATACAGCGTGTATCTGCATTGAGTTAAAAATGATTCATTTACATAAATCCAAGCTCTAATTTTGCTTCTTCGCTCATCATATCTTTATCCCAGGTTGGTTCCCACGCCATTTCTACGGTAGCAGATTTAACACTCCACATATCTTCTATTTTTTGTCGTACTTCTTCAGGCATACTTTCTGCAACTGGACAGGAAGGAGAAGTTAATGTCATTACAATTTCTACATTAAAATCATCGTCAATATTAATTTCATAAATTAACCCCATTTCATAAACATCAACAGGAATTTCAGGGTCGTAAACTGTTTTAAGCGTTTGAATAATCAGCTCTTCAACTTCTTTTTTAGAGATTTCTTTTCTGTGTTCTGTGTTTTCTTCCATCATTTATGCTTTTGCTTGAAATGCAATTGAATACATTTTAATTTGTTTTACCATAGCTAATAATCCGTTGCTACGAGTTGGTGATAAATGTTCTTTTAATCCTATCTGATCAATAAAAAACAACTCTGATTCAGCAATTTCTTTAGGTGTATGATTAGAGAATACTCTTATAACCATTCCAACTATACCTTTTGTAATTATTGCATCGCTATCAGCAGTAAAAATAATTTTGTTGTCTATTAAATTAGCATGAAGCCAAACTCTCGATTGACAGCCTTTTATTAAATTTTCTTCTACCTTATACTTTTCTTCAATCAATGGTAAATCTTTTCCTAATTCAATAAGGTGTTCGTATTTATCCATCCACTCATCAAATAGAGAAAATTCATCAATAATTTCATTTTGTGCTTCTTTGATAGTCATTACACTAACATTTTAATTGCTTTTTTAAGAGCCGTAATAAAAATATCTATTTCTTCAATTGTATTGTAAAAAGCGAAAGAAGCTCTTGCTGTTCCAAGAATTTCAAACCTGTTCATTAAAGGCTCAGTACAATGATGTCCTGTTCTTATAGCAATTCCTAATTTGTCGATTATCATACCAATATCCGAAGGGTGAGTTCCTTCAACTAAAAAGGATAAAACACTTGCTTTATTTGCGGCTTCTCCAACAATTCTTACTCCCTCAATTTGTTTGATTTGTTCTGTAGCATAAATCAGTAACTCATGCTCGTAAGCTTCAATTTTATCAATACCGATTGCATTCATATAATTGATAGCTGCAGCCAATCCAATTCCACCAACAATATTTGGAGTTCCTGCCTCTAGTTTGTGTGGTAAACAGTTGTAGGTCGTTTTTTCGAATGTAACTGTCTTAATCATATCTCCACCACCTTGATAAGGAGGTAAATCATTTAATATACTTTCTTTTCCGTAAAGAATTCCAACTCCAGTTGGTCCAAACATTTTGTGTCCTGAAAAAGCATAAAAATCGCAATCTAAGTCTTGAACATCTACTTTTTTGTGAGGAACTGCTTGAGCACCATCAATTAAAACTAAAGTGCCATTTTGGTGTGCTTTTACTATAATTTCTTTTACAGGATTGATTGTTCCTAAAGTATTTGAAATGTGAGTAATAGCAACTAATTTGGTTTTTTTTGAAAGTAGTTGTTCGAACTCTTCCATTAAGAATTCACCTTTATCATTGATAGGAACAACTTTTAAAATAGCACCTTTTTCCTCACAAATCATTTGCCAAGGCACAATGTTTGAATGGTGTTCCATGGTAGAAATGATAATTTCATCTCCTTTTTCTAAAAACTTTTTCCCAAAACTTGAAGCAACTAAATTGATGCTTTCTGTAGTTCCTGCAGTAAAAATTACTTCATGATCGTGTTTTGCATTAATAAATGCTTGCACAGTCTTTCTTGAGTCTTCATAAGCAGTTGTTGCTTCCTGACTTAGTGTATGGATACCTCTATGAATATTGCTGTGTTCATGCTCATAATAATGAGAAATAACATCAATAACTTGTTGAGGTTTTTGCGATGAAGCTCCACTATCTAAATAAATCAATGGTTTTCCATTTACTTCACGAGAAAGTATTGGAAAATCTTTTCTGATTTTTTCTATGTTGAGTATGTCAGTTTTTGTTTCCAAAGCGAGTATCAATTTTTGTATCGATGTAATTTTTAAGAGCAGGAATACTAATATTATCCGTAGCATCTTTAACAAAAGCATTAATCATCATGTTGGTTGCGGTTTTTTTACTTACACCACGAGCTTGGAGGTAAAAAATGGCTTCCTTATCTAATTGTCCTGTTGTAGATCCATGACTGCATTTCACATCATTTGCATAAATTTCTAATTCAGGTTTTGAATTGATTACAGCATTATCATTTAATAAAATATTGTTGTTTTGTTGGTAAGCGTTAGTTTTTTGAGCATCAGGTCTCACAAACACTTTTCCGTTAAAAACACCAACAGAATTATCATCTAAAACTCCCTTGTAAACTTCATTGGAATTACAATTCGGTTTTATATGATCAACAATTGTGTGATTGTCGATGTGGTTTTTATCTTTTCCTAAATAAATTCCGTTCAAGTTAGTTTCACAACCCTCTCCTTGAACTTCTATGTTTAGGTTATTTCTAACTAAAGTTCCTTGAAGTGTAATTGTATTGATTGTAAAGTTACTGTCCTTACGTTGGTAAACTTGTTCTGTAGAAATCTGATAGCTTTCGCCTTCTTTATTCTGAATTTTATTGTACTCAACCTGAGAATTAGGGTTCATGAATATTTCAGAAACATTATTCGTAAAACTTTCGTTTCCTTGAAGATTAACAAAGGATTCTAGAATCTTTACAGAAGAATTATCGTGTGCCTTTACAATAGTTCTTGTGTTGGAGATAAGGTTATTACTGTTCGTAATGTTAATGATGTGAATTGGTTTTTCAATTACAGCATTTTTATCTAAATCGATATAAACACCATCTGTAAAACACAGCGTATTTAAAGCGATAAAGAGTTCGTTTTCTACTTTAGCGATTTCCCCTAAATGATCTTTAATAAAAGAATCTGATTGGCTAATTACACTTTTTAAAGAGCTTATTTTGATGCCATTTTCAGTTTCTATTTTAGATAGATCTTCTCTATAAAAGCCGTTAACCAATACGATGATGTTTGCATCCAATTCAGGAATCAAATAGCTTGAAATATCGATGTTAGAATTAGATGGTTCGTGCTGAATTCCATAAGTTCTATTGATAATTTTACCAATACGAGTATATTTCCAATACTCCGTTTTTGAAGTAGGAAATTCTAAATTCTCTAAAGCACTTTTTGCATTGGCTCTTAAATCTAGGGCAAATTGAGGCTCATTAGAAAAATCTAATTCGTTTAGACTTTCTATGAGCATATCCTTTTTTGTAAGTTCTTTAATCATTGTTAGAAATGTTAAATTTTAAGTTGCGAATTTTAAATAAAGCGAATTAAGCATTCATCATTTATAATTCAACATTTTCAGTTTTTATCCAATCGTAGCCTTTTTCTTCTAATTCTAAAGCCAATTCTTTTCCTCCAGTTTTTACAATTTTACCATTGTAAAGTACGTGTACAAAGTCAGGAATAATGTAGTCTAATAACCTTTGGTAATGTGTAATTACGATTGTTGCGTTATCAGGAGACTTTAAGGTGTTAACTCCATTTGCTACAATTCGCAAGGCATCAATATCTAACCCTGAATCAGTTTCATCTAAGATGGCCAATTTTGGATCTAACATTGCCATTTGGAAAATTTCATTTCTCTTTTTTTCACCACCAGAAAACCCTTCATTAACTGATCGGCTTGCTAATTTTGAATCCAATTCAACTAAAGCAGATTTTTCTTTAACTAATGCTAAAAAATCTTTTGCTGTAATGGCATCTTTATTTTTATAAGCTCTAGTTTCGTTAATAGCTGTTTTTAAGAAATTAACATTACTTACCCCAGGAATTTCTATAGGGTATTGAAAAGCTAAAAATAGGCCTTCTCTTGCTCTATCTTCAGGGTTTAAATCAAGTAGATCATTTCCTTCAAAATCAACAGATCCTTCTGTAATTTCATATTCTTCTCTACCTGCTAAAACAGCCGCAAAAGTGCTCTTTCCAGAGCCATTTGGTCCCATAATAGCATGAATTTCACCAGCTTTAATTTCTAAATTAATTCCTTTAAGAATTTCTTTTCCTTCTATGTTTGCGTGTAAATTTTTAATACTTAACATTGTTCTTAGTCTGTTATTATAATATTCCAATTTTTATCTGCTGAGGCTTTAGATTTTTCCTCATCTTTATTCCATTTTTTAACGGTGTTAATTCCAAAACTGTTATAAAAAACATACAGTTTGTCGTCTACAATTTTATAAGTCTCGGGATCAGCTTCCATTTTTTCAGGTTTCTTTTTTGCAAGGGCATACGCACACCAACCACCATATGCGGGTTCATACTTGCTGGGGTTGGTTTTAAATATAGTTCTACTTTTCTCTGATACGAAATAATAAGTAATTCCGAGATAAGTGTAAGCGATAGATTTTTTTCCAGCAAAAGGTTTTTTGGCAAAATATGTCATCGGGTCATAACCAGATAAAGCAATATTATCTGATGTGTTATAGTGTTTTTTTCTTACTACTTCAGTTTGAGCAAATGAGCTGAAAGAGAAAAGAAAGATTAATGGTAGTAATAAAATTTTCATAATTTAACAGTTGATATACTATCCAACGCTTCCTTCTAAACTAATTTCTAATAATTTTTGAGCTTCCACAGCAAACTCCATTGGGAGCTGATTCAGAACATCTTTACAATATCCATTCACAATTAAATTAATTGCTTTTTCGGTACTAATACCTCTTTGGTTGCAATAGAATAGTTGATCTTCACCAATTTTAGAAGTGGTTGCTTCGTGCTCTATTTTTGCAGTACTATTTTTTACTTCGATATAAGGGAATGTATGTGCACCACATTTATCTCCCATCAACAAAGAATCACATTGTGTAAAGTTTCTAGCATTTGTAGCATTCTTATTTATCTGAATTAATCCTCTATAAGAATTGTTGCTAAAACCAGCAGAAATACCTTTAGATATAACTGTACTTTTTGTGTTTTTTCCTAAGTGAATCATCTTGGTGCCTGTATCTGCTTGTTGATGATTGTTTGTAACAGCAACAGAGAAAAATTCGCCAATAGAATTATCTCCTTTTAAAATACAAGAAGGATATTTCCATGTAATTGCAGAACCAGTCTCAACTTGTGTCCACGATATTTTAGAACCGGTATGACAAATCCCTCTTTTTGTTACAAAATTGTAAATACCACCAACACCCTCTTTGTTGCCAGGGTACCAGTTTTGTACTGTAGAATATTTTATTTCGGCACCATCTAAAGATATTAATTCAACAACAGCTGCGTGTAATTGATTCTCGTCTCTCATTGGAGCTGTACATCCTTCAAGGTAACTAACATAGCTATCTTCATCGGCAACTAAAAGTGTTCTTTCAAACTGCCCTGTATTAGCTTCGTTAATTCTAAAATATGTTGATAATTCCATTGGGCATCTCACCCCTTTTGGAATGTAGCAGAATGATCCATCAGAAAATACTGCCGAATTTAATGCTGCATAAAAGTTATCTGTACTTGGAACAACTGTTCCTAAATATTGTTTTACTAATTCTGGGTGATCGTGGACTGCTTCGCTAAAAGAACAGAAAATAATTCCAAGTTCTCCTAATTTTTCTTTGAAAGAAGTTTTTACAGAAACGGAATCCATTACAAAATCAACAGCAACGCCACTTAATGATTTTTGCTCATCCATAGAAATTCCTAACTTGTCCATTGTTGCTTTTAACTCTGGATCAACATCTTCCCAATTTACATCAACTTTTTCTTTTGGAGCAGCGTAGTACGAAATGGATTGAAAATCTATTTTCGGATAGTCAACATGAGCCCATTTCTTCTCAACCATTGTTTTCCAATAAGCAAATGCTTTTAATCGGAAATCTAATAGCCATTGAGGCTCATTTTTTTTTGAAGAGATCAATCTAACAACGTCTTCATCTAATCCAATAGGGATAACTTCTGACTCAATATCAGTTGTAAAACCAAATTTGTATTCTTGGTTTTCTTTAAGCTGTTTTTCAAGCTCGTCTTCAGTATATGCTATTATTTTTTTCATTGATTAATTAGAAATTGATGATTAGAGATTGGTAATTAAGTAATCCTCTTTATCTTCTTCAAATTTAAATCCTTTAATTTTTGTTTTTTTTAAGTAGCTAATAAAGCCATTAATTTGTTTTGAAATTGATTCAGTTTTCTCGATTAATTCGTTTTTCTTTTCTTCAGAACTATAGTCTCTATCAAAACATCGGTAGAGTTGAGAGCGTGTTTCTCCACAAGATCCTTTAGAGTATCCTAAAAACTGAATAAACTCTTTAGTTCCAGCTCTTTCAAACCCTTCGGCAATGTTATCCATGATTGAGCCTGAAGAACCATCTATTTGATCTCTCAACTTCCAATTGTTTTTCAAAGGTGTATTTTCAATTATGCTATAAATATCTTTGCAAAGCTCTCTTGATAGCTTCCAAACTTCCAAATCTTCGTATGTTTTATAAGTAGCCATAATTTCTAATTACAAATATCAAATCGTTACAAGGAAAAACTTTCTCCGCAACCACATGTTCTGTTGGCATTTGGGTTGATAAAAACGAATCCTTTTCCATTTAAACCGCCAGAAAAATCTAATTCTGTACCGGCAAGATAAAGGATACTCTTTTTATCACATACTATTTTCACACCTTTGTCTTCAAACTCTTTATCATCATCATTGATAATATGGTCAAAACTCATGTCATAAGTTAAACCTGAACAACCACCACCTTTAACACCAACACGAATAAAACTTCCTTTCGGAGCGTTATCTTCTGCCATTAGTGAGATAGCTTTGTTTTTTGCATTTTCTGAAACTGTAATCATAATCTCTTATTTAGATTCATTCTAAACTAAGGCAAAGATACCTAAAATGTGGTACTGCACAAAGTTTTTTGTGAATAAAGAGGCTTAATGTGAAATATTTACTAAATCCAGCCTTTTAGCTTGTAAAAAGCAATAGCCGTGTATTCGCGATAAACGATTATTTGATATTTTAGATGTGACCAGAATTGATAACGAATTTGGGTGTTTTTTCCAATATTTGGAACAATTGTATTACCACCCAATTCATCATCTTCAAACAAAAAAGAAGCCTCTACGGGTTGTTCGAAAGCAGCATTTCCTGTTGAGTTGGTCAGCCCTATTTTATGAAAAGTTTCTAAGGAGCGGTAAATGTGTTCAGGCGATGTAATAATAATTATAGAAGGGTTCCCTTTTATCATTTTTTTTACTTCTAATGCTTGAGAACGGGTGTTTGTACCCTTGTTTTCAAAAGAAACTCTATTTGAATTTATTCCTCGGGTAATGAGTTCTTTTTTCATCAAATAACAAGCAGAAGTGCTATCTGTTGTGTCGCCAGGCATGGTAACAATAATGTTAGCATTGGTATATTTTTTTCCAATTTCAGCTCCGTAATAAGTTCGCATTAAACCCGATTCGCTTGGAATACCGTTACCGCTCATAATAACAATGTATTGAGGTTCTGTTTCTAGTTTATACTCAGAAACACTTAAATCATAGTACATCCAAAAAGGAGCAGAAGTGAATGACAGAAGAATAATGATAAGAAAGACTGTTCCAAAAACAAATAGTAGCCATTTAAAAGGCTTTTTTAGATTTTTCCATATTCTTGATAACGTTTTGATAGGGCTAAAGTAAAAGAAACTTTTAACTTTCTTACTTTACAAACTTTTTAACTTTCTGAACTTTCATACCTTTGCAGTATGTTAGAAGATAAAAACGAAAAACCGGTAAGTGAATTAGATGAATTGGGAGAGTTTGGCCTGATTAAACACTTAACACAAAATATAAAATTGCAAAACTCGTCCTCTTTAAAAGGGGTTGGAGATGATGCTGCGGTGATTGAATACACAAACAAACAAACTGTTGTAACGACTGATTTGTTAGTGGAGGGTATTCACTTTGACATGCTTTACATGCCAATGAAACATTTAGGTTACAAGGCTGTAAGCGTTAATTTATCGGATGTTTATGCAATGAATGCTATTCCTAAACAAATTACGGTTTCATTAGCTGTTTCTAACAGAATGTCGGTTGAGGCATTGGAAGAGTTGTATGATGGTATTTTATTGGCGTGTAATATTTATGGTGTTGATTTGGTTGGAGGAGATACAACTTCTTCAACTTCTGGTTTAATTATTAGCATTACTGCCTTAGGTGAAGGAGAGAAAGATAAATTAGTATATAGAGATGGTGCTAAAGAGAATGATTTGATTTGTGTTTCGGGCGATTTAGGTGGTGCTTTTATGGGGCTTCAATTACTAGAAAGAGAAAAGCAAATTTATAATGAAAACCCAAAAGTACAGCCAGATTTTTCTGGTTACGATTATGTTTTAGAAAGACAACTAAAACCTGAGCCAAGAAAAGATGTGATTGACATGTTTGCAGAAATTGGTGTGAAACCAACTGCTATGATAGATGTTTCTGATGGTTTGTCTTCAGATTTAATTCATATTTGCCAACAATCGGAAGTAGGATGTACCATTTATGAGGATAAAATTCCGTTGGATTTTACTACTATAAATGTTGCAGAAGAAATGAAATTAGACCCTGTTGTTTGTGCTTTAAATGGTGGTGAAGATTATGAGTTGTTGTTTACTATCTCCCTAGATGATTACGAAAAAATTAAAGATCAAAAGCGTGTTGCTGTTATAGGCCATATTACTGCTGATAAAGAAAGTTATCAGTTTGTTTCTAAAAGTGAACAAGTGCAAGAATTAACGGCTCAAGGTTGGAATGCCATTTTGAAGAAGGGGTAAACCAATAAATGGTTTCCGCATCTTGATTTTTCCGAATCTCACACAGATATAATAGCTTTCTCATTCTGAGGAGGCTTTTTTTGATTTAGATAGGGCATGTTCTTTCAGAGAGGTCTGGGGCGAAGGAAAATTATCTTCTTAACTCTAATAATAACTCTAACGCCTTTCTCCCATTTTACTTAAATATTGTTGTAGGTAGTTTTCTTCTTTGACGTGTTAAGAATTTATACCTCGAAACGATTCAGAAGCAGCGATCCAGATATGGTTATTGAGTAGGGAAGTTAAATTGTAGACCGGTAAATTCAATAAATGTCGTTTGCTAGCGTCAATTGAAAAGCCCTATTTGAAACAATAAAAAGTATATCTAACTTATTGTCACCATTGCTTATTCACATCTAACGTACGTGAAGTTCCGGTTTTCCTGAGGAGTTTTTTATTTAAGGAATAGTGCTTCTTTTATGAAATTAAGAAATTGTCTAGTTATTTCATAGCCTACAGAAAACGGACCCCTCTTCAATTCATGTTGAATCTTGACTATATCCTTTAATAGGAGAAAATATGCGTACTCGGAAATAGCGTCTTCTAGAGGAGGGCTTTTATATGTAATCTGGGTATGAGCGTAAGGGGCACCTACGATTTCGCGTTGAACTTTAGCTAATGACACTTCCTTTTTTGCCAAATTCTCATAACTGATCTCATATTTATCCGGCTGTTTTGTGTGCCGAACAATACCGATGGCTTCACTCTGACCGAAATTACCTATCCAATCTATCTTTATTGGAAAAAAAAACCTCTTACTTTATAAGGAAATTGAAACGTCTGTCTGCCGATTTTCTTTCCTACAAATGGTCGTTTGGACAATAATCCTGTATTGGCGTAGTATTTTCCGTTTACCACACCATATAGGGGGGCGTGTATTGATATAAATTCCAAGAGCCATATCGATGACAACTTATTCTGGGCGATTGCCGTAAGATTGTTGCGAAGTCCAGGAGATGACAAACTAATTTCTCCTTTCTTCAGAGGCTCTAGTTCTTCCGATAACCATTTAAGGTTCCGAAATGGGCGCTCAGTCTTTTGTTTTATTGAATGAACCTCTTCCTCTAGCAAAGGAATCCCCAATTCCCTTAACTCTTTAGAGTTTTGAATGAATTGAGTTATTGAATCCTGAATTGCGTTGGAGAATGATTCAAGATACTGCCAGAAATCATCTGGGGACATAACCTCCTTCTTATTGCTTTTTTTATTTTTCTTTGAGGCATCGCCTTTTAAAAGAAAATCAATAGCACTTCCTATTGTAGGGTCAACAGCTGTTTTTAATCGTTCCACTGACTTCCGATCTTGCCCCTCTTTTTTTAATTTTGTGAGTACATTACGTTTCCAATTTTCAAGCGGAACTTCCCCCACTTCAAATGCAGTGGGAACTGGTTTGCCTAGCCGTTTTAATTTTTCAGTATGAAATTCTTTTATAAATGATTTCTTTTTGCCTTTTGCTATCCGAAAAGCACTAATTCCAACAATTGCAATTTCAGTAATTAAAGCGGATAAAGGTATCGCTACAGCTGTTGCAAGTATACTGAGCACAAGTGTTTCGGTTAGCGATGACGATTTCTGGAGCTTATTTATTTGCTTGGCTACCACTTCAAATTTGTGCTGGGTAGCCGTTTTAAAAATCTTATTTTCCCCAATGTCTTTTGCCTCCAGTATTGACACGTCTATTAACACTGCCAAAGCACATGTATAATAAAGGGAATCTTGTATGCTTTTTGGAAGCTTGCTGATTTCCGATTGTTGTAAGTCTATGTAACTGAATGGAGATGACATAATTATGCTCTTTTAAAGTGTTCCGTCTTCTTGTAAATAAACCAAACTAGTTGGAACCTCAACCACCCAAGGTTCTCCCACGTATTTAATACCCATTATAACTCCAATGTTTGTATCATCCTCTCCTAAATAGGGTTCTCTTAAAGCAATTTCAGTGGCCGATACGAACTCAGCAATTCTGTACGATTCCAGGTGAATAAGAATCTCTCTGTCTACATCATCTTTAGAAAAATCAGTGCCAGTACCTATTAGTATATTGCTGTCTTCAGTTACACTTATTGTTCCTGGTCGTTGAACAAAGTCGTTATCCAGTTGTTCCTTCATTTCTTCAATCATAGAAATTGAAGGAGATTGCTCGTTGTCGTCTCCGACTTCATTCTCGCTAACCTGTGGGGCGTCTTTCTCCGACCAAGGTTCTCCTCCACACTTAATGTAATTTAACATCATGGGCTCGAAACTAGGTCGAATTGGAATCCACACCCGTGCATAACCAGCTTTTAAAAACTTTTCAAAAAGAGGATCTACATCTTTGGTCTTCATGGTGTCTATCCAGTTTTCTTTTCTCCCCCAGAAGTAGTCGTAAAACAAATACGTGGCGTGTCTCCACTCAAGTGCTTGTTCAAAAAACTGGACAAATTCACCTTCTTTTGATGCATCCTCTAAGTCCATCTCGGGATATCCAAGCCCTTGTCTGTGATCTTTTCCCATTGCATTGAAGCCTTCGTATTGCTGTCCGGTTAAAATGGAAATGGCGTGTTTTTTCAGTTCGGTTTTCTCCACTTCCCGATTGATCAATGGGTTTTCTCCTTGAATGTATCCCCCGGCTTGATATTGCTGATTTTCTAATGATTCATCGTATTCAAATTTCAACCTTTCGTATGCGCTCATTATTGCGTTAAATGTTTCCATTTGCCATTGCTGATATAAGACTGAAGAGCGTTTACATAATACAGTATAATGGATCGACATGCTCAACGGGAGTGTAGAATGTCCTGTTATTGAAATAGGAATGCTACTGGTGTTCTGGGTAAAGAAGGCATCGCTATTTACCAATATCGTATCAGATAATTTTCCTTTCTTATTTCCTTGAAAATGATTCTTTTCTTCTGCTGAGAATTCATTGTCCCAATCTACCAGCTGTTTTGTTTTACTCCAAGCTGTTTCATGTCCAACTGCACTCTTGAACAAACTAAAAACTCTAGTTCCTCCAATGGTTACTTGAATCAGTATTTCGTCATGTTCTTCGGTTAAAATACTATTTACATTACCTCCTGTAATTTTGTATCCTACCATAATTGGATGATATCCATCCGTTATTTCAAATTCAGTATTTTCTTCTCCAATCGGAATTGGTCCAGCTGCAGTAGCCTCTGACTTATACTGCATGACGTCAGTTAATTGCGTATAACTTGGAGGGGGTGGTTGTGCATCGCCCATGTTGTAATTGCCAACAAAACACATGTAGTTCGAAGCGGATAAATCTGTAGGCTTCAATGGGAAAAACTTCCCCGCTTGACAAAAGCCAGGAGGATTGGGTTCTTTGACGGACGTTAAATTATTTGCTTGTTGATCACAAGCGAATCGGTAAAATGCCGCAGGTTCAGGGATCATAAATTCGAGCATGGTTCGTGTTCCATAATCCACAATTTGTGTTTCATATAATTTGTTCACCCAATGATAAATTCCAGCTATATTTTCTGCGTTATCATTTGTATTATCAATTTTGTGTTTATTAATTATTTCTACTTCATTGATCTGGGTTTTTGATCTTCGTTTTAATACCCTTTCTTTTAAGTTTTTGAGCGATCTACTAACAACATCTTTTGCATATGAAGAAGAACTGTTTCGACTTTCTTCAGTTGCTGTACTACTCGCATAGTTGCCAAACGCTTCTATCTTTGTGGGCCCATATTTTGCCGTAACTGTTACGCCAGCCTCAATACTTTTGTCCTGAGCAATTGTCTTTGACGTTTCAGACTGAAGTTCAAATCGATCGGTAGTTTCTAGCTCATTTTCAACTTCTTCCGATTGCTCTGTTTCTTCAAAAACAGTTTCTTCAATACGGTGTAATTTCCTGTGTGTTTTCGATTTACTTTCTCCTTTGAGAACATTTTCAATGTGAGCAATCTCACCTGGTTCGTACATTAATAAGCTTTGACGAACCATCATCAAATCTTGTGCACCAATTTGATTGACTTTACCTTTAGTCTGTCCTGTGAAGTTGTTTGGCTTTTTAACCTCATCAACAATCGCAATTTCACAAGCACCACATGTTTTCTCAACAATTACGGCTACATCAGCAGGGTTAAAGGCCTCATTGTCTCCGATACTAAAATCAATCTTTTTGGAAATTCGGGTATTTTCAGACTCCAGTGCTGCCACAACAAAAGGAACATCCACCATCGTATCATGTATCGATAAATTATTCAATGCCTTTTTCGTAGTAACACTTAATTTATTCACCTTATTAGCAGGTAAAAAAGTAAGTGAGATGGCATCATTTCTATTTGTCAGAGGTTTATTATTTATCTCAAAGAGGTGTTTTGAGTGAAGCTCTGTTAATTCATCTATGGCTTCAGAGTTAGCTCGCAATTTTTCAGATGAAACATTAATTTTATCTATACGGTTCTGAATTTTTTCTTTGCGCTGATCATGTGCTTTGATATTTTTTTCTCTTAACTCAGCATTTTCATCTGGAATTGGGAACAAATCATTTGGCAATAAAATAGTTGCATTTAAAATCTCACGAATACCTTTGGTAGTCAAATTTGCATTCTCTGGTTTAGCCAGGGATTCGAGTAGAAATACAATCCTTCGTGCCCTCATTAACTCACTTCTTAAACCATTCTGATCGGGCTTTACAATCGAAACAACGATTATACTATCAGAGATTTTGAACTTTTCTAGCTTGAATTTTTCACTTGCTACAAACTTGTTTAAAGACCCAAAGAGACGTTCGGCTTCCTGAGTGATGGTTTTTGAATTTAGCTTCTTTTGAGTAGACAACCATTCACTAAATTTACCAATAGTAGAATTTACAAGTGTTTTTCTTTGTAAGAGTCCTCCTGTTCTTAATCCGTTTTTAGCGGTACTAACGATTTTTTCACGGATCTTTTCAACAGCTTTCAGCTTTGTAAATAGGGGGTAAATTCCATCCTCCTGATCAATTAAATGTATAACAGAGGTTTTAACTTTCTCTTTGGAAATAATCTGAGGGTTGCGGATTATCGAAAATCTAAAAATTTCTTCTTGCATTTTGTTCAATTATTTAACGATGTTAATTACAAAGTAACGCGATGATCTGGATAGGTAGTTTGCTTAAAAGTTCAAAATATATGCTCTAAAGTTCATGGTCTAGAAGTAGAAAACACATAAAAGAATAGATTAGTGACTATTCTAATGGCTTCTGTGCAACTCCAACTACTAGCTCACATGGCCCTGAAAAGCCTTTTTCACACTCAAATTTTTCTAATTCCGTTTGGATTTCTTCCCATGCAGCAGCTTTTTCATCATCTGATAACCCTCCAAGCATTTGGTGTAAAGCTGCAAATGATTCATACTCAAATTGAACACAATCTTTAGCAGTTGGCATAATGACAGGGGCATTTACTACTTGTGATTTCACATTTGTAAATCCAGCTTGTGCAAAGGCATCATCTAATACGCCTTCATTTCCTAAGCTGAATGGACCAGGTTGTCCGGCTAAAGGAGGAGGTAGCTGTGCACGTCTTCTAATCACTGAAACTGGAGTTGAAAAGAACTGATTTTTATCAACGGTAGAATAAACAATAGCCGCCACATAACCTCCTGGCTTAAGTACCCTCAACATTTCTTTTAATGCTTTTTGTTGATCAGGAAAAAAGATTAACCCTACTCTAGATATCACAGTATCAAACGAATTATCAGGAACGGTTAGATTCTCTCCATCCATTTCTTTTATTTCAATATTATTTATCCCTTGCTCTTTGGCAAGCTCCAATGTGAAATCAAGAATTTTAGGTGCTAAATCTGTAGCCAAAACATAACCACTAGGACCAACTTTTTCAGCTGCTGTAATTGATTGTTCACCTGCTCCGGCTGCCACATCTAAAATGCGATAACCTTCTTTCACTTTTGCCATATCTAGCATTAAGTCTGTTGCCGGACCTAACCAGGTTTTTAATGTTGGGTGCCAACGGTGCCATGCTTCTGCTGCAGTTTGCCATTGTTCTCTTGTTGTACTTTTGTAGTGCTCTGGGTTGAATACTTTTTCCATGAGTTCTGAATTTAAGTGTTTATTAATATTTGTTATGATGCAAATATCCAGAACATATGGGCAAGACTATTTCACAATTGATTCAAAGTCTGAAACAATTGATTCAAATTCTCTTTTCTATAATTTATGATTGTTGTTTAGCGAAATCTGTGGGTGAAACTCTAAATCTTTTTTTGAATGCTCGTGTAAAATAGGTTGGACTATTGAACCCAGATTCATAAGCAATTTCGGCAATCGTTTTATTGCTCTGAACCATATAATTAATTGCTTTTTGGAAACGAGTTTCTTGTATTAATTGATTCGGTGCCATCCCTGTTAACGACTTTATCTTTCTTGAAGCGCTTGATTTACTCAATCCAAGAAGAGCAATTAAATTCTCACTATTAAACTCGGGACGAACAAAGTTATCGCTAATTACTTCTGAGAGGTCTATAGAAAACTGAATATCTTCGCTATTTATAAGCGTGAAGTTATTTTGTTTCTCTTTTTGATCAGATAATTCTTTGTCAGCAAGTGCAATGGTATCTTTATCTAAGAACATCCTCTTGTTTAGTCCTAGAGAACAAAGACTATTGATCTTTGATTTTGTTTCTTCAAAAAATGTTTCACTTTCTTCGTCTACTGGTTTTCCACTTATTACGGCCAAATTGAATTCCAAGGTATCATGATCTGAATCCAGCAAATTCTTAATTAAAGATGCACACATTATGGCGTCTGTAGCGTAGACGAATGAGGCCATGATTTGATTATCAGGTTCCCGAACAATAACACCTTTGTGTTCATTAATCAGTTTCTGAATTTGCTCAACAAAGCTGCCGTTATTTCGATAAAGACAAATAATATTGGCTAATAAAATTGTGCGAAAACCAGAGTCTAGTTCTCCAGAATCAGTTTGTGCCAAGTCATTAATGTCAGTGCCTTGCCCCATAAAAAGTTGGTATTCATTGTCAGATACCTCAATAATATTGCATGCGGTACCTCCATGGGATTGTAGATGAACCTCGTTACACGCCTTTTTATTTGGGCCATCCATTAGACAAAAAATTGTTTTAGCTTGTTCGTTTACCCAATATTTTAGCTGTTTTACTCCAAATTGATCTTGTATGGCTAGGTCTTCCATATGTGCTTTAACAACGTCTTCTGCTGAGAATTCATCAGTGTCGACATTATGTATATCCATGTATAAAGGCATCGTATTGTAGGTTTAATTTATTCTTTTTAGCTGTCTGATTCAAAACAATTCCTGTGATATTGGCAGTTGTAAGAGATCAAAGTTAGAAGGCGTGATGTTAGGAATAAGCTTCCAACTTTCATTTGTTTAATGTGCACTAAGGATAATTGTAGGTTGTACAGTTACTTTACTGTGCTAATATAGTGAAATTTTACAGAAGTTACTTTGAGCAGGTAAGTTTTTAGAAAGTTATCAGTTTGTTTCTAAAAGTGAACAAATACAAGAATTAACGGCTCAAGGTTGGAATGCTATTTTAAAGAAGTAACTTAGATTTTCTATTCTATCATTGCAACAACCCTTGCTGGTGCGGCAGATGCTCCAACAATTTTTAATGGGAAAACAGCGATTTTAAAACCTGTTAAAGGAAGTGCATCTAAGTTTACTAGTTGTTCCATGTGGCAATATTCTTTGTTTTGCCCTACTAAATGTGCTTCCCAAAAAAGTTCGGAATTACCAGTTTCTTTTGCTTTTTTGAGCATATAGGGTAACGGCAGATCCCATCCCCAAGAATCGATTCCCATTACTTTTATTCCTAAATCAATTAGCCATTCTGTAGCTTCAGCACTCATTCCTGTACCTATTTTATGGAAATCTTTAGTACCATTAAATTTATCTCTACCAGTTTTAATAAGGACAATCATATTTTCTTTTATGACTAAATTATTGGCATTTAAAAATTGTTCTATATCCTTTGTGGTAATAGGGTCAAAATCTACTTTATGTTTCATGTCGATAACAATCCCATCAGCATAACACCACTCTAGAGGAATCTCATCAACTGTTTTAGATTTTTCGCCATTAGTAGTTGGAGAATAGTGCCAAGGAGCATCGATATGAGTTGTAGAATGAACGCCCATTTTTTGAATGGTATCATCAGCCCATCCAGTAAAGTTTTTTGGGAATAATTTAAATGGTAAACCTAAAATTCGGATTAACCATTTGGCTTTATGGTGAGGTTTATGTTTGATTTTTACCTTCATAAACCAAGGGTCAGATTTATTGTACTGAATAGGTTTAGATAAATCGATAATTTTCATGATGATGTTTTTCTTATAAAGAAACGGATAGATATTTTTTAACTTTCAACAGGCACTGGATACATCCACATGTTTTGCAATTCTTTTGCAACATACCTATTTCTACCAAGCTCTTTACTGTTTTTACTTTCTAGAGTTCTATCCTTGTTTAACGACATGGTGTAAGGATCAACTGGAATGTCCATAGAAGTTTCGTGAGCAGAATTACTTGCCAAGCGGAACATTTCTGCAGCAACATATTCTAATAGTTCCATGTTTTCCATTAACTTACGTTTTAATTCATCATCATCAACTTCTTTTTCTACAATGTCTTCTTGTAAGGTTTTCATGAATTTTAAATCAAAAGGATCAACATATTTATCTGTTAAATCAGCTGTGTCGTAAGCTTCCCAATCTTTAAATAAGCGTTGCATTTGTAAGCTTAATTCACCATAACGGTTCATTAATGCAGTTGGTCCGGCAACTAGGTCCTTCATTAATTCTAAGTTGGTTAAACCGTTGTTTAAAAAGAGTAAACAGTTAATTGCCCAATAAGCAGCCCAATCCCAAATAATTTTGGTTACCATAATTTGCGAACTTCCCCAGAGTGGATATTGGTTCACATAAATTGGCATCCAATTATCATACAAAGCTCTAAATACTTGTGCATGGAATTTTGTTCTGTAAAATACATCTTCACCTTTAAGGTCGCGCTGAATTAAATCTGCTGTTAATGTATTTCCTATAGAAATAAAATCGGTTCCAGGAGAGTAAAAAGGATCGGTAAATAATCCTGATTCACCTACAACAGTCCATCTATCAGTTGAGAAAGTTTCTTTAGAGGCATGAGCAAAATGCTTCATCAATTTAAAATCAAGAATTTTGTCTGTTAATTTATCTAGTTCTTTTCCGAATTGAGGTTCGTTTTTAGAAATCCAAGCCAAAGATTTTTCTAATGAATTGTAATCTTTAAAATCATGAATAGATTCATCGGCAACAATTCCAACACTTGTTCTATCGCCAACTAATGGGATAATCCAAACCCAATAACCTTTATCCATTAGGTGAACTGTACTAAAATGGCGTAATCCATCTTTTACGTATGAGTGCCATTTTTCATCGTCAGACCAAGTATCAACATCAATTTTATAATCAACTCTAAACCAAGCGGCATTTACATTGTGCTCAAAAGGTTCGGCAAAATTTAATTTACGTTTTAAAAAACTTGCTCTCCCTGTAGCATCAATTACCCATCTTGTGTTTACAGTCGTAGATTCTCCGTCTTTTTTATAAGTAACTTGATGAGTGTCATCACCCAATTCTACATTTTCAACTTTAGCATCTAAGAGTACATCATTTTTTATATCTCTCGACATTTTTACCAAGTCGTTCTCAAAAACTCCTCTATCAATTTGATGGCTGGGAACGGGTAAAAATTCTTTAGGACCAAGTTCTACTCTTTTATGAATTTCATCTTTGTGTTTTGGGGATAGAAAGAATCTTAATCCATGTTTTGGAAGTTGTTCCGTATCTAAATAATCTTTTAAACCAAGAACTTCTCTCAAGTAATGTGTTCCTAATTCTACAGAAGATTCACCAACTTTAAAAGCAGCTTCTGGAGCAGCATCTTCACGTTTTTCTAACACCAAAACTTTAATGTCTGGTTTTTCTTGTTTTAGTTGTAAGGAAAGTGTTAATCCGGCTAATCCGCCACCTAAAATTGTTACATCATACTGATTTTCCATAGTGCATTTTGAGATTGGAAAAGTAATCATTTTTTGAAGCTTTTATTGAGCTGTTAAGCCAAAAAATAAGTAATCCAACAAGTAGAATGAGAGTTAATTTATAATTGCTGTTCTATGCGATTAACCCAATCAAAATATAGGAGGTCTGGTGTTGAAGGGGTTTCTTTTTCAAGTTGTTTCAATATTTGAGAAACTTCAGAAGTGCTTTTTTTAAGAATAAATTTACAAATTTGTTTGGTGTTTTCAGTTGTGGTATTTGCCTCTTCTCGTGTATGGATAGCCAAAGCAATACCACATTTAAAAGGGTTTTGATTGTTTTCGGAATAATGGGATAACTGGTTTAAAATAGATTCTTCAATCCCACCAACATAAGCAACAGCCACACCAACCCCTCTCCACATATCATAGTGTCTTTCTTCTGGAAAAATGGCTATTAATTTTGATAATTTCTCAGGTTCTCCTTGAGCTGTGTACCAAAAGCTCCTTCCTAACCCTTGATTGAACGCTCTTGTATTCATTTCATCAAAATCTTGTGGAATTTGTTGGGATCTAACAGCTTGTCGTCTTTTAAACCTTCCTTCATGATAACCAAAGCCATCAATTACTCTGTATTTATAAATAGGTTCAAGATCTTTAATGTATTCTGATGGTTTTAAATTAAGCTCTGAAAGGGCCCATCCTAATCCAACATGAACTTGTGCGGCATGTTTTTCTCCATATTCTTGATAGAAACTAAACCATTTTTCTAAAGAATTTGTTTGTTCAAGACTATTAATTGCAATCCCCATAGATGCTGCTTCATAAGCAATAGAAATAAACTCAATGTCATTATCTAGTAAGGAATTATTTAGTTTTTCATGATCGGAAATGGCTAATGCTTTTTCTTTGGAATCTATAAATATAGACTGAATTAAAGTCATTTTATCTTTTACATCTATCATTGTAACACGTTTAACTCCAATAATGAAAAGCCAAAGATAAAAATAAACTAGTAGATGGAGGTATTACATTTTCAATTTAAGGGTAAAGATTTCTATTCTAAAAATAATGAAACATCCCTGATTGTTTCTTCGGGAATTTCTTCCATGGGAACATGTCCGCAATTATCATAAATAATTAATTCAGCGTTAGGAATAGTGTTAGCAAATAAAGTAGCAATTTTAACTGGAATCCATCGGTCTCGCTTTCCCCATAAAATAAGGGTAGGAATTTTTAATTCAGTAAGCCGATCAGAATTATCTTTAAGCTCTTGTTTTACAATATCTACAAAAGATAAATGATTTTTTTCGCCAACAAAAAGATCGAAATAGCGGTCTAAGATAGCTGGGGTTACTTTAGATGGATTAGCATAGACCTCTTTTACTTTTTTATCAAGAAAAAATCGTGGCATCCACAATTTCATTAGCTTGGCCAATATGGGATTTCGAGCTAAGAAAAAGGGTTTTGGTAAAGTCCATTGATCAAGAAAACCAACAGCATCAATCAAAATCATTTTTTTTACGCGTGATTGGTAGCGTAAAGCAAATTCCCAACAAAGCATGCCTCCTAAAGAGTTGCCAGCTAAGATGCATTCATTGATGTTTAATTTCATAAATAATTCTTCAAAGAAAGAGATGTAGGTGTCTAGCTCATAGTTTGCATCAGGTTGAGCACCTGTATATCCAAAACCAGGAAGATCGAAACTGGTAACTCGATACGATTTTTTGAAATGCGACACCCATTTTTCAAAGGTATGTAGTGAAGAGAAAGTGCCATGAACAAGGATTAAATCAGGACCATTTCCTTCAACACGATAATGCACATCCATACCCATAATAGGAATAAATTTTGATTGCTCATTGAGGTGTTTCCTTTTAGAATCGGGCATTTTTATAGGGTCGTATTGTTGGTGGCAAGGTTTAATTTAGCAGAACAAATGTCGGAATAAAAATGTAACTTTAAACGATGAATTTTAAATCCATAAGGTCTAAAACACTGTTGTTTAGTGTTGTAATTAGTAGTTGTTTGGGTAGTGTTTTTGCTCAAAATGAAGGTGAAGAACCTGCTAAAACGAGCCTTTATTTGGAACTTGGCGGTGCAGCTGGTATTTGGTCTTTTAATTATGATAGAACCCTTTGGGACATCAGCAAAAGCTTTAAGTTAAACGGAAGAGCAGGTTTAGGGTTGTTGTCTGAGTTTAATGGAGCTGGTTTCCCAGATGTGTTGATACCCGTTTCGGGAGCTATGCTTTACGGAAAGGATAAACACAGGATTGAATTAGGGGGAGGGATTACGTATTTTAATTGGACAATGAGAGATCCTGAAAGCTCATCAGGGTTTAGTCGAAAGCCTGAGCTTTTAAAACATCTAATACTGGGTTATCGCTTTCAAAAAATGGATGGAGGGTTAATGTTTCGTATAATATATTCTCCAATTATTTCTAATGAAAGTAATGAAAATTTTGGGCATTGGATGGGAGTGAGTATAGGGAAAACAATAAAAAGAAAAACTAAGAGTAAGCCTAGTATTTAAAATGGTTCGTTTGTGTAACAGTATTAAAATTAAAAGAGTTATTGCATATGAAAATAATATTTAACATATCATTTTTAGCAATTATGATTATTGCTTTTTGCATGATGAGTTGCTCTAAAGAAGAAGATGTTGATTTAGGAACAGGCGGTTGTTTGGATGTAAATTCCCCTCATTATAATTCTGCCGCCACCAAGGATGATGGGTCTTGTGAGTTTCTTTACGTAACTGATTATGAGCTTACAAATTATGAGAATATTAATTGGGATTTGTTCGGTAACGTTAAAGCAGATGTTTATATAAAAGTAAAAAAACAAAGTTTTTCTAGTTGGGAATTTTCTTCAGTTACAATAAATAATGCAGATCCATTTACGGTACAAATATGGTCTGCACCAGATCAATTTCAGTTATTGAATACAACTTATGTATGGGAATTGTTTGATGCAGATCTCCCTCCCATTGATCCAGATGATGCAATGGCTTCAGGGACTTTTAATCCTGTTATGAGTGGTATTAATGGCGTGGTTGTGTCTCAGTCTTCTGATGGGTTAACAACGGTTAAAATACATTATAGATTGAATTAATAAAAGGTAAACACATTACTTGAGCTATGAAAAAAACATTCTTTCTTCCATTACTTCTTCTCTTCTTTTTGTGTGGTTGTTATAAAATCAATAAAGTTTCTTTAATGAAAGGCGAATGGGAGATTACGGAGTTTTTGGTGAATGGAGGAAGTTTGAACCAGTTGGGTCAACTGCTTCCTGATTATAAAAATAACGGACGATATGTAATTTACATGTTAGATGATGGCGTGATGAAAAGCGAGTATTATGTTGGAAATACCCTGAATTATGAAGAATGGGGTGAATGGGAATTAGAGTCTTCTGATTACCTCTACATAAATATAGATAAATACGTTAACGGAATCTTTAAAATACATTCTAATGGAGATAATAAATATACATTGTATAGTGAGAGTAATATTATTTCCTTCTATAATATAGGGTTAAGTACAACCGTTCTGGAATTTGAGCGGCACTAAGGATTATTAATTAATTCTGCATCCAGTATCCATTCACCTCTAATAATGAGGTTAGAAAAAATTAATTGATCAGCTACTAATTCTAATCGTAAATTAAATGATTCGCTTTTTAAGTAATCATCTAAGACTATATTTTCTGGAACAAGGTGCATTTCAGATCCAATACTGGAATCTACATTATAATGATGTGCCATTTTAATTTCTGGTAATACATCTGTTGAAATGTAAATTTCTATATCTTTTAAAAAATCAAAGTTTTGCCCTTGGGGTGAAATTATTCTTATTACAAAATCCTGTAGGTGAATGTTGCGAATTAAATCAATATGAGGATTGGTATTTTCTTCTGACGTTGAAATATTTAGAGGTACATTTAAAAAAGGAATCTGAAACGGTAAATTAAGACCAATAAGTGAGGAAATTTCAAACTCTATAGGTTCAATGATAGTAAGTCGTGTTTCCTTATAGGGTTTTATTTCAAGAGGTTTTTCCTTTTGGCAAGAAATACTGCTTAAACAAACAGCACCAATAAAAAAGTAAAATTTCCAGTTCATGAGGGTTAACTTAACACTACTAAGATAGCAAATCTTTTTCACATCTCATTTTTATGAGATGATAGGAGAATTATCAATTTGAGCCATGGCTCTCTCCGCAATAGCGGTTATTGAAAGAGCGGGATTAACTCCTGGATTAGCAGAAATCATAGCCCCATCAACTATAAGCATATTTTTATAACCAAAAACGTTATTGTCTTTATCTATAACGCCTTGATTAGTATTGTTACCCATAACTGCTCCCCCTAATATATGTGCTGTAGATGGAATACCTGCTAATGTTTCTAAAGCAAATGAAGTTGCTTTTCCTCCTGCAATTTTGCTGTATTGTTTTGTTAATTCAACAGATTCAGGGATAAACGGACTAGGCTTTTTTCCTGTGCCAACTGATGATATCATTAATCCAAAAATAGTTCTTCTAAATTTTAAGGTGCTGTCAATAGTTTGCATGAAAAGGAGTACAACTGTGCTTTTTGACCAACTATTTATAAAATAGACTTTAATGTAGCTGAAAGGTGATTTAAGGAAGGTAATTACCATTTTTATTAACCTAATAAAGGAATTACCACCTGTAGTATAGGGTAAATGTAAAAATCTCCAAAAACCTGAGCCCTCAGCATATCTCACTACTTCTAAATGGCTGTTTTCATCTGTATGCATTATACTACCTATAGCAATTCCCTTAGAGAAATCTTTTTTTCTGTCTAAGCTTGAAATACTAATTAGGGTTTCATTGTTTGTTCTAATATTTTCTCCTAATCTTTCTGATAAATTAGGTAGGGATTTTGCTTTAACTTTTAAAAGAAGTTTAATGGTTCCCAGAACACCACCAGAAAACACAACTCCTTTTGAGGTAAATTCTTTTCTTTTTTTGAAAGGGTTAGTACTGGATTTAAGGTAAATTTTGTATCCCGTTGAACCATCTTTTTTATCTATAGGAATAACATTATAGACTTCATTTTCAGCCAATATTTTTGCTCCATTTTTTTGTGCTAAAAAAAGGTAGTTTTTATCTAATGTGTTTTTTGAATTATTTCTGCAACCTGTCATACAGCCACCACAATAAATACAGCCTGTTCTATCTGGTCCTTCTCCATTAAAATAAGGGTCTTTAACAGTTACGTTTTCTTTTCCAAAATAAACGGATACATTAGTATGTTCAAATTGGTCTTCTTTACCCATTTCTTTAGCCAACTGTTTCAATTCAAAGTCTCCATTAAATAATTTTGGATTTTTTGTTGCACCAAGCATTTTTAAGGCTGTTTGGTAATGAGGTTTTAATTCAGTTTTCCAATCCTTAAGTTCAGCCCAACTTCCTGAAGTATAAAAATCTGATTTTGGTATAGGTAAAGTATTTGCATAAACCAAAGAACCACCACCAACACCGGTGCCAGAAATGATAGCAACGTGTCTTAAAATGGTCATTTTCATTATGCCGAAGCACCGTAAAAAGGGTATCCATAACCACTTTCTTATATTCCAATTGGTTTTAGCAAAATCTTCAGCTTTATACCATTTTCCCTTTTCTATGACCAACACTTTGTATCCTTTTTCAGAAAGTCTGAGTGCACTTACCGAGCCTCCAAATCCACTTCCTATTATGATGTAATCATAGTCGAGTTCCATGTGTTTTATTTTTGGCCGAGCATTAATTTTATGAATCGTAACTTTTTTGAGGTGTAGGGAAAGTATTTTAAATTTAATTCAAACCAAGTAGGTTTTTCAAGAATCCCTTTGTAATGAGTAAAGGTTTTAAACCCAAATTCACCATGATATGAGCCAGTACCACTGTTGCCAACCCCGCCAAACGGCATCTTAGTATTTGTGATGTGCATGTTAGAGTCGTTTACGGCACCACCTCCAAATGAAATTTCTTGCAGTAGTTTGTTTTTAGTCTTTCTATCTTCTGTGTAAATATAACAGGCTAATGGTTTGGGTTGGGCTTTCACTTTTAAAATAATTTCATCTAAATTATCATATTCAATAACAGGAAGAATGGGTCCGAAAATTTCTTCTTTCATTATTTCATCCTCAAAAGTTACATTCTCTAGAATGGTGGGCTCTATATATCTTTCAGAAAGATTGCTTGAACCACCGCAATAGATTTTTTTGTTATCAATTATATTCATTAGTCGCTTTACATTCTTTTCGTTTATTATTTGAATATAATTATCATTCTCTATAGAGAAATGAGCGTTTTCTATTTCTGTTTTTGCTAGTTCAAGAAATTTATCTTTTATAGATTTATGTACCAATACGTAGTCAGGAGCAACACATGCTTGTCCGGCATTAAGGTATTTTGCCCAAATCAATCTTTTTACTGTCATTTTAAGATTACATGTGTCAGTAACAAAAGCGGGGCTTTTCCCTCCTAATTCAAGCGTTACAGGAGTTAAGTGTTTGCTGGCAGCTTCATAAACTATTCTGCCAACGGGCACGCTACCAGTAAAAAATATTTTATCGAATTTCTGTTCAAGTAATTCAGTTGTTTCTGGAATACCACCTTCTATTACTGAAAAATAATCTGTGTTAAAGTTATTAGAAATTAGTTTATGCATCACTCCACTCGTACTAGGAGATAATTCACTTGGTTTTAAAATTATGGTGTTTCCTGCAGCCATCGCAGCAACAACAGGAGCTAAAGAAGTGAGGTAAGGAAAATTCCAAGCACCAATAATCAGCGTTGTTCCTAAGGGTTCTGGAATAATATAACTTTTAGCAGGAAAATTAGCTAGGTTCGTTTTAACCCTTTTTACCTTTGACCAACGCTTAACTTTTTTTACCGCTTCGTCAATATCATGATAAATAAGTGAAAGCTCAGAAGTATAATTTTCAAAGGCCGATTTTTTAAAATCGGAATAAATAGCTTTATTCAGTAGGTTCTCATTTGTTTTTAAGATTCTTTTAAACTCCTTTAATTGTTCAATTCGGAATGAGACCTCCTTAGTTGCATTGGTGTTAAAGAAATCTTGTTGAGCTTTTACTATTTTTTTCATTTTTATCTCAATTCGATGATCGACCAAGTGATTTGGACGTAATTTACTAGATTTTGGCTATGTACTGTTTTAACTCTTTACTTCGGTTACACCCAGTATAAACTAGTTTAGTATGAGTTCCAAAGAATTGGCTATTCAACGAAGTTACAGATTTTTACAGCTAACACCAAGGTGTTGAATACGAGTTTACTCTTTTACTAAACCAAAAAACCGAGTAACCCAATAAGTTGAATGAAAATTTATATCTGTCGTGTAGAAATCCATTTTTCCACCACGGCTAATAGGTTCTCCTGGAACTATCATTAGTTTGTGTTTAACATCTTCAGCAGCAATAATTATAATTTTCAGTACTTTTTGAGGAGTATAAAAATATTTTGAAGAAAGTAAAGGATTGTTTTGATAGTCTTTATTTAGCACAAAAGTAGTATCAGACAATTCATTTTTCTTTATCCATTGATTCAATATTCTGGCAGCATTCTTTTTTGGAACAATCATATCTTTGTCGCCTTGAATGATGGCAACCCTTGGTTGTTCTGTTGGTATTTCTTTGTTAAAGTTAAATAGCGTTGATGGTGCGGCAAATAATGCTCCAGCATTAAACAGTTTAGGGTAAGCATTAAGCATAGCGTTACTTATTGCACCACCCGAAGAAAATCCAGTAATAAATATTTTAGAGCTATCTATATTGTAGTTTTTTCGAGTATAATGGATCATTTCTTTGATAGAGGCAACCTCTCCTTTATCTTTTTTTGCTTTATATCCTAAATAGAAGTTGTAACATTTTGCAATATTGTTAATTAATTTTTGTTCAGGATAAACAATAATCAAGTTTAAAGAATCAGCTAATTTGTTCCAGCCAGTTTCACTTGCTATTAAATTGGCCGATTGTGTACAACCATGTATTACTACAACCAAAGGAATACTTTTGTTGTAATCCAGATTTTCAGGAATGTAATGAAACATTTTTAAGTTCCCTTTATTCTCTCCAAAAGGTTTAATTTCAGTTAAATCATTCTGAGAGAATAGATTTAGGCTAAAAAGAACAACAAATATGAATAGTTTAGTTTTTAGCACCATCAACAATAATTACAATTTCACCTTTCAATGTATGGGTTTCATAGTACTGGATTAATTCAATAACTGTACCTCTAATGTTTTCTTCATGCATTTTGGTTAATTCTCTTGAAACAGAAACCAATCTATTTTCTTCAAAATATTCACCGAATTGCTTTAAAGTTTTGAGTAACCGATGAGGAGATTCGTAAAAAATGATTGTTCTAGTTTCTTCAGCTAACAATTTTAAACGTGTTTGTCTTCCTTTTTTATGAGGTAAAAACCCCTCAAAAACAAATTTATCACACGGAAACCCTGAGTTAACTAGTGCTGGAACAAAGGCTGTTGCTCCTGGTAAACATTCTATTTCAATATCATTTTTTATACATTCTCTAACCAATAAAAAACCAGGGTCCGAAATGGCTGGAGTTCCTGCATCACTAATTAAAGCTAGGGTTTCTCCATTTTTTAAAGACTCAATAATTCGATCTAAAGTCTTGTGTTCGTTATGTTGGTGATGAGCTATTAGTTTCTTGTTAATTTCATAATGCTTCAATAGTTTAGAAGATGTTCTCGTGTCTTCAGCAAGAATTACATCCACTTCTTTAAGAATTCTTAAAGCACGTAAGGTAATGTCTTCTAAATTTCCAATAGGTGTAGGAATAAGGTATAATTTCGACATATTAAAACTTTCTAAAAAACCAAAGATAAAAATAATCTAATAGATGGATTTGTTTAACTTTATAATTGTTAATGCAACCTTTTTAGTGTAAACAACATCTTAACAGCGAATAAATGAGAATGAACGAAGAGCAGTTGGTCAATAAATGTCTTGAAAAAGATGTGCTTGCCCAGAAGCAATTATTTGAGTTTTATTCTAAAAGAATGATGGGGGTATGTTTAAGGTATTCCAAAGACATGGATGAGGCGAAAGATGTTTTACAAATGGGGTTTATAAAAATCTTTGAGAAATTGGAGATGTATAACCACAAAGGTTCTTTAGAAGGTTGGATTAGAAAAATTATTGTAAATACTGCTTTAGACAATATTCGTAAGAATAAAAAACTGATGAATAATGTTGAAATAGAAAAAGTAGATTATCAATTACATAATTATAATGAAAATGCGGTTGAAGCATTGTCGGCACAAGATTTATTAAAAGTAATACAAAGTATGCCAACAGGATTTAAAACAGTGTTTAACATGTATGTGATTGAAGGTTATTCTCATAAAGAAATTGCAGAAGAACTAAATATTTCGGTTAGTACATCTAAATCTCAATTCTCTAGAGCTAGAGCATATTTGCAGAAAATATTATTAAAAGAAGAAACAACATAGGTGAAGAATGAATTAGAAAATATAGACGAAATTTTTAAAGAAGCATTTGATGGCTTTGAAGCGAATGTTGATCCAAGTGTTTGGAGTAACATTCAAAGCACTATCGGTTCAAGTGCGGCTTCAACAACTGCAGCAGGCGTTGCAGGGAAGTCATTAGCTTTAAAAATTGTTGCTGGGGTTATTGCTCTTGGAACAGTAGTTACTGGCGTTTATATTGTTCCAACTCTTTTTGGAAATGAAGAAGAAGCTGTTATTGAAAAAACTGTTGTTGATGAAAGCACAGAAGAGAAAAATAATATTGTTATAGAAAACAGAAAGGAAGAGCTTGTTTCTGAAAACCATACAAAAGAAGTTGTTGAGCAAAGTGTACTTGAGAATAGTTTAATTAAAGAAGATACAGAAAGTAGATCTGAAAATTTTTCTGAGACTGGTAGCTCTAAACAATCAGGAGAAGTGGTTTCTTCGGTTAAAGAGCAAGAATCAAATTCTATAATTGCAGAGAGTTCACAAGAGAACACTTCAGAGGGAAGTAGCACAACTGTTAAAGCTGAAAATTTCAAACAAAAGGAAAAAAGCATAGCTGTTGAAACGAAAGAAGTGAAGCCCTTAGTTGCGATAATAAGCTCAAATAAAAAATCGGGTAAAGCACCTTTGGATGTTGTGTTTGATGTTGATGGCGAAAACATTGTGAGTTACTCTTGGGATTTTAGAGACGGTTCGGAGGGCTCTAATAGTTCAAATCCGATACATACATTTAACACCCCTGGGGTTTACAATGTGATGTTAGTCGTGGTTGACGAAAATGCCAATTCTAAGCAAATTCCTTATCAAATTAAAGTAGAAAAGGAAAACACTGCAACTATTAATGAGGCTGCTATACCTAGAAAATTCTCGCCAAATGGAGATGGAGTTAATGATGTTCTAAAAATAGAAGGAGCAAATATCAAAAAATTTCAAGCTACTGTCTATAAAATGAATGGTGATAAAGTATATGAATGGAGAACATTAGAAGGTTTTTGGGATGGAGGAGATATGTTAGGTAATAAAGTTGACAATGGAACATATTATCTTCAAGTCATTTTTAGTGGCGAAGATGGCCAGCAACTAAAACCTATTAAGAGATCTGTTACAGTTTATTAGAGATATTTAAACAAAAAAAAGGCTCCAATTTGGAGCCTTTTTTTGTTTAATAGTCACTTCTTTTTTCTTTCATTCGATCTTTTCTGTGTTTTTTCATCTCTTTGAATTTTATAAATTGTTCAGGAGTTAGAATTGATTCTATTTCTTTCATCTTTGTTTCGTTTAAAGTTTTCTTCTCAGCCTTTAAAGTTTTCAGTTCTGCTTTGAGAGGTTTCATTTTTTCTTGTAAAGCTTTGTTCTCTGTTTTTTGTATTTCACGAATCACTTTTAGCTTTTCTGTTTGCTCAGGGTTTAAGTTTAATTTTTGAGCAATTTTATCGTGTTTTTTATTTTGATTTCCTTGTTTCTGAGCTTGACAGATTACTGAAGATAAGGTTATGGCTGCAATAGCTAATGTTAATTTTAACGTTTTCATAATTAAATAGGTTTTAAGGTTAATATAATATTTAGAGTGATGAATGTATAAAAGGTTTAATTTAGAATTGTTAATAAATCATAAACTATTGATTTTAAGCCGTTAAAATATACTAAGAAGTTTATTTGAGTGTTAAGTATGCAGTAATAATTAAGTATATTTGTTGAATAATTTACTATTTACATGAGTAACTATAAAGTTGGCGATCTTTTAAATAAGATTTCAATACCAAAAGACCTAAGAGAGAAAATCTCTGAAGATGATTTACCTCAGTTGTGCGAAGAATTAAGAGATTTTATTGTTGATGTAGTTTCTCAGAAAGGAGGGCACTTTGGAGCAAGTTTAGGGGTGGTTGAAATGACCGTTGCTTTGCATTATGTTTTTAATACTCCTCACGATAAACTGGTTTGGGATGTAGGGCATCAAGCTTATGGTCATAAAATACTTACCGGACGAAGAGAAGAATTTCATACCAACAGAATTTATAAAGGAATAAGTGGTTTCCCTAAACGATCAGAGAGTGAGTACGATGCTTTTGGTGTTGGGCACTCTTCAACATCTATTTCTGCAGCACTTGGAATGGCTGTGGCATCTCAATATAAAAAAGAAGATAGACAACATATTGCTATTATTGGTGATGGTTCTATGACTGCTGGTTTGGCTTTTGAAGGAATGAATCATGGCGGAGTTGAGAATACAAATTTGCTAATTGTCTTAAATGATAATTGTATGGCAATCGATCCAAATGTTGGAGCGTTAAAAGATTATTTAACAGATATAACAACTTCTCATACTTACAATAAAGTAAAAGATGAGGTTTGGCATTTGTTAGGGAAGGTAAGTAAGTTTGGACCAAATGCTCAGGCGATAGCTCAAAAAATTGAGAATGGTATAAAATCTACGTTGTTAAAACAAAGTAATTTATTTGAGTCATTGAATTTTAGGTATTTCGGACCAATTGATGGTCATGATGTAAATTATATGGCTAAAGTGATGAATGATTTAAAAGACATTCCAGGGCCAAAAATATTACATTGTATTACCGAAAAAGGAAAAGGATATCAGCCAGCTGAAGACGGAAATACAACGAAGTGGCATGCTCCAGGAATCTTTAATAAAGAAACTGGAGAGATAATTAAGATCACCCCAAAAAATCCTGAGCCACCAAAATATCAAGATGTTTTTGGGCATACGATTGTTGAGTTAGCAGAAAAAAATGATAAAATAGTTGGAGTAACTCCAGCAATGCCATCCGGTTGTTCTTTAAGTATTATGATGAAAGCAATGCCCGATAGAGCTTTTGATGTAGGTATTGCAGAACAACATGCCGTTACTTTTTCGGCAGGAATGGCAACTCAGGGGTTAATTCCTTTTTGTAATATTTATTCATCGTTTATGCAGCGGGCGTACGATCAGGTAATTCATGATGTAGCATTGCAAAATTTACCAGTAGTATTTTGTTTAGATAGAGGAGGTTTAGTTGGTGCTGATGGTTCAACACACCATGGAGCTTATGATTTGGCGTATTTTAGATGTATTCCGAACATGATAGTTTCTGCTCCAATGAACGAAGAGGATTTAAGAAACTTAATGTACACTGCTCAAGCAGAGGATAATGGGCCTTTTTCTATTCGTTATCCTAGAGGAACAGGAACGGTGGTGGATTGGAAAACACCATTCAAAAAAATTAAAATAGGAACAGGAAGAAGAGTTAAGAATGGGGATGATATAGCTATTTTAACTATTGGAGATATAGGCAATAAAGCTGTATCAGCTTGTGCTGAATTAGAAAAACAAGGAATTCATATTGCACATTACGATATGCGATTTGTAAAACCAATAGATGAAATTTTATTGCACGAAGTGTTTGGAAAGTTCAAGAAGATAATTACTGTAGAAAATGGTTGTATACAAGGAGGGATGGGAAGTGCCGTTTTAGAGTTTATGGCTGATAAGAACTATTATGCAGAGGTAAAACGTTTAGGAATTCCTGATAAGTTTATTGACCATGGTACTCAAAATGAACTTTATAATGAGTGTTTGTTTGATGAAAAAGCAATAATTGCAACAACTAAATCACTTTTAGAAAAGCAAGAAAATAAGGTATTGGCTTAGCCATTTATTCTCCTATATGTGCTGATTGTAGCCGAAGTAAATGGAGAGAAAGAGGGTTGTATGAAGTTGGATTTAAAAATAGAAAGTAGGAACAATTGGCTTCCTCAAAAAACACCTATAATAATTTCAGGGCCATGTAGTGTAGAGTCTGAAGAACAAGTTCTTCAAACTGCTAAGGCAATTTCTAAATCAGAAAACGTATCTATTTTAAGAGGGGGTATATGGAAACCTCGTACTCGACCAAATTCTTTTGAAGGAGTTGGAGAGAAAGGGTTGTTTTGGTTAAAACAAGCAGGGAAATCGGTTGGTTTGCCTGTTGCTACAGAAGTAGCAAACGCAGAACATGTTGAGGCTTGCCTAAAAAACAATATTGATATTTTATGGCTAGGAGCAAGAACAACGGTTAATCCGTTTTCAGTTCAAGAAATTGCAGAAGCACTAAGAGGAGTAGATATTCCTGTTTTTGTAAAGAATCCGATTACACCAGATATTAATTTATGGGTAGGAGCTTTAGAACGAATAAATGCAGTTGGAATTAATAAGTTAGCAGCTATTCATAGGGGCTTTTCTTCTTTTGATAAATCATCATACAGAAATACACCAATGTGGGAAATCCCAATTGAGTTAAAATTAATGTGCCCAGAAATTCCTATGTTTTGTGATCCAAGTCATATTGCTGGAGATAAAGAGTTAATTCCTTATGTATCTCAAAAGGCAATGGATTTAGATATGGAAGGTTTAATGATAGAAAGCCATATTGATCCTTTGGTAGCTAAAAGTGATGCTAAACAACAAGTAACTCCTTTAGAGTTAAATACATTGTTGAATGAATTAATTATTCGGGAGAAACATTCTGAAAGTGAAGAATTCATAAATAAACTAGAGCAATTACGTTCTATTATTGATGAGTTGGATGAAGAATTAATCAATAAGTTTTCTTCACGAATGTCTATCATTCAAAAAATTGGAGAATATAAACATGAAAATAATGTAACCATTTTGCAGTTAGAAAGATGGGAACAAATCTTGAAGAATCGTTCTTTTTTGGCAGATAAGGTTGGGTTAAGTGATGAGTTTATTAAAAAAATGCTGGAACTTGTACATCAAGAATCCATTCGAGTTCAAACTCAGGTAATGAATAATCCGAGAATATCGGTTGATAATTAATGATGCTTAGTAAATGAAGAAAAGATGGAAAACCAATGAACAAGCCAATCAAGAAGATATTCAAAAATTGTCTTCTGAGCTTAACAATTTAGATGCTACACTTACCAATATTTTACTTCAACGAAAGATAAATACTTTCGAAAAAGCGAAAACCTTTTTTAGACCTAGTTTAGATGAAATTCATGATCCTTTTTTAATGAAGGATATGGATAAAGCGGTTGAACGATTGCAAAAGGCGATTAAGAATGAAGAAAAGATTCTTGTTTATGGTGATTATGATGTAGATGGTACAACATCCGTTGCATTGGTTTATTCTTATTTGAAGAATTTTTACGACAATCTTACTTATTACATACCTGATCGGTATACCGAGGGTTATGGGATTTCTTATCAGGGAATTGACTATGCAGCTGATAATGATTTTAAATTAATTATTGCATTAGATTGTGGAATTAAGGCCATTGAAAAAATTGATTACGCTTCTGATAAAGGGGTTGATTTTATTATTTGTGATCATCACCGACCAGGAGATGAAATTCCAAAAGCAGTTGCTGTTTTAGATCAAAAAAGAGAAGATTGTAATTACCCTTTTAAAGAATTATCAGGTTGTGGCGTTGGTTTTAAACTGATGCAAGCTTGGACTCAAAAAGAAGGAAAAGATGAATCTAACTTAATGGAATATTTAGATTTGTTAGCAATAAGTACATGTGCTGATATTGTTCCGATAACAGGAGAAAATAGAGTTTTTGTTTATTATGGACTAAAAGTAATTAACGAAAACCCTCGCTTAGGAATTAAAACAATGGTGGAGTTAGCAAAATTAAAAAATGAGCTAACTGTTACAGATGTAGTTTTTACTATTGCTCCAAGAATAAATGCTGCCGGAAGAATTGAAACTGGTAATAAAGCTGTTCAAATGTTGGTGGAAGAGAATAAAGTAAAGGCACTTGAATTTGGAAACAATATTAATAATTTAAATGTTGAGCGAAAGGAATTGGATAGAGCAATAACCAAAGATGGGTTGGCAATGATTGATGATAATGTTGATCTCCAAAACAAAAAAACAACGGTTTTGTATAGTGAAAACTGGCACAAAGGAGTAATAGGTATTGTAGCTTCTCGTTTAATTGAAACGCATTACCGACCAACTATTATTTTAACAGAATCTAATGGAAAAGCAACTGGTTCTGCACGGTCGGTAAAAGATTTTGATGTGTATGATGCCATTGATGCATGCAGTGATTTGTTAGAACAGTTTGGCGGGCATAAATATGCTGCAGGTTTAACTATGAAACTTGAAAATTTAGAAGCATTTACTGAAAAGTTTGAACAAATAGTTGCTGAGCAGATTGATCCTGAATTATTAATTCCTCAAATTGGGATTGATGCTAAATTAGAGTTACATCAAATTACAGATAAATTTAATAATATATTAAAGCAGTTTGCACCAACTGGACCAGGGAATATGAGGCCAGTTTTTATGAGCGAAAATGTATTTATGACCAATAGATCTCGAAAAATAGGAGAAGACAAAACACATTTAAGGTTAGAAGTTTTTCAAGAAGAAAATCCTAATATTAAATTTAATTGTATTGGTTTTGGATTAGGAAATGTATTAGATGATTTAGATGAAGGAATTCCTTTTAATATTGTTTACAACATTGAAGAAAACCACTGGAATGGAAATACTACTTTGCAGTTGAATTTAAAAGATATCAAGATTTGATAAGTGTTTTGAATAGAGGTTTTTACATACTGTTTGTGGTTGCTTTACTATTTCCGATTACTTACCAAGCACAAGATTTTATTAATGAAAATAGCTATTTTGAATGTGATAAGGCTTTTGAAATAACATTACCGCTAACTATAAAAAATAATCAAACAGTATTTTATCAGTACGAAGAACAATTTTCCTTTTGGTATAAGTTTAGTAGTCTTAACGATGAGGTAGTTCATTTTGAAATCTCTCCTTTAGATAGTAATAGTAGGTATAATGTATTTGTTTATGAAAATGATGGAGGTAGCTTGTGCCATAAAGTTTTCAATGGAAAAATTAAACCACTTAAAGATCAATTGTTAGATAAACAAGCTTCAATTTCGGGATTACTTACCAAGTTTAACTTAAACACATCTGCTCAAAAAAATTATTATTTCTGTGTTTTAAATACTTCAGTTTATAATTGTGGACATCAATTAAAATTAGCGAGCTCTTCAGATTCAATAGCCGTTAAGGCAATACATATTCCTTGTGTTGTTGAAGAAGAGGATCAGCAAAAAGAAAAAGAAACATTGGTTTCTAATTCAAACCCTTTTATTGCTTTGATAAAGCTGAAAGATCAAATAGAAAATGATAATTACATAAAAGCCGAAATAATTATAAAAGATAAGGAGTTTAATTCCGAGATTAAGATTGATTATGACAGTTCAAAAGTTAATTCTTTAGCTATAGAAAAAGGGAAAGAATACCTAGTTTCTTGTATAGCTCCAGGTTACCAAAGGTTTAAACACAATATTATTATTAGTGATTATATGATTTCTGATAGCAGTGATTTTATTATCTATCTAAAGCCTTTAAAATCGGGAGATATTTTTTTAATGAATCACATTTATTTCTATCCCAATACTTATGCTCTTAAATCTGGAGCAAATAAAGAGTTAGACTATTTGGCTAATTTCCTTAATAATAATGAAGGGCTGCAAATAGAATTGTCTGGTCATACGAACGGAAAAAATAAAATAAAGCGGAATAAAGCGTACAAAAAAAGAAGTGTACAATGGAATTTTGAAGGGTCTTCTAGGAAGTTATCAATGTATAGGGCACAAGAAATAAAACGCAAATTATTGAAAAAAGGAATAGATGAGAGTCGTATATCAACTAAAGGTTTTGGAGGTGATAAAATGATAATTAAAGATGCAAAAACTATTGAAGCGATACAAAAAAATGTTAGGGTAGAAGCTAAAATAATCTAACTACTCTAGCTTTATAGCCTTGTTAACTGGGATTCGTTTCCCATCAAAGTAAGCAACAATAAAAGCATCTTTCACCCCTAAATCTACTACGTATTTTTTTGCTTGTTTGGCGTAAAGCAATTTTTTAAATGCACCAACAGAATACTTTACACCATCTGCATAGGGATCTTCATAAACTGGGGATAAGCCTTTAAATATATCTTTCGAAATTTTATTTTTATAAGCTCCAATTTGGACTTTGTAAATCAAACCCTCAGAACTAATTAAACTGGTTTTAACATTGTTTATGCTACCATCAAAAACAAAATCTTCATTATTTTTAAGATTGTCTTTAGAAATTAATTTGTTAATTTTTTTGAGTTTTATTTTAACACTTGCTATTTCCTTTTCTACAGTTTTTCTCTTCTTTTTTAACTGTTTTATTTCAATAAACTTTTCTTTTTTCTTATGCTTTTTGTTTGTTTTTTTTAATTCTGAGTACTTGTTTTTAATATCCTCTTTAAGGATCAGTTTATTCTCTGTTAACCCTTTTAGTAATAGATTAAACATAACTCTATCTACCTTAAATCGTGTTAAATTGCTTTTGTGGTTATGGGTTTGATAAAAAGTTTGATTTTCGTTAACGGTTGTTTCTAAGTTTAAATCTGAAGTAGTTTTTATTTTATTTATTGGATTGATATTGTCTATATCTTTCCTAGTAGTTTCAATGCTTGTAGAGTCTACTTCTAAGATAGTGTCAGTATTGACTTCGTATTTTTTATATTTAAACTTTTCTTTTTTAGCGTAAGAATGAAAGTTTAGTTTGTTATTTACTTTCATTTTTTTACCTTTTAAATCGATAGCAGATATTTTAATAGCTTGCTTTTTATTACAAAGTTCATCGCTTAAATAGTTTAGTGCTAACTCTTCTTTATTAACGTTTTCTTTTAAGGTGTCTATTGGATTTATCTTACTACAATTGTCATTAATAACTTTAATAACCATGGAGCTAACAGATGTTCTACAATCTAAAATGTGACCACAATCTTTTCCTTTTACAGCAATAACTGATAAATAAATAGCGTCTCCAGCTTTAATTGGGATAGGCTTTACATGTATCATAGTAGATCTAAATTGTTTTGATTGATCAGTATCGGTGTATTTTTTTGTGTATTTATAATGGTTTAGGGTGGTTACTTTTTTTTCAGACATTGCTTTACAAAAGAGCTTATTAGCTTCTATTTTATACATAAAAAATTCATACCCATCTTCTTCAACTAAAGGGAATAGGGTGAATTCAAAATCGCAATCCGTATTAAAAATAATTTTGTACCAGAAAGAAGGGGTTGGGATGTTATTTCTTGATAAATGCACTTCGTACATTAAGTTAAAGTTATCTTTTGTTTGAGCCGAAGAAGGAAGTATTATTTCTGAAATAGAAGGTACAGCTTTGTGGGTTTTGTTTTGCGAATAGGCGTTAACAACAATGCTTAGAATTAATATTAAGAGTATGGTCTTGCTGAACTTCACTTCTTAAAAGTAATTACATTACTAATGAGTTACTTTTTAAATAAATTAATTTTTAAATCAGGTGTTGTTTATAACGCCCAATCTATGTTTTGGTAGGGCGATTTAAAAGTACATATTTTCGTTTAACTAATTAGCCAAAGCTTTGGCTTTGGGGTTTAATTTTTTGTCTTAATAAAATGTCAAAACAAAGTTTTAGCGGAGTTTATTAATTGCTTTATTGTTTTCAAATAAACACCAATTGCCCTATAAAATATTAGATGATGTTATACACTTTTAATATAAAATCTTCCAAGAGATTGACATATCATCTTTCTTTATCTCAATTCCTTCAAATAATTTACGCAAGCCTATTTCTTTTCTTCTTCTATTTACTTCAACAACTTCTCCTTCACTGAGGATTTCTGCTCCTATTGGCATTTGATAGTAATATGGGTCTTTTCTTTGACGACCCCAAGATAATCTTCTATCAATTATCCACGCATAGTCACTTGGTTCTATATCACCTTCAATTAATGCTTTATCAATAATTGGTTTAAGTATTTGGTTATCTTCGTCTTTATCAAAGTGTAATAATATTATGAAAGCATTACCATAAGCTTCTTTTCCTACTCTCTTTTCACTAGGGAAACCATTTACTTTTATAAGTGTTAACAATGTATTCATATTTATTGAATCAACTGCCCACCATTCCATCATTAACTCTTTCGCTTTAATAAAATCGGCTGATTCTTTATTTGATGTAGAGTCATTTATTGACTCATAGTATACGTATTTTGCTTCTCCATAATTATCTCTGCGGACTCTTTGATCTTCTATGGATAAGCTATCAATTATTGATCTGTATTTTGTATTAATATTATTGTCTTTTGAATAATCTTCTATTCTGTTTTTACAAAAGGCAAGTAATGAATCATTTTTTATTTTTTCAGCTAATTTTTGTCCTGCTCGGAGATTTTCAATATGAACATAATCTACCAAATTAAATGCCTGTTGATAAAGTAAAACAGCACTATCTAATTTGTTCTCATAATTAAGCTTTCTAGCTTGAAATGATTTTAGATTATAATTTATGTAATCATTTTGTCCAAACGAAAATAGACTAAAGATTAAGCCTAATATTAAAAATATTGATGATTTTATCATTGTTTGAATTGTTTATAACATAGGGGAAAGATATATAAATGGTAGAATAACTTTTGGTTGAAGATGTAGGGTGTTAAGCTTTGAAACAGTTTTTATTTCTACTAGTACTTTCTCCATCAAAATGTTCAGTTTCATCTATTTTAACCGTTTTGATAAATGAACCACATTTTGGACATTCTTTATTTTATATTTTGAAAAAATAACCCAAAGAATAAATATGATTATTGTACTTCTTACTACTACCAGTTCAAACCTTCCTTCTCAGCTCAAAATTTTGTCCTAAATAAACCCTGCGAACTTGTTCATCTGCAGCTAGTTCTTCGGCAGTTCCAGCTTTTAAAATTTCGCCTTCAAATAGGAGGTAAGCTCTATCGGTAATGCTTAAGGTTTCTTGTACGTTATGGTCGGTAATTAAAATGCCAATGTTCTTTTTTTTGAGTTTAAAAACAATAGCCTGTATGTCTTCTACTGCAATTGGGTCAACACCCGCAAAAGGTTCGTCTAATAAAATAAAATTAGGATTAGAAGCTAAGGCTCTAGCAATTTCTGTTCTTCGTTTTTCTCCTCCAGAAAGATTGTGTCCTAAGTTTTTACGAACATGTCCCAATCCAAACTCTTCAATAAGCTCTTCTAATCTGTGTTTTTGTTCTTCTTTGCTTAAGGGCATCATTTCTAAGATGGCAGCAATATTATCCTCTACACTTAGTTTCCTAAAAACAGAAACTTCTTGTGGTAAATAGCCAATTCCCATTTGTGCTCTTTTGTACATGGGTTCTTTGGTAATTTCTTTTTCATCTAAAAAAACCTTTCCAGCATTAGGCTGTACTAAACCAACAATCATATAAAAAGAAGTTGTTTTTCCTGCACCATTTGGTCCAAGTAGCCCAACAATTTCTCCTTGTTTAACCTCTATCGAAACACCTTTTACAACAGTTCGTGTTCCATATTTTTTCATGATGTTTTCTGCTCTTAAAATCATAAGCTAAAAGTAATAATTTATTATACGTCATTGCGAGGAACGAAGCAATCTTATTATTTATTGTGTAAATTTTTGATAGCTCAATTGCTAAGAGTATTTAGAACAAAATGATTATTAAAAAGAAGTTATTCTTTTAATTTTTCAGTAAGGTAAATATAAGCTTCAAATTTGTGATGGTTCCATATTTGTCCTTCTATATCAGGAAATAACTTGTAATATTCATTGTCGGCATATAGGGTAATAAACCGACCTGCCCTAGAGTAATTATTTGAATTATAATATTGAGGAATTTCGTATTCAGGTAAATATTTTTTGATGTATTTCCCCATTATTTTTCCGAGGTATTTTTGATAGTTTTTGTTTGCTCTTTTAGTTGGTTTGTCGAGCTTGTTAAAAGCATACTTTAAAATTAAACTTTTTGGAAAGGGTACTTTTTTTATGGTTGATTTTGCATATTTAAAAGGGTTTGAATCATTGTAGTCATCTATGGTTTGTATGCTAAAAGGACCTTCCGGAACCCAGTCGGCAGTATTTACAATGTTAAAAGCCCAGCCATTTTGGGTTTTGTTTTCATAGGAGTAAGCATAGTAGAGGTTTCCAGGTTTAGGTGCAGCACTACAATAGGTTTTAAAAGTAATATCGGGATTAATTTTTCCATTGTTTTTGAGGTTTTCAAGATGAGAATTCATTAAATATGCTATTGCACCACCTTGGCTATGTCCAAAAATGTAAAAGTCTTTAATGCCTTGTTTATAGCAAGAATCAATTTTTGGCAGTATATCTCTGGCTAAAAAAGCCGTTCCAATTAACCACCCAGTATGAATTGCTGCTTTTGGATGATCAGATAAATTGTAATTAAAGGTAAAGTTATTACTCAGCTTTATTTTTCCTTTAGCAGGAACCATTGCTGCGTAAAAGTTTTCAAGCCAACTTTCCGTATGCATAGTAGTTCCCCGAATGCTTATCGTTGCAATGGAATCAGGAGAGACCCATAATCCCCACCGATTATCCAAGCCCATTTCTTGTGATTGATAAACCCGTTTAAATTTCTCTGGCCCAGGTAAGTCCGGATTGTATAGACTATCTAATTGTCGTGTACTGATTTTGATTAATTCGAGGTATTCTTCTTTATCAAAGCCAGGTTTAAGTTTTGTGTTTTGACAAAACAAAGTTGAGGTAAATACTAGAATAAAAATAAATGATAGGTTTGTTTTCAATCCCGTCCTAAATGATTTGAGAAATAAAAAAAATAGAGAGTGCAAATTAAAGTATCTCAAATTAACTTTGAGTTGCGAACCCAATTCCACTCTC
>NVUQ01000088.1 GCA_002401955.1 Flavobacteriales bacterium | reverse complement strand
ATTTTTTTAAAGAATTTTTTGTTCTCGATACAACTTTTCTTCGAAAAGTCACTCGAACTGACAAATTCTCCCCTTAAATTTTATAGTGCGTTTGCCCTGGCCAGATGCCCAAGGGTCTTCTCTATGCCAATATTTTAGAGTAAAGAGGTCGTTTATGATTTAGGTTTAGAAAACATTTCATCATTATGTTCTTTAGAGCCTCCTTTGGGAATTGTTAGAGTATTCCAATCCTCAGATACCATCTTGCCAATGTAAATAATTTGACCTATGTGGTAAGGGTAGTGAGCAAGTTGCCTGTTTATGGCTTCAGTTATTGAATGTTTTTCGTTGCGAATGTATATTGTTTTCGTTTTAATATCTTCGATAGTTAGGTTGTTGAGTGTGTCGAATAAGCATTTCCAACCTTCTTCCCATTTTTCTAAAAGTTCTTTTTTGGTTTTAATACTTGCTTCAAATTCTTGATCTCGATTTCTCCATTCTTTTTCTCCATCGGTGGTTAAGAAGTCCGTCCATCTCGAAAGCATATTTCCTGAAAGGTGTTTTACGATAATGGCTATACTGTTACTGCTTTTGTTGATTTGCCAAAACAACTTATCTTCAGGTAATAGATTGATAGTTTTTTCACTAATTGCTTTGTAGTGTTTAAATTGTGTTATAGCACTTTGTAAGAAATCGGTTTCCATAATTAAATTATAGCAACGAAGTCGTTTTCGTTTTTATAACTGTCAATTCTCCATCTTTGTTAGAAATAACAAAATCAATCTCATAAGGAACGCAACTTGGTTCTATCAATAATGTTACTTTTCCTGCAACTTCAAAATCATCTTGATTATTAAGCTTAATTTTTTGAGTGTAAGTAGTGTTTTCTCTAACGTATCTCACTTGTCCATTTATAATAGAATCATATTCTTCTTTGGCTATTGGAAATTCTATTAATGTACTGTCTGTTGTAAGAGAGTTGTTTTCTGTTATTGATAGGTTAAAAGGTAAAAGTATCGAGTCTGGCGAGTAAGGAGATATTATAAAACATCCACCCTCTAAATCAATAGCAGCTATTAGGTTGTAATGTTCATTATTTACTTTCTCTAATTGAAACGAAATGTTAAAGTGCATTTGGTTTTTATCGTTGGTATTTTTTTCTTGTGATGTAACTTCTTTTATAGGTTCAGTTGCAGTTACTTCTTGTTCTTCAGCTTGCCCACAAGAGAAAATTAATAATATCCCGAGTGTGATAAGAGAGAAAGTAATGTATTTCATTTAGTTGATTTAATTTTTGGATAAATTTAAGATTTATATTTGTCAATATTTTTCTAAAAATAAAGAGGGGGTAGTTTGGATTTCTAGATGAAGCTACACAATAATTATTTGAAGCCGATTCGCTTCTACCAATCAATAGGGAAGTAGTCTTTTAAGAATTTACCACACCAATGTTTTTCGGTATTAATTCCATCAATTAGCGGGTCTAATACACGTGCTGCACCATCAACAATATCTAATGGAGGCTGAAAATCATGTTCTTCTACTTTCTTTTTAGAGAGTTCTACAGGGTCTTCATCGGTTACCCAGCCTGTATCAACGGCATTCATGTAAATGCCATCTTTAGCAAAATCAGAAGCTGAGGTATGAGTCATCATATTTAATGCTGCTTTAGCCATGTTGGTATGAGGATGTCTATCAATCTTTTTAAAACGATGAAACTTTCCTTCCATAGCAGAAACATTGATAATATGTTTTTGTCCCGTATTCTCTTTTCGCATTAAATTGACTAAACGATTACACAATACAAAAGGAGCAACGGCATTTACCAGTTGCACTTCAATCATTTCTGGAGTTTCTATCTGCCCTAATTTTAAACGCCAGCTGTTTGTTTTTCTTAAATCTACTTGTTGTAAATCAGCATCTAACTTTCCTTCAGGAAAAACCTCCGCTGTTTGCAAAGAGTTATCAAAGCTATAAGGAATTTGCGATAGTTTAGCTGAAGCTCTTAAACCAATTCCTGGTTCAGGACTTTGCCACGTAACAGGTAATCTATTGTTTTGGGCATTGTCCGTATCAACCGATAATGCTTTAATTTCCTGGACACAATCGTTATGATCTTTCAATAATTCTTGAGCAAATGGAGGTAAAGAAGCAATTGGTTGTTCTTCGTATTCCATTAAATGCTGATAGAAACCAGCTGGTCGTCTTACCGTTTGTGCAGCATTGTTAATTAGTATATCTAATCTGCTATACTGTTGTTCTATAAAGTTGCAGAAGATCTCAACACTAGGGATGTGTCTTAAATCTAAACCATGAATTTTTAAACGGTGTCCCCATTCGTTAAAATCAGTCTCTTTGGCAAAACGTAAAGCAGAATCTACAGGGAATCGGGTAGTGGCAACAACTGTAGCTCCAGATCTTAATAGAATTAAGGTTATGTGGTAGCCAATTTTTAAACGAGAACCAGTAACAACTGCAACTTGTCCTGTTAAATCGGCTGTTTGGAAGCGTTTCATGTAATTTAAATCTCCACAATCGGTACACATGGTATCGTAAAAGTGGTGCAACTTGGTAAATACCGCTTTACATACGTAGCAGTTTCTAGCAGATTCTAAAGTTGATTGATCGTCATTATTTCCTTTAGGAAGGTTAAGTAAAAGTTTAGGAGCTTCAAAAATAGCTGCTTCTCTAGCACTTCGTATTCCAGTGTTCTTTCGGGCGTGTTTATCACGCTCTATCATTTTGCGTTTAGCCGCTTTTTTAGCGTTTTTCTTTCGTTTGTCGAACTCTTCACGGTTTGGACGAGAAAGAAGTCCCGCAGCCTTTATTAAAGCAACGCGTTGTTCTTCGGGTAACTCAAAAAGTTGATTGGTATCATTGATAAGAGCATCTAATGTAACAATGCATTGATCAATCTCCTTGTTTCCGATCTTTTCTTCGTTTCCATTCATCTATGCAAATATACTTTACATTTATTCATTGAAATTATTAAAGTATATTTTAAATGATAGAAAGTTTTGATTTATGGATTATACCGATTTGTAATCAAAATGCCTGATAATTTAATTACTCTCATTCTCTGGCTTTGATTATCTATCGGCATTATACAAAAACCATTGTTGGGTGTTTTGAAATTAAATTAGTATTACTGCCTAACAAATTTTTGAATGTATTGTTGGTTATCTGTTTTTATAGTTATTATATAATATCCGCTACTAAGATTACTTACATCAATAGCTCCATCTAAAGTGTTAGAAATAATTAATTTTCCAGTAACCGATTTTATTTCATAAACCACTAACGATTCCTCAGAGTCTGGTATTTTAACTTTTAAGTAATCTCTAACTGGGTTAGGGTAAATAGAGATGCCTTCTTCCACACATTTTGTAGATAAAGGACCGTAAATAGTTTCTTTACCGTTATAATCTACTTCAACCAATCTGTAGTAGCTGTGTCCTTTATTTTTGTCATCTACAAAAGTGTAATTCATAATAGCAGATGAATTTCCATGACCATCTACAACCCCTATAGTTGTATAATAATGAGCATCATAACTCCTCTCTACTTTAAAATAATCGCAATTAATTTCACTTGCAGTTGACCATTTCATAATTGCTTTGTCGTTTTTACAGTTAAGTTGTAAATCAATTAATTCAACTGCTAAAACAGCATTTACAATAACATGTATAGAGTCTGTTGTTAGGCATGGTCCTGAGCCTAAGTTGTAGTAAAGTACAAAAGTTCCGACTCCAGTAGTAGACGGATCAAAAAGACCAGAGCTAGAGACTCCTGTTCCCGACCAAACGCCACCATTATCTGCTGCTGTCATTTGGTAAGGACTACTTGCATCGGTTAATGATATTGTTACAGGGTTTATTGAAGGGTTTCCAGGGCCTGATTGTGCTGCTGGAGCTGGACCTAAATCGAGTGTGAAGTTTGTAGAGCTACCAGACCAATTTTCAACAACAATCATTAAGCGATCACCAACGTTAACATTAGGGGAGCTAACAAAAGAGGGGCAGCCAAAGAAACTTCCAATTTGATTACATCCGCTGGCTGCTAATGCGTAATTACAAGATATTTGATTTGAATTGTTTTGAATTGCTAGACATGGATCAATGCCTGATGGGATGTTAAAGATGGCAACGTCTAAATAGCCTGAAGAAGCATCTCCATCAATCAGCATTTCTAAAGGACCAGATTGTGTAATGTATAAACTGATATAGGCATATCCAGGACCCCAAAAATCTAAACAACTACTAACGCTCGGTCCGGGTGTTGAAAAAGTAAAAGGACCAGAGGTTCCGGATGCACATATATTAGTGTTGGTGTGACATTGAGCTATAAGGTTGTAGCTTGTAGAAAAGCAGAAGATAAAGCAGAAGAGTATGTATTTTATTATTTTCATAGAATATCGTATTGAAGATTCTATATACTGTGCCAATTTCTATTCCGAAATAATTATTAATTAGAAGAATTCTTTTAAAAACCTCGTGAATATTAGGTTGTAGATGTTTTGAAATAAATAGAAAAAAAATGAGGGGATATTTTTTTTCCTATTATGGTTCAATTTTATCCCAATTTGAAACAAAAAAAGAGATTATTATCAAATAATCCTCTTAGCTTGAAGAAGATGTCTTTGATTATGGGCTATCACGAATCGTAAAGTATCGCCTAAACGCATATTGATAATCTTGGAGAGGCTGGTTTTAGTTTTGTTTTTCGTTAAACGACACTCTAGAGTTTCAAGTGTAGAATTTAAAATTCAGCATTTAAAACTTAACATTACCTAAATTACCTGCATTTTCTTCATTAAAAATGTAGCACTTTTGTTTTTGCAAACACCATCTCTTAATTTGTAATCGAAAACCAATTCGTTGTTTATTATTTCTACCTCAAAACACTTGTTTGTTAGTGTTTCTGGATATTCTTGAGTAGTGTCGCAAACTTTTAAATCGTGTGTGGCAATGGCGCCAACAACTTTTTTACCAATAATCTTTTTAATAACTTCAACCGTTCCGGTTCGTTTATCATCAGAGTTGGTTCCTCTTAAAATCTCATCCAATAATACAAAAGAGATTGTTTTGTCAGCTTTGTCCATAATCTCTTTTAAACGCTTTACTTCGGCAAAAAAGTAAGATTCATTATCGCTTAACGAATCTGATAAACGCATAGATACTAAAACATTTAACGGGTGTATGTTGGCTTTGGAGGCGCAAATAGGACTTCCAGTTCCAGCTAATACCATATTAATTCCTAAACTTCTTAAAAAAGTACTTTTTCCTGACATGTTACTTCCTGTAAGGATGATAAAGTTTTGATTGTTAAAATCTACGGTATTATTGATTCTTGTTTCTCTATCCAGTAGTGGGTGACTCAAATCATTGAATTCAATTTTGTAGTTACTGTTCAACTCAGGGTAGGTAAAATCAGTGTTGTTATAAGCGAAATTAGCAAAACTGTTTAGTTTTTCTATTTCTCCAATTACATCAAGCCACGCTGTAATTTTTGTTCTGTGTGCCGATTTCCATTTGTATAAACTTCTTAGAGTGTGTAGGTGGTAAAGTATTACACCGTTAAATAAACCGGCTCCAATAGGGTTTAAAATATTCTCTAACTGACCAAAAAGGGAAGAAAGCTTTTTTATTTGCTCGCTAGCTAACCCTTCGTTATCATTTAATTTGTTTTTAAGTTGATTTAGCTTTTCAGATGTAAGATCCTTGTTCTCAATTTGTTTGATAATCAAGCTATAGTTTCTAAGAATGTCCTTAATCTTCGTTGCATTTAGCATTTCAGCCTTAATGTTGTTGTACTGAGACATTAAAATAAATAGGTTGATAAGGAAAGTGAAAAGCGCTATGTTGTTGAAAATTCCATTGTCAGTAAAAATCATTCCGCCCAAAGCAACAAAATAGATTGCTGGAAAAAGGAAAGAGATTATTGTTAAAACGATAGGTGTTTTTTGTTCTTTAGCTTTAGACCATCTAATGAGTTCTGTATAGATTTCTTTGCTGTCTTCAGTTGTTTTAGAATAAGCTAAGATGCCTTGTCTCCATTCAATATCTTTTGATAACTCACTTATTGCTTGTTGGTTCAATATAATTTCTGTGTTTGGAATTATTGACAATAAGCTGTTTGCTAATTTCGTTTTTCCAATGTAAGTAGCTGTTCTGTTTAGTATTTGAAATAAAGATTTATCACCAAAAATATCTAAATCATAAGAGTAGGAATGCGTTGTATCAATATACTCAGAACCATTATTGTAATTGAGGTTTTTGTTCTCTAAATAGTCAATTTCATCTTTATTGATAGCAACTAAAGCATCTTTAATTTTACGTTTAAAAGATAGTCTTCCATGAATTTTGATTAATGTAAAAAAGGCAATAGTGCAAATTCCTGCAAGAACTAAAAGAACTTCATTGTTCAGTTTAAAATAGTAGTATAGACTCAATCCAAAACCAATTACAGTAATTAATCGGAGGATGCTTATGCGAAGTGAAGTGTTTTTTATTTGTTTAACTTCCTGTTCGTGTTTCTTTTGTTTCGCTAAGTATGTTTCTGTTCTAGTATTCAATCTGTTCAGTTTTAAGTTTTTTTTATTTGTAAATGCTACAATGAGTTAATGATGTAATGCGTGAATATATAATTGTTATGGTATGCTCTCATTGTATTCTAATATATATTGTTTTTAAATAAGCACCTTCTTTAAATCCAATAGGGTGATCTATATCATGTTTGGTGGTTTCAAGCACTGTGTAATTTACTTTTGCTGTTTGCATAACTTCTTCCATTAAGTCAAAGAACACATCGGATGTAACTCTTGAGCTGCAAGATGCTAAAACAAGCACTCCTCCTTTGCTTACTAATCTTAACCCAAGGTTAGCTAATCTTTTGTAGCTGTTAATCGCTCTATCGACTTCTATGGCACTTTTAGCAAACGAAGGCGGGTCAATTATTACAATATCAAATTCTGATCGCTCTCGAGCAAGAATTTCCATTTCTTCAAAAGCATCACCAACAATAATGTTATGAGTGCCTTTAAAGTTATTGAGTTTGGCATTTGCTTTAGCTATTTCTAAAGCTGGTCCACTAATATCTAAGCTTGTTACTTCTGTTGCTCCGCCAGCAAGTGCGTGTACTGAAAAACCTCCGGCATAAGAGAAAACATCCAATACTGTTTTGCCTTTTGCCATTTCGCCAACCTTTTTTCTGTTGGCTCTATGGTCTAAAAAATAGCCTGTTTTGTGTCCATGTATTACGTTTGCTGAGAAAACCACTCCGTGTTCTTCAAAAACAATAACTTCATTTTCTAACTCTCCATGAATTACTTGTCCATCCTCTAAACCAAATTCATTACCTTCTTTTTGAACGTTTCGGCTCAATCTTAAAACAAGTGTTTCGGTGTTGCTAATTGCTAAGATTTCTGGCAGAATATCATTAAGGTAAGGGAGCCAAAAAGTAGCATAAAGCTTTACTACCAATACATTGTTGTAAACATCTGCAATTAAGGATGGTAGGCTGTCATTTTCTCCGTAAATTAAACGGTAGCTATTCGTAGCTGTTTTAAGTAAGGGGAGTCGCTTTTCGTAAGCTTCTTTTATCTTGTTTTTAAACCAATCTGCATTAATGTTTGCTGGTTTGTTGGCCTGTAAAATTTTAATTCGAATAGGAGAGGATGGGTCATAAAAACCACAAGCCATAAACTTATTCTTTCTGTTATCAAATAGAATTGCCAAATCTCCTGATTTTCCTTCTAAGCTTTGTTTGGTAATGCTTTGATCAAAAACCCAAGGATGACCTTTCTTTACCAGTACTTCTGCCTTTTGTGTTAGCTTGAAAGCAATCTTATTGGTTTCTATTTTTGGTAAGTCAATCATTATATCGAATTCAAATATAATTGCTCTACTTTAGCTCTTGCCCACGGTGTGGTTCTTAAAAATTTCAGGCTCGACTTCTTTGTCTGATTACTCTTAAAACAATTTATGTTAATTAAGTTGCCTAATTCTTCCCATCCATAAAATTCTACCAGAAAGTCTAATATTTCTGAGAGTTTTATGCCATGAAGAGGGTTGTTGGGCTGGTCTTGTCTCATAGGTTAATTACTTAAGCTTGTAAAATCGAATAATTTTTTATCTAAAAGGTGAGAAGGATGAGTGTTTTTAAGCGCATTAAAGATAACAGCAGATCTATCGGGATGTTCAATCTCCCATTCTTTAATCATTTTCTTAATAAGTTGTCTTTGCATTTTTGGTTGGGAGCCACATAAATTACAAGGAATGATAGGGAATTTTCTATCATTAGCATACGCAATTATTTCTTCTTCTTTACAAAAAGCTAATGGTCTTATTACTGTGTGTTCTCCGCTGTCTGACAAAAACTTAGGGGGCATAGCTTCAAGCTTTCCACTAAAGAATAAATTCAATAAAAATGTTTCAATAATATCATCTCTATGATGGCCTAAAGCTAATTTATTAGCGCCAATTTCTTTTGCTGTTTTGTAAAGTTTCCCTCTTCGCATTCTTGAACAAAGGCTGCAAGTACTTTTTCCTTCAGGAGTTTTTTCTACAACAACACTATAAGTATCTTGTTCAACAATTAAATAGGGAATATTATTTTCTTTTAAGTAGTTAGGGAGTACCTCTTCAGGAAATCCAGGTTGTTTTTGATCCATGTTTACTGCAACAATTTCGTAAGCTATACCCGATGCTTTTTGGTAGTGTAAAAGCATATCAAGCATGGTGTAGCTGTCTTTCCCTCCAGATAAGCAAACCATTATTTTGTCTCCATCCTCGAGCATTTTATACTCATCCATAGCGTTCCAAGTATCTCTGCGAAGGCGTTTGGTTATTTTACCTATATCTATTGTTGTTTCCATTTATTTATCTACAGTGAGAGGTTTGTATTCGCTGGTTGCTAAAATTTCTCCAGTAATAGAGAATTCTTTCCATTGTCCTGTAAAAAGTCCAAGATTAAATTGTCCAGAAACAAGTGTTTCTCCTGAGGGGTAGTAATATATGCATTCACCATGTGGTCTGCCATTTTTCATTTTAACTGACCTTAATAAACTTCCTGAACCGCGATAAAATAAGATTGTTCCGCTTCCGTTTCTAAAACTTCCTTTTTTTAATTTCTTTCCTTTAAGGTCATATTGATTTTTAATGTTTTTTAGTTTTCCATCCTCATCCAATTCTACTAAAGCCATTAGCTTTCTTGGAAAATTTTCAATTTTTGGTTTAAGAGATTTTGAATCATAAAAATGAGCTACAATCTCTGTGATCTTATCTTTTTTATAAATATACCTTATCCATATTTTACCAGAAGGATAATTAATACAATAATAACCCTGTAATTTTCCAGAGTATTGATTGAAACTGTAAATTGAACGTCCTTTTAATGAGCATTTCCCTCCTATGATTTTTTCCTTTTGAGTACAAGGAGCAGAAGTGCTTGGTAGCATTGCATCTATCGAACTTGTAATAGTTGTGTTATCACACTCAATTTTACATGAAGGAATTTTGCTATAATAGTTTGCAGAAGAGGTGTCTGTATCAAAATAAATATACAAAGATTCTGTTTTTGGTTCATATTCGTTAACAATGTAGGATTGGCTAAATGTTAATAGTGGAAGAAAGAATATGATTATTGATATTGCTGTTTTCATTTTTCTGTTTTGGGTGTTTTCAAAGCTAATAGTTTATGAGGTAATATTTATTCTGAGTTCTTTTTTATTGGCACAAAAGAATGAAAAAGTAAATAAAGTCTTTTCTCTTGTATCTTTGTTCTCTTATCTAAGGTTTAAATTCTACTCTGATATGTAAATAGATCGTAATAACGTCCTTTAGCAGCAATTAGATCATCGTGTTGTCCACGTTCGGCAATTTTACCTTCTTCAATTACAAGTATTTGATTCGCTTTTCTAATGGTGCTTAATCTGTGAGCAATTACAATGGTGGTTCTTCCTTTCATTAATTCAGACAAACTTTTTTGAATCAAAGCTTCGCTTTCATTATCAAGATTAGAAGTGGCTTCATCTAATATTAATATTTTAGGGTCGGCTAAAATAGCTCGGGCAATAGCTATACGTTGTCTCTGACCACCAGATAGTTTTACACCTCGTTCGCCAATCAATGTATCTAAACCATCTTCAAACTTATCGGTAAATTCATTTACATAAGCTGCTTTAATAGAACTTTGTAGTTGTTCTTCAGTTGCGTTAGGACGAGGGAAAAGAATGTTTTCTCTAATTGATCCGTCAAATAAGAAATCGTCTTGCAAAACGACTCCTAATTGACTTCTGTAAGAACTTAGGCTTACCTTAGATAAGTTTTGTCCATCAATTGTTATTGTTCCGCTCTCAGGAGTAATAAATGAAGCAACAAGACCAGCAATAGTTGATTTTCCTGACCCTGAAGACCCGACTAAAGCGGTAACTGTTCCTTTTCTAGCTTCAAAATTAATGTTGTGTACTACTTCTTTTCCTTCTAAGTAAGAAAATGAAACATCATCAAATTTTATGTCGCCATGTATTGATTTTATTTTAACTGTTCTTACTAAAGGATTATCTTCTGGTTTGAGATTCAATAATTCTTCAGTACGGTCTAAACCAGCAAAGGCTTCCGTTAATTGGCTTCCAATGTTGCTCATTTGTACGATGGGAGCAATCATAAAACCTAATAATAATGTAAAAGCAAGAAAATCTCCTATGGTTAATGTTCCATCTATTATCATAGATCCGCCTATTCCCATAATTCCTACAGAGGCTAATCCTAATAAAAAAGCTGAAGAACTAGTTATTAGTGCTGTGGCTGTTAGTGTTTTTTTTACATTAAGATAAAGGCGTTCTACACCTAGTTCAAAAGTTAGGTTTTCTTGTTCTTCAGCATTAAATCCTTTAATAATACGAACACCACCTAATGATTCAGTTAGCCTGCCTGAGATTTCAGCATTGATCTTACCTCTTTTTTTGAATATAGGTCTAATGTAACTGAAAGCCTTTAGTGCAATTACGGCAAACACACCAACTGGGGCTAAAACAAATAAGGTCATTTTAGGACTAATATTAATTAGAAGAAAAAGAGAAATAATAGCTGTAATTGTACCTCCAAAAAGCTGGACTAAACCAGTTCCTATTAAATTTCTTACTCCCGCAACATCAGTCATAATTCTAGAGACTAGTGCTCCTGAATTGTTATTGTCAAAATAAGAGATAGGTAATGATAATACATGTTTTTGAACTTTTGCTCTTAATTTTGATATAAGATATTGAGCCTCTACACTCAATAATCGAATTAATGCAAAAGAGGTAATCGCTGAAATTAAAATCGCCACACTTACAAAAATTATTAATGAGATTAACCCATCCATGTCCTTGTTAGGAATAATATCATCTATAAGCTCTTTACTTTTTAGAGGGAGTACAAGGCTGGCTAATCTGCTAATTACTATTAGGATTAAGCCAATGAATATGATGCCTTTTCGTGGCCAAACATATTCTTTAAAGGCCTTAGATATGGTTACTTTTTCTTTACTCATTGTTTTTTAGTTTAGTCCGCTCCACTCAGTGTAAAACTGTTCTAAATATTGCTCCATAAATTGGTGACGCTGTTCTGCTATCTTTTTTCCGCTATTGGTATTCATCTTATCCTTTAGTAACAATAATTTTTCATAAAAGTGATTAACAGTAGGGGCTGTACTAGATTTGTATTGTTCTTTTGACATGTTTAGGTCAGGCTTGATTTCAGGATTGTAAATCGCTCTATTTTTAAAGCCTCCATAATTAAATGTTCTTGCAATACCAATCGCACCAATTGCATCCAGCCTATCAGCATCTTGTACAACATCTAATTCTAGGGAGTTAAATGTTCTTTCTTGCTGACCACCTTTAAAAGAAACATTTTCTATAATAGCAAGTACGTGATCGATAACTCTATAGTCGGCATCTTGGTCTATAAGAAAGTCTAAAGCCTTTTTAGGTCCAATTGTTTCATCTCCATTATTAAACTTTGAATCGGCAATATCGTGTAATAATGCTGCTAATTCTACAATCTCCATGTCAATGCTTTCAGATTGAGCAATGAGTTTGGCGTTTCTCCAAACTCTTTCTATGTGAAACCAATCATGCCCTCCTTCTGCATCTTTAAGCTGTTCTTGAACAAATTTAATGGTGTTTTCAATTATTGGAGAATTCATTTTGCAAAGGAAAAGAATTTATCTCTTAAAATACGTCATTGCGAGAGAAACGTAGTGTAACGAAGCAATCTTATTCTAAGTTGGGTGAGATTGCTTCGTTCCTCGCAATGACGAGTCTAAAAATTAATTAGTTTTGAAAACAATGCCAGTTTTAAAAACACATATAGTTCCTGAAGGGGTTGAAGAAATTCGACTTTACGATTATGTACAGCAAATATTCCCTACAATCCCATCCAGAAAAGGGGTTAAGAAGGCAATTTTACGAGAAGAGATTTTGGTAGATGGAAAGAAAACATCGACTGGGCATTGGGTTAAGTCAGGGCAGCAAATAGAGTTGTTAGAATCGAGTGCTAATCCGCCTAAGGAATATAACTTAAAGTTAGAAATCGTATTTGAGGATGAGTTTATTGCAGTAATTAACAAGCCTGCAGGAATTCCAGTTAGTGGAAATCAGTTTAGAACTATTCAGAATGCGATTATCGGAAATGTTAGTTTATCTAAAGAGGAAGATGCTTTGAGATGGCCAAAGCCTGTACATCGTTTGGATGGGCCAACAAGTGGTTTGTTAATTATAGCTAAAACGGCTAAAGCACTCGTTAAGCTCGGTCAGCAATTTGAGAATAAAGAAATTCAGAAAAAGTATGCTGCCATTGTAATGGGAAAACCACCAGGAGATGGAATTATTGATACTGATATTGATGGTTTGAAGTCTTTAAGTTACTATAAAACAATAAAAACGGTTAAATCTCTAAAGAGTAAAAATTTAAGTTTAGTAGAGTTATCTCCAAAAACAGGTAGAACACATCAGTTAAGAATTCACATGTCGAGCATTGGTTTTCCTATTTTGGGCGATAAAATATATGGTGAAGAAGGTGATGTTTTAAAAGGTAAAGGGTTGTTTTTGTGTGCTTTGGAGTTGGTTTTGAAGCATCCTGTTACAAATGAACCATTAATTGTAAAAACAGAAATTCCGTATAAATTCAATTCCTTATTGGATCGTGAAGCTAAAAGGTGGTTGAAGTATAATGGGTGAGTATTGAGTGTTGAGTGTTGGGGTTGGGGTTGGGGTTGGTTCTGTTTCCCGAGAAATCGGGAATCCAGGTTTGTAAAAAGAGTAATATGCTTCGTCTGGATCCCCGCCTACGCGGGGAAGAAGTAGCTATTCCTTAACAAGTATAGCATTACTCATAAAAGAGTTCTTTAAAGATTTTAGCTTTTCATCATAATCAGTAGAGAAAACAATAAATTGGCATTTCGGGAAGCTTTCACTAATCCTTACAATATCTTTTGCAAAATCTATTCGTGGCAACTCGTTCGCATCTTCAATAATTAAGGTGTTTAAATCATTCAAATTGATGCCATTCATTAAATAAAGTTTGTTTATTCTTTTGGCTGTGCCTATAACAATATCAACACCTTCGTAAATAATGTCTTTTTGAATTTGTATTGCTTTTTCTTCGAAAATGCTGTAGGTAGTTAAATTAAAGTGTTTGATATATTCTTCAAATTTTTCTTCTAATGCGATTGCTGCTGCTTGGTCTTTAACAAAAATGGCAACTCTAGGATTATCATGGTCTTCGTAATCTTTTAACTTTTGAAGAGTGGTAAGGATGAGTGAAGTTGTTTTGCCACTGTTGTCAGGAGCTACTCCAAATACGTTTGCACCACTTTTAATTTTAGGAATAACCATTTTTTGAAAAGGCGTTGCTTCCTCAATATTTTGGTGTTCTAAAATATCTTTAAGTAGTGGTTTTAATTTTTTGAATGGCATGATTTGTTATTTGTGGCGTAAAAGTAATGGTTTAAGTCTTTTATCGGATTATAAATTTTTCATAATCCACAGAATCAGGTTTGCCTGGACTAATAAATAAAACATTATGATCATCATGAAATTCCATAATAGTTGAAGCCCATGTCCAATCATTGCAGATGGGATCAGTTTCACTATCTTTAGATTTAAGGGTTTCTTTTAGAACTTCTATGTTTATTGATTCTGTATTTAAGATTCTGTTTTTTAAAGCAGCGGTGCGTGGGACATCTTTAATGTATTCTTCGTGAGTTAGATTAAATGAATCTTCTATTTGATTGATGTAGCTTGGTTGATAGGAATTGTTTTTGAGAGCATTGTTTGCATGGTAAGTGTATCGTTTAGTTGAGTCAGGCCAATAGATTTCAACTTTTGATGCAGAACATTCATAGGAGGCTACGTTATGTTTAGATCCAATAATGTAGTTCTGGCCAGAAGCGTGCTTAATTTTTCTTAAAAATTCTTCTGCTTCATTAAATGTTGATTGGTCTAATACACCTCTTACAACGCAGCAAACTGGCAGTCCATCAGAAGAGTTTTTTAAGTCCATTAATGAATTCACGTTTACACCAATGGCTTTATTTAATCCGTTAACTCCAATTATTCCAGGAACAGTTACGACAAATGTGTGCGAATTAGATTTTTGGTCTTCAATATCTAAGAGTACTTTGTATTTATGATAAAAGGGAGTGACATCAATATTTTGTGCAATATAATTTATATCGCCATCACTTTTTCTGTTATTTATACCTATAGAAGAGCAGTGGTGAGCTTCGAAGATTATTCCGCCATTATTCCACATTTCATCAACGAGTTGAAACACTAATATTTTGTCTAATTCTATTTCGGAACCTTCGCTTATCCCGCGTATTTCATCATATAAATGAGGCGTCCATTTTTTTATAGCACTTATGTAGTCTGTGGATTTTAAGAATTTAGTAATAAATTCTTTTGAAGGTATCTTAAAGTTTAATTCTATATCAGCTTCCCACAGCATGACTAAATCGTGAATTTCTTTTTTTAAGGTTTGGCCATGTTGAAAGCCAATTTCAAAAGGAGTACCACTAAGCTTTATTACTTGAAGTTGGCTTTTTTGATTTGTTTCTGTCTCTACTGTGTTAATAGTCGCAGCGTCATTTGAATTTGATTGTTCTTGGCATCCAAGAAGTGTTAGTGCGCATGCTAATACGATTGTAATTTTTATCATCTTTAAATTTCTATTAAACAACACTAACTCTAACTTTTTTCTTTTTAAGGCGAGTGTTATTAACTAATGGTATCAATTGATTTGATTTTGATGATTTTACCGAAACATAAGCACAATTACTTTGTAATTCTATAATTCCAATTTCATCATTACTGAGTTTTCCTTGTTTGCAAAACAATCCTGCAATATCTCCTTTAGATATTTTGTCTTTTCGTCCACCAGTTATAAATAGTGTTTGCCACCCAGTTGGAGATGGAATAGGAGCGTTCTGTATTTTTTGAATATCTGGAGCATTTACATATTTAGGAATATTTCCATCCCACACTAAGATGTAAGCAGTTCCTTCTTGGTTCATTCTGGCAGTTCTACCGTTACGATGTGTAAACTCTTCAACTCTACTTGGTAGTTGAAAGTGAATGATAAATTTCATTTCTGGAATATCTATTCCTCTGGCTGCTAAATCAGTAGCTATTATTATTTGATGTGTTCCATTACGAAACTTTATCAATGTTTTTTCTCTGTCAATTTGTTCCATACCCCCATAAAAGCAACCATGACTAATTTTATTTTCCCATAAATATTCACTTACTTCTTTAATGGTGTCTTTAAAGTTGCAGAAGATAATTCCTGGTTGATTACCAATATGACATAGGGTATCTACCAATGTCTTTAGTTTAGTTTTGTCAGAAGCAACAACAGTTTTTAATGCTAGTTGAGAGGATTCTTTTTCTAAATAATCAATAGTAATGGGATTATCTAAGTCTAAAAATCTTGGAATCTCTACACCAAAAGTAGCTGAAGTCAATATTCGTTTATTAACGTTGGGTAGCTCGTGTAAGATTTCTTTCATATCTACTTCAAAACCAACTTCTAAAGATTTATCAAACTCATCTAATACCAATGTAGTAATATATTCTGTAGAGAAACTTTCTTTGTAAAGGTGTGCAGCAATTCGTCCTGGAGTTCCAATTAATACGGCTGGTCTATGCTTTAATTCTAATTTGTCTTTAGAGCCAGCTCTTCCACCATAAACGGCATTTACCTTATATCCAGAACCCATTTTACGCATTACTTGTTCAATCTGTATGGCTAATTCTCTAGAAGGAACCAGTATCATTGCCTGAATTTCATTGCAGTCAGGATCTAATTGTTCGATAATTGGTAAAAGGAATGCTACTGTTTTTCCAGAGCCTGTGGGAGATAATAGTACCGTGTTTGGAGATTTTAGAATAGTATTCATGGCTTCATGCTGCATAGCATTTAGCTTTGTTATTCCAAGTTTACCTAGGATTTGTTGTTGGTTAAATTTTGACATGGGGCAAAGGTAGTCACTTGTTGTTAGTTCTTAGTTACTAGTTGTTGGTTTTTTCGAATTAAGTCTTTCCCCGAGAAATCGGGGATCCAGGAAAGAATAATCGTTAAATTAGTTTCACGTTCTTTTCCTTAAATGAAAAGAACCAAAAATCAAGACCGAATGCCAAATATTGCATAATCTTTACGCACAGGCTCTCTCGACTTGGCTGATTATTACATATTTCGCTCCATTCGGCCGTTAGCCCTCGCACAGTATTATTCTGAAAAAAGAAATTACTTTCTCATCACTCATTACTTTTCACTCATCACCTGAATTATTGTAACTTCGCAAAGTGTCAGTAAAAACGCTATTAATTACCCCGCCATTTACGCAGTTAAATACTCCGTATCCAGCAACTGCTTACTTAAAAGGTTTTTTGGATAGTAAGGATGTAGATGCAGTTCAATATGATTTAAGTATCGCATTGTTTAACAAGGTTTTTACCAGCGATTTTATAGCAAGAGTCTTTCAGGAAGCTGAAGAGTTTGAAGGTTTTGAATTTCCTTTGGTACGGAAACAAAAAGCTCAATATATTGAAAGAGTTGATGTTGTAACGCATTTTTTAAGAAATCAAGATGCTCAAAAGGCTCAACAAATCTTAGTAGAAGGGTTTCTGCCAAAGGCACATCGTGGAAATTTGGAACTAGATGCTGCTTACCATGATTTAGATGAGATAGATAAAGCCAAACATTTAGGAACGTTATTTATAGAAGAACTAGGTGATTTTATTACAGCCAATGTGGATGAGTTTTTCTCGTTTACACGATATGCAGAGCAAATAGCTACTTCGGCAAGTAGTTTTGACCAATTAGCTAAATATTTAAGCTATTCTACTACTTTAATAGAAGATCAGCTCTTACTGTTGTTGGTAAATATAATAGAAGAGGAGCAGCCTGATTTGATTTGTTTTACCATTCCTTTTCCGGGTAACTTGTTTTCTGCTTTACGTTGTGGGCAGTTTATTAAGAAAAACTATAGACATATTAAAGTCGCTTTTGGAGGTGGTTATTGTAATACGGAACTTCGTTCGTTAACCGACCCAAGAATTTTTAAATATATTGATTACATCAGCTTAGATGATGGGGAAGGTCCTTTGTATTTGGTAACACAGTTTTTAGATAAGAAGATTTCTGAAGATAAGTTGGAAAGGGTTTTTTTGTTAAAAAAAGGAAAGGTAGTTTATCAGAATAAGACTCCAAATACTATTTTTCATCATAAGGATTTGCCTGCACCAAGTTATAAGGGCTTAGATTTTAAAAGTTACATGTCATTTTTAGATGTAATTAATCCGATGCACCGTTTATGGACGGATGGTAGGTGGAATAAACTGACTATTTCTCATGGTTGCTACTGGAAACAGTGTTCTTTTTGTGATGTGAATTTGGATTACATCGGAAATTACCAGAATACTACTGCTGTTAATTTTGTAGATAAGATAGAACAGGTAATGTCCGAAACAGGAATTAATGGTTTTCATTTTGTTGATGAAGCCGCCCCTCCAAAAATGCTAAAAGCAATTGCTGACGAATTGTTAGCTAGAAAGTTAACCATTACTTGGTGGACCAATATCAGATTTGAAAAGACTTTTAATGATGGATTGTGTGAATTATTATCTAAATCTGGATGTATTGCAGTAACAGGAGGTTTAGAGGTTGCGTCTGATAGATTGTTAACTAAGATGAAAAAAGGAGTTGATATTGCTCAGGTTGCTCGGGTAACCAATTCTTTTTCTAAATATGGAGTAATGGTTCATGCGTATTTGATGTATGGGTTTCCAACAGAAACGGAACAAGAAACAATTGATTCCTTAGAGGTTGTTCGTCAGTTATTTGAAAACAATTGTATTCAGTCTGCTTTTTGGCATCAGTTTACCACTACAGTTCATAGTCCGATAGGGAAGAATCCATCTGAGTTTGATATTAAAATAACTGGGCCAAAGTTTAAAGGTTTTGCTCAAAATGATTTAACGCATAAAGATCCAACAGGAGCAAAGCATCAGAATTATACCAAAGGCTTAAATAGAGCATTAAACAGTTATTTAAATAGTACTGGTTTTGATGTTGAGATAGGAGAGTGGTTTGGTTTTGATACTGCCCCAACAACACTTCCAAAAAATCTAATTAATGGTTGTTTAGCTTAGGTTTTAGAAACTTTAATACATAAAGTTTTAGCAATTTTGTCATGGAGACCTCTTTTTTTCTTATCAAAAATTAAGCTTAATACAATAATGAAAAATAGTACAGAATAAATACTAGATACTGTATTTAATGGATTGTTTTGAGCTAAAGCTACTATTTCCATATAGGTATTAGCAGTTTTAAATCCTGCAGCAGTAAAAATATTAGTTGCAGCCATTAATTGTATTATTACCGAAATACCCCATGGAATGTATCTTCCAAAACTTTGATCGATACTTATTGGTTTTAATTTCTCGTTAACTACTTTAATTTTACATGCCATTTTGCCAAGTGTAGCACCATATCGCCATTCCATTAATGGTTTGTAAAGTGCTGATAAAACAGTAAGAATATATAAAAGAACGAGTGATTTCATATCAATCTGATTGTAATAGCTTATTACAAATAGAGGAATCATAACAAGTATATCAATTAATGCTGCACCAACTCTAATCCATAAACCTGCATATTCAGTTTCTTCTTGATAACCGTAGTTGTTATCTGTTAATACATCATCTAAAGATTCTTCGCTCATTCTGATTCTTTTTAATACGGCTCAAATTTAATAGCATTAATTGATTTTTAAAAGAAATAGTTATTTGATTAGTGTGTTTTCTTCTTTTGGATGATATTTTCCGATGAAAATACATTTTATACCGACTAAAATGTTATTATTTTCGACAAAACTGATGTTTTAAGTTTTTTTTATGATAATTTTTTAAGCCCCACATCCCTTTGTTTATAGGTGGGCTAAGGGTTTCTACTGTGTTTAAATGTAAGTAATACTTAGAATTATGTAACTTACTTAAAACCATATCGTTTACATAAAAGAATTTCGACCAAACACACTTTTTTAAAGACTAATATTTGAAAATTGCCGATATTTCGAAATTCCAACAAACTCATAAAACGAACTAAAATGAAAAATTTAAAACAAGGCGCCATCATCTCCATATTTTTATTAAGTACTATCTTAATGTTTGGACAAAAAGAGCAATTAACTATTGCGGGATTTTTAATCTCACAAAAGGAAGTGGTTACTAATGAGAAAGTATTGGTTTATGAAGGTGATAATGCAGTAGCCTCTACAATTACAAATAATGTTGGCTTTTTTCAAATCTCTTTAGAGTACGACAAGCTTTATCATATTGTTATTGGTAGTGTAAGATATAAAATGAAATGGGTGGCTGTTAGTACGTATATCCCTGTAGATGAAAGAGATATTCATTTAACAAATTTGTACATCAATATTGACCCACGAAAAGAAAATACTGAATACGCTATTGTAAAATAGCTTAGAAATAAAGTGAGTAGTTAGTTTAGTTTAGTTTAGTTTTAACTCTTCCTACAATTCCGCCATCTAGCATTACTTTAATGCCATGGGGGTGAGTAGGGGAGTTTGTTAATATTTTTTTTACAATACCCTCTGTTAGCTCACCTGATCTCTGGTGATGTTTTTGAACCACTTCTACCTCTGTTCCTATTTGGATGTCTTTTCTGTTTTTTCCGTCTGACATAATTTATATGGTTTAAAAAATGTTGTTCTCGATACAATTTCAAAACAAATTTGAAATCACTCGAACTGACATTTTTTTAATCATTGGTTCTCGATAAAGCTTTTCTTTAAAAACCACTCGAACTGACAATGATTTAGTTTACTATGTTTTCTTCACATATTTAGTGATAATAACAATTTGTTGTCCATCAACTTTACCCTCAATGTATTCTGCATTTTCATGGTCTAAAGAAATCCTTCTAACGGCAGTGCCTCTTTTAGCAATCATGCTTGATCCTTTTACTGGTAGATCTTTTATCAAAACAACGGAGTCTCCAGCTTGTAAAGTAACACCATTACTATCTTTATGAACTATTTTTACAACATCATCATCTCCTTCGCCAGTAGCTTCTGCCCAATTTTTCGCATCATCTTCAAAATACATCATATCTAACATGTCCTGATTTTTTAATCGGGCTAACATCCTCCAAGCGATTACTTTTACAGCATCGTGTTCGCTCCACATACTGTCGTTTAAACAGTGCCAGTGGTTAGTGTCCATTTTTTCCGGATCTTCTATTTGATCTAAGCAAGTTGAACACACGTTAATATTTCCATACGCACCTCTGTTAATCGGTGGCTGAACTTCATAAACTCTTAAATTATCAGTAGAACTACACAGTTCACATATGTTATTGCTTCTTTCTTGTACTTCGTTGATTATGTTCATTTATGGATGTTTTGTATTAAGAAATCAAATATAATATTATTATTACGAAGCCTCTTCTGTTTTGCTAGAACCTGCTATTGAATTTTGAATTTCAGTTAGTTCCTGAGATGTGAACGAGCGGTACTCACCAACTTTTAGATTCTTTAGTGAAATGTTCATGATACGAACCCGTTTAAGGGTTTTTACTTCGTGTCCTAAATAATCACACATTCTACGTATTTGGCGATTTAAACCTTGTTTTAATACGATGTTAAATGAGGTGTCATTAATTTTCGAGACTTTACATTTATCTGTTATAGTGTCTAAAATAGGAATTCCATTTCCCATTCTTTGAATAAAATCATCAGTAATTTTTCTGTTAACGGAAACAATATATTCTTTTTCATGGCTGTTTTTAGATCGCAATATCTTATTCACAATATCACCATCATTAGTCATAAAAATTAGACCTTCGCTAGGTTTATCTAATCTTCCGATAGGGAAAATACGTTCAGGGTAATTGATGTAATCAATAATGTTTCCTTTAATGTGTCTTTCAGTTGTGCACGTAATTCCCGTAGGTTTATTAAAGGCTAAGTAAATGTTTTCGACTTCTTTGGTAATTACTGTTCCATTAACGCTAATAATATCTTTAGATGTAACTTTTGTTCCAAGTTCTGGACGTTCTCCATTTACTTTTACTTTTCCTTCTTCAATCAATTTATCAGCCCCTCTGCGCGAACAATAACCAGTTTCAGATATCGCTTTATTTAGTCTTTTCGTTTCCATGTTAAGAATATCTTTCAAAGGTAAAGAAACTTAAAATCTCTTTAAAAAATTAAGCTATCAAACTTAAATTTAAATTTTTTACTTTTGATTATTAGAAAAAAGAGCTTTTATTTAGATGAAATTTTTATTAACAGTTTTACTATCGTTATTTATACTTGGAGCTAAAGCTCAATCGAGTTTAAATATGAATTTGTTGTATCAATGGAAAGATACAACACTTATTAAGTCGGTAATTGGATCTACTTATAATGAAGTTTGGGGTCATGAACAGAATGGGAGGGAATATGCTATAATTGGTTCAACAGTAGGAACTCATATATTTGATGTAACGGATGTAAATAATGTAGATAGTGTTGCTTTTATTCCAGGGAAGTTACAGAGTACGCAGGTTGTTCATAGGGATTATGATACTTATCAAAACTATTTATATATGGTTTGTGATGAAGGTCCTAGTTCTTTGCAAATTGCCGATTTATCTTATTTGCCAGATTCAGTTCCATTGGTTTATGATGAAAGTACAGTAATTAATACATCTCATAATATTTTTATAGACACCGCTGCTGGGTACTTATATACTTGTGGTGGAGCAACAACCGCTTGGGTTAATTATCTTTCCGTTTATTCACTATCTGCTGACCCTCTTAATCCTCAACTTGTTATTAACTGTAATATAGATGTGCCATTTTGGTCTTCTACAATAGGTTATGTTCACGATATATATGTTAAAAATGATACAGGATATTGTAATGCTGGTCCAGCAGGGTTGTTCGTTGTTGATTTTTCAGATATGAATAACGTTCAGTCTATAGGTTCTTTAACTAGTTATGCTCAACAAGGATATAATCATTCAGGGTGGTTGCATTCAAGTGGTAATTATTATGCTTTTGCAGATGAAACAGCAGGTAAAGATGTTAAAATTGTTGATGTTACCAATTTTTCTAATATTACATTGATAGATACTATTGGATCTAATGTTGATCAGAATAATTCCATGCCTCATAATGTTATTTTTAAAGGAGACCTTTTGTATGTAAGTTTTTATGAGGATGGGCTATATGTTTTTAATACTTCCGATCCAAACAATATATTTGTGGAAGGTTATTATGATACCAGTCTTATGCCTTATCATCTTGCAGGAGGTAATTGGGGAGTATATCCATTTTTACCTTCAGGAAAAATTTTGGCATCAGATGAACAGGAAGGTTTACTTGTTTTTGAAACTTTTTTCTCTATAGGTGTTGAGAAGTATGATCAAGAAAAAAATATTGAATTAATAGTTTATCCAAACCCATCTACTGGTTTCGTTAATATTGACCTTAACAAGGTAGAATCACCAGAATCATATACTGTTGTTGATGTAAAAGGGAGTGTTTTAGAGACTGGTATGTTAACAAGAGAACAGTTAAGAATTGATATGAATAAATTTGATCAAGGAGTCTATTTAATATATATCAATCAGACTAATGGGAATAGAATTTCAAAAAAAATAATAATTAACTAGAGTAGAGAATGTATTTTTCTATTTAATAATCACTTAATAAAAGGATAAAATGAGAATATTATTAATTATCACCCTGTCATTACTAGCTTATGCTTCAAAAGCTCAATCGAGTTTAAATATGAGTTTAGCATATCAATGGAGTGATCCAACCCTTGTATCTTCATCAGCACATGACAATACTTATAATGAGGTTTGGGGTTATGAAAAAGATGGAAGAGAGTATGCTATTATAGGTTCAACAGCAGGTACGCATATATTTGATATTACAGATATAAATAATGTTGATACAGCTTATTTTATTCCAGGGAAATCTCAAGGAGCACATATTATACATAGAGATTATGATACTTATCGAGATCATTTATATATCGTGGCTGATGAAGGAATTAGTTCATTACAGATTGCCGATTTGTCTTTTTTACCTGATTCGGCTCCTGTAGTTTATGATAATAACGCTTTAATTGTTAGGTCACATAACATTTTTATAGATACAACAGCCGGTAATTTGTATACTTGTGGAGGGGCAACAAATCTTGGTTCCAATTATCTTTCAGTCTATTCATTATCAGCTAATCCTATCAACCCTCAGTTTGTTATGAATTGTAATAACGATGTGCCATTTTGGACTGCTAATATAGGTTATGTTCATGATATTTATGTGCAGAATGATACTGCTTATTGTAATGCAGGTCCGGCAGGTTTATTTGTTGTCGATTTTTCTAATATGGCTAACGTTCAGTCTGTAGGTTCTTTAACTAGTTATGCTCAGCAAGGTTATAATCATTCGGGGTGGCTTCATCCTAGTGGAGATTATTATGCTTTAGCGGATGAAGATCATGGTATGGATGTTAAAATTGTTGATGTTACTAATTTCTCTAATATTACGGTGATAGATACTGTTGGGTATAATGTGGATGAATCGCTGTCAATTCCACATAATCTTATTTTCAAAGGAGACGATCTTTATGTGAGTTATTATTTTGATGGATTATATGTGTTTAATACTGCAGATCCGAACAACATTAGTTTGCAAGGTTATTATGATACTTCAACTCGTACACATCAAGCCGGGAAGTATGAAGGTAATTGGGGTGTTTATCCATTTTTACCATCAGGAAAAATTTTAGCATCAGATATGCAAGAGGGTTTGTTTGTGTTTGATACATCGTTTCCTATAAGTGTAGAAGATCATAAAAAGGAAGAATTAGCGTTTATTGCATATCCTAACCCTGCAACAAACTCAATAACAGTAACCACAACTATTTTTGATGAGCCTGTATCGTACTCTATTTATGATGTTAATGGTAAAAGTGTAAAGCAAGGTGTGCTTACTAGATATCAAACCAAGATTGATTTGGATGATTTTAACTCAGGGTTTTATGTGTTTAGCATTACTCAACAAAATGGAAAGGTTGTAGCTAAGAAATTTATAAAGCAGTAAAGTATTATTTGTTGTTCGAATAATACTCATCCAATTCTTTAATAAATGTTGCTTTCTTGCTTTCAGATAAAAATGAATACTGGAAAGAATTCTTTGCTAAATGATAAAGTTCCTCTTTGTTAAGGTTTAGTGCTTTTTGAGTATCTATATAGTTTTGGTTTACTTGCCCTCCAAAATAGGCAGGGTCATCAGAGTTAATAGTTGTTTTTAATCCTAAATCCATCATTATTTTTAATGAGTGATCTTTTAAATCTTTAACTACCTGTAAAGCAGTATTAGAAAGAGGACAAATTGTTAACGCCAAATCACGTTTAATAATCTCTTTTACCAATTCTTCATCTTGTAAACAGTTGTTTCCGTGGTCTATTCTTTTTATTTCAAGAAGATCTAAGGCTTCCCAAATATAGTTTGCGTCACCTTCTTCGCCTGCATGCGCAACAGGAATATAGCCTTCCTTAATAGAAGCTTCAAAAACATTTACAAATTTAGATGGAGGGTTCCCTTTTTCTGAAGAATCTAACCCTACAGCAGTAATCTTATCTTTAAAAGGAAGAGACTGTTCTAATGTTTTAAATGCAGACTCTTCTGATAAATGTCGTAAATAACTCATAATTAGTAAGGCAGAAATATCTAGGTTTTGTTGAGCATCTTCAACAGCTTTACTGATACCATTAATTACTGTTTCAAAAGCAATACCTCTTTCGGTATGAGTTTGAGGGTCGAACATTATTTCGGTATGTCTCACGTTTTGCTCAGCACATTTCTCTAAATAATGATAAGTTAAGTCATAAAAATCTTGTTCTGTAATTAATACACCAGCACCTTGGTAATAGATGTCTAAAAAATCTTGCAAACAATCAAAAGCGTAGGCTTTTCTCAATTCTTCAACGGAATCATAATTTATTTTGATGTTATTGCGTTTAGCAATTTTAAAGAGTAGTTCAGGTTCAAAAGTTCCTTCAATGTGTAAGTGAAGTTCTGCTTTTGGTAGGTTGTTTATAAAGGTTTCCATTATTAGTTTGGTGCTAAAAAAAGGGAAGCATTTTTGCTTCCCTTTTTTATTATATTATTTAGACTTTATTTTATAGCGTCAACCACTGCTTTAAAAGCTTCTGGGTGGTTCATTACTAAATCAGCTAACACTTTTCTGTTTAACTTGATGTCTTTTTTAGCAACTTCTCCGATAAATTTAGAGTAAGACATACCGTGCAATCTTGCACCAGCATTAATTCTCTGAATCCATAACGATCTAAAGTTTCTTTTCTTTTGTTTACGACCAGTATAAGCATAAACACCAGCTTTTTCTACTGCGTTTTTAGATACTGTCCATACATTTTTTCTTCTACCAAAGTAACCCTTGGCTTGCTTCATGATTTTTTTTCTTCTTGCTCTTGAAGCGACTGAATTTGTTGATCTTGGCATTTTAATTTACGTTTTTTGAAATTTAGTGTTCTTTCGAATCTTAAAACTAAACCCCTGGTTGTTTACTTTTTTAATTTACGATAACCGATATCGGGTAACATGTTAGGATTATATTCCTAATTGTAATTTTATACTTTTCTCATCAGCTTTAGATACTAAACCTGATTTAGTTAAATTACGCTTTTGCTTAGTCGTTTTCTTAGTTAAGATGTGACTTTTAAAAGCATGTTTCCTTTTAATTTTTCCTGTCCCAGTTAATCGGAATCTTTTCTTAGCACTGGAGCCAGTTTTCATTTTTGGCATACTATATAATTATTTAATTTATTACTACTTTTTTTTCTTTGGACTTAAATACATAAACATTCGCTTTCCGTCCATTTTTGGTAAAGCTTCAACTATTGCTATATCTTCTAGCTCTGTAGCCATTTTTAACAATAGTATTTGACCTCTATCTTTAAAAATAATTGTTCTTCCTTTAAAGAATACAAATGCTTTTACTTTACATCCGTCTTCTAAGAATTTACGAGCATGTTTTGTTTTAAACTCAAAATCATGATCATCAGTGTTGGGTCCAAATCGTATTTCTTTCAAAACAATTTTTTGAGCCTTTGCTTTAATTTCTTTTTGTTTCTTTTTTTGATCGTAAAGAAACTTTTTATAATCAATTATCTTACAAACAGGAGGTTTAGCATTTGGAGAAATCTCCACTAAATCCAATTCTTGCTCGTCTGCAAATTTTAGTGCTTGTTCAATAGAATAGACATCTGGCTCAACACCTTCGGCTATTACACGAACTTCTTTGGCGAATATTCTGCCATTTATCTTGTGAGGGTCTTCTTTTTTTACAAATTTACGTCTCCCTCTATGTGAAAATCTTTTAGCTATGACTTCTCTGTTTTAATTGTTTATATTTTCTTAAATCTTAATTAAAAATTTAAGATTGTATCATTAACTCTTTTACTTCATTATTAATTAAATCAGCAAATTCTTTTTCAGTAAACTCTCCAATATCTCCCTCACCGTGTTTCCTTACTGCCAAAGAGTTAGATTCAATTTCTTTCTCTCCAATAATTAGCATGAAAGGCACTTTTTTAACCTCTGCATCTCTAATTTTTCGCCCTATTTTTTCGTTTCGTTCATCAACGAAGCCGCGAATATCGTAATTATTTAGCGAATTTAAAATATTTTTACACGATTCATTGTATTTTTCGCTAATTGGTAAAATTGCAACTTGATCAGGAGTTAGCCAAAGTGGAAAATTTCCAGCACAATGTTCAATCAAAACAGCAACAAATCTTTCCATAGAACCAAAAGGTGCTCTGTGAATCATTACTGGCCTGTGCATCTTGTTATCACTGCCTTTGTATTCTAATTCGAAACGTTCTGGTAAGTTATAATCTACTTGAATTGTACCTAGTTGCCATTTTCTACCAATGGCATCTTTTACCATAAAGTCTAACTTAGGGCCATAAAAGGCTGCTTCACCAGTTTCAATAACTGTATCTAACCCTTTTGCTTTAGCAGTATTAATAATTGCTTGTTCTGCTTTTTCCCAGTTTTCGTCAGATCCGATGTATTTTTCTTTGTTCTCAGAATCTCGTAATGAAATTTGAGCTGTAAAATCTTCAAAACCTAAAGCCTTAAATACATAGAGCACTAAATCAATTACTTTCATAAACTCATCCTCAACTTGGTCTGGTCTGCAAAACAAGTGAGCATCATCTTGCGTAAATCCTCTAACACGAGTTAAACCGTGTAATTCTCCACTTTGTTCATAACGATAAACAGTTCCAAATTCAGCATATCTTACAGGTAAATCTTTGTAAGATTTTGGTGATGATTTATAAATTTCACAATGATGCGGACAGTTCATTGGTTTTAACAAGAACTCTTCACCTTCATGAGGTGTTAAAATTGGTTGAAAGGAATCCTCACCATATTTCTCGTAATGTCCAGAGCAAACATAAAGTTCTTTACTTCCTATATGGGGAGTAATTACAGGTAAATACCCTGCTTTTACTTGTGCTTTTTTTAAGAACTGCTCTAAACGTTCTCTTAACATTGCTCCGTTAGGCAGCCATAATGGTAATCCTTGTCCAACTTTTTGAGAAAAAGTAAACAATTCTAATTCTTTACCTAATTTTCTATGATCTCGTTTTTTAGCTTCTTCTAGTAATTCTAAATATTCAGTTAGCAGTTTTTGTTTCGGAAAGCTAATTCCGTAAACACGTACCAATTGATTTTTTGTTTGATCGGCTCGCCAGTAAGCACCAGCAACACTCATTATTTTTATGGCTTTAACAATTCCAGTATTTGGGATGTGTCCACCTCTACATAAATCAGTAAAATCTGAATGATCGCAAAAAGTAATTTCTCCATCATTCAAGTTTTCAATTAACTCAACTTTATATTCGTTTCCTTCTTCTTTGTATTTAGCTAGAGCATCTGCTTTAGTAACATCACGTAAGTTAAAATCAACTTTTTCTCTAGCTAATTCTAAGAATTTGTCTTCTATCTTTTTAAAATCAGCTTCATGAATGGTTTGTTCGCCAGAATCAACATCATAATAAAAACCATTTTCTATTGCTGGTCCGATAGTTAATTTTATTCCAGGATATAATTTTTCTAAAGCCTGCGCTAAGATGTGAGCAGAAGAATGCCAGAAAGCTTTCTTTCCGTCATCATCATTAAATGTATATAAGGTAACATTAGCATCGGTGGTAATAGGTGTGGTAACTTCAACGGTTTCTGCGTTTACTTTTGCCGAAATTACATTTCTAGCGAATCCTTCACTTATACTTTTTGCAACATCCATTGCAGAACTTCCTTTAGGAAGATCCCTTGTTGCACCATCTGGTAATGTTATCTTAATCATTTACTTAAAATTTAAGAGCGACAAAGTTAAGTAAATGACTGAAAACACAAGTAAGAATAAACTATTTTTACTATATTAAAATAAGAGCTTTAAATTTGTAGCTTTATTTTATCTGAATTAGAACAATTATGAAAAAATATATTTCCTTTTTAGTACTGTCTTTGGCTGTAATTACAATTTCGGCTCAACATCGTTATATGGTTTCTTTTAGTGATAAAGGGCAGTTTTCTAGCGTTAATATTGCAGAGGTATTAAGTCCTAGAGCAATTAAAAATCATCAAAAAAATAAGGTTGAATTTAATGAGTTAGATTTTCCAGTAAATCCAAATTACATTACGCAATTATCACAATACGGAACTGTTGTAAAGGTTTCTAAGTGGTTAAATATAGTAATTATAAATTCTACAGAACCAGCAAATGTTATTTTAGAGTTGCCTTTTGTTAAGGAAGTAGAACTATTAGCTACAGGTGAAATTTATGCCAATGATAAATTTAAGCAGGAGGAAACTCCGCAATTAAAAACCTTAAATTATGATAGTACCTATCAACAGAATACACAGATAGGAGTAGATTGTATTCATGATAAAGGGTTTTTAGGTGAAAATGTGTTGCTGGCAGTTTTAGATGCAGGTTTTAACAATATGGATTCTGTAATTGCATTTGATTCTTTATTTCTTCAGAATAGAATTATAGATAAATATGATTTTATAGATAATGATACCAATGTTTTTGAGAAAAGCGGACATGGCACATTGGTTTCAGGAGTAATAGCAGGAAATCAAGTAAACTATATTGGTTCTGCACCGCATGTTAATTTGTGTTTATACATTACAGAAGATGTTTCTAGAGAAGTGCATGAGGAAGAATTTGATTTGGTTCGTGGCTTAGAACGAGCAGATTCTGTAGGGGCTGATTTGGTAAATATTTCCTTAGGTTATTTTAAGTTTGATACACTCCAAGGAGATTATACTTATGCTGATATGGATGGTGAAACTACTATTTCAGCTCAAGGCATTCAGATTGCGGCAAGTAAAGGTTTACTAATTGTTACTTCTGCGGGTAATAGTGGTCCAGGCCATATAGGAACGCCTTGCGATCCGGATAGTATTTTATGTGTAGGAGCAACAGATACCAATAATATAGTTGCAAGTTTTTCTTCTGTTGGTCCGTCTGCTGATGGAAGAATAAAACCAGATATTGCTGCCATTGGGAGGAATGCCATGTGTGTTTATACCGATGGGAATATTGGGAGGTGTAACGGAACTTCTTTTTCCTCTCCACTAACTTGTGGGATGGTAGCGTGTTTAATACAGGCTCATCCAACTTTAACAATGATGGATGTTATTAATTCTGTTAGAGAAAGTGGACATCAGTATAATACTCCTGATAGTTTATTGGGGTATGGAATCCCGAATGCCTGTATTGCAGATTCGTTATTGGAATTGTTAGAAGTAGGAGTGGACGAGTATAATTTTGAAGAACAAAGTAACTTTGATATTTATCCGAACCCAACAAGTGGTTTTGTAACCATAACTTCTTCCGATTTTATAGAATCTATTGTGTTTTATTCTATAGAGGGAAAACTGTTAAAGCAATATCACATAAAAAATGGAAATTCTACTTTAATAAATTGCAACGATTTAGGAAAAGGAATTTATCTAGTTAAAGTGAATCAATCGCAATACAAGAGGCTGGTTGTTCAGTAAGTGAAGCATCGTTTCTTTTTGGCTAAAAATAGCTGTTAGGATTATATTCTAATTCTTTTGTTGGAGTTAATACTTTTTGTGTTGGGTTAAATTTGAATATGACTCAATTCTTTTCCAAAATCAACAACACCCTGTAATATTCTCCTAGATTGTTTTTCTGAAGGTTTTTTTAACCCGTTAACATATTGACTTAAAAGACTTTGGCTCATTCCAATTCTTTTAGCAAATCCGCTAGAATTAATACTTTTGTAAAGATTGAAAACCTGAGCAACATCTAGTTTTAGTTCAAGATTGTATTCTCCTTGCAAACTAATAGGAATATCCTCACCATCCTCTAGCATACCTTCAATCTGTAAATTTATCGCTTCTTTAATATTCTCTTTAATCTCATCTAAACTATCACCAAAAGTGATACACCCTGGGAATTCAGGAACGTATGCAGTAAAACCTTCAGTAGCTTTTTCAACAATTATTTTGACTGATTTTTTCATTTGACAATTAATTAAGTTTATTTTAATCCTGCTTGTTTTAAGATTGAATTTTCAGTTCCTTTTGGAAGATCAATATTCTTGCCGTGATCAGGAACTGTAACCCTTCCTTTTTTAGTAGGATGTTTCAGTTGTCGATGACTCCCTTTTTGAGCAACTTGCTCCCAACCATCCTGTTTCAAGAGCTTTAAGATTGCTTTTATTTTCATGAATTAGTCAAGTCTTTAAGTTTGGAACCAACAACACAAAAGTAATGAATATATTACTTAAATGCAATAAAAAGTAGTATATTAAGTAATGTAGATAACATTTTAAATGGCATTTTTAAGGCTTTTTTCAATAATTTATAACGATTTTTAACCAAACTTTATACACAATTAAGATAAACTAATATGAAAAAAACGACATTTATTCTAATAGCATTAAGTGCCATTTTACTTGGTGCATGTAGTGGGTCTGATACTTATAGAGGGAACTGGAAAGCCACTAATGAAAATGGCTCTCACTTGGATATCGTTTTTGGTGAAAATTATTTTTTAAGAACTGAAGATGGTAAAACTGAAAAGTTTGAGTACTCTCAAACTTCTGTTAATATTGAAAATTCAGTCGAGACATATGGTATTAAATTAGAAGATGGTAGGTACTTTCAAATTCACTTTCCAATCGGTAATGATGAGACAAAAGGTGCTATTTTGGATGCAAATGGAAGAGTCTTGTATATTATAAGTAGAACTGGGTATATTGGTTATAAAGACGTTTATGGATTATAAAAAAGCACTACCCACTTGGCTGAACAATTGTTTAGCCGTTAGGCATGAAACGACTTTTGTTGGGCCTTTAAAATTAAATGATGAGTAATAAATTTTGGCTATATTTTATTTTTAACTTTATTATTATTGGAGGGTGTAATCTTGACAAAAGTGAAACAATGATGCAAACCTGTGAACGTTTTGAATCTTGGATTGCAATGAATGCAAATCAGTTGCAAGGTAGTTTGAATGAGGGTGCATCCCAAGAACTAATACAGAATACTGAAAAGGAATTAAAAATCTCATTCCCACAAGATTTTAAGGATTTTTATATGATACATAATGGCCAAAAAAATGGTACAGGTGGATTAATTGATATGGATGAATTGTTATCTCTTGAAGAAATTGTTGAACAATGGAGTGTTTGGCATGAACTTCTTATCTCTGGGGATTTCGATGGTTATACTTCTGAACCTTCCGAGGGAATTAAGAATAATTGGTGGAATGATAAGTGGATTCCAATTACTCATGATGGGGGAGGAAATCACATTTGCATGGATCTCGATCCTGCAAGTGGCGGAAGAAAAGGACAAATAATTCAAATGTGGCATGATTCAGAGGAGCGTGAATTGATTGCAACATCGTTTTCTGAATGGATACAGAATTATGTAGATGGTTTAGAGACTGGTGCCTATCGTTATTCTAACGATTGGGGAGGAATCATTAATAAGGCGGATGCAGATGTAACCGAAAATTAATACATTATTGTTATACCCTCTATTTTCCCTAGCTTTTAGGTACAAATCAATCATTTAATTTACCGTTAAATGGAAAAGTGAACCACTACTAACTCTGGTGGTAAATTTGAATTAATTTAGAGCACAAATTAAAACTCGTGTCTCTATGCAAATCAAACAACATAAAAAGTTAAAAGCAGCCTCATTGCTAAGCATAATGATCTACATCATTATTGCCGGAATTATAGTAGGGTTGTCAGTTTCACCATTACAAAACATGGTAACCAAAGCCAAGCAAGCCGAAGCAAAAAATGAGTTAGAAAGAATTCATACGCTACAAAGAATGTATCATTTAGAATTTTCTAAATATTCGGTAGATCTTAAAACGATTGGTTACGAGCAAGGGAGTTTAGTTACAGAAGGTGGTAGAGCACGATACAAAATAGAAGTTGTAGAAGCAGCAGGTGGAACCTATTCTGCAAGAGCAACATCTGTTGAGGATTTTGATAACGATGGTGTTTTTAACATGTGGGAAATCAACCAAGACAGAGAAATTAAAGAAACACAAGAAGATTAATGAACACTGTTTTATTACTCATATTAATTGGCCTTTTAGGTGTTGTGGTGGTTCAAGATTTTAAATCTAGAGCCATCAGTTGGTTTTTAATACCGTTACTTTTTATTGGGTTTATTGGCTATGCATTACTTAAGATGGAGATAATAGAATTACTCACTTATTTTGGAATTAACTTAACATTAGTGCTTACTAATTTATTGGTTGTAACATTGGTTATTTCTATTAAAGAAAAGAAGCCAACGAACATTCTAACCAACTACCTAGGGCTAGGAGATGTGTTGTTTTTCTTAGTGCTAACTGTTGTTTTTTCACCCTTTAATTTTTTAGCATTTTACTTAGGAAGCATATTGTTAACCGCTATTGTTTATGGCGGAATAATGCTAATTAGCAAACAGAAAAAAATGTTAATTCCCTTGGCTGGTGCGATGAGTTTATTACTCATTATTAGCATTATTGTTGAACAATTCGTTCCATCAATTCAGTTTTACCAAGATTTTATTTTGAATTAGTGAGCAGTTCAGATTACATAACACTAACTGCAGAAATGCAGCAAACCATTTCTACCGACCAAGCTTGGCATTATCATATTGTACCGAAATCGGTAGATGATGAAACTTTTGTGTTTTATGCTGATGAAGATAAAATGAACTCTAGCTTGAGCGATGAACTAGAAATGATTTTTGGATTAACCATTAAAATTGTTCCAGCTGTATCAGAAAAAATAAATAAAACCTTAGGGAAGTATTACCGAGTAACCTATAAAAACAAAACAGCAGAAACAGTCAGTTTTGAAGGAACAAATTCTGATGATTTTGTATTTAAATTAATAGTAGAAGCAGATTATTTAGGAAGTAGTGATATCCATATAGAACGATATGAAGAAAGGTGTAGGGTAAGACTAAGAATAGATGGGAAACTGATTGAAAAGTATGTGATCCATAAAGACGACTACCCTGCTTTAGTCAATAAATTAAAGATTAAAGCCAACTTAGACATTGCCGAAAAACGATTGCCACAAGATGGTAGAATCTCTTTCGAAAACACAGGAAATAAATTTGATATTAGAGTTTCGTTACTACCAACCTTACATGGAGAAAAGATTGTAATGCGTTTGTTAAGTAAAGATGCGACCAATATTGATATTAAAGAGTTAGGCTTAGATGAAAAGCAGCTTAGAGATTATTTAGAAGGAATTAAAAAGCCAAACGGAATTATTTTAATTAGCGGACCAACAGGTTCAGGGAAAACAACAAGTTTATACGCTACTTTAAAAATATTAAACGAAGAAAAAACCAATGTAGTAACAGTTGAAGATCCAATTGAATACACCTTAGAAGGGATTAATCAAGTACAAGTAAAAGAAGATATAGGATTAACCTTTGCCTCTTCATTACGATCATTTTTACGACAAGATCCCGATGTAATTATGTTGGGAGAAATTAGAGATGGAGAAACAGCTCAAATGGCGATTAAAGCCGCTTTAACAGGTCATTTGGTATTATCAACCATCCACACCAATTCAGCTTGGGGAACCATTTCAAGGTTAATAGATATGGGCGTTCCATCTTATCTATTGGCGAGTACATTAAGTCTTTCTGTAGCACAGCGTTTGGTTAGAATTCTTTGCCCTAATTGTAAGGAGAGTAAAGCATTTGATTCAGCTCTTTTCCCAAGTAATTATGAGGCTCCAAGAGCAGTCTCTTATCATTACAGACCTGTAGGATGTGAGCAATGTTATTATACAGGATACAAAGGGAGAAAGGCAGTTTATGAGGTAATTCCAATAGATTATGAATTATCTGATGCCATTAAGAATGAAGAATACAACGTAAGAGAAAAATTAGAGAAAAAAGGGATTAATCAATTAATGGATAATGCTTTTGACTTATTCGAAAATGGTGATACTTCAATTGATGAAGTGTATGCCATGTTAATGAGCAACTATTAGCAGGCTATGCCTGAGGTAAATATTGAGTTAGAAAATAGAATATGAAAAAAATTATAAAAATAACGGGAGTTATTCTCTGTTTGTTTTTGACTGTAAATATTGCAGCTCAAGACAGAATTAAACAGATAGAGACTCAATTAAAATCGATGACTACAGATGTGCCAGGTTTGGAAGAGAACGTGCAAATGTCGGTAAGCGGAGTTTCTATTCAAGAATTTATGAGAGGAATAGCAGATGCTCACAAATTAAACATTAGTGTAGATCCAACAATACAACAAAGCATAGTAAACAATTTTGCCAATGCTACGGTTTCAGATGTTTTACTTTTTGTGTGTAAGGAGTACAATCTAAAAATCAATTTTATAGGAACAATTATGTCTATTGTTAAATTTGAAGTTCCTAAACCGATAGTTGTTAAGGCTCCTAAAAAAGAGCTCATTATAAAATATAATAAAGCCAAAGATGAATTAACATTAGATTTAAAAAATGATTCTTTAGATGCTGTTGTAAAAGCCATCACACAAAAATCAAAAAAAAATGTAGTGTTGGCTTCTGGCGTTACTACAAAAAAAGTAAGTGTTTATATTGAGAGTATGCCTTTTGATAATGCTTTAGAAAAATTAGGAATAGCTAATAATCTAATCATTACAAAAACGGAAGATGATTCTTATTTGGTAGAAAATTCAGAAACTATTGTAAATATTAAATCTAGTAAGGGAGGTCGAAATAACCCTCGAAAGAATAATAGGAATTCAAACAATAAAAATAATAATGCTGATGGAGGTGATTTAATTTATGAAGCAAAAAGTTTCTCTGATATTTCGGTAAGTGGAACAGATTTAGCCATTGATGAAGTGATAAAAACCATAGCCGAAGAAATTGGTGTTGATTATTATTTTGTTTCAGAAGTGAAAGACAAAGCGACTGTAAATGTAAAATCTACCACATTTAAAAACCTGTTATCTAATATGTTTCAAGGAACAGATCTGACTTATGATGTGGATAATGGTATTTACATTATTGGAGAGCGTAAAACAGAAGGTTTACGAATGACTAAAGTAATTCAACTGCAATACCGTTCTGTTGAAACAGTTAATGAATACATTCCTTCTGACATTAAACAAGATGTAGATGTAAAAGAATTTTTAGATTTAAATAGTTTGATTCTAAGTGGTTCTGAGCCTCGAATTCAAGAAATAGAACATTTTATTAAAACAATAGATAAAGTTGTTCCGGTTGTTTTAATTGAAGTGATGATTGTTGACTACTCTAACAGTAGAGCAAATTCTTTAGGAATAGAAGCTGGTTTAGGAACAGAACCAGCTGTAACTTCTGGAACGGTTTATCCAGAGGCTAATTTATCTTTAAATAGTAACTCTATCAATAACTTAATAGAAAGTTTTAATGGCTACGGAATTTTAAATTTGGGGAAAGTAACACCTAATTTTTACTTAAACATTAGTGCCATGGAAACACAAGGCATCTTACGGGTAAAGTCTACTCCTAAGTTAGCAACGCTAAATGGCCATGAAGCAACAATGACGATAGGAAATACGGAGTATTATGTTGAGGAAAAAAATACGGTTACAAGTAACACATCTACAACAAGTCAATCCAGTAGAACATATAAATCTGTTACAGCAGATTTATCAGTTACCATTAAACCTATCGTTTCTGGAGATAATCAAATTACCATGGAAATATCTGTTTCTCAATCAGATTTTACAGCTAAGATAGAGCCAGGTGCTCCTCCAGGGCAAGTGTCAAGAGATTTTACATCAGTAATTAGAGTAAAAGATCAAGAAATGATATTGTTAGGAGGGTTAGAAGAAAAATCTATTCGAGAGTCAGGTAGAGGCGTTCCTTTTTTATCCCGTATTCCTATTATAAAATGGTTCTTTAGTAGCAGAAGTAGAGAGAAATCTAAAACGAAGTTGAATATATTTATTAAGCCAACAGTAATTTATTAAATGCTAAATTTTTTAGATAAATATAAACTCATAAAAGGACAAGCAGCGTTTGGTGTAGAATTGGTTTTTAACACCAAGGATACCTATACAATAATTGCACTTGAACTTACATCAACTAAAGAAGGTGTTGAAGTGAGTAGGCGATTTATTGATATAACATTAGAAGAACTGGCTAAAAAGAATACGAAGAATATACCTGTGTATTTTTCTATTGGAGGGAAAGGAGTAATTCATAAAAAAGTTAAAGCAGAAGATACTGTTAAAGATCAAGATCTTTTAAACCAAGTGTTACCAAATGCTTCTATGAAAGATTTTTACTTACAACAATCAAAAATAGAAGGTTTTGAATCTTGGGTTTCTATTATTAGGAAAGATGTTTTGGATGGTTTGATTGAAAAAGTTGAAAAGCTAAATTTATTTGGAGTTGAAATGTATTTAGGTCCTTTTGCCATAGAGAAAACCATTCAGCTTATAGATAAAATCAGTTTATCAACTACCTCACATGAGTTAATTATAGAAAACAATAACATTATTCAATTAGATAGTTTAGGAAGTGTTTCTAATGGTGAAGAGTACGATATAGAAGGAGAAATAATTAATTCTCATGAGTTAATTGCTTTTGGAACAGTATTCAATCATTTTGTTTCATCAACTAAGATTACACCTATTTCTTCAGCAAAAGTAGAAGAAACAAAAGAAGAGTACTTATATAAAAACAAATCACTTATTGTTGGGTTTGGTATTGTTGCGTTTTTCTTTGTTCTAGTGATGACTAATATGGTGATTGCAGGAAGTTATGAGAAAACACATAATAAACTACAATACCAAGTTAATAGCAAAAGAGAGTATGTAGTAGAGTTAACAAAGCTTGAAGAAGAATTGAAAACAAAAGAAAAATTTATACAAAGTAGCGGAGTAGCACGAGCCTCTCGAATATCTTATTATACAGATCAAATTGGGTTAAGTATTCCAGCATCTATTCAACTAAACCAATTGTTTATTAATCCTTTAACTAAGAAAATTAATAAAGCCGAAGATATTAATTTTAATTACAACAGTATAAAAATTACTGGTACAGTTAGTCGAAGTATAGAGCTAAACAATTGGATTAAAACGCTTAAAGAATATGAATGGGTTAGTGAAATAAACATCATATCCTTTATACAAGATAACATTAAAACAGTAGGAGAATTTGAAATAGAAGTAAAAATGATTTAAGAATTTGAAAAAGAAACTAACATATAAACAACGATTACTATATATTTTAATAGGAGGGGGGGTATTCTCTTTTGTAATATATAACATGGCTTTATCTAACACGATAGATATAGCTATTAAAAACAGTGAGTATAGAGAGCAAATAGCTAAAAGTAAAAATGCCCCAGAACAGATTAAAATTCTAACCCAAAAAATAAAGCGAATAGAACAATTGGTTGGAACCAATAAAGATTACACTGCTGTAGATATTCATCAAGTATTATTAGAATCTGTTACAGGTTATGTACAAAAAAATGAATTGATTTTAAAAGACTTTCCGCAGCCTTATATTACTTCTAATAATGGATATGTAACCAAAACAGCTGAATTGACAGTAGAAGGAAGGTTTATTAATTTACTTAAACTGATTTACTTTTTAGAGAACAATTATACCGTAGGAAAAGTAGTTGCTGTAGATTTTAAAACATCAAAAGAATTAAGAACTAGAAAAAGAAAGTTAAATACAACAATATATATACAAAACGTAAAAACAGAAACACATGAAGAAAATACTTAAAATCACTTCGTTATTTTTAATTATCAGCACATTGCTTTTTTCTTGTGATGATTTTGTTGAAAAAGACATTGAAAATGAAGCTATAAGTTTATTGTCGCCAAAAAACAACTTGTTAACTATCCAACCAACCCATACCTTTTGGTGGGATTTATTGGAAGGGGCCGAAGTTTATAACATGCAAATAGTAGAAGGTACATTTTCGGCTGTAACCTACCTTGTTTTAGACACAACTATTAATAATAACAAGTTTAGTGTTACCCTTTATCCGGGTTCGTTTCAATGGAGAGTTAGAGGTCAAAATAATGGAGGAGAAACCCATTACACAACTTTTAACTTAACAATTGATAGTACCTTGGATATTAGTAATATTCATGTGCCATTATCATTGCCATTAGATAATGAAATAACCAATTCTGATTCGATAACATTCACATGGCAATCAATAACAGGTGCTGATGTTTATAATATTGAAATTCATGATGGGGCTTGGGGAACTCAATATTCAACTCCAGCCTCTATGACAGCTACAACTTATACTGAGGTGTTACCAGAAGGAATTTATGTTTGGGCTGTGAGTGGTTTTAACAATACAACTTTAACGTCAACCCCTTTTGAAAACCCTCCAAGATCTTTAACAATAGATACAACAACTCCAGGTATTGCTATTTTAAATTTACCCAATCATAATGATTTATTGTTTGACACCCTTAATACCTACACTTGGACACAAGATGCAAATACAGGGGGAGGAACACCTACAGCTTTAACCGATAAGATTTATTTTTATTCAGATTCTGGAACAACAATAATCGCAGGGTTTCCTAAACCAATTACCTCAGGAACAACACAATATGTAGACTCAATAGGTGTTGATCATTTTTGGAAAGTTGAAACGGAGGATGCAGCTGGAAATGTAGCTTACATGACTAATTTAAGGAAAGCAAGAATACAATAATGAAAAAGAAAAAAACATTATATATGATGCTTCCACTAGTTCTTCTGGTGTGGGGTTTTGTATTCTATCAATTGTTTGGTTCTTTTTTTGGCACGCCTAATTATGCTAAAGAAGAGATTAAACAAGAGGTAAATATTGATGAAATTAAAAAAGATACCTTTTTAATAGTTGCCGATTATAGAGATCCTTTTTTAGGCAAGAAAATAAGAACTAAAAAAACTATTTCTTCTTCACAAGGAACAAAACCTAAAGGTAATAATAGAGCTAAGATGCCAAAAGCAGAAAAACCATGGCCAGCCATTAGTTTTAAAGGAATGATAAAGAATAATAATTCAGATAGAAGAGTTGGGATTTTGAATGTTAATGGAAAAGAATTTCTGATAAAAGAAAAAGACATTGTTAACGATGTAACAATTGTATCAATAGCGAAAAGTACAGTGGAGGTACGTTTTCAAAAAGAAAGTAAAACAATAACAAAATAACTGGCAATGCCAGAGATAATTTTAAGATATGAAAAATATAATCATTATAATTTTATTGACATTGTCCATCACAAAAGGCTGGGGACAGAAGATTGAAGAGATTACCCATAGAGAAATTAATATCCATTTTAATGATTCTTCAGTTAAAGCGAATGTCTTATTAGCTAATGAAAAGCCAAATTTGAATACTGCAACAGATTATTATTGGTATCACAATAATTCCATTAAAAGCAACCAAGGAGATTATAAAGGAAAGCTGTTAGATGGAGAATACCAAGTAATCACTAGGACCGGAGACTTAATCACTAAAGGAAATTTTAAAAAAGGTGTTAAACATGGTAAATGGAAAAAATGGAATAATAAAGGGAAATTAGTTTATTCCAATACTTGGATAAAAGGGTATAAGAATGGAAAATATTACGCCTATTATAACGGACAACTAATTGAGAAGGGTAATTTTTCGAAAAACAAACTCAATGGAGGATATCAAAAGTTCGAGAATCAAAAATTAATTGAGAAAGGAAATTATAAAAAAGGGCGTTTACACGGGAAGAAAATCACCTATAAGTCTGATACAGTTTACAGTAAACAAACATATAAAAAAGGAAAGGAAGTAGTTAGAGAAGAGAAAGTTATAGAAGAAAAAGAAAAGAAAGAAAAAGAAAAGAAAGAAAAAGATATCTCGAAAAAAGAGGATGAAAAAGAAATTGTAAAAAAGAAAGAGTCAAAACCAGATAGTAAATTAGAAAAAAAGAAAAAACCTTTCTGGAAAAAGAATGATGATTCGAAAGAAATAAAAGAATCAGTAGAAAAGAAAGAGCAAAAAAAGTCTAAGAAAAAGAAAACTAAAAAGCAGAAAAAACAAAAAGATGATTAAGGCTGGGGCATTATTATATGCTATGTTTTTAATTATTGTAATCGCATTAATTAGTTCCTCTTTTATTCTTGTTAATTATTACAACAGTGCCTATGTTATACAAACGCTCAAACAAGAACAATTGTATAGAGATACCAGTTCAGGTATAAATTACGGATTATCATTTCATCAAGAAATTCCTATTAATTCTAAAATTGAAGTTGATCTTTTTAATGATGAAGAGCATAAAGTATCTATCGAAAAAAAATATTGGGGAGCATTTTATATCCTTTCTTCAGAAGCAAAATGGAGAAATAAATCTGCTTCTAAATCTGCTTTAATTGGAGCTAACATTAATGAAGGAGAAGAAATTGCTTTGTATTTAGCTGATCAAAACAAACCGCTATCGCTAACAGGAAGAACTCAAATTACAGGAAATTGCTATTTACCAAAAGCAGGAGTTAAAAGAGCCTATATAGAAGGAAAAAGCTTTGTAGGAAACAAATTAATTAATGGAACAAAATATAATAGCAATAAAACATTACCTCCAATTAATAAAGAACTGATTAATGAAAATTTAAAAAATTTCTTTCCAAAAGAGTCTATAAATGATAGTTTGATGGATTATGAGTTGTTTTTGGATCAAGATTCTATCATAAATTCTTTCCAAAATAAAACACTGGTGTTGTATTCACCATTAACAATAAATCTTTCAAAAAAGGTAATAGAAGGAAACATTATCATTAAATCAGACAAACAAATAGTGGTTAATAAATCAGCTATTATTACCAATGCAATTCTTTATTCTAAAGGAATTGTAATTCAAAAAGGCGTAAAAGGAACGATGCAAATATTCGCACAAGATTCTGTGATAATAGAAGATAATTGTCAATTACATTACCCAAGTGTTATTGCATTAATAGGACAAGGAAGCTCAACAATTGCTCGTAAGTTAATTGTTGGAGAAAAAGTGCTTGTAAAAGGATCAGTTTTTTTACACAACGAAAATTTTGACAGAAAAAATCAAGCGATTGTTTCAATTGGTAAAGAAACTGAAATTACGGGACAGGTTTATTCATCAGAACTATTAGAACTTAAAGGAGGGATTATAGGAGGAGTTTTTTGTAAAAAGTTAATTCTAAAAACACCATCATCAGTTTATGAAAATCATTTAATGGATGCTGTGATAAATAGAGATGAACTTTCAGAAAATTTTGTAGGTGTGCCCTTAACCGAAACAATAAAAAACCAGCGTATTATTAAATGGTTAAACTAAGTGATAAGATAAAAGCCTTTTCAATCATCGAATCTATGGTTTCGATGGTTATTGTTGTGATTGTGTTTAGTTTATCATCTATGGTAATAGCTAATGTTACAAAAACAGGTATATCCAAAGAAAAACAAGATGCTTATATTTTGGTAAAATCAATGCGGAATGAGACGCTTAAAAATGAACGATTTATTGATGAAACAATAGAGGTAAAAGGTTTGTTAATAGAAAAAACAATTTTAGATTACAATAGAAGTGAACAGTTAAGAGTGCTACTTATAAAAGCGTTAAAAAATGAAGAGATTTTATATATTAGTAAAGAAATTATAACCTTAAAAGAAGTATGAAGTTAAAGGCATATTCATTATTAGAACTTATGATTTCCATTTTCTTATCTGGAATAATAATAAGTGCTGTTTATTCAGGTTATGTTTTTTCTCATAAACAGTTTTTTAAATTCTCTGCTATTAAAACAGAAATAAGAAGTTATTTCGAATTATCAGAAGTGTTAAATAGAGAGTTTGAAACAGCAAAAAAAGTGATCAAAAAAGGTAGTAGAAGCATTGAAATAGAAATGATTGATAGAAAGATAAATTACTCTTTTGATGATGATTTTATTGTAAGAACATTAAACGAACGAACCGATACTTTTTTCTTTAAAGTAAATGATGTAGAAATAAATAGTTTTGATGTAAATAAAGAGTCTTTAATTGATTACATGGTTTTAACAGTTAAAGATGATAAGCAAATCTCTCTGTACAAATATTATGGAGCAATTATTCAGATAGAAAAAGAAGATGGGAATAGATATTAAAAAGAAATATCAAGAGCAGCCAAAAACAAAAAAGAAAAAGGCTGACGATAAACAGAGCTTTGCAACTATTTTAAGTCAGGATATTAGTTTCAATAAGAATTTTCCAGACAAGAAGAAAGAACAGTTTTATGCTGAAATTAGCCTGTTATTATCTGCCGGAACAGATATAAAAACAGCCCTAGAACTTATTGTTGATGAAACAGAAAAGGATAAAGATAGAATGTTATTGGAAGGCATTAAAAATGACATTATTAATGGATTAAGTTTTTCAGAAGCAATAAAAAAAACAGAAAAGTTTACAGAGTATGAATATTACTCGTTAAAAGTAGGAGAGGAGACCTCAAGAATAGATGTAGTGTTAACCGATTTAGCAGGTTTTTTTAAACGAAAAGTAGAACAAAAAAGAAAGATTACCAGTGCATTGTCTTACCCTATCTTTTTACTTGTAGCATCGTTCGGAATGGTTATTTTTCTCTTGAAATTTTTAGTGCCAATGTTCGAAGGGATACTAACCAGTTTTAACAAAAAACTACCAGCTCTTACACAGTTTGTTGTTGATGCTTCTGATACAGTAAGTGATTATTTCTTCCTCTTTTTATTGTTTTTTATTGGAGTATTTCTATTGATTTATATGAATAGAAAAAAGGAATGGTTTAGGAAAGTAACGGCTACTGTTATTTTAAAAATACCTGTAGTGGGAGATATGGCTCAAAAGATTTATTTAACCCGCTTTTGCCATTCTATGAATTTATTAATTAGTGCTAAAAACCCCTTACTAAACTCAATAAGTCTTGTAAATAAGATGATAGATTACTATCCAATACAAACTGCGTTAAAAGTAGTTGAGAAAGATATTATGGAAGGAAAGTTATTGAATGAGAGCATGAGAGCTTTTCCTATCTTTCCTAAAAAGATGACAGCATTAATTAAAGTAGCAGAAGAAGTAAATAAACTCGATGTTATTTTTCAGAGCTTAGATGAACAGTATTCTAAAGAATTAGATCATAAATCAGAAGTTTTTGGAAAGCTCTTAGAACCTTTTATTATCGTTTTTATAAGTGTGGTAGTAGGTTTTATTATTATAGCCATGTACCTTCCTATGATAGAAATTAATACAGGATTGTTTTGATGAGTTTAATACAGTAACTATTCTCCCCTTGAGGGGAGATTAAGAGTGGTGTTTTGTTATTCTCAGTACTACGTCATTGCGAGTGTTTTGCGAAAGCAAAAGCGGGAAGCAATCTCATTCATAATAATCTTTTTCATTTTTTTTCATTGGTAAAAACAATTATCCTACACACTATAAAGGTTTTTGGAAGGAAGACGGCATTCAAGAATTTGGTGTGCGGA